>PGTK01000001.1 GCA_002794705.1 Candidatus Thermofonsia Clade 1 bacterium
CCCTCGCGCAATTGGCTGTGCGTCTATCTGTTTGAATACTATCAAATCGCTTACGGATGGGCGGGCTGGCGCTGGCTGGCAGAGCCTGTCTTGAAATCGAGTGAGTTGGAAAAGCTCTCGCTGCGGCTGTGGTCGGCGGGCGGCACAGAGCTCGCCACCTTGCGCGGGCATGAGGGCAGGGTAGAGGGCGCGCTGGAGCTGCACGACGGGCGGCTGCTCTCGTGGTCATGGGACAGAACGCTGCGGCTGTGGGCAGCGGGCGGCGCGGCGCTCGCCACCTTGCGCGGGCATGAGTACGGGGTAGAGGGCGTGCTGGAGCTGCGCGACGGGCGGCTGCTCTCGTGGGATAGAAAGACGCTGCGGCTGTGGGCGGTGAACAGAACGCCAATTGATGTCATCCGCACGGATACATCAATGCAAGCGCTACATACATGGTTCGCTCGGCACAACGCGCTTGAAGACGGCTTCAAGCAGCTCATGCGCGCATGGCACGGCAGTAGATTTGCGCCTGAGATCAATGGGCTGCTGCAGTGGGACGGGAATGTGCTGCGGCTGTACAACGCAGAGACCGATGAAGAGCTGGCGTCCTTCTATGCGGAGAGCGCGATCACTGACGCAACCTTCCTGCAAAACGGCGAAGTGGTCGCGCTGGGCTGCGCGAGTGGGCAGGTCATCTTCCTGCGCGTGCTGGTCTAGGCGCAGAGCGAAAGAAGCGCTGCACGGCAATACAGAATGCGATAGAGGGCGGCAATCGAAGGTGCCCCTAAAAGGCATGACAAGGCGCTTTTTGAAGGGCAAAATCAGCAAATTGACTTTTCGTCAATCGCTGACTGGGCAGAGGTGAGTAAGGTTTAAGCTGATGGGGAGTGACTCCGGGAGGACTCGAACCTCCAACCAATTGATTAAGAGTCAACTGCTCTGCCAATTGAGCTACGGAGCCAAATCTGCCAATTAGTATAGCCCGACTTCGCCGCCTGTCAAGGCTGAGTTGGCTCAGGCGCGCTTGCCCAAGTCCGCAAGCAGCAGGCGCGCCGCCACGCCGCCGCTGAGCGTCACCATCGGCACGCCGCCGCCCGGATGCGCCGTGCCGCCCGCAAAATACAAGCCGCGAATGCCCCGTGCGCGGTTGTGCGGGCGCAAAAACGCCGCAAATGGCGTGTTGGATGACATGCCATAGAGCGCGCCGCGCCGTGCGCCTGTCAGCCTTGCGATATCGAGAGGGGTGAGCTGATGTTCGGCGCGAATTTGCGGAGTCACGCCGAATTTGGCGAGCGTCTCTAGCACGCGGTCGCGGTAGCGGGGCGCATTTTTTGCCCAATCGTAGCGTTCGCTCAGGGCGGGCGCGTTGATCAGCACGAACCAATTCTCCATGCCCTCAGGTGCATCCTGCGGATCGCTCTTCGAGGTGATCGCCACGTACACGGTCGGATCGTCAGGCGGCACGCCGCGCTCGAAGATGTCCTCAAACTCAGCGCGGTAATCCTGCGTGAAAAAGATGTTGTGATGAGCAAGGCGTTCGTGAGTCCCTTGCACGCCCAGCAACAGCACGTAGCCTGAGCAAGATGGCTCAGCGCGCAACAAACGCTGTGCATATGCCGCGTCGGTCGCCTCAGCGGGCAGGAGTTTCTCATAGACCGTTGCCACGTCTACATTGGCGATCACAGCTTTCGCCGCAATTCGCTCGCTGCCTGTCTGCACGCCACACACACGCTGACTTTCCACCAAGATGCGCTCCACAGGGCAGCCTGTGTGTATCTCGACGCCCAGCTCAGCGGCAAGGCGCGCCATAGCGCGTGCAATGGCGTAAATGCCGCCACGCGGATAGTACACGCCGCCGTTCAGCTCCACATGCGCGATCACGTTCAGCGTGGCAGGCGCACAGTACGGACTCGCGCCGACATACGTGGCGAATCTGCCCAGCAGCTGCTGCAAGTGCGGCGAACGGACAAAACTGCGAATGGCGGCGTCCATTGAGCGCATAGCATCTACGCGCAGGGCGTCGCGCAGGGGCACTTTGAACAAGCTGGCGGGCGTCGGCGGCGTATCGTAGATGAAGACCTTGCCCGTAATGCGATGCAAGCGTGCTGCATAGGCTAGGTACGCTAGATAGCCTTCCACGTCACGCGGCTCGATCCGCTCAATTTGGGCGATCATGCGCGGCAAGTTGCTGGTGGCGTCTAGCACGGTGCCATCGCGGTAGAAGTAGCGCGTGAGCGGCTCAGCGGGCTGCAGGGTCAGGTAGTCAGAGGTGCGCCTGCCTGCTGATGCGAATAAGTCGTCAAAAACGTGCGGCATGGTGATGACCGACGGACCGGTATCCCAGCGGAAGCCCTCAGCGCGCCACTCGCCCATCTTGCCGCCGACTTTATCGTTCTGCTCAAAGATGATGACGCGCTCGCCTGCTGCGGCAAGGCGTATGGCTGCGCTCAAGCCGCCGATGCCGCCGCCAATGATCACGATTGGCTGTTCTGCCATGTGAGACTTCCTGTCAGACCTCTTTTGTGCGCAAGGTGCGCCCTTTCCATTGCACGCCGCCGTAGCGCAGCCGCCAATAGAGCGCTTGCCCTGCGATTCGCGTCATCAAAATGACTGAGAGCGGCATCAGGAAAGCATCTAGGAGGCGTTGACGGGTCGCAGCGGCGGTCAACATGCGCAGCGCGATCACGCCTGCGCACAGCCAGAGCGGCAAGGGCGCGAATCCGCTCAAGGGCAACCAAATGAACGGCGCGACGTAAGCCAACCAGTGCAAGATGGTTGATAGAAGCAGGAATGGCACGCTGTTGCCGTGTCCCGCGAGGATGTTTTTGGCGAAGCCGTCGCGCACGGCTGACCAGCCCTGATACATACGGCAACTGATCAGCCCGTTGCCGTCAAACATGCGCAAACGTAGACCCATTGCCTTGATTCGGCGCGCTAGGGTCACGTCTTCCACCACTTTGTTGCGCACGGCTGCATGTCCGCCGACCTTTCGGTATGCCTCGCGTCTGAAGAGCATGACTTGTCCGTTTGCCGCTGCGAAAATCATCCACGGCGAGTAATGCACCATGATGATCGGCAAGTAGGCTAAGATAGCGAAGGTCATCAGCGGCACGATCAGGCGCTCTGCCCACGTCTGCGTGATTTGAGTTGCCCAGACTGTGAGCAGATCGGCACGTGTGCGCGCCATGTGGGCTACAAGCGCGCTCAGCGCCTCTGGCTGCCAGCGCACATCTGCGTCTGTGAAGAGCAGCCACTGCCCACGCGCCGCCTCGCTCAGCTGATGACACGCCCAATTCTTGCCGCCCCAGCCTTCGGGCAGCGGCGCGCCGCTAAAGACGCGCAGACGCGAGTCGCCCTGTGCTGCTGTGCATACAGCTGCGCTCGTGCCATCAGTGGAGTTATCATCTAGCACGATCAGCTCAAAATGCGGGTAGCTTTGCGCTAACAGACTTCGCACGGTCTCGCCGATGACCGCTGCTTCGTTCCGCGCCGGGATCAAAATTGAGACGAATGGCGACTCTTTCGGACTCAAGCGTCGCAGACGCGGAAAGAGCAAGACGTTGCTGATCGCCGTAATGCCAAAGATGAACAGCGCGCCGCCGCTGATCAGCGTGATGAGCGTCTCAAGCATTGTGCCGTTCTAGCAATCTCAAGCGCAAGGGTAGCGCAAGATCGGCGCGCTGCTTGTACAAGCTGATCAGCAAGCAGCCGATCATGACTGCAATCAGGCCTTGTTCTGCGCCTGATAGCACCAAATACAGCAAGCCGCTGGTGATCGTCAAAATAACTGCCCAGCCACTGACCGTGACCGCGTAAAACCAAAAGACCAGCATGATCATCAGCACCACAGGCATGTAGATCAGCGTCAAGCCGATCCAAATGCCGCCCATAGTGGCAACCGCCTTGCCGCCTTTGAAGCCCAAAAACGGCGAAAAGGCATGACCCAACACAGGGGCTAGTGCCACAGGCACGATCTCCATGCCACGAATGCCGAGCGTCCAGTGTGCCAAGCCGACCGGCGCCGCGCCTTTTGAGATGTCCAGCAGCAGCGCTGTCACAAACCACAGCTTGCCGCCGGCGCGCAGCACGTTGGTCGCGCCCGGATTATGGTCGCCGTAGGCGCGGATATCCTTGCGCAGTGCCAACTTGCCGATCCAGACTGAAAAGGGCAGTGCGCCTAGCAGAAAGCCTATGGCTGTCCACAGAAGCCAGCTGTTCATGCTTTACGCTCCCGACCGAGCCAAAGCGCCGCCAACAAAAAGCTGCCCATTGCCGCTGAGCCGACGATCCCTGCGCCCGCCAAGCCCCAGAAGAGCGTCACGCCGCCCGTCATGAAGAACCACGTCGCGCCGTAGAGAAATAGGAACGGACGGCGCGGCAAATCGCTGCGCGGCGCGGTTAGCGCCGTCATCAGCGCTGAAGAGAATAGCCAGCCGCCGTAATTGCTCAGCGGAATGCCGAAGTATGCGCCCGCTTCCTGCCAACGCCAAAAGTCCCATGAGACCAGCAGCGGATCGAGGAACAAATCCCACGCAGTGAAGGCGAGCGCGCTCACTGCAATGAAGGCGAGTCGCCGTAAGAGTGGCTTCTCGGCGAGCGGCTGCGTGATGCTGAAGGCGACTGCCCACGCAGGCGGCAACATCATCAGCCATGCAAGTGGGATGAGCAGCGGCACGCCGCCGAACTGCGGCTGCAGGCGCTCTGTGTAGCTGTAAAAGCCGAAGGGAAAGCCTGTTTGATGCCCGATCCACTCGACTGCCCAGCCGATCACTACGACGATCAGCGCCGTAAGCGCGATCCGCAATGCTGACCAGCGCTGCGCCAAAAAAGTCACACCGACTGCCACTTGAAAGATCACACCGATGCTCAGTGCCACAGGCGTTGCTTCATCGCCAAGCGTCCAGCGCGAGACGGGCAGGCTGATCATCGCTAACAGCCAACCGATCAGCAAGCCGAAGGGCAGGCGGTCAGCGCGCTCTAGTCGCAAGTTGCGCAACCGTGCTGTGAGAACGCTCATGTCAATTGCTCCACAAATTCGCGCAAGGCGTGGGTCACTTGTGACCAGTACGGCGCGTGAGGATTGATGATGTCGTGTTCAGCAGGCACTTCCATGTAGCGCACAGCGCCGCCATAGCGCGAGACGATCTGGCGCGTCAAGTGTGGCTTGACGAGCGTATCATGCGTGCCTTGCAGGATGAAGGCGGGCATTTTCAGCTGCGGCGCGAGATTGAAGGCGCGCTGACCCACCTGTCTGATCTGTTCAAAGACGCTGATGGGCAGGCGCAAATCGCGGATTGCCTGCTGGACGTGCGGATCGTCAAGGTCAGCGTCGGGCATGAAGTTGCGAATGCCTTCGCGCACCTCAGGCTTGGAAAAATCGAGGCGCAGCAGGCGAAATGGGCGCACCTCTGGGAAGAACGTCCGAAAGACGGGCATCATGCCCCAGAGGATGTTCTCGATCTTGCTGAAAGGCGCAGTCAGGATCAGCGCGTCGGGCTGCAGCTCAGCCGCGACGATCATAGCAAGCGCGCCGCCCATTGAATGTCCCACTAGCACAACAGGCGCGTGATCTTGGCGCAGCGCCTGCAATGCCTCGCGCACAGCCGCTGACCATTCGTAGTGCGTCCGCTTAGGCAAAGTTTCGATTTGGGCGCCAAAGCCGGGCAGCAGAATGCCTTGCACTGTCCAGCCAAGCGCATTCAGGCAATCGGCAAGCGGACGCACGTCAGCAGGCGTGCCGGGAAAGCCATGCACCATCAGCGCTGCCGCTTTGCCGCCTTGCATCAGAAAGGGCGCGTGTTCGGCGCCTTGAAAGGCAGTGATCGGTGGCAGCACAGCACCTCAGTCCCTTTTTTCGTAGCGCGGCACGAGCAGGGCGTTGATCACGTCCCAGATGAAGAGCAAGCCGCCTTGAATCACAATCCCAATGCCCATGCCGCGCTGATATTCAGCGTTTGCGCCGCCCGTTTGTGCGGCACGCCGTGCCCAGCTCCAGCCGCCCAGCATGTAGAGGATATCTAAGCCTGCATTCAGCCACAAAATGGCGCGGATGTTGCGCGCCTCACGAGCCATGCGCTCTGGCATGTGCGAGTCGGGCTTGGCAGCGCGCCGTTCGTTGCCTCTTTGACCGAAAAAGCCAATGGCGAAGTTCACAACGCTCCAGCCTATTGCCTGCGAGCCGACTCCGCGCCAAAATGAGGTGAACGCCTGCAGGATCACGCCTGTGCCAAAGTTGATGATGTTCCATAGGATCAGCCGCCGTGAGAGTTTCTCGTAGAAGTGCCAGATGCTCGGCTGAGCTGGCACGAGTTCGCGGCGCTGTTGTTCGGTCAGCTGCATGTAGTTATCCAGCATGACTACTCGCTCCCGATCTCAACGGTCTGTTTGCGATTGAACAGGTTGCGCAGCGCCGCAACATAGCGCGCTGCCCGCGCCTTGCTCTCGACTGACATGACCAAAGTCATGCCGAAGGTGATCAGCACGTTTACGATGAAGAAGAACAGGAACTCTTCAAGCGGCAAACGTCCCAGGAGCAGGATGTTTACAGTCTGCTCAGGATTGATCGTCCAAGTGCCGCTTGTGATGGCGAGTTTATCTGCTGCGGAGAGGTAAAGCGTCATGGGTAGAATGGTCAGCCACACCACGCGCCGATTCTGCCACAGGATGTCGGCACCGAAGGCAGTCTGCAGCATGATCGGCGGCAATGCCCAGACGAACAGCAGTGCCATGTACGTACCGGGGCGCCAGCCGAACACCAGAATCGCTACGAAGATGAGCCAGACGGCGAACACTGCCAAAGTGCTGAGCTGGCGCAACCGTACGCCGTTACGCGGCATGGGCGCTTGCTGTGGCGTATGCCGTATGACCATCAGCAGCCAGCTGCCCGTGAGCAGGGTCATCAGCACAAAGAAAGTGTACTCTTCAATCGGCACATACCAGATCACCAGTCCAGTGACCAAATTTGGATCGTACCACCAGACTCGCGTCGCTACGAGGTAGTTATCCCAAGGCGTGGTGTAGAGGACGGCGACGATCACGTGCGCCAGCATGATCCAATGCGCGTGCCAGCTGCGAAAGTGCGCAGGCACGCCAATGCCGCGCCGCGTATCCCAAACGGCGACTGCCCAAAGCAGCAGAATGGGCAATACCACAAAGATCGCAAGGAAGCCGAAGTAGGTCATCGTAAAAAGATAGCCTTAGAGCCTAAGATCACTTGTTGAAACGGGCGCGGCGCGCTTTGCGCCAAATGATCGGCAAGCGGCGCAGTTTGCCCAGCGTGCTGACCCGTGCGCGCCTGCGAAAAACATCGTAATCATGTGCCTCAATGTCGTTGAGAATGGCGCGGTAGAGTTCAGCGGCGGCAGCAATGGCAAAACGCCCGTCGCTATTGAGCAGCGCAATGCCTGCCCACGATTCGGCATACAACTGACGGTTGCGCTCAATCTGATAGCGCATGAAGGCGCGCCAATTCTCCGTGATCCGCCCTTCAGCGATGTCTTGTTCGGTCACGCCGAAGGCGCGCAGCTCATCTTGAGGCAAGTACAGCCGTCCGTTGCGCCAATCCTCGCCCACATCGCGCAGGACGTTGGTCACTTGCAATGCCACGCCCAGTTTCACAGCGTAGGGAATCGCCTCATCGCTGGAGAAACCGATGATATGCATCGCCATCAAGCCGACGGTTGAGGCGACGCCATAAGCGTACTCCGCGAGGTCAGCGAAGGTCTCGTAGCGGCGCGGCTGTAGGTCAGCCGCACAGCCCTTGATCAGCTGGAGCGCGTAGCCTTTGGGAATGTGGTAGCGCGCTTGCGTATCTGCCCACGCCACTGCCACTGGCTCACTGGCGGGCGGATGCGCCATGCTGATGGTCTGTTGCCATGCCTCAAGGTGCGCGGCGCGCTCTGGGCTTTGGCTGTCATCCACAATGTTATCGGTCACGCGGCAGAAGGCGTAGAGCGCACGCACAGCACAGCGCTTGGGATAGGGCAAAAGTGCCGATGCCATGTAGAAAGTGCGGCTATACAGGCGCGTTAAAGACTCACAGTAAGCGTAGGATGCCGCAAGCAGGCTTTCATTATGCTGCGTAGCACTATGAGCGGTATGGCTCTCAAGCGCCTCAAGCGCATGCACCAGCAAGCGATATTCCCAATTATTGGTCGGTAGTTCTACCTGCATAGCCTCACCTTTCGTTGCTGACTAGGCGCTCACGGGCTTCATGACGGGCTGCACGCGGCGCGTCTCTAGGGCGTCGCCGATCAAGTTTTCAACGATGATTGAAGAGGATAGCACGCCCGGTAGTCCGGCGCCCGGATGAGTTCCTGCGCCTACGAAGTACAGATTTTCGAAGTCCTCTGAGCGGTTGTGCGGACGGAACCACGCCGATTGCAGCAAAATCGGCTGCACTGAGAAAGCCGAGCCCAAGTAGCTGCCCAGCACATCGCGGAAGTGCAGCGGATCAATGTAATGCTCAGCGATGATGTTCGCCTGTAGATCGGGCAGGTATTCCGATTCTAGGAACTGCATGATCGCGTCGCGGTAGGGCTTGGCGTATTGTGTCCAATCGGTGCCACTGCCCAGATGCGGCACAGGCGAGAGGACATAGAAATTCTCACAGCCCTCAGGCGCAATGCTTGGATCGGTGATTGTCGGCATGTGCAAGTAGAGCGAGAAATCCTCTGCCACGCGCTTCTTCTTGAAGATATCCTCCAGCAGACCCTTGTAGCGCTCGCTCAGGATGATGTTGTGATGGACTAAGCCGCTATCGAGGTAGCGCCGCTTGGTGCCGAAGTAGATCACGAACAGCGACATGCTGTACTTGTAGCGCTCAATGCGGCGATTGGTGTACTTGCGGCGATGCTGCTCAGGGATCAGGCTGCGATAGGTGGTGGCGACATCCGCGTTAGAGACAATCGCGTCTGCCTGTAAGACCGTGCCATCTGCTAAACGCACGCCCGTGACCCTACGCCCATTCACCAGAATCTCTTTGACCTCAGCGTTCAGCGTGACTGTGCCGCCTAGCTCTTCAAAGAGCCTGCCCAATGCCGCGACCACTGCGCCCGTGCCGCCTATGGCATAGTGAATGCCCCACTCGCGCTCCAGATAGTGGATCATGGCGTAGATTGAGGGCGCATCGAATGGGTTGCCGCCGATCAGCAGCGGGTGGAACGAAAAAACGCGCCGCAGGAAGTCATCTTTGATGAATTGCGCCGCATAATGGTAGACGCTCAAGTAGCTCTGCATCCTGATCAGGTCGGGCGCAACCTTGATCATGTCCCACAGGTGCAGGAACGGCTTATCTGCCAGTTCAATGAAGCCTTTCTGGAAGATCGCCTTCGTGGTGCGCATGAAGCGCTGATAGCCCTCTCGATCCTCTGGATTCCAGCGCGCAATTTGATCGAGAATGAAGGATTCGTCCCCGTTATAGTCGAAATAGCGCTTGTTGTGATCGTAAATGCGGTAGAACGGATCGAGCGGCACAAATTGGATGTAATCCTCGCGTTTGCGCCCTGCAGCGGCGAACAGATCGTCGAACATGAAGGGCGCTGTGATGACCGTCGGACCGCCGTCAAATTTGAAGCCGTTGATCTCGTAGACGTAGGCTCTACCGCCCAGCTTATCGCGCTTTTCGAGGATGTGAACGTCGTGTCCACGCGCTGCCAACCGAATCGCCGCGCCCAGACCGCCAAAGCCGCTGCCAATCACAATGATGCGTGCCATATGTCCCGTGAACCTTACTAATTGCGTGTATAAGTCCAATTGTGAGCATTAGACAAAGTTTTGGCAAATTGGCGTGAGAGATTTTGGATGAGTGAATGGTGAGATTTCATGCCACCTGCCGCGACTCAACCTAATTTTAGGCAGGCTTGGGGAAAATGCCCAATGTGCAGCACATTGGGCAGGAGGAATGGGAGAGGCGCGTCACTCGCCGAGCAAACGCGCCACTGAATTTACCATTGGATCGCGCAGGATAGTGTAGAGACGCTTTGCCTCGTTCAGAAGGTTGACCCTATCGCTCTCGGAGGCAAGGCGCGCCCGCAGCCAGAGCGCATCTGCCTGCCCCTTGCGATAGCCCAGCTTGCGCGAGAGAATTTCCGCCTCGCGGGCCAGTTTTTCCGCCTCGGCGGAGTCGCCCTCCGCTAGATGTATCTCACCGAGCCGCACAAGCGCTCGCGCTACCGCCTCTTGATCGCCCAATTCACGGCTGACAGGCAAAGCAGCCTCTAAGAGCGTCCGTGCCTCAGCATAGCGGCGCTGCGCAGTCAGAGTACGCGCCAAATTCGACTGAAAAACTGCGCGCCAGCGCTTGCTCTCAAGATCATCAGCCTCAATGGTGCTGAGCGCTTGGCGATAGAGCTGCTCTGCCTTCTGCAAATCGCCTAATTCGTGGTGTGCTTGCGCCAAATTGCTCAACTGCACAGCGATCAAGAGCGAATCGCCCAACTCGCGGCTGATCGCCAGTGCCGACTCAAGCATCGCAGCGCCCTCACGCGGCTGACCCGTCATGACGTGAAACCAGCCGTAATTGCCCAAGCGCACGCTCTCAGCCCGCCGATTGCCCGACTCACGCGCAATCTTGAGCGCTTGCTCATAAAACGACTTCGCTGTCTCTGCCTCGCCCAAGTCCGTGTAGAGCGTTGCCACGTTTGAAAGGACAAAACCGCGCGTCGCGGCATCGCGCACGTGATTGAGCAGCACAGTAGCGCGCTCATAATCAGGCATAGCCGCCGTGATACCAGAGAGCGCACGGCGCACAGCCGCGATATCGCACAGAGTGCGCGCCGCCTGCGCATGATCGCCGCTTGCCTCAAAAATCGAGAGTGCCTCTGTCCATTTCTCAAGTGCCGCCTGATTGTTGCCCTGTTTGTGCAGCAACGCGCCGATTTGCCGCAGCGCGGCAGCGCGCCCCTCACGATGATCAGGATCGGCGCTGGCAAGCGTGAGCGCCTCTTCAAAGAGCGCAAACGCACGCTCATTATCGCCCTGCTCTTGGTACAAGCTGCCAAGCGTGATCATGGCGCGCACGCGCTCCGCGCTGGTCGCTTCGGGCTGCAGGTCAATGGCGCGCTGCAGGGTCTCAATAGCGGCGGCGTAATTGCGCTGAGCGCGCTGCACGTTGCCCAAAATCATGAGCGCGTTCACCTCAGCTGCGGTATCGTCTGCTGCACGCGCCGATTCAAGCGCTGCACGCGCCAATTTTTCTGCATCGGCATAATGACCAAGCCGCAAATGCGCACTGGCGCGCTGCGAAAGGCTGGTGAGCGGATCGTACTCATGCGGCAAAGTCAGGACGCGCTCCTTCAGCTCCTCCACACGCACCCAAAACGCCAACGACTCAGCGTATTGCCCCTCGCGGTAGAGATGATCGGCAAGCACGCATGACCACATCAGCTCTTGATCGGGCTGATTCTGCTGCTCCGCCATGCGAATGGCTTGTGCTAACAGTTTGCGCCCGCGATCTGCCTCACCGACGTGCAAATGCGTCTGACCCGTGCGCCCTAAGATGCAAGCAGCCTGCTGAGGACTCTGCATCGCCTGTGGCAAGATTTCTTTGAGCAAGCGCAGCGCGTAGCCGGCATTGCCCTGCCTCAAGTAGACATCGGCGAGGTTGCCCAGAGCTAGATTGACGGTCGCTGTATCGTTAGCGCGCCTGCCCAGCGAGAGCGCCTCTTCAAGGAACTTTTGCGCCGCCTCTAGTGCGCCGCGCTTCAAATGATAGGCGCCAAGATTCAGCAGCGCACGCGCCTGTCTGAAAGGCGCTTCAGCGCGCTTGGCAAGCTCTAGCGCCTCTTGAAAAGCCGCCTCAGCCTCATCAAATTTGCCCCACTCGGTATACAGCGCGCCCATCTGCCCCAAAAAGACCTCTTGCACGTGCGTCAAGCCTTCGGCACGCGCTTGTTCCAGTCCCTCGCGGTAGCGTGCGAGTGCCTGCTCAGGCTGACGCGCACGGCGCAGCGCCTCTGCCTCGTTCAAAATTTGGCGCAGCGCCGCCTCTTGCGGACTAGCGCTCGGCTGCGCGCCGCCAAAAATGCGCGCCACAAGTTCGCGTAATTGCATTGTCACACAGTCCCTTGCGATGTCGGATGCTCACAGGCTGCGGAAGGCAAAGGTGCGCAGCCCATACCTTGAATTATAGCAGCTGCTTATGCAGAATGACCTAAAGGCGTGATGAGCCACCTGCAGCAAGCAAGATGATGAGCAGCAGAGAGAAAAGCAGGCGGAAGTGAGCCTTCCGCCTGCAGAAGTGGCGCGTTTAGCGCGGTTTTAGCTCGATGCGGTCAAAAGTAGCCACGAAGCCTTCAGCATCTCGTCCCGATTCCGAGTAAAGGCAGATATCAACTTCTTCACTCAGCATGGTGACGACAACATCCTCGCGCTCTGTGCGCCAACGGACGCCATCGCTGCTAGAGTACGCAGAGAAGACGCTATTCGCAGAGCGCACAATTCTCAGGAACCACTGATTGGAGTACGCCCTTCGCCGATCCATATCCCAGCTTAGTCTCGCAATAGATTGATTTGTGTTTGACCTACCACCTGTCAGGATCCACCAATCCTCATTCACCCAATTATCGCTATCCCAGAACATTATAAAAAACCATGCAGCACTTTGAGTGTCTTGCACACCTATTCCTGCGCCTAGAAAATTTCTGTGTTCGCCAAGTGTGTAGCGTGCAGTCACTTCAAAATTACCTCTGTAGCGATGGCAAATGAATGAGATGCTTTTCGGTGCCGAGATGACAGCGACTGAGTTGTTTGCTCTCAGTGCGTAGGAGTCCTCGCCGGGTTTGTTAGCCAAGTGCCGCCAGTTCGGATGGAGGCGCGTTGGGTCGCTTGGATCAGCCAGCGGGCTGAGACCGACGGGCGTGGGCGTGAAAGTGGGCTCAGGTGTTTTAGTCGGCGCTGCAGCGATGATCGTGTTGACGGGCTGCGCACGCTGCTCAACCACGCCCGCTAAGTTGCGTAGCGTCGCCGCCACGAGCGATAGATCAGTCGTGTTAGGTGCGTAGACGCTGACAATGATCAGCAGGCGGTCAACCGGGAACTCAAGGACGTACTGTGTGCTTGGCACACTGCATAGCTCTGCGCTGACGGGCGCCGTGTACGTCCTGCCTGTCACGCCTTCTAGCCTAGTCTGAGTCCAGTTATAGAGTCCTGCTTAGAGACCTGCTAGATTCGGGTCGTTAGTGAGAGACTGCACATTTGTCTGGCTGATCAGACCATGTACCATTGTGCTGAGTCCGAAGATCACCTGACCGACGCATGGCTGCGTGAAGTACTCAGCAACGCTAACTCCGACAACACCGTAGGTGCGATATAGCGCAGTGAGCGAGGTAGCAACGATGGACTGTTCAGGGTACAGCTCCGAGATGGCTTTCGCCCATTCATCTAGCGAGTACACGCCGTTGCCCTTGCCGGGCGTGAAGCCGGGCAGGTCAGTGGGCTGCAGACTGTAGTTGCCCAGCGCGCCTACAATCTGGCTGGGCGAGAGCGTGGGCGTGGGGAGCGGCGTGGCAGTAGGGATGAAAAATAACGGCGGCGGCGTGGGCGTATTGCTTTGCGCTAGAGTATCAACAGAGGGCTACAAAGCAACTGAAGTTAGCCATAACAATCCGATAAAGATCGCTACTAGACTGTATTTCTTAAGCATTGGGTAGTTATCCTGACTAATTGCCTACGACACAGGTTATTGTACAGCGCTTAGCATTACAAGTCAATCAAATAAGCAAGATAAAACTGCTAATTAAACAGATAACCAGAGCGGCAACGCACCTTTTGAGCAGTCTCCAAGCAATTCCGCCTGAGCAAGTCTGCGCTATAATCGGCGTGTGCCCGCTTGCCAGATAGGATATGCGCATGTTGTTCAGCCGCGTTGCGCCCGCCTACCGCCGCGATGTGCCGCGAGTTGCCCTGCTTGCTCTGCTGATTGGCATGATCGCCGCAGCGCTGATTGATCACCCCGGCTACACAGATGCGTTCTACTACTACAACGCTGCGCAGCGCATGGTAAACGGACTCGGCATGACGGATGCTGCGGTCTGGACGTACATTGGCGCGCCCGCAGGCTTGCCGATTCCTAGTCACCTTTACTGGCAGCCGTTGCCATCGCTAATTGCCTTCGGCGGCATGAGCCTGTTTGGCGCGAGTTTTGGCGCGGCACAGCTGGCATTCTTGCCGCTTTACGCGCTGTTAGCCGTGCTGGGCTATGCGCTGGGCGCGCTGTTGGGCAAGTCGCGGCGAATCGCGTGGCTTGCCGCACTCCTGACCATGTTTAGCGGCTATTACTTCCCGTATTGGTTCACAACGTCCACCATTGCGCCTTTCGGAGTCTTTGGCGCGCTCAGTCTGCTGAGCATGGGCATCGGGCGCAAGATGGGCGCTTGGACGTGGTTCGTTTTGAGCGGCGCGTGCGCAGCGCTCGCGCATTTGACGCGCTCCGACGGCCTGCTGCTGCTGATCGTCTTGCTGATTGTGGCGCTGTGGCGCGTGCCATTGCGATCAGGCGCGCTGATGGCAGTGGCAGGTACGGTTGCTTATGCGGCGCTGATGGCGCCTTGGTGTCTGCGCACTTTGACGGTCACGGGCGCGCTTTTGCCCGTCGGCGGCTTGGATACAGCATTCATGCGCAGCTATGATGAGATCGCCAACTATCCGCCCAGCGTCAGCTTTGAACATTTCTTAAGCTGGGGACTTGAGAATATCCTTGAGTCAAGGCTGTGGGCGCTGAGCGTGAACATCGGGCGCTTCATCGGTGAGCAGGGTCTAATCGCGCTCACGCCACTGATGCTCTATGGCGCGTGGCGCAAGCGCCGTGAACCGATTCTGAGCGGATTTTTGCTCTACGCACCGTTGCTGTTCATCCTAATGACCTTCGTCTTCACCTTTCCGGGCGCACGCGGCGGCTTGTTCCATAGTGGCGCAGCGCTGATGCCCTTCTGGGCGGCGCTCGGCGCCGTCGGACTGCACGATCTGCTGGTCTACCTTGCGCCGCGCCGCAAATGGCGCTTGAATCAGGCGAAAATTGTCTTTGGCGGCGCGCTGGCAGTCTTGGCGATTTTGCTCAGCTTGATGGCATTCTCGAATCAGCGCGATGCATGGAACAATAGCGGGGCGCTCTACCAAGCGCTCAGCCTGCCACGCGAGGCAATTGTCATGATCAACGATCCATCCGCGCTGTACTATTTCACGGGCAACATGGGCGTCGTCTTGCCGAACGCGCCGCCGAGCGTCATTCAGGATTTAGCAGCGCGCTACGGCGTGACGCACATCGTACTCGATCAGGACTACACCAAGCCAATGGAGGCGCTCTGGCGTCGCCAAGACGTGCCGTTTTTCCTCGATCACTTGTATTATGACGGCAAAGTCCGTATTTATCGCGTCCGTACGCAGGGAGCAGATCGTGAGCCTAACTGATCTGCGCCGCCGCGATGCTTTCTTCGCGCTCCTCGCGCTGATTGGCACGTTAGGCTATCTGCTGGCGGCGCAACTGAGCAGCGGACTCGGTTTCCCGCTTGATGACGCTTGGATTCATCAGACCTACGCACGCAATCTTGCACAGACAGGCACGTGGTCGTTTGTGGCAGGTGTGCCAAGCGGCGGCTCAACTTCACCGCTCTACACGCTACTGCTGACAGTCGGCTATTGGCTGAACGTGCCGTATGTGTGGTGGTCAGCTTTGCTGGGCGCGGCGGCACTCGCGCTCACGGCAATGTTCGGGGCGCGCTTGGCAGAGCGGCTCTTCAGCGGCGTGCGCGGCGTCGGCTGGTGGACGGGGATCGGGCTATGTTTGACGTGGCACCTGCTCTGGAGCGCGGTCAGCGGCATGGAGACGGCGCTTTTCGCAGCGCTCATAGTGATCGCTTGCGAAGTGGCAGCACGTCAATTACAACCTGACCTATCGGCGCGGGCGCGGCTGATCGGCGGCGCGTCGCTTGGCATGACTTGTGCAGCGCTGATCGCGGCGCGCCCTGAAGGGATGCTTTTGGCGGGCATGATTGGCATTACCACGCTGCCCGTCTTGACGCACGATCGGCGCGGCGCCGCGGCATGGCTGATCGGCGTCGTGGCGAGCGGCAGCCTGTGCCTTGCGCCATACCTGCTGCTGAATCTGAGCGTGAGCGGCTCGCCCTTGCCGAACACTTTCAGCGCCAAGCAAGCGCAATTTGCGCCGCTTTTGGCGCGTGGCTTCCCTGTGAATTTTGTGGCGATGCTCACGCCGCTTTTGGCGGGCGCGCAGATCGCGCTGATCATCGGCGCGTCGTTCGGCGCAGCGTGGCTATGGCGGAGGCATGAGCCGATAGCGCGCCCTTTTGTGCTAGTGCCGTTGATTTGGTCGCTTGCGCTGATCGTGCTGTATGCGTTGCGCTTGCCTGCCAACTATCAGCACGGGCGCTATGTGATTCCTGCCTTGCCGACGTTCATCGTCATTGGAGTCGGCGGAACTATCCTCATCAGCCAGACCTTCGCAGCGCGGCGGCACAAAATATTAGCGCGTCTAGCAGCGCGCAGTCTTGCGACGCTCTGTCTGGTGCTGTTTCCGCTTTTTGCGCTGATCGGCGCGAGTGTGTTCGCCCAAGACGTGCAGATGATCAACACGGAGATGGTGGCGGCGGCGCATTGGCTGCGTGAAAATGTGCCGCCTGAGGAGCTACTTGCCGTGCATGATATTGGCGCGGTCGGTTTTTTCGCCAATCGCCCCATTTTAGACGTGGCGGGCTTAGTGACGCCTGAGATCGTGCCGCTCTTCTATCAACCGGAGGCGATCTACGCGCTGATGCGCGAGCGCGACGTGCGCTGGCTGATGGTCATGCCTGATCAGTGGGCGTGGCTGTGGCAGAGTCGGGCAGAGGTGCTTGGGCGCTACTTTTGCCGCATCTACGATACGGGCGGGCGCATGGGCGGCACGCACATCTACCGTTTTGAGCCGAGCGGAAAATGCCCTGTGTAGGTGTATCTTAAGATCATGAGCGAACAACCGCAAATCTTGCTGCTGAACGGACCGAATCTGAACTTGCTGGGCAGCCGTGAGCCGTCAATCTACGGCAGCTTGACCCTTGCTGAGATCGAGGCGCGTGCGCAGCAGCACGCAGCGCAGCGCGGCGCACTGCTGCGCGCTTTCCAGAGCAATCACGAGGGCGCCCTGATAGACGCGATCCATGAGGCGCGCACGTGGGCATCTGGACTGGTGATCAATGCTGGCGCCTATACGCACACTTCTATCGCGCTGCGCGATGCTATCAGCGGCACGGGTCTGCCAGCTGTTGAGGTGCATCTCTCGAACATCCACGCCCGTGAGCCGTTCCGCCATCATTCGTATTTGGCGGCGGTCTGTGTGGGACAGATTTGCGGTTTCGGGTGGCGTAGCTACCTATTGGGCATAGACGCGCTGCTGGGACATCTCGGCTTGTTGAAAGAAAGCTGATTTGCCGCGTAGCACGCCTCATGCTACGCTCTTAGCCGTCATCAGTGTGTATCGGGAAAGGTAGAGGACGATGAGCGAGTCGCCGAATGGGCATGGTGAGGAAAGTCGCCCGATGAGCAGCACGGGGCGTCCGTTGCATCCGAGTTTACAAGCGGTTAACGATAGCATGTTGGAAGGGCTAGGGCAGTTAGCCGATTATTTCGGCTATAACCGCGTGATCGGCAAGATGTACGGCGCCTTGCTGCTCAGCCCGGAGCCGATGAGCCTTGACGATCTGGTGGAGCATCTGAGCGTCTCGAAGGCGAGCGTCAGCATGAATATGCGGATGCTGGAGAATCTGGGTGTGGTGCGCGAGGTCTGGGTGCGCGGCGACCGTCGCAAATTCTATGAGGCGGAGTCGGACTTTTGGAAGATTCTGACCAATGTGCTGGGCGCCCGTGAGCTGCGCGACGTGAATCAGGCGCTAGATGTGCTGGAGGGCAACATTCAGCACCTGCGCGAGGCAATTCCCAACATGGATCAAGCGGATCAGGCCCTTGCCAACTATTACGTCGGGCGCATTGACCAGATGAAAGATTTCTTCCGCTTTGCCAAGCTGATCCTCACTTCAATCCTAGAGCGCAGCCGTAGCATCAACGTGAGCGACATCAAACGCATTGATATCGAATAGGTGACCATGCATCTTGAAACATTGCCAACTGATCTGCCGCCCTTGCGCAGCTTTCGCTTGGGCGCGCTTGATGCGGGACTCTACGCGCATTTCGGCAAGCCGACGCGCCCCGACCTCACGCTGATCGCAAGCGAGGCGGATTGCGCCGCGGCTGCTGTCTTTACGACGAATTTGGTCAAGGCGGCGCCTGTGCTGCTCGATCAGGCGCACCTTGCTGCTGAGCCGAGTGCCATTCGCGCCGTGCTGATCAACACTGCCTCTGCTAATGCTTGCACGGGCGAGCGCGGTCTGGCGAATGCCGCCCAGTGTGCTGCGTGGACGGCTGAGGCGCTCGGTTGCCGTAAAGAGCAAGTCTTGGTGATGTCCACAGGCGTGATCGGCACACATTTGCCGATGTCGCGTATGCAGGCGGGCATTCAGCAGCTGGCTGAGCAGCTCAGCGACGCACCTGAGGCATGGCAAGCGGCTGCACGCGCCATCATGACAACCGACACCAAGCCCAAACTCGCTTATGGGACGTTTGGCAGTGCAGCGTTGATCGGGATTGCCAAAGGCGCGGGCATGATCGCGCCCAACATGGCGACTATGCTGAGTGTCATTGCCACAGACGCCTACATTGCGCCTGATCTGCTGCAAGCGATGTTGCGCCGCGCCGTCGATCGTTCGTTCAACTGCATTGTGGTAGATGGCGACATGAGTACGAACGATACTGTGCTGGTGATGGCGAACGGCGTGAGCGGCGTCACGGTAGATGAGCAGAACGGGGCGCGTTTTGAGGCAATGCTGACCGAACTATGCACACAGCTTGCGCAGGCAATTGTGCGCGATGGTGAGGGCGTCACTAAGTTTATCACACTGCACATTACGGGGGCGCGCAGCGTCGCTGAGGCGCGCCAAATCGGCAATGTGATAGCCACATCCGCCCTTGTGAAGACGGCATTCTATGGCGGCGATCCGAACTGGGGCAGAATTCTAGCTGCAGCAGGTCGGGCGGGCGTGCCGCTCGATCCCGCACGCCTTTCGCTCTGGTATAACGACTTTCAGCTGGTGGCAGACGGCGCACCACTCAATTATGATGAAGCACGCGCCAAGCTGCACGCCCAGCAGCGCGAATTGAGCGTACGGCTCGATCTTGGGCTTGGCGGCGCAGAAGCGACGCTCTGGACGTGCGATCTGAGCCATGACTACGTCAGCATCAACGGTCATTATCGCACTTGAGGCGCTCAGAATTTGCCACAAGTGCGTATATGCCACGAATATCTTGATTATCGCTTTTGAAAGAGAGTGTGGCATATGCGTAAGTGGCTTCATAAGCTGATAACCGCGCTTTTGGCGGCGCTGCTGCTGCCGCTGACTGTGAGCGCACAAGAGAAAGCAGGCAGCATGTTGGCAGTGATCGATCTTAGCGGCAACCTGATCATCTACGATGCTGACGGCACCAATCCGTTCCCGCTCACAACCGATGCCGACGGACGCACAAAGGTCTATCAGATGCCGACGTGGTCTACAGATGGGCGTTTGGCGTTTTTTGGCGTGAGCGTGGAGCGCGCCGATCCGTACTCGCTGCGCATGTTCGTAGTTGAGGATGTCCAAGCAGGCGCGCCTTATCAGGTCGCCTATAGCTCACAGGAAGAGATACTGACCTACGCCTATTGGGCGCCTGAGGATTGTCCAGCGGGCAATTGCCGCGATTTGGCGCTGCTCTACACGCCACCCGATCGCAACATGCTGGGCGTGCGCCTGATCCGAGATAGCGACGGGACGTTTGAAGTGATTGAGGTGGCGCGTGGCGCGCCGTTTTACTACAGCTTCGCGCCCGACGGCAAGCGGATGCTCTGGCATCGCTTCGGGCGGCGTCTGGAGCTGTACGACGTGGCGTCTAACCGCGTTGAGATGACGTTGCCCGATCTCTCAGGCAGCTTTCAAGCGCCGATGTGGTCGCCTGTGGCAGGCGATGAGCGCTTGCTGTTCGCAGTGCAGAGCGCTAGTGATCCTGAATTGAGCGATCTGGTGATCGCTGAGGGCGATGCACGTCTCACCTTGCTGAGCGATCAAGCTGCACCACTGGCATTCGCTTGGAACGCCGACGGAACACAGGTAGCGGTCACCTCAGCTTTCGGCGCGCTGCAGGTGCTAGACGCTCTCAGCGGCACAGTGGTTGCCAGCAGCCAAATTGGGCAGACCGTGGCACATTTCTGGTCGCCGCAGGGCGATAAGATCGCCTTTTTGAGTTTGCGCCGCCCTGCTGCCACGCGCTCAACCAGCTTCAGCGGTAATGGACATAGCGCGGACGATCTGCAGCAAGCAGAGCAACTCCAGCTGACATGGTACATCCTAGAGGTGGCGACGGGCGCTGAATATCCGCTCGATAGCTTCACGCCCACGCGAGAGATGATCTACTTCCTGAACTTTTTTGAGCAGTTTGCACGCAGCCATAGCTTTTGGTCGCCGGATGGGCGCTATCTTGCCTATGGGGCTTTGCTGGTTGAGCGTAGCACGGCCGAAGTACGCATAGTCGCAGCGGAGGAAAGCGGCGCAGTGCGGAAAGTTGGAGACGGCGTGATCGGCGTGTGGAGCTGGCGCTAAGTAGCCTTGCCCTGACCGTCTACATGTACTCCCAGACGCCTTCGCCGCTCAAAATGCGCCGAATCTGATCAGGGAAGCGGTCAGGGTCAATGGGCTTGCCCAGAAAGCCGTCAAAGCCGGCCGCACGCGCACGGCGCATCTGCTCTTCGCTAGCATCCGCCGTGATCGCCACGATCATCGTGTTGCGCAAGCGCGGACTGGCGCGCACCTTCTGCAGCGCCTGATAGCCGTCTTCATAAGGCAAGTGGATGTCCATCAGGATCAGGTCAACACGCGGCAATGTATCGGCGAATTGCGCCACTTGCCAGCCTGAGGTCTTCCACTCGCAGCGCTGGACGCCCATATGGGCAAGCAGACGCGCAATCAGCATGTAATTGCGCATGTTATCTTCAACCACAAGGACGTGCGCCTCAACTGGCTCAATGGGCGTGCGTTTGTTCTCAGCCATGGCGATTGTCTCCTCAGAGTGAGTGCGGCGTAACATACCTAGCGCTTACGATTATACTCCAGCAGCAGCTAGAAGGTTAGGATGTTTCAACGTTCTCCAAAAATTCAAACACAAATTTAGCAGGCTGACAATGGTTCAGCGCCGCCCTAGGGTGCCAAGATAACGCCAACTGGCGCTACCGCTGCATTTGAGAGAATTCTGTTATATGTTTTTCTAGTAGAGATTTTATTTTCTATCGGAAAACCTATAAAATGGAATTGATAAAGCATTAAGATAGAGGGGGACATTATGAGTTTGATCAGTCTAGTCTACGTCAGCTTTGCCACGCGCCCGATGAGCGAACGAGACCTGCGCGACCTGCTTGAGGAGTGCCGCACCAACAATGCGCGTCTCAATGTGACGGGCATGTTGCTCTATCGCAACGGTTTCTTCATTCAGGCGCTTGAGGGCGATGAGGAAGTAGTCGAGAGGCTCTTCGCTGAGATCGCCAAGGATCCGCGCCATCACGATGTGTTGCAGGTCTACAAAGCGCCGATCCTTGTGCGTTCCTTCCCCAATTGGACAATGGGCTTCAATCATATTAGCGACCATCATCATCTTGAGATGGAAGGCTACAGCGACTTTCTGGAAAATCCTAACGCGGCTTACTTCACCGATCACCCGTCACGCGCCCAGATGTTGCTAGAGAGCTTCCGCAGCGAGACTTTCTTCTAATCACTTGTCGCGCTACTGTGCGGCGATGCACGTGCCAAGCGTCGAGTCGCCGCGCAATGCCGCTGCAATTTGACCCACCTCACCCGCGCCCAGAATCTGTACCTGTAAGCCTGCCACGCGCTCGGTCAGCGCTAACATCGCCTGCACTTTTGCCGCCATGCCGCCTGTGACATCGGCGCCGCTTGCGCCGCGCAGCGCTGCTGCAATCTGCGGAAAATTCTGCGGCGTGATGCGCGGAATGACTCGCCCGTCTAAGTCGCAGACGCCTTCTGTCTCGCCCAAGAGCAGGATGCGCGTCGGCTGCAGACGCTCAGCAAGGTAGAAAAAGATTGTCTCTGTGGAGATGATCGTGCCGCCGCGCACCTCATCAAAAGCGACATCGCCATGCACCAATGGCACGAGTCCGTGTGTGAGCGCACGGCTGATCAGCTCACTTTCCATACTGACTAGCTGTCCATTGCGGCAGCGCGCTGAGGCAGAGGGCTGAAAGCCGAGAATCGGCAAGCCTGCGGCACTGAGCGCCTCCAAGACTAAACTGTTCAGCCGCCGCGCCACCAGACTCACCTCGGCGAAGCCGCGCCACTCAGCCGCCGTGCGCACACCTTGCGCCGTGCCGTATTTTTGTGCCGTCACATGCCCAAATGAGCCGCTACCATGCCCGATTAAGAGCGGATGATCGGGCGTATAGACTTGGGCGATCTCAGCGGCTGTGCGCGCCATGATCTCAGCTCGATACGCCTGTTCGCCGCGTTTATCCGTAATCAGAGAGCCGCCCAGCTTCAGAAAAGTGAGCATTCCGGCCTCACTCCAAGCGCATGAGCCACGTCTGAACGGCGCCCGCCTCGCGCAGCGCTGATGCAACAGAGGGCGCGAGATCAGGCTCAGTCAGGGCGATTAAGCTGCCGCCGCGCCCGCCGCCGCTCAGCTTGGCACCGTAAGCGCCGCTACTCCGCGCCACAGCGCACAGATGGTCAAGTTGGGCTGATGAGACGCTCAGGGCGCGCAGCAAGGCGTGATTTGCGTTCATCAGCTCGCCCAGTTCCTCGCAAGCGCCACCTGATTCGATCAGCGTCCGTGCTTTGCGCACCAGCGCGCCGATCTCAGCGATGATCGCGCCATAGTGCGCTTGATCGCGGTTATGGAGCCGTCTTACGTCGCCGACGGTCTCGCGTGTGGAGGCGCTCACGCCTGTATCTGCCACTAGGAAGGTCAAAGGCGCGCCGACGCGAAAGGTCAGAGGCGGCTTGCCGCGCACAAAATAGACGGGCTGATCATAGACGATCACAGTGTTATCAATACCGCTTGGCGTGCCATGATGCAGCTGTTCTACTTGGTAGACCAAGCTGTTGAGCGCCTCACCTGAGAGCGGTGTGCCAAGCGCAGCACTGAGCGCACGCATCAGCGCCGCACTAACTGCAGCCCCGCTCCCGAATCCGCCGCCAATAGGGATGTCTGAACGTAGCTCAAGCGTGAGATCGGGCGGCGGCTTGTCTAGCGCCCTTAGAACAAGCTGTGCTGCGTAGATCAGCGCGTTATCAGGTGTATCGTTGGCAAGCGAGACGTGCAGGGTCACGCCACTGGCGGCGCCAATGATGCTCAGTCCGCTGCCGTGTGGCGCGGGCGTCGCGGTCACTTGTGCTTGCAAGGCTCTGAAAGGCGCTGCAATGGCAGGCTCACCATAGACGACTGCATGTTCGCCAAAAAGGATGATCTTTGCGGGCGCGCTGTAGGTGTGCATAGCTCACAAAATGCGATCCAGCCAAGGCGGCAAGTAGATCAACGCGCCGACTACCAGCACAAACAAGATGACCGTGATCAGCAGTGGCTTATCTTTGAAAAGCAACTCATCAGGCGCGCTACCCTCCCCTCTTACATGGATCAAGTAGAGGTAGCGGAACATGCCATAAAGTGCGAATGGCACGCTCAGCAACATCAGACTGCCCGTCAAGTTCGTGCGCGCCTCAAAAGTGTAGAACGTATAGCTGATCAGCGTAGCGCTGGTCACCATGCGCAGCATGTCATCTAGCAGCGGCAAGTTGTAGTCTTTATAGGTGGCGCGCACATCCTGCGCTGCCTCCGCTAACATCAGCAGTTCTTGGCGGCGCTTGCCGACCGCTAAAAAGAGCGCCAAAGCGCCCACCACGACATACAGCCATGGCGAAAAGTTGGTGACGTTGATCACAACTACGCCGGCGATCAGGCGCATTATGAAGCCGCTTGCCACAGTGATCACGTCAATAATGACTACATTCTTCAAATAGAACGAGTAGGCGAGGTCTTTGGTGTAATAGGCGATCAGTACCAGGGCGAGTGGCACGCTCACGAACAGCGCGCCGATCAGCGTCACAATCGGCAGGCTGACTGCTGCAAAGATCGCAATGGGCATGGGCAACTGCCCGGAAGGAATAGCGCGATGCTTTTTCTTCGGATGCAGCCTATCGCGTTCAACATCCACAATATCATTGAGTATGTACACAGCGCTCGCCATCAGGCAGTAGAGCGCAAAGGCGATACAGACGTGCGTAAGAGCGTCTAGCTGCCCCAGTTGCCGATCAAAGAGGATCGGGATGAAAACAAAGAGGTTTTTCGTCCACTGCTTGGGGCGCATGGTGCGGATCAAGCCGCGCAACCAAGCAGGCAAAGTGCGCCATAGCGCCATAACGGGTGCCGGCGTGAAAATGGCAGGTTTTTCCAAGCGTGCCTCATCCTTGAACTGCATTTCGCCTCTGAATTGTATAGCATTTTAGGCGTTGTACAACATATCAAAGCTGCAGCCACGCAAATTCAAGCCAGATTCCTGCCAAACGTGTTATACTAAGCGAGGTCAATTCCTGAGCCGTGCGCCCTAGTGATTGTAGGCTCGCGCAGCGTTAGCACAGCTACCACCTCCCAAGCTGATATTCTCAATAAAGTTCGGTAAGCCTGCTGATTAATCGAATGATACCTCTCTCACTTGCCAAGATGTCGTTACGAGACAAGCTGTAGCCGTTACTTAAAAGACTTGCTGGAAATGACTTGACAAATATCTGCCTATTAGCTACACTCACTAAAAGCCAAGAAATTAAACGGAGTGTGTAGTATGTCACGTCCTGGTGGCGCGATTGCCAGCCGTCCGTTGCACTTTTTCTGGGTAGTTGATTGCTCAGGCTCAATGTCCGGCGATAAGATTCAAGCGCTCAACACTGCGGCAAAGGAGGCATTGCCTGAGATGCGCCGTGTTGCCGCAGAAAATCCGCATGCTTAGCTGTATGTGCATGTGTTGGCTTTCTCCAATGGCACGCGCTGGATCGCCACGAGAACGCCCGTGGAGCAGTTCAACTGGACGGATTTGAGCACTGATGGACAGACCGACATGGGCGCAGCCCTACGCGAAGTGGCAAAACAGCTGCGCATCCCGCCTATGGATGAGCGCGCTCTGCCGCCTGTGGTGATCTTGCTCTCAGATGGACAACCGACTGATGATTTCAAGGGCGGCTTAGCGGCATTTATGAACGAGTCGTGGGGTAAAAAAGCTATCCGCCTTGCCATTGCCATTGGGCGCGATTGTGATCGCAACGTGCTGCAAAAGTTCATTGGTCACAGCGAACTTAAGCCGCTTGAGGCAAATAACGCAGAAGACCTTGCCAAGTACATCCGTTGGGCATCTACAGTGGTGGTGCAAAATGCTAGTGCGCCGCCTAGCCAGATTGCAGGTGCTAGAGGCAACAGCTTGCAGGTCAATCTTGTCCAGAATGTGCCGCCTCAATCAGGGAATAGCGTATGGTAGAGCGCCCTGCGCCTAAGCTCAATTGGGAAATCTATGCACAGAGTGTAACAGGCAGTCAGCATCGCAGAGAAGGGCGCATCTGTCAAGACAGTCAAAAGAGCGCTAGCTCAGAATACGGGTGTGTGGTTGCTGTAGCCGACGGGCATGGCAGCCAACACAGTCCAAATAGCGCAGAAGGCTCAAAAAAGGCTGTGGAGGCAGCTGTCAGCCAGCTGTTGTATTTTGTGCTGCGTGTGCAAGATCAGCCACTAGAGCGCGTGCAACGCTATGCCCGTGAGGAACTAGCGCGCCGCATCGTTCATAGCTGGATTAAAGACGTGCGCCAGCGCGCCAAACAGGCTCAGCAGGCTGAGTTACCGCTGCCGACCTTGCTGCGCGCCTACGGCAGTACGCTTTTAGCCGTGCTTGCCACCGAGCGCTACATACTCTACTTCCAGCTGGGCGATGGCGATATCTTGCGTGTGGAGGCTGATGGTAACGTCAGCCGCCCTGTTGTCAGAAATGCTGATCTGATCGCTGAAGAGACACACTCACTGTGCATGGTGGATCAGCGCACACAGCAGCCTAACGCTTGGCTATACGCTTCTGTGCATCTGGAGTTACTGACCCAGCCACCTGCCTTGATCATGCTCTCGACCGACGGCTACGCCAATTCGTTCAGGAGCGATGAAGACTTCCTGCAGGTTGGCTCAGATATATTGCACTTGATTCAGCGAGAGGGCTGGGAATACGTCAAAGAAAATTTGTCAAGCTGGCTAGAAGAGGCTACGCAACGCGGGAGCGGCGATGATATCGCGGTCGGCTTGATGTGGAACGCTGCCTCAACGAGCATAGCTGAAACGGAAAGGTAGATAGACATGCTTTCAAATGGCACACTGTTGACATCTGCGAACACAGGGCTTGAATGGCGTGTGGAACGCTTGCTGGGCAGCGGCGGGCAAGGCGAAGTGTACTTAGTCAAGCACGATACTGAGCAACGTGCGCTGAAATGGTACTTTCCGCACTTTGCCACGCCCACACAGCGCAACAACTTGAGTCACTTGATCAATCGCGGCGCGCCCAGCGACCGCTTCATTTGGCCTCTTGACCTTGTCACAGCACCTGATGGTAGCACCTTTGGCTATCTCATGCCCCTGCTCGAACCGCGCTTCAAAAGCCCAATTGAGCTGATGAAAGGTGCGATTAATCCGTCGTTTCGTGCAATCTGCACAGCCTGCCTCGAATTGGCACACCATTATCGCCAATTGCACAGCCAAGGCTGGGCATACCACGATATCTCGCTCAGCAACTTTCTGTTTGATCCCAATACAGGCGAGATTCGCATTGTGGATAATGACAACGTCTGTACGAATGGCAGTTCAGCGCCTGTGATGGGCACACCGTATTTCATGGCACCTGAGATCGTACGCGGCGAGGCAACACCCTCTGCAGAGACCGACCTGTACTCTTTAGCTGTCTTGCTGTTTCACTTATTGTTTGTCAGTCATCCGCTGAATGGTGAGCAGGAATACAATATCCACTGTTTCGATCTGCCCGCCATGCAGAAGCTATATGGCACAAACCCCGTTTTCATTTTTGACCCGAACAATTCCTCAAATCGACCTGTGCCGGGCTGGCACGATAACGCCATCATATATTGGCGGATTTACCCGCAGTTCATCCGCGATCTCTTCACCCGCGCCTTCACAGAGGGTCTGAAGCCTGAAGGGCGTGTGCGCGAGAGCGAATGGCAACGGGCTATGGCACGCCTGCGCGACTCGATCATCTTCAGTGCTGATGGCTCAGAGAATTTCTACGACCCTGAGTTGCTGCAGCAAGGCAAACCACATATCTGCTGGCACAGCAGGCAGCCGATCCCGCTGCCGCCGCGCTTGAAAATTGAGGACCGCATTATCATGCTCACGCACGTTACCACGCTCTCGGAGTATCATTTTACCGGCATACTCAGCTTCGATCGAGTTCTGGCGCGTGTGGTGAAACATCCAACTGAGCGCAACATCTGGGGCTTGCGCAACGAGTCTGGGCAAGCGTGGCATTTCACTGACTCAAATGGCATGCCGCAGGAAGTGCCGCATGGCAAGAGCGTGACGCTGCGCAATGGCTTGACAATCAACTTTGGCGGCGTCATGGGCGAGATTCGCAACTAAGCGATCATGCGCGGTCTGAGGCACGGGCTTGGTGCTATGTTAGTGCTGTTCACAGTAGCGTGCAGCGACGCTGCAATGCCAACAGCCATGCCGATCACTCAGACGCCTGCGCAGCGCGCCGAGAGAGTAGTTGTCGCTACGCTCACGCCTTTGCCCACCACAGCGATTGTTTTTGTGGTAACTCGCACACCAACGCCGACGCCAACCATACCGCCTGCGCTTTTGACGCAGGCAGCTGCTATCACATACACAGCTGAAGCTGAGTATGCGGCAACACTCACGCGAAGAACCCGTACACGCACACCCGTCCCACCAACACGCACGCCTGTTCCACCACGCGCTCAACCGCGCTTGTGCCCGAATTCGCCGCCGCCGCGCCTTGTCATTGGCGATATCGGCTATGTAGTCTATGGCTACGGTCCGAGTAACCTGAATAAGTATCCGCGCCGCTCAGGCGATAGAAACGTGGTTGTAGATATCTTGCGAGAGGGCGATACATTCCGTGTTGTGGGTGGTCCGCAGTGCGGCAACAGACTGACATGGTGGCAAGTACGCTATCTTAAAAATAACTTTCTGGGCTGGCTGGCGGAGGGCGAAGGCAACACCTACTGGTTAGATAGAGCCAGATAGCCCGCGCACCACAGCGTCTCAGAGGCTTTTGCGCTACACTTCAGGTGCGTTGTTCTTCTGCAGTTCGAAGGATCACTGCTATGCCGAAGATTACTTTTATTGGCGCAGGCAGCACTGTTTTTGCCAAGCACTTGATGGGCGATATTCTCACGTTCCCTGAGCTGGCGGAGAGCGAGTTCGCCCTGTTCGATATCGATCCGCAGCGCTTGCGCACCTCTGAGATCGTGGCACATCGCTTGAATGAAGCGCTTGGCACACGCGCACGCATCACGGCTACGCTGGATCGGCGTGCTGCGCTTGATGGCGCTGACTACGCCATTTGCATGATTCAAGTCGGTGGCTATAAGCCCGCGACCGTCACTGATTTCGAGATTCCTAAAAAATACGGCTTGCGCCAGACCATTGCTGATACGCTTGGCATTGGCGGCATTATGCGCGCTTTGCGCACTATCCCTGTTTTGCTGGAGATGTGCCGCGATATGGAGCAGCTCTGCCCTGAGGTGACATTCTTGCAGTATGTGAACCCAATGGCGATGAACTGCTGGGCAATCAACCGCGCCACCTCCATCAAGACCGTCGGGCTATGCCACAGCGTGCAAGGCACTGCCCGCGACCTCGCCCATGACATCGGCGTGCCGATTGAAGAGATCAACTATTGGGTGGCGGGCATCAATCACATGGCGTTTTACCTGCGTTTTGAGCGAAATGGCAAGGATTTATATCCGCATATACGGCGCGTGATCGAGGAGGGGCGTGTGCCAAGCTGGAATCGCGTGCGCTATGAGATGCTGCAGCGCTTGGGCTACTTTGTGACCGAGAGCAGTGAGCATTTCAGCGAATATGTGCCGTGGTTCATCAAGCGCGACCGTCCTGACCTGATCGAGCGCTTCAATATCCCGTTAGATGAATACATTCGTCGCTGTGAAGTTCAGATCGCCGAGTGGGAGACGCAGCGTCAGGCATTGGAAGGCGGCGCTGCTTTGGAGGTGCGGCGCACTGATGAATACGCGGCACAGATCATCCACAGCCTTGAGACGGGGATGCCGCGTGTCATCTACGGCAACGTGACCAACAACGCGTTGATTGATAATTTGCCGCAAGGTTGCTGTGTGGAAGTGCCGTGTCTGGTGGATAAAAACGGGATTCAGCCGATCAAGATCGGCGCGTTGCCGCCGCACCTCGCTGCGCTCATCCAGACCAATATCAATGTGCAGGCGCTGACTGTGGAAGCCGCGCTGACGGGCAAACGGGAGCATATCTATCACGCCGCCATGCTCGATCCGCACACAGCTGCTGAGCTAGACCTCGATCAAATCTGGGCGCTTGTGGATGAGCTGATCGCGGCGCACGGCGATCTTTTGCCTGATTTTCATTAGAGAAATCTAAAAGATTGGGCTGATCTAGTCAACGTCTGGCTACCAAACTGCGCTTTTGCGGCGGCAACGGTAACGAATTGCCGTTCGATGTGTTATCTTAGCAGACGTACACAGTCTTCGGTCTGTCTGAATCCATCAAAAGCTAAACACGTGCCGCACACACAGCGCATTTGTCGAGTCAGTTAGAGAGGGCATAGACATGTCGCTTGCACACCTGATCCCTTCGCTAGAGCCGAAACTGCGCAGCCTATACGATGCGCACCATGAGCGCGCTAGGCGCATTGACTGGTCATATAGCGAATATTTGCCGCTGGATGAGCTGAAGGCGAATCCTGAGAGCATTCCGCAGCTTTCGCCTGTGGTCTACACGGCTGTTGAGACCGCTATGCTGACCGAAGTGAACTTGCCGTGGTTCACCACGCATTTGTACGCCGCCTTTCGCGGCTCGCTGAGCGTGATGATTGACTTCCTGCACACTTGGACCTCTGAGGAAGATCAGCACGCGCTGCTGCTGGAGACCTATCTGCTCTTGGGCGGCAATGGCGATCCCAAGCGGCGCGCCGCCATGCGCAAAGGCGTGATTCGGCAAGGCTGGGCGACCAACATTGACTCGCACTTCGGCGCCATTGCCTACACAGCCATTCAGGAACTTGCCACCCAGACCTTCTATTTGCGCGTGGCAGACGTGGCAGAGGCAGAAGACCCGCGCCTTGCCCGCGCTTTGCGCCGTCTGGCAAAAGATGAGACGCTCCACATGGCGTTCTACCGCGACGCCGTCAAGTATCACCTTGAAGTTGAGCCGAATTATGTCTATCCGCTGGCAGAGGTCATCATGAAGTTTGAGATGCCCGGCAGCGGGATGCCCAACTATCAAGAGCGCGCTGAGTTGCTGGCGGCTAAGGCGAACTACGGACCGGCGGAGTACTACACACAGGTGATTGACGCGCTGTGGCGCTACTGGGGCATTGATCGGCTTGAGCCGACGCTCGCCCGTGCGCGTGAGGCGCAGCTGCGGCTGATCAAGCACCACCAGAAGCTAGGACGCATTGCCGCCAAGCTGATGGAGCGCCGCAGGAAGCGTCAAGAGGGCGCTGCGGATTAGCTCCCAGTTGGCTGATCGCGCCACAGACGCTAAGATCGAGGCATTTGCGGAAAAGCTGAGCAATCGGAGATGAATTCGCCATGCCCGAATACGTCACAGTGGCAAAAGCAGCGGATATCGCCTCAGGCGAGCGGATTGTCGTTGAGGTCAAGGATCGTTACATCGCCATTTTCAATGTCGGCGGGGCGTACTACGCCATCGAGGATGTCTGTACCCATGATGACGGTCCGCTTGCTGAAGGCGATCTGCACGAATTCGAGATTGAGTGTCCGCGCCATGGCGCACGCTTTGACATTCGCACGGGCAAGGCGCTCTCTATGCCTGCCACACAGGATGTAGAGCGCTTTGAGGTGCGCATTGAAGGCGACGATCTGCAAATCTTGATCTAGGTGCGGCGTTTGTGCGAGGCATAAGGCTGTGCGATAGCCAATGGGCTGTTGCACAGCTCTCAAAGCAGGGCAGGCGCTCACTCTACGCTGATGATGTAGTGATAGTACGGCTGCCCGCCATATAAGAGCGTCACTTCTTGCTCAGGGTAGCGCAAACGGACAGACTCAGCTGCTGACTCTGCCTCAGCCGCTGTGACTGAGTCGCCATAGTAGAGCGTGATCACCTCGTAGCGCTCTGCCTGCGCGTGTGCCAAGACCTCACACAGGGCGCCCTCAGGCGACCAGCTCACACAGACCAGCTGATCGTCCAGCAAGCCGATGATCTGTCCGCTTTGCACGTGCAGACCGTTCAAATGTGCCTCACGGGTGGCAGTCGTGATCTCGCCTGTGCGCACGTGCGTTGCTGCCGCCTCCATAGCTGCACAGACCGACTCAAAGTCGCCGTCCGCTTGCCACGCCACCATTGCTGCAATGCCCTGCGGCAAGCTGCGTGTCGGAATCACTGCCACTTGGCAGTTCAGTTCGCGTTCAGCCAAGTGTGCCGCTTGCTGCGCCGTCACGATCACACTCGGATTGTTCGGCAATAGGACGATCTGCGCTGCATCGGCTGCGCGTATGGCGTCTAAAAACTCCCCGACGCTTGGATTCATGGTCTGACCGCCCGGCAAGAGCCGTGCGCCCAGATCGCGGAAAATCTGCCCGATCCCTTCGCCATAGGCGACGCTGATCACAGCGATTTCAGGGCTGCGATCGGCGGCAAGGCGCGCCGCACGGTAGGCGTCGCTCTGTGCCGACATATCCTCAACCACAACGTCGCTCAGCCTGCCTAACGACTCGCCATAGGCAAGCGGCACGCTCGGATCAGGCACATGCACATGCACCTTGACCGCCTCCGGCGTGCCGACCACAATCGGGGAGCTACCCATAGCGCTGATCGCAGCCCGAATCGCGTCCACATCCAGATTTTCGCCGTAGAGGATGTACTGCACGTCGTAGCCAAAGCCCGCCTCGCTTGCCTCATCGGAGAGCGCAAAAGCGGCGTCAAGCGCCTCTGCGCTGAGCGCTGCGGGCATGGTGATCGGCGTGATCGCACTGTTCTGCTCATCAAAGAGGCGCGCCATGCCCTCCAAAATCACGATCAAGCCTTGCCCGCCCGAATCCACCACGCCTGCCTGCGCTAAAATCGGCAACAGACGTGGCGTCTCAGCCAATGCCTGCTTACCGCCCTCTAGGGCGGCTAGAAAAATGCGCCGCAGATCGTCCGTCTGTGCAGCAGCATGAGCAGCCGCCTCGCTTATGGCGCGTGCTACGGTCAGGATAGTACCTTCCACAGGCTTGGGGAAAGTGGCATAGGCGACCTCCACTGCCCGTCTGAAGGCGCGCACTAGCAATGGCGCGTCCAGCTCAGCGGCGCCACGCAAGGTCTCGGCGATACCGCTCAAAAGCTGCGAAAGGGCTGTGCCAGAATTTCCGCGTGAGCCGTGCAAGGCGCCATAGGCAAGGCGCGCCGCCACCTCCCCAATAGCGGTACGATCCTCATGGGCGATAGCCGCTACAGCGGCGCGCAGCGTCAAGAGCATATTTGTGCCCGTATCGCCATCTGGCACAGGGAAGACGTTCAGGGCGTTGATCTGTTCAACGTGCTGTTCAAGCCAGATGAGCGCCGCCATCATCAGATAGCGCAAGCGCGCTCCATCGCACTTCACGACGCCCTGCGAAGCGTTCGGTTGACTGAGACTAGTTGAGATCACAGGCTGACTGCTCTACTATTAGACCGCAATTGTTAAAACACTACTAATTATAGAGCGTTGCTGCCGAAGTTGGCATATTTGCTAAGTATGGTAGCACGTCCAAATCGGTGTTATATTAGGCGCAAGCTAAACTTTGACGCACACAGCGTCGCTGAGAGAAACCACCTTGACAAAGTCTACCAAGCGCATTGAACTGCAATGTACCTACTGTGACTGGGTCGGCTCGTATGATAGCCCTTTGAACGCTTGTCCCAAGTGTGGCGAGAACATCCTACGGGCGCGCTACGATTTGGCTGCGCTACGGCGGAGCGGCTGGGTTGACAAGATCATGGCGCGTGAGGCAGGCTTATGGCGCTATCATGAGCTGTTGCCGATTTACGATACGCAGAATATCGTCACAATGGGCGAGGGCGGCACGCCGCTGCTGCACGCCCGCAATCTGGGCATGTTGCTGGGATTGCGTAACCTCTACATTAAGGATGAGCGCCAAGGTCCAACGGCGTCTTTCAAGGATCGGCAAGCCTCAGTCGCTATTTCGGTCATGCGCGAGCGCGGCATCCGCGAGGCAGTGGTCGCTTCAACGGGCAACGTGGCAATTGCCTACGCTGCGTTCGCGGCGCGGGCAGGCATCAAGCTATGGGCATTCCTGACCAGCATGGTGCCGGGCGAAAAAATGCGCGAGGCAGCCCTCTACGGCGGCGAGGTCATCAAAGTGACTGGCACTTATGATCACACGAAAGTGGTCGCCAATGGCTTCGCCAAGCAGCGCGGCTTATACGTGGATCGCGGTATCAAGAGCATTGCTGCCGTCGAGAGCATGAAGACCATGGCCTTTGAAATCGCTCAGCAGCTGGGCTGGCGCGCCCCGGACTGGTTCATTCAGGCGGTCAGCGGCGGCATGGGACCCATCGGCGTGGCAAAGGGCTTTGAAGAGCTGATGGAACTCGGTCTAGCCGATAAAATTCCTGCGCTGGGCGTGATTCAGTCAGCGGGCTGCGCGCCGATGGTGCGCGCCTTCAAAAACGGGCGGACAGTGGCGACGCCTGTGGAAAATCCTCAAACAGTGATCGCCACGCTCTCAACAGGCGATCCCGGACGCGCCTATGAGCAGCTGAATAACTTGATCATCACACACGGCGGCACTATGGAAGAGGCGACCGACGAAGAGGCGTTCAATGCCCTGCGGCTGGTGGCGCGCACAGAAGGACTCTCCGTCGAGCCTGCCACAGCGGTCGCCTTCGCGGGACTGATCAAATTAGCGCGGCGCGGCATTATCAAGCCCGATCAGCTGGTGATCGTCAACTGCTCAGGGCATACCTTCCCAGTGGAAAAGCAGATTCTGGGCGATCAGTTTGCCCGCTCAGTGGATGTCAGCGCGCAAAGCGGACGAATCTCGCTGCCGGCAGAAGGCTTGCTCTCCGCCCTTGAGCAAATGGAGACCACAGCGCGGCGCGTCGTGGTGATCGAAGATAACACCGATGCAGGCAGGCTGATCGAGCGTATCTTGAAGGTACAGGGCAATTACGAGGTCTATTTGGCGAACGGCGGCGCTGAGGGCGTGGTGATGGTGGAGCGCGTGAAGCCCGATGTGATCATCACTGACCTGATGATGCCCGATATTGACGGCTTCAGCGTGATTGACGCCCTCAAAGCCGATCCGAACACGGCGCATATCCCGATCATCGTACTGACCGCCAAAGAGCTGACCGTGCATGAGCGAATGCGCCTGAATGGTCAGATTGAGCGTCTGCTGCAGAAAGGGTCTTTCATGGATGAGGACCTGCTGCAGAGCATTGTGAAGGCTCTGGGCTGAAGGGACTGCAAAGCCTCTATGGATAACCGCATCACGATCTTGTATATCGAAGACGATCCGGGCAGTCAGGTCTTGGTGGAGCGCGTGTTGGGCGATGCCGGCTTCCGCGTGGTCTCAGCCTCACGCGGTCTAGAGGGTCTGGAGGCAGCTGCGAAGTACCTGCCAAACCTGATCCTCATGGACATCAACTTGCCCGATATGACCGGGCGTGAGATCACCACGCGCCTGCGCGCTGATGAGCGCTTCCGCACTGTGCCGATTGTGGCGCTCACGGCACAGAGTCAGGCGGGCGAGCGCGAGAAAGCTATTGCCGCAGGCTTAACGGGCTACCTGACCAAGCCGATTGATATTGACGCTTTCCCCAGCCAAGTGGCGCATTATCTCTCAGGCGCAAAGGATACGGTCAGCCTCGATGCGCTTGCCCAAGCGCAGTTTGAGTACAACAGTGAGCTGGTGCTGCGCCTTGAGCAAAAGGTACGTGAGCTGGAGCAGAGCAACGCCGAACTGCGCCGTCTGGATAAGATCAAGGAAGATTTCATCCAGCTGACGGCGCACGAATTGCGCACGCCCATGACGCTGATCTACGGCTACAGCCGCCTAATTCAGGAGTCGCCTGTGGTCAAGCGGCTGAAGGGCGAGTCGCCTGAGGTCAAGGCGTTCATTGACGGCTTGGTCGAGTCTATCGAGCGCATGTCAGGCGTGATCAACGAAATTTTGACCATCTCGCGCATTGCCACAGGGCGCATTGAACTGGCTATCGGACCCGTCAACCTGATGCGCACTATGGAGCGCGTCTTTCAGGAGATGGGGCAAGTGGCGCGCCAACGCAACCAATCGTTCACCTATGATGCGCGCCAATTTCCGACGCTGATCCAAGCCGACGCCGATCTGCTAGCTCTCGCGCTCTCGAACGTGATCGGCAATGCGATCAAGTACACGCCTGATGGCGGCGTGATCAGCGTGACAGCGCGCACTGATCCCAATAGCGTCCTGATCGCCGTTAAGGATACGGGCATTGGGATCAATAAAGAGGATCAGCAGCGCATTTTTGACCGTTTCTACACGGCAAACAACACTCAGCTGCACTCCACCAGCAAGACCGCCTTTCGCGGCGGCGGCTTGGGCTTAGGCTTAGCAATTTGCAAGGGCATTATCGAGGCGCACGGCGGCAGAATCTGGGTGGAGAGCGAAGGGCGTGATGAGGTCAGGCTGCCCGGCAGCACTTTTTATATAGACCTACCGCTGCAGGCGTCCGCTGTGCGCCGCACAGTGACGTGAAGGAGAAGGAGTCTGTTGAGTCGGTGAATGAACGTCCCGGCACGCGCAACCTGATCGCGCTGGCACTCTATCCCACTTTTCTCGGCATGGCGCCTGTGCTGGGCAAGCTGGCACTGAATGGACAGGCTGATCCTTTTACCATTGCTGCCCTGCGGACTATCGCTGCTGCTGCTATTCTGTGGGTCATCTACCTGATCTTTTGGCGCAAGTACATTTTCATCTATCCCGCAGGCTTGCTGGGCTGCGTGATGGTCGGCACAGTCAACGGGATCGGCTCGCTGTTCTACTATAACGGTCTAAATTATCTCGATGCTTCGGTCGCGCAGCTGCTCAACAGCACCTATTTGATTTTCGTGGTCGTACTGGCTGCAGCTGATGGTCACAAATTGACGCAACGGACGATCTTGCGCGCTTTCCTCGCTTTGATCGCGGTCTCGCTCATCACGCAAGGCGTGCAGCGCGAGTTCAATTGGTTTGGCGTTGGGCTGATGATCGGGAACGCGATCTTGTTCGCAGGCACCTTCATTTTGAGTCAGCGCGTGCTGTATGAAATGCCCGCCCAGACCGTTGCGCTGTATGTGCTGACCACAATGGCGGTCGTAGTGGTGATTGCACGGTTGATCGTCAGCCGTGAGTTCGCGCCAATGGACAGCGAGACGCTTAATGCGATTTTGGCGCTTGGCGTCACAACGGCGTTGGCGCGTCTGACCATGTTTTTCAGCGTCAAGCGCATGGGCAGCCTGCAGACTGTCTTGGTGGGCATTTCGGAGACGGCTGTAGCGATCCTGTTAGCATTCCTCCTGCTTGGCGACCAGCTCTCCGCTGTGCAGTGGCTCGGAGTCGGCGTGTTGCTGATCAGTCTGCTGCTCATCCGCCGTGAGGATATCCGCAGCCGTGAGACAGGTGAGATGCTGCCCGTGCCGATCTCAGGCATTGGTTTCCCTTCGATCAGCTTTAAGCGCGCCGCCTTCACCCGTGCCTTTCTGGGCGATCAGGCGATGCAGAAGCTCTCTGAGCGCAAAGACCTGACGCCTGAAGAGGCTGAGATGATCCGCCAACTGATCGACTCGCCGCGCTCCTGATCGCTAGGCTACACTTTTGGGCTATCATCAATCGCGTCAATCTCAGAGAGGGTACTTGAGCGCTATGCGCGTTATCACTAACGAACTGCGTATTAAACAGGGTCGGCGGCTTGGCACGATCTTGTTCTTTGTCAGCCTGTTTGTGCTGACCACAGGCTTGCTCCTCAGCAATTTCCTCACCATTGACCCGAATGTGCTGGTCTTTGTGCCATGCTTGATCATGCCGATTGGCTTAGTCACCACGTTGCTCTCGGTGCGCCTGACCAATGAATGGGTGCGCGTGCCGCGCCCTGAAGAGGCAATTCTGGAGGGTCTGGAGGGCATTAATCGGCGGAGCGTGCTGTTTAACTATTTTCCGCCTGCCAATCATATCCTGATCACGCCTGAGGGCGTCTATACCTTCACCACGCGCTTTCAGATCACGCGAGTCAAGGTCACGGGCGAGCGCTGGCTGGATTACAAACGGCGCGGACCGTTAGCGCCATTCTTCCAATTCATGAAGCAGGAAGGACTCGGCAAGCCGTTTGAGGATGCCGCCATCGACGCCGCCAATGTGCAGGCGATTATTGACGCCGCCCTGCCCGATTCGGGCATTGAGGTGCAGCCAATTGTCGTTTTCACCCATCCACGTGCTGTGCTGGAGTTGGAGGAGCCGAGCATCCCTGTTGTCTATGCCAGCCCGAAGAAAAAGCCTTCGATTAAGAATGCGCTGCGCGAGGTGAAGCGTGAGCGTCGTAAGACGGGCTTTGAGTTGCTGAGCGAAGAGGAAATGCACGCCATTGAGATGGCGCTCATCGCCACGCTTGACGAGAAAGCCTTCAATGAGGCGACTGAGGAAGAGATTGACTAATGCGCGCTCGGCTTGCCGTATGCGTGGCGGCGCTCTTGATCGCGGCGGCGCTGCGCATTTTGGGCATTGGCGCTCAGTCGTTACGCGGCGATGAGGCATTCACAGCCCGCTACTGGACTCTTCCCCTTGTAGAGCTAACGGCGCCTAACGGGCTGGCATGGCGTGAGCCGCATCCGTTTGGCGCGTTTCTGGCTTTTGGCGCGTGGCGCGCTCTGGCAGGCGGGAGCGAGGTCGCGTTGCGCGCACTGCCTGCCCTCATCAATTTGATCGGCGCGGCGGCTGTTTACGCACTAGCGCGCCGTCTCTTTCGCGGACGTGGGTCTGCTCAGGCGGGACTTGTGGCGCTGTTGCTGTGGGCGTGCAATCCCTACCTGATCTGGCACAGTCAGGACGTGCGCAACTACGCGCTGTGGGCAGGTGTGAGCGCGTTAGCGTTCTACTTGCTGATCCGTGCAGTGGATCAGGGGACATGGCGCGACTGGGCGCTCTACACTTTTGTAGAGATCGTTGCGCTTTATTTGTTTTTCCTCGAGGGATTTATATTGGTGCTGCACGCGCTCTACATACTGATGGTGCAGCGGCGCGCTCTGCGCGCTTGGTTGATGGCATTTGTTGCGATCACAGTTGCGCATATACCGAGCCTTGTGCAAGGCATCGCTTTAGCGCAGAGCGGCTACGGCGGCACACGCGGGAGCGCTGATCTTGCCTTGCTGCCGAACTTTTGGGCGGTTCTGCTGCTTGGTGAGCTGAGCGCGCCCGCTTTTGGCGCTGCTGTGCTGATCGTGCTGCTGATCGGCGTCTTATTTTTGCCTGTGAACCTGCGGCTCTACTTTGCGCTCAGCTTAAGCCTGCCCTTGATCGCGTTATTTGCGATCGCTACGCGCTTGAACGTCTTTGACCCGCGCTATGTCCTCGCCATCATCCCATTCGGGACGCTAGTCTTGGCGCGTGCGGCGTCTCAGGTGCGCGCTCCGTTTGGCGTCTTGATCTGCGTTGCGCTGATCGGCGTCCAGCTGGCTGCGCTCGCGCCTTACCGCGCTGAGGGCTATCAGAAGGCGCTTGATTGGCGCGCTTGGGCTGCTTTTCTGCACGAACAGACAACGGGGGAGGATACTCTGATCGTCACGCCCGCCGATCCCTTCAGCGGCGCGACCGATCCTGCCATTGGCTATTACTATCCCGCGCCTGCCCGCGTTTTGGTGTTGCCCTATCCAGAGGCGGACACTGAGGCGTTTGTACGCGAGGCTTTGGCGGCGAGTCGGGCGGTGTGGTTCACGCCGACGGGCAGCGCTGGGCGTGAGGTCTTAGCGGCACTGGAGCGCTATGGCGCGTTAGAGGGTCAGTTTGCCGTCGGGCGCGATTTCCGCGTGTGGCGTTTCGCCAAACGTTAGCGTTTCACAAAACGCGCTCCAGACAGCTTGCAAGTGCGCCTTTCGGCATGTATGCTTATCATGTTGCAAGGGCGTTAGCCCACAAGCGCCTTCGCGCTGATCCTGAGACTGAGTCGGAGTCTGTGGTTAGAGACTCTGGAGGAAATGGGACGTATGGTTTTGAAGAAAGTGCTGAAAGGCATCTTTGGCGATCCCAATGAGCGCGATTTGAAGCGCTACCGTGAGGTCGTCAAGGTGATTAACGAACTTGAGGCGCAGATGAAGGCGCTCACCAACGATCAACTGCGCGCTAAGACGGATGAATTCCGTCAGCGCCTTGCCGACGGCGAGACGCTTGACGATCTGTTGCCGGAGGCGTTCGCCGTTGTGCGCGAGGCATCAGTGCGCACCATTGGCTTGCGCCATTACGATGTCCAGCTGATCGGCGGCATGGTGCTGCATGACGGCAAGATCGCCGAGATGAAGACGGGCGAAGGTAAGACGCTTGTTGCCACTTTGCCGCTCTATTTGAACGCGCTGACAGGCAGAGGCGCGCATTTGGTCACGCCGAACGACTATCTGAGCAAGTTCGGTCTGCAGAGCATGGGACCGATCTATCACTTTTTGGGCTTGCGCGCCGCTGTGATCCAGAACGCCGCGGCTGATCCTTCACGCGGCTCGTTCCTTTACGATCCGACCTTTGCCAGCGATGATGACCGCTATCAGTATTTGCGCCCGATCTCGCGCCGTGAGGCATACGAGGCGGATATCACCTACGGCACGAACAACGAGTTCGGCTTTGACTATCTGCGCGATAATATGGTGCGCACCAAAGAGGAAATGGTGCAGCGCGGTCATGTTTACGCCATTGTGGACGAAGTAGATAACATCCTGATTGATGAGGCGCGCACGCCGCTCATCATCAGTGGCGTGGCAGAGCAGCCGCGTGAGTACTATCAGCTTTTTGCCAAGCTGGTGCGCGACCTCAGACCCAGCAGCGAAGAGAGCATCGCTGAGAAGGCGCCCGACGGCGACTACGTTGAAGACCCCAAGACTCGCACGGTCTACCTGACTGAGCAAGGCGTGGAGAAGATCGAGCAGCGCTTACGGCGTGCGGGCTTGCTGCAAGGCGATCAGCTCTACGCGCCTGAGAACTCTGAGATGATCCCCTACCTCGATAACAGCCTGCGCGCTCTGGTCATTTATGAGCGCGATAAGGACTACATGGTTGAGAATGGGCAGGTCATCATCGTAGATGAGTTCACAGGGCGCCCAATGTACGGACGGCGCTTCGCTGAGGGCTTGCATCAAGCGATTGAGGCGAAGGAAGGCGTCACGGTTCAGCGCGAGAATATGACCCTCGCCACCATCACTTTCCAGAATTACTTCCGCCTGTATGAGAAACTCAGCGGCATGACCGGCACCGCGCTCACTGAGGCGGACGAATTCTGGCAGATTTATAAGCTGGAAGTGGTGGCTATTCCCACGCATTTGCCGAACATCCGCGTGGATCATGAAGATTTGGTCTTCATGACGGAGCGGGCTAAGTGGGAAGCCATTCTGCGCGATATTAAAGAGCGCCATGCGCGCAAACAGCCGATTTTGATCGGCACGGTCGCTATCGAGACCAGCGAGCGGCTCAGCAAGCTGCTGGAGCGTGAGCGCATCCCGCATAATGTGCTGAACGCCAAGCAGCATGAGCGCGAGGCGATCATCATTGCACAAGCAGGGCGTCCGGGCGCTGTGACCATTGCCACCAACATGGCAGGGCGCGGCGTGGACATCCTGCTGGGCGGCAACCCGGAGGGTCTTGCCCGTGAGAAGCTGCGCAAGCAAGGCATTGATATCACAGAGGCAACGCCTGAGCAGTGGCAAGCGGCGCTTGAAGAGGCAAAGGCAGAATGCAAGCGCGACCGTGAGATCGTGGTGGCAGCGGGCGGCTTGTACGTGATCGGTACGGAGCGCCACGAGGCACGCCGCATTGATAATCAGCTGCGCGGACGTTCAGGGCGCCAAGGCGATCCGGGCGAATCGCAATTCTATCTCTCGCTGGAAGATGAGCTGATGCGGCGGTTCGGCGGCGAGCGCGTCAAGAGTTTGATGAAGACGCTGCGAATGCCCGAAAACGAGCCGATCAAGAATCGCCTGATCTCATCCTCCATTCAGCAGGCACAGATTCGCATTGAGGGCTACAACTTCGATCTGCGCAAGCGCGTGCTGGAATACGATGATGTGGTCAATAAGCAGCGCGAGGTCATTTATCAGCAGCGCCGTCAGGTCTTGGAGACGCCGAATCTGCGCCCGCAGATTGAAAAATGGATCGCTGAAGAGATCATGGCGCTGGTGGCTGAGCACTACACTGAAGTGCCGCCTGATAGCGATGATGATGAGGCGTGGAAGCCCGACGATCTGTACCGCGCTGCTCTGGCGCTCTATCCTGTGCCATCTTGGATCAAGCCCGAAAACTGGGCGCGGATGGATGAGGAAGAGATCGCACTTGAGCTGACCAAAGGCGCGCTTGAGGTCTACGATAAGATTGAGGCGGCGGTCACGGCGGCGCGCAACGCCGAGGCAATGCGCCAACTAGAGCGCGACGTGATCCTTTTCACAATAGATCAGCTCTGGGTGCGCCACCTGACCGATCTGGATGTGCTGCGCGAGGGCATTTGGTCAGTTGCCATTGGCAACCGCGATCCGCTGGTTGAGTACAAGCGCGAGGCGTACCAAATGTGGACAGTGCTGCAGGCAGAGATACGGCGCGGCATTGTGCGCACGGTCTTGCGCATTGAAGTTGAGCCGAAAAAGCCTGAGGCGCCTGCTGTTGCCGCAGCGAACGCCACAACGACCAATGGCACATCGAACACCATTGGCGCTAAGAATGTGCGCGCCACGCACGCCTCGATCAGCGCCTACGACGCGCCTAAGCCTGCGGCGCGTCCGCAGCCCGTGCGCGAGAGCGCGCCTGAGCCCGATCGCGCCGATATCTGGAGCCGTACAGGGCGCAACGATCCGTGTCCGTGTGGCAGCGGCAAGAAATACAAGAATTGCCACTATCCGATCATCCAGCAGCAGCGCGCCGTTGTGGATCAAAGCGAGGTGAAGCGTACAGTCAAGCGGCGGCGCTGATCGCACAGCACAGCAGCGTCAACAGTGGATAGTCTTACCCTGCATCGAGTCTTAGTCGCACTGACATGGCTGCTCTTGACGCTGCTGATACTGTTTTTGTGGCTGTTGGCGCGCTTTTTTGAGCGTCTCTCTGCCAAACGGACGTATTACCGTTCGCTGCTGGTGCCAATCGCGCTGTTCACGGTGACGGTTATTCAGGTCATTGTGACGCCTGAAGGCACGCCGATTGCCTACGGCACAGCGTTTGCAGGCGGTCTGTGGCTGAGCGCGTTTTGCCTCAGCCTCTATCGCAAAATGACGCGGCGTTAGCGCCCTTAGGAGATCGAGATGGCTGAAAAAGTCTATCCGCTGCTGTTTGAGCCTTCGTTGCATGTGAAGGTCTGGGGCGGCAGACAGCTGGCAGATCGGCTGGGCAAGCATCTGCCCACTGATGAGCCGTATGGCGAGTCGTGGGAGATTTTTTGGCGCAATCACATTGCTAATGGCGTGCAGCGCGGCAAGCTGCTCGGTCAGCTGATCCAAGAGCAACCGCTCGCGCTCACAGGCAGAGCTGAGGCGGATGCCGAGTTCCCGCTCTTGATCAAGTTTATTGACGCGCAGGATTGGCTCTCTGTACAGGTGCATCCTGATGACTCGCTGGCTATGGCGCTCGAAGGTGAGCCGCGCGGCAAGACTGAGTGCTGGTACATCGTTGATGCGGCGCCTGATGCACAGATCATCTATGGCTTCTCGCAGCCGACCGACGCCGAGACCTTCCGCCGCGCCATTGCCGAAGGGCGGGCGCGGGAGTACTTGCAATTTGTACCTGTGAGCGCGGGCGATTTCATTTTTGTGCCAGCCGGCACGATGCACGCCATTGGTGCAGGCGTTTTGCTCTATGAGCTCCAACAGACCAGCGACACGACCTATCGCGTCTATGACTGGGATCGGCTCGGCTTAGACGGCAAGCCGCGTCCCTTGCATTTGGAGAAAGCGCTGCGCTGCACGCGCTTTGAAGTCCCTTCAAGTGCCAAAGTGCCGTATGAGGAGTGCGAGATCGCTGCAGGCGTGCATCATGCACCACTGATTGACGGGCAGTATTTCCGCCTTGCGCGCTACAGGCTGAACGCAGGCGCGCATTGGCGCGTTGTCCAGATTGGACGCGCCCATTTGCTGAGCGTGATTCAGGGCGCGCTTGCGCTGCAAACAGATGAGGGCGCGGAGCAGCTCAACATACAGCGCGGTACCTCAGTTTTTGTGCCTGCCTCTCTTAGTTTCACCATGCAAGCGCTCGGCACGCAACCAACACAGGTCTTGATCGCGGCTGAGTCAAGCTGAGATCGGCAAAGCGCCCTCGAACAAGCTATACTCTAACACAGGCATCAGCACTCAAAAGCGAGGCGCTTGTGTTTGATCTGGTCGGCAAGACGCTAGGGAGCTATACGCTAAACGCGCTGATCGGGCGCGGCGGCATGGCAACGGTCTATAGGGCGCGCCAACAGACTGTCAACCGTGAAGTGGCGATCAAAGTGATGAACGAGCGCGCTGAGCCTGACTCGCCTGAGTATCAGCGCTTTGTGCGCGAAGTTCAGATCATCGCCAACTTAGAGCATTTGCACATCTTGCCGATCTATGACTACGGGCAAGTAGAGGGCTTCCCCTACATTGTCATGCGCTACCTTGAGGGCGGCAGCTTGAATAGCCGTATCCGCGCCAAAACGCTGACCCTAGCCGATGTTGAGCGCTTGACCAGCCAAATTGCCTCTGCCCTTGACTACGCGCACGCCAAAGGCGTGATTCACCGCGATATGAAGCCGCATAACGTCCTGTTGGACGCGCAGGGGAATGCTTACTTGTGCGATTTCGGCATTGCCAAATTGACGGGATCGCAGGGCTTGACGCGCACGGGTGAGGCAGTTGGCACGCCCTCGTATATGTCGCCTGAGCAGTGGCAAGGGCTACTTATAACGCCTCAGAGCGATATCTATGCGCTAGGTGCGATGCTGTTCGAAATGTTGACGGGCGAGCCGCCCTTCCAAGCTGAGAACGTCTTCTCGCTGATGTATAAGCACCTGAACGACCTACCGCCTCTGCTAGGCGCCTATCGCACAGATTTGCCGCCTGCAGTGGATAGCGTGATTCAGCGTGCGCTTGCCAAACTGCCCGCTGACCGTTTCGGTACGGCGAACGCCCTCGCCCAAGCCTTCAGCGAGGCATTGCGCGCTACCTTAGAGCGGCATGTCGTATCGCTCCCCAAGCGCACGACAGGCTCACTGTCACAGGTGCAGCCGCCAACAGCGCGAGTCAAGCCGCCTGATCTGTTTGTTGAACATGCCTGGGCGCTAGAGGCATTCCAGCGCTGGCGCAACGACCGTGCTGCTATCCCTGTGTTATACGTTGTGGGCGCGCATGGCATTGGCAAAAGCACGTTGATGCGCCGCTTCGCTGATTTAGTCAGTGAGCGCGCCATGCGCTATGAGCTGAGCAGCGATCAAGCGCGCAGCCTAGACCCGCGCACGTTCATAGATAGCGTTGCATGGCAACTGGAGCGTTTTCTGCCCGTTGATCAAGAGGCTCCGACGGGCGATGCACTCCGTGAGATATTGATCGAGCCACGCGAGGCATTCGAGCGCCGAGTCCTAGAGCCGCTCAGTCATTTGCCGCCTCAGCCACCGATTTTTCTGTTCATAGACGCGCTCGAAGCCGCTTTTGAGCATTCAGGTCATACCATTGCCGATCTGGTGCGCTTGACGCTGCAGAATTTCCCGGAAGCGTTGCGCCTTGTGGTCGCTTCGGCGCCGTACCCTGAGTTAGAGCCGCTCTTTCGCAATGCGCGTTGCCTCGCCCTACACGCCGATAACGACGAAGATCGCAATGCGCTCTATGCCACACTCAGCACGCATTTTGCCGCGCTCATGCCCAATTTGAGCGGCGGCGAGGTTGATCTTGCTGCGCTGATCGAAAAAGCGCAGGGCAACCCGCTCTATTTGAATGTGGTGACCGCCTGCCTTGCCTATCAGCTGCTCAACCTTGGCGATCTGAATGCCTTGCCCAGCGGACTCGACGCGCTGTGGCAGGCGCTCCTAGCGCGCTTCAGCGCAGAGGCGCGGCAGCCGTTCTATTTGTTAGCAGCCGCCCGTTCGCCATTGCCCAACCGCCTGTTTGCCCGCCTGCTCAACCTTGAGCCGAGTGCGCTATCCGCGCAGTTGGCGCAACTGCGCCCCCTATTGCAACAATCAGCCGATCAGGGCGCGTGGCAGCTCACGCATGGCGCCTTGCGCTACTGGCTCTGGGAGAACGAACCTGATCGTGTGCGCGATGCTCACAAATACCTGCTTGAGACGCTCTACCGCGCCGATCCAGAGGCAATGGAACTCTATGCCTTGCAACATCTGCCTGCCCACGCCTTACGCGCTAAGGGCGGAATTGCCGCCTTCAATTTGCTGACCGATATTGCCTTCCTTGCCGCACGTCTCAAGCGCGTCTCAGTGGCGGACGTGCTGGACGATCTGCTGGAGGCGCGTCTCGCTTTGCGCGATGAGGGTCAGTTGGCGCGTGCTGCCGCCCTTGAAAACGTCGCCCAAGCCGTACAGAGCGCTATCCCCAGCATTGGCGGCGATGTCAATGCGCTTTTCGGGCAACTTTACAACCGTCTGCAGGGCGTACCTGCCCTCGCTGAGAGCCTGCGCGAGGCGGCGGCGCGCTGGCGTGGCACATGGTTGCGCCTTGTGTGGTCGCCCTATAGCGCGCAAGCGCAAGAGTCGCTAGTGGTGTGGCAAGGCGCGCCGCCGCTTGCATTAGCAGCGAGTCGGGCGTTGAATAGCGCGATCAGCCGCCTGGCGCTTGAGCCAGAGAGCGCCGCGAGTAGCCAATGGCTGGCTGGCTGTGCAGATGGTCACTTGCGCTTGTGGCTGGATGGAGTCCTGCGGCGCGAATGGCTTGCTACTTCACAAGGCGCCATTTTGACAGCGTGCGCGCTCAGCAGCGACGGACGCTACGCCCTCAGCGCCGATACAGGTGGAGATGCCCAGCTCTGGGACTTAGTCAGCCACGCACGTTTGCATGTATGGAGTCATAAGCGCGCCGTCTTGGGCTGTGCGTTCAGCGGGGATGCGACCTTGGCGCTGACCGCCTGTGAGGATCGCCTCTTGCGCCTGTGGGACGCCGAGACAGGACAGTTGCGCGCTGAGTTCTACGCGCATCCCGCGCCTGTGACGTGCTGCGCCTTCGCCCTAGGCGCAGGCAACGTGCGTTTAGCCGTCTCAGGCGATGCAGAAGGCAAGTTGCGGCTGTGGGATGCAGCAGGTAATCTGCTCTTACAGACCCTTGAGGCGCATCGCGGGGCTGTGACAGCGTGTGCGGGCTTAGTGGATCAGCATCCGATTGTGATCAGCGGCGGCGCTGATGGGCAACTTTGCGTCTGGGATACGCGCAACGGCAAACTCTTGCGCAGTCTGGCGAGCGGAACGGGCGCGATCACGGGCATAGCAGTCACATTCGTCGGCGAGCGCTTGCTGATCGCAGCCGCAAACGAGGATAAGGTCTTACGGCTGTGGGATGTGACCAGCGGGCGGTTCTTGGCGCGCTTTGCAGGTCATCGCGCTGCGCTGACCGCTTGCGCCATTGATCCAAGCGGACGCTTGCTCTCTAGCGGGCGCGAAGGCGCACTACGGCTATGGACAATACCCAATGAAGCGCAAATCCCGATTGAGCCGCATGGCGCCGCTGTTCAAGGCATCGCTTTCACGCCCGATTCACGACGTATCTTGAGCGCCTCGCTCGATCGAGAGGCGCGCCTTTGGCAGGCTGAGACAGGCGAACGTCTGCAGACCCTGCGCGGGCATATCGGCAGCATTCACGGACTGGCTCTGCGCAGTGACGGGCGCGTGGCACTGACCGGGGGGAGCGACCGAACTGTGCGCGCTTGGGATATCGAGCGTGGCGCGCAACTGCGCCAATACAGCGCCCATAACGATACAGTGCTGACCGTGGCGTTTAGCCCAAAGCCGCTCAAGATCGGCAGCATGGCGCGTCCGAGCTGGCTTGTGGCAACAGGCGGCGCTGATCGCGCCATTCGCCTCTACGAATTTGAAAACGGACAGCTCTTACAGACGCTCAAGGGTCATCAAGATGCTGTGACGCTCTGTCTGTTCAGCCCGACTGATGAACTGTTGCTCTCACTCAGCAAGGATCGCAGCGCATGTCTGTGGTCGTTAGCCACAGGTGAGCCAATTCGCCGCTTTGCCGCGCCTGAGATCAGCTACACAGCGGCAGCGTTTCACCCTGAGGGCGCGCTCATCCTGCTTGGCACAGCGGACGGGACGCTCAGCGTTTTTGATCGGCGCAGCGGCGCCCTAGCGACCTTCGCACGCAGTGGCGGCGCGCTGATCACGGCGTGCGGCTACACGCCTGATGGCGAATTCCTGTTCAGTGCCGATGCAGGGCGCTGGCTGCGCGTCTACGCTGTGCGCACACAGCAAGTGATAGCCACTTTCCGTGCCACGCATCCCATCACTTGTGCCGCCGTCGCCCCTAGCGGGACTCGCTTCGCGCTCGGCGATAGCAAGGGCGGTCTGATGGTTGTGCAATTAGAGGGTCAGTCTGCCAATAGCAGCGGCGGACGCAAGCGCAATTTGCTCTAGGCGCGCCTGAAATTTTGAGCTGACCATTCCCAAGCGGGATTGCCCGATTGCTCTAGCGCCTTGAGCGCCGCCTCAACATCGTAGGCTACGCGCCGAATCTCGACCTGAACCGTCCCGTTCTCGAAGGTGGCAATGGCATAGCACGAGCGCGGATCGTCTTTGGGCATTCCCACACTGCCTGCGTTTACCACGCGCCAGCCATTTACCTCCCGATCCATTGGGATATGCGTGTGTCCGCCCACACCAAAGCGCCCCTCACGGTCGAGGAAGTGATCGAGAAGCTCATCATCAGGCGTGTCGGGCAGGAGGTTCGCCTCATCATTGCCGGGCGCGCCATGATAGCCGATCAGCCAGCCGTAGTTCGGCACCTGCAGCTCCAGCTCAGGCGGCAAGCTGACCAGATATTCATAATCAGCGTAGCTCAGGCGGCTGACCGTCCAGTTATGACACTGGTCGCGCTGAGTCAGCCATTCGGCGAAACTTGCCCATTCTTCGGCATTTTTGGGACGTGCCGCGCCGCGTGTGCCTGTCACTAAGCGCCGATCCGTGTTGCCGCTGATGACTTTGACGTTCGGCAAAGCGCGGATGCATTGCAGGCACTCAGATGGGTGCGCGCCCATCAGGCACAGGTCGCCCAGCACCCAGATATGATCGGGCGCAGCGTAGGTATGCAAATCGGCAAGGACTGCCTCCAAGGCGTGCAAGTTGCCGTGAATGTCTGAGAGCATGGCGAGCCGCATAGTCACGATTCCTCCTTTTTGGGCAAGAGTGCCTCAACAATAGCGGCGAAAAGCTGCGCGTCTAGCTGATCGGGGACGTTTTGTCCCTGATAGTGCTGTTGATTCGTCCCTACGTAGATACGCCAATAGCGTTCGTTATACTGAACCGACTGGATGTCGCTCAATTTGTGCGACCAATCGCGGCGATGACCGAGCAGATGCACTTTTTGGTCAGTTAGATAGAAGGTACCGGCGTCTAGGATCGTCTCATCAGCCGCTGAGAGCGATCCGCCGCTGTTCTGCTTGAGCGTGACGCCGCTCAGCGTCAAATAAACCGCCTCATCATAGCTCATCAGCGGCGGCGGCGGCGAGAGGCGCGTTGGCTGCAGAAAGCTGAGATCGCCGCTGTGCGCTTGGCGGACGCGCCAACGCTGGACGTAGCCGCGCCTGCTGATCGCCATTGCCTCTTCAGCTGTGTGCCAGCGCGTGCCAAACTGGACGGTCATATAGAAGTAGCGCGGCGCACGGCTGAGTTTTTTATAGCGAATGCGCCACGCTTGCGGATTTTCAGGCGGACCTGCTTCAAAGAGCGCAACAGTGTGACAGTGACTGCACACAACCGTCGGGAGGTTGCTGCCCAGCCCCAGAAACTTGCGCGGCGGCTGCAAATGCGTGCTGCCCTCCGTGTGACAGTACAGACAGCCGAGCAGCGGCGGCGGCGTATATGGCTCGCTCTGGGCAGCATCCGACGGGCGCTCAGCGTCAGGCATACTCAGGGACGATCTATCGCGGGCAGGAAGCCAACACGGTCACGGACAGCGTTCAGGGTCGCATTTGCCACGATCCGCGCCTTTGCTGCGCCTTGCGCCAAAACCTGATCGATCAAGCCGCCATCAGCGGTCAGCTCGCGGTAGCGCGCCTGAATCGGGCGTAAGCCTTCCACTACAGCCTCTACCACTGCTTTTTTCAGGTCGCCGTAGCCCTTGCCTGCGAAACGTGCCTCGATTGACTCGGTTGTTTCATCAGTGAATGCTTGATAGATGGTCAGCAGGTTGTTCACGCCCGCCTTGGCAGGATCGTCTGTGAAGTAGATGCCGCTGCCGGAGTCGGTCACGGCGCGCATGATCTTTTTCTTGATGCGATCAGGCTCATCCAGCATGTAGACGGCGTGATACTCGCTTGGATCGCTCTTGCTCATCTTAGCAAGAGGATTATCCAAGCCCATGATGCGCGCTCCCGCTTTGGGGAAGAAGCCTTCAGGCACAGTGAAGGTCTCGCCATATTGACTGTTGAAGCGCTGAGCAAGATCGCGGGTCAGCTCAAGATGTTGACGCTGATCATCGCCCACTGGCACCAGATCGGCTTGGTAGAGCAGGATATCCGCCGCCATCAGCGTGGGATAGGTGAACAATCCTGCACTGACCGATTCAGCCTGCTGTTTTGCCGCTTTATCTTTGAATTGGGTCATGCGGTTGAGCCAGCCCATGGGCGTGAAGCAGCCTAGAATCCAGCCCAGTTCGGCGTGCGCGCTCACGTGCGATTGGACGAAGATGGTGGCATGTTCCAGTTGGAGTCCGCAGGCGAGGTAGAGCGCAGCGTTGCGGCGCGTGCCTTCGCGCAGCTCAGTGGGGTCTTGTGGCACTGTGATGGCGTGCATATCTACGATGCAGTAATAGCAATCGTAGTCGTGCTGCAGCTGTACCCATTGTTTCAGCGCGCCCAGATAGTTCCCAATGGTCAGTTGACCGGAGGGCTGAATGCCGGAGAGAATGCGTGGCGGGCGCGTCGGCTTGGTTTCAGACATAGCGTTTCCTAAAGGTCAGGCGCACAAGTAGAGAGATTATCAGCGCGAATTGTAGCATCAGGCAGGGCGGTAAGCAAGGCAGGCGCCTATTGTCTAAACGGGCTAAACGCGCTATGCTGTACGTAAGATGGGATCAGGAGGGCGGGCTATGTTCGCTAAACTGTTACGTCATAAAGGCTGGATCGCAGGCGGGTTGCTGCTTGTTGCAGCCGGCTGTTTTCAACCCGCTGGGCGCGAGATCGAGCCAACGAGCGTAGATATCGCCATTTTGACGCCTGAGCCAACAGCTACGCCGATCCTCACGCCCACAGCGACCGCTTTTATCACGCCGTTGCCGCCTGAGGGCTTCATCCCGCCCACTGATACGCCCACGCCGTTGCCTACGCAGCCGCCTGCCCCTACCGCGACTGCTTTCCCAATGTTCCCAGAGGCGGCGCCCACCGAATCATCGCCTGAGTCGCCTATCAGCGTGCCGACGGAAATGCCGACCACACCGACCGCCTTGCCTGCTGATAACCCATGTCAGCACACTGTGCAGCCCCGTGAGTGGCTTAGCAAGATTGCGCGCATGTATAACCTGACCAATGAAGATTTCATCCGCGTCAATCCACGCTTGCGCATCAATCCTGACAGCTTGCAGCCTGGCGATGTGCTGATTGTGCCCGGCTGTGCGCCCCGCGTGAGCAGCGGCGCGCCGCCTGCGCCACCTGCTCAGGCACCTACGCCTGTTGACCCTGCAGCCTTGCCCACGCCCTTGCAGCTGACCGAGCGCATTTACACAGTGGTCCCGGGCGACACGCTCGGCGCCATTGCGCGCAAATTCGGCATTACTGTGCAGCAATTGCGGCAGGCGAACGGTCTGCTGGATACGGATTTCATCCGCGTAGGGCAGCAATTGCGCATTCCCGCGCCGCAGTGAGCCGCTCAAAGTAAGGACTCGGCGCATGGGCGGCTCTATGTGTAGGCATACTAGCTGAACAGAAGGGACTTTTTATCCATGCGCCTGACAACCGACGAAGAAATCCGCCAACTACTGCAAGAATCGCAGCATGTGGCTGTGGTGGGCTGGTCGCCCAAGCCTGATCGCCCTTCGCATGATGTCGCTGCATACCTGAAAGCACACGGCTACACGATCTATCCCATCAATCCCACAGCCCAAAGCACGCCTGAGCAGCCCGTCTTTGCGAACCTCTCGGATGTTCAAGTTCCGATTGACGTGGTAGATGTTTTCCGCCGCGCTGAGGACGTGCCAGAGGTCGTTGAGGCGGCAATTGCAGCGGGCGCGAAGGCGATCTGGATTCAGCTGGGCATTGTGAACGAGGAAGCCGCCCAGCGCGCTAGTGAGGCGGGCTTAAAAGTTGTGATGGATCGCTGCATGAAGATCGAGCTGGAGCGCTTACTGCCTCAAGGCAAGGCGTGAGCCGTTGTGATTCCTAATCTCTCTCGTCTAGAGCGCATCACGATCTAACAGTATAAAATGGCAAAAAGACGTGCTGCTCAAGCGCCGGAGAGCGCTCCAAGCGCCCTTGTGCCTGCAGAGGAGACGCCGCCCGCGGTCGTCTCGATCGATCCCGATCCGCAGGCGGCTTTTCTGTTGCATACCGAATACGCTTTGGAGGCGGGTCAGGCGCGCAGTCATCTTAAGCAGCGCCGCCATCTCTACATTGCTCTAGCGGCAACGGGTCTGTGCCTACTTTTCATCTGGTTAGCAGTGCGCCAAGCCGAAGAAAACGCCCTATTGGATAGTCGGAGTGGGCGCGTGACCGCTGAGGTGATCGGGCGACGCGCCGAAGGAGACGGGCGCTACACGCGATGGTTCATCACCTATCAGTTCAGCCTGCCCGACGGGCGTACCTTCACTCGTGAGACCAGTGTAGACGCCGCGGAGTACGATTTTTACTTCGTGGGCAGCCGAGTCCTAGTCAAATTCTTGCCCGATCAGCCCACACTCAATACGCTCGCCACTCGACGCCTCGAAGCCGTTGAGAGCGAACTGCTCTGGTTGATGGTGATCGTCCCGCCCTTTTTAGCCCTGCCCGTGTTGCTCTGGGCATTGGCACAGAATATCCTCCTGACCCAGTATGAGGCTCACGGCGTGGTAGTGCGCGGCGAAGTCGTAGAATGTACAGGCGAAGAGCGCGGCTCACACTACTATGTGAAGCTGCGCTACCAATTCATCCTGCCTGACCTGAAAATTCGGCGCGGCACGGCGCATTTCATGCGCGACGATCTGCGCGGCGCCAAATTGCCCGAAAAAGGCACACAAGTCGCTGTGTTGTACCTGAACGACTGGTTTTATCGCCTGCTCTAGCCCTCCGCCATTGCTTTGATGTTCGCCAGCGACTGTTTGGCGTTATTTACGTTCACTTGATGAACAGCTGGCTCTGCCAGTTTACCCAGCACGCCGCCGCTCATGCTGTAATCCATGCTCATGCTCAGCGTGACGCCACTGCCCGTCGGGACGATCTCCCAGCGCTGTGAGCCGTTCACCACGCCCTCCAGCGTGTAGTGGATGCTGCTGTTGGGCTGCATCGCTTGAACCGTCTGCGTCGCTTTTAGCTCAATGCCCAGCACTTTGTAGCTGCCAGCAATGGTTGAACCGACTGCAGGGAAATCGGGCGAGGCTTGCACACTATCTATGCCTGCAAACCACTTCAAAATCAGATCGGGCGTGGTCAGCAACGTCCAGACGGCTTCAGGCGCGGCGTTGATGGAGATGCTCTCGCTAATGTGCTGCATAAAAAGACTTCTTTCATGCTTACGTAGGATGCTCAAGCGCTATTTTAACACCATACAACCGATAGCTCAACAAGCGTGACGATTTTTCCGCACCCATCTACATTCTTTGGTACACTTAACAGCGTAGACCGTCGTGTTTGTGATGATGAGAGATTTTTTTGAAAGATGTTCCCTGCTGTGCCGCCGCAAGTGCCTGATTTGACTGATCCGTCGCTGTACATCAACCGTGAGCTGAGCTGGCTGGAGTTCAATCGGCGCTGCCTGCATGAGGCGTTCCGCCCTGAGCTGCCGTTGCTGGAGCGCGTCCGATTCCTCGCCATTTTCAGCAATAACCTCGATGAATTTTTCATGGTGCGCGTCTCTGGGCTGTACGATCAGGTGGCGCATGGCGTTTACGAAATCTCGCCTGATGGACTCACGCCACAGGAGCAGCTCGCCGCCATTCGAGAGCGAGTCTTGCCGATGCTGCGCCAAAAACGCGATCATCTCTATAACGAAATACTCCCGCGCTTGGCAGAGGCGGGCGTGCATGTGCTGAATTACGCCGATCTAGACGAGGCAGATTGTGCAGCCGTCCGCCGCTACTTTGAGGCAGAGATTTTCCCCGTGCTGACGCCCCTCGCCGTTGATCCGGGCAGACCCTTCCCGCATATCTCAAACCTGAGCCTCAACTTGGCAGTCCGCCTTGAAGATACTTACGGTAAAGAGCGCTTTGCGCGCCTGAAAGTGCCGAATATCTTGCCGCGCCTGCTCAATTTAGGCGATATTCACAGGCGTTACGGCTCTGGGTATGAGTCAAACCAACATCGGTTTGTATGGCTTGAGCAGGTGATCGCCGCTAACCTCGATCTGCTATTTTCAGGGATGCGCGTGCTGGAGGCAAGCGCTTTCCGCGTAACGCGCAACAGCGATATCGAGATTGCAGAGGAAGAAGCGAGCGATCTGCTTGAGTCCGTTGAGGAAGTGGTGCGCGCACGACGTTTCGGACCGGTTGTGCGCCTTGACGTGGCGGAGTGCATGTCGGAATCGGTGCGCAACTTGCTGCTGCACAACATGGAGATCACGCCGAATGAACTGTACGTCCTGCCTGAGCCGCTTGGCACCCGCGACCTCTTCGAACTTGCCAATATTGACGTGCCAGCTTTGAAATATCCGCCTTACACGCCCTCACGTCCTGCTAACCTGCCCATTGGCTGCGATATCTTCGAGGCGATTCGGCGCGGCGATATCTTGCTACATCATCCTTACGAGTCCTTTGCGCCGATTGTCGAGTTTTTCCAGCAAGCCGCCGAAGACCCTAACGTGCTTGCTATCAAATGCACGCTCTACCGCATTGGCAGCAAATCGCCGATTGTGGAGGCGCTCCTGAACGCTATTGAAAATGGCAAACAGGTAGCAGCCCTTGTGGAGCTGAAAGCGCGCTTCGATGAAGAGAACAACATCAGCTGGGCGCGCGCCCTAGAGAACGCGGGCGTGCATGTGGTCTACGGGCTGATCGGGCTGAAGACCCATGCGAAAATCTCGCTGGTGGTGCGCAAAGAGCCAGATGGCATTCGGCGCTATGTGCATCTCAGCACGGGCAACTACAACACCACCACAGCGCGTATCTACACTGATCTGGGCTTGCTGACCTGCGATCCGCAGATCGGCGCCGATGCAACGCTGCTCTTCAACCGTCTGACGGGCTACACCAATGGCGCACGCTATCAGAAACTGTTGGTGGCGCCTGAACATCTGCGCACAGCGATCTACGGATTAATCCGCCGTGAGATCGAACACGCCCGCAACGGTCGCCCTGCACACCTGATCTTCAAGATGAACGCTCTGGTGGATAAACGCATGATCGCTCTGCTCTATGAGGCGAGTCAAGCGGGCGTGCAGATCGATCTGTTGGTGCGCGGCATTTGTTCACTGCGACCGGGCGTGCCGAACATCAGCGAGAATATCCGTGTGCGCTGCTTGCTAGGGCGCTACCTTGAACATGCGCGCATTTACTACTTCGCCAATGGCGGCGATGAAGAAATCTACTGTGGGAGCGCCGATCTCATGCCGCGCAACCTTGATCGGCGCGTGGAGACATGGTATCCGATCCAAGCGCCGGAGCTAAAGCGCCGCCTGCGCGATGAAATCCTCGCTATTGAGATGATGGATACGGTCAAGGCGCGCATATTAAAGCCCGATGGCACCTATGAGCGCATCCTGCCTGCTGAAGGCGAGCCGCCTCTTGATGCGCAACAGTGGTTCATGGATCACGCCCGTGAGCATTAGGCAATAGGCACACATGGCTGAGAAGCCAGTAGCGCAGCTTGCATTTTACGCTATAATGAGCGCTAAGTTAATGCTACTTGCTTTGAAAAGTGCTTATGGCAGACCTTACAAGCCGCTCCGATCCAAATGTTTTAGCCTTTCTGCGCGATGTGCGCTTCTTGCGCAGCCTTGTGCAGATCATTGTGCTGATCGTTGTGATCGCCCTAGCGATCTGGCTGATCAACAACACCAGTGAAGGCTTGGCGCGGGCGCGCATCCCCACTGACTTCAGCTTTCTAACGCAGCCCTCAGGCTTCCAGATTGACGAAGGCTTGGTGGATCAGCCGCACAGGCGCACGGATAGCTACGCTAACGCCTTCGCGGTTGCGCTGATCAACACGCTGCGCGCCGTCATCCTCAGCCTGATTCTCGCCACACTGCTCGGACTCTTCGTAGGGATTGCCCGCCTCTCCACTAATTTTCTGCTGCGCTCGCTAGCGCTTGTCTATATTGAGGTCTTTCAGAACACGCCGCTGCTTTTACAGCTCTTTTTCATTTTCACAGGTGTGCTGCTGACCTTGCCACGCGCCACTGAGCCGATTGTTCTGCCCGGACCGAGTTATTTGAGCTCTAGCGGACTAGCGACGCCGAATCTGATCGCCACTGAGACAGCAATGTGGTGGCTCTTGCTGACGATCATCGGCATTGGCGGCGGTATCACGCTCTGGCGGCGGCTGCGCGCTATTCGCCTTGAGACGGGGCGCACAACCTATGCCGCTGAGATTGGGCTGAGCGTGATGATCGGCGTGACCGTGATCGCTTGGCTCACTCTACGGCCTTTCACAGTGGACTTCCCTGAGATCGGACGTTTTGGCTATGTGCGCGGCAAAGGCGCGATCATCTCAGCCAACTTCGTAGCCATTGTGCTGGGCTTAGTGCTGTACACGGGCGCGTTCATTGCTGAGATTGTGCGCTCAGGCATTCAATCCGTTCCGACGGGTCAATGGGAAGCGGCGCGCTCACAAGGCTTCACCTATGGGCAGATCCTGCGCCTGATCGTGATCCCGCAGGCGCTGCGCGTGATGATCCCGCCTCTGACCAATCAGTACCTGAATCTCGCCAAAAACAGCAGTCTTGGCGCAGCGGTCGGCTTTGCGGAGGTCTTTGGCGTGGCGCGCACTATGGCGCAAAGCGTCTCGGTTGTGCCAATCATGGTGATTGTGATGGGCATCTACCTCTCGCTGAGCCTGATCACAGCCGCCGTGATGAACGTCTTAAACGCCCGCTTCCAGATCAAGACGCGCTAAAGGAGATTTGCGCTCATGACTACGGCAACCGCGCCAAGCGAAGGGACATCAGCCAGCCGCGTCACGCGCCCAGTCACGGAGCGCGGCACGCTCATCTGGCTGCGCAAGAATCTATTCCGCACGCCCTTTGATACTGCCCTGACAGTGATCCTTGTGATCGTCGGCGGCAGCTTGCTCATACAGTTCTTCGAATGGTCAATCTCGCAAGCCGACTGGACAGTCATCACGGTCAATTTCCGCATTCTGATGCAAGGCACCTATCCCGCCGATCAAGGCACCAGACTGGGGCTATCCGTCGCGCTGATCACGCTGATCGCAGGCGTCAGCTGGGGAATCTGGGGCAAGCTATTCCGCAGCACCGCGTTCGCCTTTGTGGGCGGCGTGCTGATCTTCGTCTTCATCCCGCTTGCCGCCGAGAGCCTGCCAGAGCTATCCGAGAGCGCCTTCGGCAACTATCTGAGCAGCCAACTAGCGCCACTCTTCAGCTTGCTGCGCGATCCTGTGCTGCTTTTGGTCGCCTGCTTGCTGATCGGCTACGGGATCGGGCGCTTTGCCAAGCAGATCAATCGCAAGCGGGCGGCGCGCTACACGCTGATCGCATGGTTCATCGCCATTCCCGTCTGTTTCATCCTTGTGCGCGGCTTCACAGATGCAGATGGCATCCTGCCGTTTGTGCAGACCAATCGCTGGGGCGGCTTGTTGCTGACTTTCATGCTGGCATTCGTGGCGATTGTAGCGTGCTTTCCGCTGGGCATTTTGTTGGCACTTGGACGCATGAGCGGCAGCACGCACAAACTGACCTTCAAGGCGCCGCCGCGCTGGTGGCTGAATCCGCTGCAGTGGCTGCACGCCCTCAGCATCTGGTGGCGCAACTTGGGCAACTATCCGATCATCAAGTTGCTATGCATTGTCTACATCGAGTTTTTGCGCGGCGTGCCATTGGTAACGGTCTTTTTTACAGCGAACCTGATTGTGCCGCTTGCGCTCGGCGATAACAGCATAGACGCCGTGCTACGGGCAATGGTCGCGCTCACGCTCTTCGAGGCGGCTTACATCGCTGAGATCGTGCGCGGCGGCTTGCAGGCGCTGCCGCCCGGTCAGTTAGAGGCGGCAAAAGCACTCGGACTCAGTCCCGTGCAAGCCACGTTGTTCATCACGCTGCCACAAGCGCTGCGCATCGCCATTCCGCCATTAGTCGGGCAGTTCATCACCATGTTCAAAGATACCTCCCTAGTGGCGATCATCGGTCTAACTGAGTTGCTGGGCATTTCGCGGTCGGTCTTAGCGCAGAGCGAATTCATCGGCAAGCACCGCGAGGTGTACATCTTCATTGCGATTGTGTACTTCGTCTTTTCGTACGGTATGTCCTACGCGGCGCGCCAACTAGAGCGTAGTGGCAGCGGCGCGATCCGCAAAATTGGCTGAGGCAAGCGAGCATGGCACACAAAAACGACCCGATCATCATCGTGCGCGATGTCCACAAGTGGTATGGCGATTTTCACGCCTTGCGCGGCATCAACATGCAAGTGACGGCGGGCGAGGTAGTGGTGATCTGCGGACCGAGCGGCTCAGGCAAGTCCACTTTCATCCGCACCATCAACCGCCTTGAAGAGCATGAGCGCGGCGATATCATCGTAGATGGCATTCGCCTGACCAATGACGTGCGCAACATCGCAGCTATTCGCAGCGAGATCGGCATGGTCTTTCAGCAATTCAACCTGTTTCCGCACCTGACCGTGTTACAGAACATCACGCTTGCGCCGATCTGGGTGCGCAAGCGCCCGCGCCGCGAGGCAGAGGAAATCGCCTTTGAGCTGCTAGAGCGCGTCAAGATACCAGAGCAAGCGCACAAATATCCAGGGCAACTGAGCGGCGGTCAGCAGCAGCGCGTGGCAATTGCGCGTGCGCTCGCTATGCAGCCCAAGATCATGCTCTTCGACGAGCCGACCAGCGCGCTCGACCCTGAGATGATCAAGGAAGTGCTGGACGTAATGCGCGAACTCGCACGCAGCGGTCTGACCATGCTGGTAGTGACCCATGAGATGGGCTTTGCACGTGAGGTGGCAGATCGGATCGTCTTTTTCGATAAGGGCGAACTTGTGGAAGAAAACACGCCCGAAGGCTTCTTCCATGCGCCCAAGACGGATCGCGCTAAACAATTTTTGGCAAAAATCCTCTCACATTGAACCAAAAGAGCCTGCGAAAGGCAGGCTCTTTTTCTGTGTGCCGAAGGTGGGAGTCGAACCCACACTCCCGAGCGGGAACTACGCCCTGAACGTAGCGCGTCTGCCAATTCCGCCACTTCGGCAAGCGTGCTTCTAATGATAGGCGAAAGGCAGCGCGCTGTCAAGGCTTTGGATTGGCAAATCCGTCTCTGGACTATTGGCGCTTTGCATTCTCAAGATGAAGCTGATGATCGGCGCCTTTTGTCATGACGTAATCGGGGAAGTACAGGCTGAGACCGCCATCAGGGTTCTGGATGTAGATGGTGGCTTTGCGGTTACTGCCATTAATCAGATCATCTTTGATGAAAATGCGCCCTTTGCCATCTGTGCGGAACTTTGAGATGCCGCTGAAGAAGCCTGCCCAATGCAGCCAAACCTCTAGACCCTCACGCACAGAGCGCCCGCTTTTGAAAAACTGTAACTTTGATGGGCGAGAGGATTCTCTCGCCCGTTCGTTTGTTCATTTATCACAATCAGGTCAGTTGGAAGGCGTGGGGGAGGCTAGTACCACAGGCGGCGGCGGCTGGGCTGGCACCTCCACAGTGGGGAGCGGCGCGCCACCACGAATGATCGGCAGCGTGATGACCTGCTCCGCGTAAACTGTGCCATCTGCCAAATCCACGACACGCAGACGTAGCTGAATGTTGAGCGCGTCGTTGCTGGGCAAAATGGGCGCGACCACACCCTCGCCACTTGACGGAATCCAGCGACTCAGGCGCGGCAGCTCCACTGAGATCGCTCTTCCATCAGGCAGAAGCTGCTCAAAGACTAGGTTTGCGGTCGGCACGCGCCCACGCACGCGCCAAATGACCGGAATGCGCGCCCGATTCTGCCCAAGGTCCACGAAGTCCACGCCGCCGACCGTCGCCTCAAAGCTGACGATCTGGGGCGTGGGCAAAGGCGACATCGTGTCATAGGGCAGAGTGACAATTTGCTGGCTGATCAGCCGCCCTTGCCGATCGAAAATGGCGAGGCGGTAAGTGGGCGGGGCGAAGTCAAGCGAGGGCTGCACTACCAGCCGTGCCGAGCCGACGGGCGGCAAATTCTGATCGGTCAGCGGCGCCCAGTCGCTCACCACAAGGGCGAAAAGGCGCAGACTGAAATCATCAGTCAAGCCGACGGTCTGCCAAGAGAGCGCAATTTGTGCCGCGCCCGACTCAATTGCCTCAACCGTGATCGTGCGCGCATCGGAGGTGAAGCCAAGGATGGCAGGCGGCAAAGGATCAACTTGCGAATTAGGCGCTGCTAACACCAGACCGCCAATCCCGATCCCAATTGCCGCCACTAGTATCACCAAACCGCGTAAAAGTTGCCTCAAAAGCATTCTAAACCCTCCCGTGAAAGAGCCATGAAGGATCAAGCGTGCGCCTAATCCAGCTCAGGCGCGCCGCCTGCAAATGCCACGCCCTCTAAAAAGCCACGGGCGCGCTCTGTATACGGAAAACGCGCCAAATACGCCCAAAACTCAGCGCTATGATTGGGATATTTCCGATGGCACAGCTCATGGGCAATTACGTAGTCCAAAACGTAGGGCGGATAGCGCCGCAGCGCTGTGCTGATGCGGATATCGCCGTCTGAGGCGCCGCCGTTGCTGCAACTGCCTAGCCGCGTGCGCATATTCTCTACCCAGCGGATGCTGCGCCACGTCAACTCGCCATTGAAGTACTGGGCATTCAGCTGAGCGGCGCGCTCCATCAGGTCCTGATCGGTCTGCTTATCGGCACGCGCACGGCTGCGCTGAATGCGCGCCGCGATCCGCTCGATCATCGGCTCGATGACGGCGCGTGGTATCCCGCGTGGCACGCGCAAGGTCACTACATCGCCGCGCAGCGTCCAGCGTCCATTGGTGCGCAGACGGGCGTCGGGCTGCACCTCAAAGCGCAGGCCTCCCGTACTGATGGTCACCTCAAGGCTAAACGGCTCAGCGACCTTGCTCATTGCGCTCACTTGCTCCGCCACACATAGACCCACGTATCAGCGAAGAAATTATCCGTCCATTCGTAAAGCCAGCGTGCATCGCTCAGGGAGAGATTAACACAACCTTGTGAGTGCTGCGCGCCAAAGTTATCGTGCCAATAGGCGCCATGCAACGCGATCTCGCCGTCAAAATACATCACATACGGCACGGAGGGCAAGTAGTAATAATCTGCGCCGCTGCCGCCGAAGAGCGTATCCCAGCGAAAGCGCGCCCAAATGCGGAACAAACCTTCACCTGTGGCAGTCTCTGGTCGCCCTGAGGCGATCAGCGTGGCGAAGATCAAGCGATCATCCTCATACGCCGTCAACACTTGTTGTGCCAGATCAACCGCGATCCAGCGCCCCTTGACGCCCGCAGGCTTCAAAGGCGGGATCAGGCGCGCCAAACGGCGAGCCGGCAGCCACTGCGCAGGCGCGACCAAGTGCCAGTCTTGCGCGCCGTCGTTTAGTGTGGCAAACACATAGACGGGCGTGTAGCGTGCCAAGACAGGCGCGTTCGGCTCAGGCGGGATGTTAGGCGTGCTGCTGGGCTGCGCAGATTGCAAAACCCATGCAACGGGATAGGCAGGCGGCGCGTCAAAGATCAGTCCGCTGAAGGGCGAGGCAGGCACGCCCCGCAGCTGATCGAGCAGCGCCCACTGACCGCGCCGTACCTCGCCCCAGCCGTCGCGCTGTTGGCGCATCCCTACAAAGATGAATCCTTGCGGCAAGCTGGCGATAGGAGTCCCGTTAGGTGCATCGTAGAGCGTAATGCCGTTTGGATCGATCTGATACAGGCTATGGCGATAGAGCGCCTGCGCGTCCACTGGCACAGAGCGTCCGTTCGGCTTGGGATGTGCCAACATCTGTGGCAAGAGCATCTGATATTGGAGGGCGGGCAGACCGTGCAGGCACGCCCCGCTCGATTGTGCGCAAAGGCTGCTGCGCCCGTCATAAGCAGCGACGGGCGCGCCAAGTGCGCCGATCAGCAGCGCACCTAGCCAGCTGAGAATGACAAAACGTCGCATCAACACGCTCTCTAGCGGCTGCGCCAAACGTACACAGGCGTGCCGACTTCAGCGAAATTATACAGCCATTTGGCGTCGCTGATCGAGAGGTTCACACAGCCGCGACTGTGCCGATAGCCAAAGCCGTTATGCCAGAACGTGCCGTGCAAGCCGATAGAGCCGTCAAAGTACAAAATATACGGCACAACTGGGATGTTGTACTGCTCAGGCTTGCCCTCGTAGCCGCTCATGCTGCCGCTGCGCAACTTCGCCCAGACTGCGAACATGCCCTCGCGTGTGGGCGTCTTCGCCAAGCCGGATGAGATCAATGTGGCAAAGACGGGCGTGCCGCCTTCTAGCGCGACTGCCACCTGCTCATACAAGTCAACCGCGATCCAGCGCCCACTGTGCTTTGGCTCAACAGGCGCCAAGACAGCGACATTGCGCTGCTCTACCCACATGCCGTCGCCTATCAGATACCAGTCCCAGTTGCCTACGCGCACGGTTTTGAAGATGTAATAGGGCGTGTGTTTGACCAGCACGGGCAGACGTTGCAACATCTTGCCGCCCGGCACCTCAGCCGCATGGACGCTACGCGCCATCCATAAGAGCGGAAACGGCGGATAGCCGTTCAGCAGCACGCCGCTGAAACTGGATGCGCGTGTGGCACTGAGCTGATCGGCGGGCAACCAACGCCCCTCATCTACGCGCACCCAGCCGTCGCGCTGCTCGCGCACTGCTGTGAAGGCGTAGCCCGGATTGACCGTTGCAACGGGATTGCCGCCGGGCGCGTCGTAGAATGTGACATCCTTGCGCGGCAATTGGTACATGCTGTAGCGGCGTAGCTCAGCGCTATTTACACTGACTCGTGGCAAGCTCCGCGGCGAATGCGCTTGCATCTGCGCCAAAAGTGCATCGTATTCCCATGCCGGCAGACCGTGCTTGCAGCTCTCGGAGCGCACTACGCCCGCACAGCCGTTATCAGCTTGAGCGGCGCTTGGCACAGCAGCAAGACCCGTCATCACTAGGACGGCTAGTAAAGCGGCGCGTAATAACTTTCTCATGGCAAACACTCCCTGAACAAAAGCGTTGCCTTTCATTGTACAGCGACTCAGCTATCTGAAGCGCCGCCAAACTGACGCTTTCCTGACGTTAGGTCACTTGAGCGGGTAGGGTCAGTTTGCCTTCGAGGTGAGCGAGGTGCAAACTGCCTGGCGTTAGGTGCAAGGCGAGATGGGCGTAAGGTGGCACGGTCAGGCTGAAAGTTGCCCACGAGAGCGCGCCGACTATCGGCTTACGACGCGCTATGACATATACGCCCGCCTCATCCTGATCAGTGAGGAATTCCCAGCCGAAGCTGGCATGGAGATCAGCCTCCAGCAAGATGCTCTGCGGATCGCCGCGCTGAATATGCACTGCCACTTGGCTGCCGCGCACATAGACGGTCAGGGGCGGCTGCACGCTGAAGCGCTGCTGAAAGCGCTTTGCAGTGGCTGCAGCGGCTGCTTCAATGCCCAGATTCAGCGCTGAGCGCAAGCCGCGTCGCAGCAGTGCATTGCGCAAGCGCTGCCCAATCATATCTGGAAGCCGTCGCGGAAAGTGACCAGCTTGCGGCTGTAGTCTGAGACGAAGCCTTTCAGTTTTTCCTCAAGACGCTGCCAAGTGCTGCTCTTCAGGGCGCTGCGTACAGCGTCTAGGTCTTCTGCGAGAAATTCCAGTTGGCGCATCGGATATTCGCCATAGGCAGTGTGATAGACGCGGAACATATACAATCCTAGTGCCTGCATGCTTGGCACTAGCTCCTGTGTGACGAAAGTATAGTAGGCGTCGTGCGTCTCTGGATTGATGTTGTAGCGCAACAGCAACTTGTAGCGCGGGATAATCCTGATCATCAGCCGACCCTCGCTATGTCAAACGAAACGTCACACATATCATAGCACAAGGTGCGGCATTGCGCGATCAAGAGCAGCTCACTTCAAACCGTATTCATAGCCGAATTGCCATGTCTGGTTATCCATGGGCAGATCGGCGAGGTGATTGCGGCGCAGCGCGGCAAAACGCGGGCGCATTTCCTCAATTGAGTCGCCGCCTAGCTTTTCGATCAGCGCGTTCGCCAATACAAAGGCGACCATTGCCTCGATGATCGGGACGCCACGCGGCACTTGGCAGAAGTCGCTACGCTCGTAGTCAATGTGGCGCGGCTCGCCGCTGGCTAAGTCCACAGAGCTGAGCGGCGTGAGCGTAGTGGCAATTGGTTTGAGCGCAGCGCGAACGATCAGCGGCTCGCCTGTTGTAATGCCGCCTTCTAAGCCACCCGCCCGATTGGTGCGCCGCTGCAGACTGCCATCTTCGGCAAGATCGATCTCATCATGCACGGCTGTGCCTCGCAAGCGCGCCAATGCGAAGGCGCGCCCGATCTCTGCGCCCTTCACAGAGGGAACACTGCCCACAGCTGCCAGAAGTTGCCCATCTAGCTTGCGATCCCATTGCACGTGCGAGCCTAAGCCGGGCGGTAGCCCTAGCGCGACTACCTCAATCACGCCGCCAAGCGTATCTTTTGCCTGAATCGTGGCGCGGATAGCGGCGTGCATCCGTTCGGTCGCCTCAGGATCGGGACAGCGCACATCGCTTGCTTCAGCGGCGGCAAAGCGCGCCTGATAGCTTGCCTCATCGCTCAAATCGGGCAGATCGGCGTCTACATCGCCAATGCTGACCACATAGCCCTGTACTTGAATGCCGAACTCTGCCAGCAAGCGCTTGCACACAGCCCCAACAGCCACGCGCATGGTCGTCTCGCGGGCGCTGGCGCGCTCTAGGCTCAGGCGCAACTCACGGTAGCCATACTTGACAGATGCTGTCAAATCAGCATGACCGGGACGCGGCACGGTCATCGGCGGGATATCTTTTTGCGCCCAGTTTTGGTAGTCGCGGTTTTCAACCATGAGAGCAATGGGCGCGCCTGTGGTCTTGCCTGCTACCACGCCGCCGCCCAGATGCACCTGATCGCGCTCAATGGACATACGTCCGCCGCGCCCGTAGCCCTGTTGGCGGCGCGCTAATTCTGCATTGATCCATTCAGCTGTCAGCGGCAAATTGGCGGGCATGCCGTCGAGAATAGCAGTCAGGATTGGTCCGTGTGATTCCCCAGCGGTCAGAAAGCGCAGCATTACAGAATCCTATCAAATCAGTGCTATGGACGCCCTAAGCGCTAAAATCTAATTTAGCACCTATCAGCGAGCGTATGATACGTTCATCGGCTTGAAAACGGGCTGCTGGACAAGCTATCACAAGCACCAAAACTTGTCAAGTTCCCTTAAAGCGCTTAAACTATTGACGGCGCAGTCTAGGTTGAAGGCGAAGCAAAAGGACGAGCCAGTGTGAAGACAGCCGCACCCAAATGTCCGCGCTGTAATTATGAGAACGTTCCGCAGGCAGTTTTTTGTTTCCGCTGCAATCGCCGCCTTGATGATACCCCTGTGGTCAACGGTTTAGACGGCACTGGCAGCCTTGTGGAGGGCGCCCTGCGCTTCATTCGCCGACGCGATCACAGCCTATTTGAGCCAGGACGAATCGAACGCTTGCGAAAGGCAAGGTCAAAAGTGCTACCCGAAAATCTAAATGGCGAACCACTGACCTGCTTGAATTGTGGCACTCATAACTTGCCAACTGCCTTGCATTGTGTCCAGTGTGGCGCGCCATTGCTCATTGCGGATGAGGATTTTGGCACACAGTTACGCCTGAGCGGGCGCACCAGCGTGGGCAAAGTGCGCAGCAATAATGAAGATAGCCTTGCCTTGTGGTCTTTAGATGGTGTGGCGCTTGCCTTAGTGGCAGATGGCATGGGCGGGGCTGCAGCGGGCGAGGAGGCTAGTCGGCTGGTGGTTGAGTCGGTGCAAGCCAGCTTCACGGTCAGAGAGCGCGGGAGCGATCAGCTCGCCCTGCTCAGCGAAGATGAGCTGGCTGAGCGCTTGCGCACGGCTGTGCAGCAGGCAAATCGGATAGTGGTTGAGCGCGCACGGCGCGATGCCTCGCGGCGTGGCATGGGAACAACTGCCACGCTCGTTTTAGTGCGCAATAATCGCGCCCTTGTCGCGCACGTCGGCGATAGTCGCTTGTACCTTGTAGATGCACACGACCGCACCATCAGCCAGATTACGCAAGATCATAGCTTTGTGCAGGCACTGGTTGCCTCAGGTCACTTGACGGCAGAGCAGGCGCGCTATCATCCAATGGGGCATGTGCTGTACCGTGCGCTAGGGCAATCGGCTGACCTTGAAATAGACTTATATCGGCAGACGTTGCGCAGTGGCGATCGGCTTGTCCTTTGCTCAGATGGGCTGACGCGCCATCTGGAAGACCATGAAATTGCAGAGATTGTGTTGCGTACAGATAATCCCACTGAGGCGACGCTTGACTTGATTGAGTTGACCAATGAACGCGGCGGCGAGGATAACATCAGCGTGATTGTCCTGCAGCTGGAAGGCGTAGGGCAAGCGTAGGCTGAGACTTATAGCGCTCTCATATCAGTTTAAGCCGCGTCTCAGCTACGGCGCACATACTCTACAGTAACTTGGCGCGCTGAGTTGAGCATGAAATGGAATGCGCGCTCAAGCCGCCCAATTGCCTGCGCGGAATGCGCGTCCCCGCGTTGGCTAAAAGGGTCAACTAGCTGCCAGCAGGTGATCGCCCCCTTCAGCCTGCTGGCAGTTTTTTGTATGCATCTTATTCCCCCTTACGCTATAATCCGCCCTAAAGTTTGTGAGCATTTTTAGAGGTTTTCACATGGCTGTTCAAGCAAATCCTAGCACGCTTAACTTGACGCTCTCGCCTGAGCATGAAGAGCTACGCCGTACCGTGCGCGACTTCGCCCGCAAGGAAATTTTGCCCGTCGCGGCGCACTACGATGAGACGGGCGAGTTTCCAATGGATATCGTGCGCAAAATGGGCGAGATGGGCTTGATGGGCATTGAGGTGCCTGAGGAATATGGTGGCGCCGGCATGGATACCATCGCTTATGTGCTGACAATGGAGGAAATTGCTAAGGCGGACGCCGCCACCAGCACGATTCTGAGTGTGAACAATAGCCTTGTCTGTCATGGGCTGCTGAAGTTCGGCACTGAGGCACAGAAGCAGAAATACTTGCGTGACGTGGCTAGCGGTGCGAAGATCGGCGCGTACAGCCTGACTGAGCCGATGAGCGGCAGCGACGCCGGCAATATGAAGAGTCGGGCTGTGCTGAGCGAAGATGGTACGCATTACATCATCAATGGGCGCAAGAGCTGGGTGACTTCTGGGCCGGTCGCTGACTATGTGATCTTGTTCACTATGACCGAGCCTGAGAAGCGGCATCACGGCATCACGGCTTTCATCATTGAGACTGATAAGCCCGGCTTTGCTGCTGGCAAGAAAGAGCCGAAACTTGGCATTCGTGCCAGTGCCACCAGTGAGCTGATCTTTGAGGATTACCGTTGCCCTGTGGAGAATGTGCTTGGGACAGTTGGGCAGGGCTTCAAGATCGCTATGAATGTGCTGGACGCGGGTCGAATTGGCATTGCGGCGCAGGCGCTTGGCATTGCGGAAGCGGCTTATGAGGCGTCAGTGGAGTATGCGCGGCAGCGCGAGGCGTTTGGCGCGCCTATCGGCAGCTTCCAGATGATTCAGGCGAAGATCGCTGATATGAAGACGCGCATTGAGGCGTCGCGCCTGCTGATCTACAGCGCTGCATTGGCTAAGGAACGTGCCAAGCAGACGGGCGAGCGCTATACCACTGAGGCGAGCATGGCGAAACTCTTTGCCAGCGAGACTGCCATGTTCTGTGCGCACGCCGCCGTCCAGATTCATGGCGGCATGGGCTACAGCCGTGAGTTGCCTATCGAGCGCTACTTCCGCGATGCTAAAATCACTGAGATTTACGAGGGCACCAGCGAGATTCAACGCCTGGTGATCGCTCGGAACGAACTCGGTCTGCGCTAGATATCCTCTGAGGGGTCGGCTCAGGCTGACCCCCTCCCAAGACTGAAGGTGAGGCACACTTGGGCGAGATTCTCGCTAGACTTTACGCCGTCATACAGGATCGGCAGGCGAATCCACGCGAAGGCTCATACACCACGCAGCTTTTTCAAGCAGGCTTAGAAGAGATCGCAAAAAAGGTAGGCGAGGAAGCGGTTGAGGTCGTTTTGGCGGCAGCGCGGCAAGGTACAGAGCGCACTATCAGCGAACTTGCCGATCTCGCCTATCATGTGCTTGTCCTGATGGCACAGTTGGGCATTACGCCTGAGCAGGTCGCGGCTGAGCTGGAGCGCCGTCACCGATGAGCGATCCGTTTGCTCCGCTCTATCACGCCATTTATGAGCAGGGAGAGCTATTTGGCGTGGATCGTCCGCTCTCCACAGACCCGTTGCGCGCTGTGACGGGCGAGGTGCGTCCGAACAGCATCGCCATTGGCGGCGGCGCCTTTGGTGATGAGGGCAAGGGGCGCGTGGTGGATGAACTGTGCGGCATTCTGGCGCAACAGACTGCACAACTGATCGTCTATCGCTGGAATGGCGGCGCAAACGCCGGTCATACGGTTATTGTGGACGATCAGCGCCTTGCGCTGCATCAGATTCCGAGCGGCGCGCTGCACAAGGCGGCGCTCGGCATGCTGGGCAAGGGCATGGTCATTCATCCCGAAGACTTGCTTGAGGAAAGCCTGCAGGTCGCTCAGGTGCTGGGCTGTGAGCCGCATCAGCTCGCCTTGCGCGTAGATGTGAACGCTGTGCTTGCCCTTGATACGCATCGCGCTTTCGAGGCAGCCCTGAAAAGCTGGGAGCGCGGCGGCTCAGGCGCTACGGGACGCGGAATCTCGCCTGCCTATGCCGATGTGCTGCTGCGACATCCCGTGCGTTTACGCGATCTGTTGGCTGAGGATTGGCGTGAGCGCCTAGGCAGACATTATGCGCTTTACGCGGCGCTGATCGGCGGCTTAGGCGCTCAAATCGAAACGATCGGCGTGCCTTCGCTGCGCGGCACACGCGAGGTCGGCACGCAGGGCGACTTTTTGAGCCGTCTAGAGCAGCCGCGCCGTTTTTTGCAGATGGTCGCTGTTGATGGCTACCCGTTCCTTGCAGCGCGCTGGACTCAGCCCGATCAGTATGGTTTTATCTTTGAGGGCGCGCAGGCAGTCGGGCTTGATCCGCGCTTCGGCGCCTATCCCGATGTAACTGCCAGCGATCCAACTTTCAGCGGCATTCTCGCCTCGACTGAAGGCTTGATCGCGCCTGAGCAGATCGCAGTGCGTGCCAGCACGCTCAAAGCGACCTACAGCAGCAGCGTCGGCACGCGCCGTCTGCCCACACACATGCCGGAGCCGCTTGCCTCGCGCATCCGTGAGGACGCGCACGAGTATGGCGCCACCACACGCCGTCCCCGCGATATTTTGTACTTCGATCTGCCCTGCTTGGGCTACTTTGCACGGGTCAGCCGTACCACGCACCTTGTGCTGACCCATCTTGATATCGCCTACCCTGACGTGCCGATTCGAGTCTGTACGCACTACACGGACTCAAGCGGCGCGCCCATGCCCTACCGCCCCGATCAGCGCTATTTGGATGGGCTGACGGCACATTTCCGCGATCTGCCCTCTTGGGACGGTGCAGTTGTGCGCAATGCCAAACGCCTTGCCGATTTGCCCCACTCAGCTTTACAATACATTGCATTCATTTCACAAGCGCTTGGCGCCATACCGCTCATGGCGACCACAGGCGCTCAGCGCGATGCCTTGATCAGTTGGCTACCCTAGACTCACAACAAAGGAACCATCATCATGCCACGTGCGCTCCTTAGCGTCCATGACAAAAGCGGCTTGATCGAGTTGGCTCGCGGCTTGACGGCGCTCGGCTGGGAGCTGATCGCCAGCGGCGGCACGGCTCACATCCTCGACGGTGCAGGTGTGAACGTCAAGACAGTTGGGCAGGTCACGGGCGCGCCTGAAATGCTCAACGGGCGCGTCAAGACGCTCCACCCGATCCTGCATGGCGCCATCCTCGCCCGCGACCGCGAGGAAGACCTCGCCGAGCTGGCTGCTTATGGCATTACACCGATTGATTTGGTCGTTTGTAACCTGTATCCGTTCCGCGAGGCAATTCGCCGCCCGAACATCACCTTAGATGAGGCGCTTGAGCAGATTGATATAGGAGGCGTGGCACTTTTGCGCGCTGCCGCCAAGAATTTTCCGCGCGTAGCCGTTGTGTGCGACCCAAACGACTATCAGCGCATTTTTGCAGCGCTCAAGCTGGGCGCGCTCGATCTGGCGGCGCGCCGCGCCCTAGCGATCAAGGCCTTTGCCCACACCCGTGATTACGACGCCGCTATTCATCGCTACCTGCTTGGCTCTGCCCAGACTGAATTCAGCGTAGATGAGCGCTTGACGCTCTCCCTAGAGCTGGTTGAGACCTTGCGCTATGGCGAGAATCCGCACCAAGAGGGCGCTTTCTATGCGCCCAGCGGCGTCGGTTTGCTGGGCGGGACGCTGCTAGGCGGCAGTAAGCAACTTTCCTACAATAACTTGCTCGATCTAGACGCGGCGTGGCGCGCTGTGGAGCTATTCAATCAGCCGACGGTTGTGATCGTCAAGCATTTGAACCCGTGCGGCATTGCTAGCGCCTCCAGAGCCGACATCGCCTTTCGGCTTGCCCTCGACTCCGATCCGATCTCGGCTTTCGGCGGCGTGATCGCAGTCAATCAAATTGTGGATACGGTCTTTGTGGAAGCGCTAGGCGATTTGTTCATTGAGGCGATTGCCGCGCCGAATTTCACGGCTGAGGCGCTCGATTTGATGCAGCGGCGGCGCAAAAATTGCCGTATCGTGCGGATCGATCCCTTGCCGCCCGCTCCGTTTGAGCTGCGCAGCGTGCGCGGCGGCATTCTTGCCCAGACGGTTGATCGCGGCGACCCTGCCAACGCCCAGTGGCGAGTCGTCTCGCGGCGCGCCCCCACTGAGCAGGAATACGCAGCTCTGCGCTTCGCGTGGCGCGCCTGCCAAGCCGTCAAATCGAACGCGATTGTCCTTGCACGCGCCCTGCCCGAAGGTCTGGCTACAGTCGGTATTGGCGGCGGCTTATCTAGCCGTGTGGACGCGGCACAATTGGCTGTGGCAAAAGCAGGCGATCGTGCGCAAGGCGCGGTCATGGCAAGCGATGCATTCTTCCCCTTCCGCGACGGCGTAGATGTCGGGACTCAAGCGGGCGTGACGGCGATCATTGCTACGGGCGGCTCTGTGCGCGATGAAGAGGTCATTGCTGCGGCTGATGAGGCGAACGCAGCGCTGATTTTCACAGGCGTGCGGCACTTCCGCCACTAGAGCGGCGCACTTTGAAAAGTAGTGACGTGCCTTTGCCGCACAGCCTCAGCGGCAAAGGTATGCCACGCCTTCAGCAAGTCGCTGCGCGTGCTGGCACTCCGCCAATCGTGGAAAAATGACCAGTAGTGGTTGCTGAGGATAAAAAAGTCAGCGCTCTGCAAGCGCGCACAGGCGTTAGCGAGGCAATTCTCAGCGCGGTCGCGGTGATGGAACAGGTATTCATCACAAGTGAAGAGCCGTGTGCCCTCTGAGAGGCGCGTCGCAGCGTAAGGCGGCAAGTGCGGTACCTCAGCCGACCTGCGCAAGTTCGCGCTGGCAGTACACAGGCTCAGTCCAGCGTCCAGCACGACGCGGATTGCCTCAGGCGACATCACATCATACGGCGCGATAAACGTGCGAACATTCGCAGCAGGGAACGCCTCACGCAGCAAGGTCAGACCGTCGCGCACTTTAGCAGCAAGCAAGTCGGAGTCGCGGCTAGCAAACTCATGATAGGCGTGTGTGTAGCCGTGCAAGCAAATCTCGACCAAGCCCTGCCGAATCTTGCTGTTCAAGAAGGCGCACAGTGAGCGGTTTTCAGTGATTAGATGCGTATCAGGGTTACCGCGATAATCAGGCGGGATGCTCGGATCGTAAGGCGCGCCTTCGCGGTGCAACACGCGCACATCGCAGCGCAACGAAGGGATAACTGCCAAACAGACGGGCAAATTCTGCGCCCAAAGCGCGCCGTAGATCGCCTCCAGTTTCTCAAAAGGCGTGAAGTAGCTCGTATCGTCATCGCGGATGATGAGCGGGCGCATGGCGAGCTACTCAGACTTGCTCTCCGCGCCCACCTCAACTGGCGACTCAGCGGGCTTAGGCGCGGGCGGCGTGGCTACGCGACCTGAAGGCGGCTTAGGCGGCTCTGCGGGCTTAGACGGCGCGGCAGGCTCAGCAGCAGCACGCGCACGGGCAGCCTCGCGGTCTTGTACGATTTTGTTGATGCCGTTTCTAACGATGCTGAGCGTCTTGACCAGCTGATTCTCAAACTCGCGCAAGACCTCTAGCACATAGTTATCGGCGTCGGCGCGCATTTGCTCCGCCTCTTGGCGCGCCTGCTCAATGATGTTCGCTGCACGGTTCTGAGCAGCCTGCGTGATGGCGTCGCGCTGAATGAGCGTCTCAGCTTTCTCACGGGCAAGGTCAATAATGCGCGCCGCCTCTTCATTCGCTTGCGCAAGGATGCGGTCGCGCTGATTCAAGACGCGATTCGCCTTCTCAACCTCCTCAGGGATGGAAATGCGCATCTGATCAATGATCTCAAGGGCGCGCTCTTCATCAATCATGGTCAGCTTGGTGAACCAGACTTGGCGTCCCTCATCAATCAGCTCTTCAAGGCGATCTACCAGATGCTGAATATCCATAAGTCCCTCCTGCGCTGCACTCAGTCGTGCAGGCTGATCATGTAGTCGCTCTCTACGCCGTTCTGATGGCGCTCCCTGAACTTTGCCACCAGCGCCGCACTGACCACAGGCGGCACCATGGTCGAGACATCGCCGCCCAGCGAGGCGATCTCGCGCACTGTGCTAGAGCTGAGATGCAAATGGCGCTCATCGGCAATAAACGTGACCACCTCGATCTCCGGAGCCAGGCGGCGGTTGGCAAGTGCCATGCGAAATTCCAGCTCAAAGTCTGAGAAGACGCGCAGTCCGCGAATGATCGCCATTGCCTCCACTTGCCGCACATAGTCTACAGTCAAGCCGTAATAAGGCGCAACTTTTACGTTCGGCATGTGTCCAAGCACCTCGCGCAACATTGCCACGCGCTCTTCCACGCTGAACAAGACACTTTTCGCCTTCGCAGGGTTGGCATAAACTGCCACAAAAACCTCATCAAAAACGCGGGCAGCGCGTGTGGCAATATCAATATGCCCGTAGTGCGCTGGATCGAACGAACCCGGATAAACAGCACGGCGAATACTCATAAACACACTCTTTCTGGCACGGCAAAGCGAGCGCCAATTATTCTAATGGCGCTTAACAATAGCACGCCTTCGCAAACTGAGCAAATCTGCCTGCGCCGCGCCCGCCTCAGCGATCGCCCTCTAAGGCATCGGGATTACGCGCCACACGCGGCTCATGCGCCACTTTTTTGCCCGCGCCAAGCGCCACGCTCCGCTGATACGCCGCCCAAACCGCCCGCGAAAGGACTGTGCGCAAGCCGCCTTTCTCCAAGTGATAGATCGCCTCAGCGGAAGTGCCGCCCGGACTGGTCACTTGGTTGCGCAGCGCCGCAGGATGCTCATGGCTCTGCGCGGCGTACTCCACTGAGCCGCGCATGGTCTGAATGACCAGCTGCTCGGCAATGCGCCGCGAAAAGCCCAAATGCACGCCCGCGTCAATCATCGCCTCCATAAAGAGGAAGACGTAGGCAGGTCCAGTGCCGCTCAGCGCCGTTGCCATGTCCAGATAATGCTCATCCTCCACAAAAACCTCTTGGCCAAACGAGGCAAGGATAGCACGCGCCTGCTCACGGCGCGCCTCTGGCACGCTCTCGGTCGCTGTCCACACTGTGATGCCCTGTCCGATGCGCGCCGGGGTATTCGGCATAGAGCGCACTACATTCGGGTTGCCTAATCCCTCGCTGATCTGCGCAACGGTCGCCCCAGCAATGATGCTGATCACCAGTTTCGGGATACTCCCAAGCTCACCAATATCAGCAAAAACGCGATCCAGCACCTGCGGCTTGACGCTCAAGATCAAAATGTCTGCCGCACGGACTGCCTCACGGTTATGCGTGGTCGTTTGAATGCCGAAACGCTCCCGCAAGGCGTCACAGCGCTCTGGCAATGGATCAGCGGCGATGATCTGCGACGGGCGCAAAACGCCCTTCGAGAGCAAACCGCCGATCATCGCCTCCGCCATCACGCCGCTTCCGATAAACGACGTTATCAGACCGTCAAAGCGGCTCATATCTGTCCCATTTACGTTGCTCATGACTCTCCTCCCTCAATTGGATAGCCGATATCGAACAGATCGCGCAAAGGCAAGCTGAAATCAGGCAAAATCGCGCCGCTCTCCAGACTCTGCTCAACACTCAGCGGCACCACCTGATAGCCCTGCGGCAACGGGCGGTATATCTCAGCGCTCCGTTCCTCAGGGTAGATCAGCCACACCTCACGGACGCCTAACGCCAGATAGCGCGCTGCTTTCCGCTGCACCATGCGCGCTGCGTCGCTTGGCGAGACGACCTCAACAGCCAGATCAGGCACGACCGTGAAAAAGCCGCACCGACTGATCATCCCCAGCCGCTCACGAGCGATAAACGCCACATCAGGCGCTAAAACGTCCGTCTCAGAGAGCCGAAAGCCGCCTTCAGGGTTCGTCACCACGCCGAGATTACGCGCCTTGACAAAATTGCCCAAGGCAAGGATCAGCGCTGTGCTGATCAACGTTGAGAGTTGGCTAGAAGGCGACACCTCAAACACCTCGCCCATGATCAGCTCATGGCGCCGCTCAGCGTTCTCAGGCAGCCCTAACCACGCCTCGAAAGCGCTCGCCGTCATTGTTGCCCGCGTCTGGACGCTCATGTTCAGGTCTCTACCCCTGTCAAACCTTAATTGGATAGCCGATATCGAACAGATCGCGCAACGGCAAGCTGAAATCAGGCAGAATCGCGCCACCTATCAGCGTATCCGCCTCTGTCAACGTCACAACGCGCACCTGACCCGCCACCAAAGTGTGCTGCTCAAGCGACCGCACCTCAAGCAATACAATCCACACCAGATCAACGCCAAAGCGCAAGTAACGCTCTGCTTTCTGGCGCACCTGAGCAAGGCTATCGCTAGGCGAGACCACCTCCACAACCAGCGACGGCAAATCCGTTGCAAAGCGCGCCGCCTGAATGCCCGTAATGCGCGCCTTCGGGATAAAAGCGATATCAGGCGCGAGGACAGTATCCTCCGCAAAGCGAATGCCGCCCTCAGAGGAGAGCATAATGCCCAGATCGGCGCGCAGCACATGCATACTCAAAAAGCTGCTCAAGCGCCACGTGATCACGCTCGCAAACTGGCTGCTAGGCGCCATCTCATAGATATCCCCAGCATGTAGCTCCAGCCGCCGCGCCTGATTGGCAGGCAACGCGCAGATCGCCGCAAATTCGGCGTCGGTCAGCTTGACGCGCCCCGCGCCCATCCTCGCGCCCTCACTCCACAGCCGCCACAGCCTTATAGTAAGCGACCTCAGCCGCTGCCAAGCGCTCCCGATTGACCGTCACGCCTAGCCCCGCGCCCTTCGGGACGCTGATCGTCGAATCCTCAGCATTCAGCGTAAAGACCTCCTCGGTCAAGTCAGGATCGTAGTAACGACTGGTCGCGCTGATATCGCTTGGCAAGGTCACGCCCGTGAGCGAGGCAAGTGCCAAATTCGCCGCCCGCCCGATGCCCGTCTCCAACATGCCGCCGATCCACAATGGCACACCCTCTGAACGGCACAGATCGTGAATCTTGAGCGACTCAATCAAGCCACCGACGCGCCCCGGCTTCAAATTGACGATCTTGCCCGCGCCAATATGCAACATCAGGCGCACGTCATCAGCCGTGTGAATGCTCTCATCAAGGCAGATCGGGGTCTGTAGCTGTGCCTGCAGCTTGCTGTGCTGATACAAGTCAAGATAACCAAGCGGCTGTTCAATCATCATCAAATTGAGATCGTCCAACTGCTTGAGGATCGGCGCGTCATCAAGCGTATAAGCGCTGTTGGCATCCGCCATAAGCGCGATATCAGGATAGGCGCGGCGCACAGCGCGCATGAGTTCAACGTCCCAATTCGGCTTGATCTTCAGCTTAATGCGCCGATAGCCCTCCTGCAGGCGCTTTTCGATCACGGCGAGTGTGGCATCAATGCTGGGCTGAATGCCGATGCTCACGCCCACACTGACCCGTTCCTTGCGCGCTGCGCCGCCGCTGAGCAGATCGCCGAATGCCACGCCGCGCTCCGCCGCCACAGCCGACCAAAATGCCGCCTCCAGTGCCATGCGCGCCATTGGATGACCGCGAAAGGCGTTCAACCTGCCCAAATCGTGCTGACCAAGCACAGCCGGCACGAAAAAAACGCGCAGGATGTGTAAAGCGGTCTCAGTGGTCTCGTAGCTGTAGCGCGGCGCCCAAGACGCCACACATTCGCCCCAGCCCGTGACGCCACTAGCCAATTCCAGCTCGACCAACACAGCAGCGCGTAGCGCGTCATGGCGCGCCTCGCTCCCAAAACTGGTCACCAACATCTCGACCAGCGGCATGGCGATCGGATGCAAGCGCACATGCGCCACGGGCGACTGAGACTGCAAAGGATAAGTGTGTGCCATACGCAAGAGAGCCTCTCTAGTTGGTGCTGAAACGACTGATGCGAATCTCGCTGTATTCGCCGTAGCTTAACACATAAAAGCTGCGTTGGCGCCCTTCATATTCGCCATGAATGAAATCCGTGACGGCATAGCCCTCGTTGATCAGCTGCTCAAGCACCTCACGGCTGTGCGCCCGCCACGCCTCTGCCAAAGCGACATCACAGCTGATGATCGCGTCATAGTCAGTCGGAATCTCAAACAGGGCGAGCGTACTCTGCGGCGACTCTGTCCGATCTGCTGGCACGGGCAAGCCCTGCGGACTGACCGTCGTCGGATTCAAGATAATGGCGTTACCATCAAGATACTGCTGAAGGGTCAAAGTGGTGCGCCGTCCGTTAATGCGCTGATCCACGCGGTTGCTGGTCACCCACCACTCTGCCAAAAGGCGATCCGAGCTGTGCAGCTTGACCAACGCTGACTCGTCACTGCCATAGTAGTCACGGTAGTAAACTTGTCCGATGGCGCCCAACTTACGGATGTTCAAGTGCGCATTGCGGCTGAGCAATGGATCAAACGTCCAAGTGATCAGGCGAATGCCCAGCTGTATGGCAAGACGGCGCTGCGCCAGCTTTAAGTCATAGCCCACGCCCTTCCCGCGATACTCAGGTAGCACTGCCATGCGCTGCGAGACCATCTTCAAATTCGCCATAGCCGGGCGCTCCGACTCAGGCGACTCCAAACCCAAATAGCTGATGATGAAGCCGATCAGCTGGTCGCCGTGCAAGGCGCCCAGAATCGAGCCGCCATTGCGCGCTAACGAGATCAGCATGTGCTGATAGATGACTGTGGTCGGATCGTCCCAGACCAAGCGCTGGAGCGCCTCAACCGCTTTGAGTTCTTCAAACGTTTTCAACGGACGGATAACATAGTCAGACATGGTGCCTCTCAGTGGAAATGTAGCCGTCAAGCAACACGGCGCGGACGGCGGCGGAGCAGCGTGCGGAGCAACTCAAGGCTATAGCGCCTGCCGCGCATGTAAGTGAGGATCGTATCCTCAAAACGGCGCGGCTGCATCTCAAAGAGATCGTAGAGCGTACTCATTGAAGCAGTCCGATTGCTGGCGAGCAGATCGAGCCACTGCAGCGCCAGTGGGAAGTACGGGAAAAAGCGAGTGATCAAGCCTGCGAAGGCGCGCAACGTCCACGGCGGCACAGGCACAATCAGGCGCTGTGCGTTAGTCACGCGCATGACCGTGCGCACCATCTCGTTAAAGGTCATGTACTCCGGTCCGCCGATGCTGAGCGTCTGATCAACCGTATCAATGTGTTCCATGCTGCGCACCAGTGCCTCAATCAGATCGCCGATGTAGAGCGGATGAAGTAAGCTCTCGCCTTGCCCCGGCTGCAAGAAAATGAATGGATTAGCGCGCAAGAGCTGCGCAATGCCATTCACAAACGTATCGCCTTGCCCAAAGACAATGCCGCTGCGAAAGATCGTGTAAGCCAAGCCGCTTGTGCGCACGATCTCCTCAACTTGACCCTTGACGCGCAAGAGCGTGAAGGCGGAAGATCGCTCTGCGCCCAAATGACTCAGCACAACGATGCGTCCAATGCGCGCCGAGCGCCCAGCCGCGATCACATTCTGCGTGCCGCGGATGTCTATACGCTCCAGATCGCGCTTTCGGCCCCACCATTGCGCGCTGGCAAGGTGAAAGACGGTATGCGCGCCGATCATAGCACGATAAAGGCTCTCAGGGTCGTAGAGGTTGCCCTGCACAACTTCAACGGTCTTGCCCAGCTTGGGGAAGGCGCTCTCGCCACGCGCCGAAAGCACGCGCACAGGTTCGCCCTGTTGGGCAAGCCGCTGAATCAGCGCCCTGCCCACGAAGCCGCCGCCGCCCGTCACCACAATCATGCGATGTGCCTCATGGTCAAATGCTCGGCTGTTATTGTAACATATGATGTAGCCTGAGGTGCGCACTTGACGAACTGCCTGAATTGATATCCAATAGCAAGATCAAGACATAACGCAAGGAAACGCAAGCATGTCTCTCAAAGAGCGATTACAAGAGGATTTGAAAGCCGCCATGAAAAGCGGCGATGCTCAGCGCCGTGACGCGCTCCGCCTGCTCACTTCCGTTGTGAAGCAAGAAGAAGTGGATGGTCAGAAGGCGCTCACAGATGATGACATGATCGCTTTGCTGATGCGCGAGGCAAAAAAGCGCCGCGATAGCATTGAAGAGGCGCAGCGCTTCGGACGTGCTGACACGCTTGAAAAAGAGCAGTTTGAGCTGAGTCTGATTGAGTCATATTTGCCGCAGCAGCTCACCCGCGAGGAACTAGAGGCGGAAGTGCGGCGCGCCATAGAAGAGAGCGGCGCCAAGAGCGCCAAAGAGATGGGCAACGTCATGAAAATCCTCATGCCGCGCGTCAAGGGGCGCGCTGATGGCAAGCTCGTCAACGAGGTGGTGAAAGCCCTGTTGAGCAGCTGAGCTGTACAGCTCTAGTGCACAGCGTTAGCGGAAAGTGAGGTGGCAAGATGCCTATCAGGCTTCTGGACCGGCTGCCGACGTGGCGGCAAGTGCAATGGGCGTTGCTGGGCGCAATATTCTTGAGCGCTGCAAGCGCACTGGTAGCCTTCACCACACTCACGCCTGCTGAGCCTGTCGCGCTTAGTGTAGGGCAGGTCGCGCCTTACGATATTCTCGCGCCGATCAGCATCACTTATGAGAGCGAAGTCCTGACTCGGCTTGCCCGCCAAGCTGCTGCCGACGCCGTCCGCGATATCTACGATCCGCCTAATCCGAGTGTGTTGCGCCAGCAAGTGCAACATGCCCGCAAAGTGCTGACCTACATCGAGAATGTGCGCGCCGATCCTTATGGCACGCTCCCGCAGCGTGTGGCTGACCTGCGCGCCATTGAGGGCTTCACGTTTCCCGATGATCTGCCTGCCACGCTGCTCAGCTTGAGCGACCGCGAATGGCGCGAGGTGGACGCGCAGGTCATCTCTCTGTTGGAGCGCACCATGCGCGATCAGATTCGTGAGGATAATTTGGCAGAGGTCTATGCGCGCCTACCGAACCTTGTCAGCTTCACAGTCAGCGAGACCCAAGCAACAGTGATCGTCAACATTGTGCGCAACCTGATCAAGCCGAACGCTTTTTTGAATGAAGAGCGCACCCGTGCGGCACGGCGCGCTGCTGCTGATGCAGTGCAGCCCGTCACGCGCAACTTTTTGCAGGGACAGCTGGTCGTGCGCAGCGGCACGCTTGTGACTGAGGCTGATCTGGAGGCGCTGACCAAACTAAAGCTGATTCAGCCGCCCGATCAGCGGTTGCGCATTTTAGCAGGCGCGCTGATGGCAGTTGTGCTGATCACGATGCTTGGCGCGATCTACGCACGGCGCTATCATCCCACATTGCTGGAGAATGTGCCGCTTTTGATTTTCTTGGGCGCTCTATTCTTGATTTTTTTGAGCGGCGCAAGGCTATACACACTGCCTGAGTATGTGATCTCTAGGGCGTATCCAGTGGCGGCATTTGCGCTGATCGTAGTGGCGCTGACCGATGCACGAGTCGCTTTTGCTGCCAGCTCTGCTTTGGCGCTTTTGATCGGCTTGACGCTGAATGCCTCGTTAGAGCTGACCGTCTTAGCGGGCGCCGGCAGCGTTGCTGCGATCCTTGCTTTGCGGCGCGCTGAGCGCCTTGAGAGCTACTTTGTGGCGGGTCTGGTGATCAGCGGCGTGAATATTGTGGTCGGTTTGCTGTTCGGCTTGCTGCAGAATACCACAGAGCCGACGCGCCTGCTGTTGGTTATACCTGCGGGCTTATTGAGCGGCTTGCTCTCAGCGGGCTTGGGCTTGGTTGGCTTGTATATCGGCAGCATCTTGCTCAACGTGCCGAGCAGCATTAAACTTTTGGCGCTTTCGCAGCCCAGTCAGCCGCTTTTGCAGCGCCTGCTGCGTGAGGCGCCCGGCACCTATCAGCATAGCTTGCAAGTGGCGAACTTAGCGGAGTTAGCGGCTGAGCGCATTGGCGCTGATGCACAGTTGGTGCGCGTCGGCGCGTTGTATCATGATATCGGCAAGCTGCACGCGCCGCTCTTTTTTGTGGAGAACCAGGCTGAGGGCGTCAATCCGCATGAGACCCTCTCCCCGCGTGATAGCGCACGCATTATCATTGCGCACGTGATTGAGGGCGAGCGCTTGGCGCGCCGTGAGCGCTTGCCGAGCGTCTTTATTGATTTTATTCGTCAACATCACGGAACGACGCGCACGTTGTATTTCTACACAAAGGCGCTTGAAGCAGCCAATGGCGATGAAAGCGCTGTTAATCCCGCCCATTTTACCTATCCCGGACCGCGTCCGCGCAGCCGCGAGGCTGCCATTCTCATGCTTGCGGATACCAGCGAGAGCGTCATTCGCAGCAAGCGCACACGCGATAAGCAAGAGATCGCTGATGTCGTGCAGGAGATCATCAACTCGCGCTTGATGGAGGGTCAGCTGGATGAGAGCGGCTTGACCATTAACGACCTGCGGGTCATTCAAGAGGTGTTTGTCTCCAGTTTGCAGGGCGTCTTTCATCCGCGCATTACCTATCCCAGCTTGCCGCCGCGTGAGACGCAAGAGATTAAGGCGTTGCCTGCCACGGCGCTTAATCCTGCTGAAAAGAGGATCACTCCATGAGCCGCTACGCCATTCAAACGCAGATTCGCCGTGCCTACCGACCGCTTGTGCCTCTTCAGCGCTTGAAAGCGGCGATCAGTCAGACTCTGGCAGCCCATGATGTGCGCGCTGGCACAACGCTCACCTTGATCGTGACTGATGATGAGCGAGTCCGACGGTTGAACTATCAGCATCGCGGCATAGACTCTCCGACTGATATCCTCTCATTTCCTTATGAGCCTTTTTCAGAGGCGATGACCGAGTCCATGCTCGCCCTTGCTGATTCGTCGTCTGACTCGGCAGAGGAACTTGCCGCTGAATTGCAGCCTTATCTAGGCGACCTGATCATCGCTCTGCCCTACACGCAACGCCATGCCGCTGAGCTGGGACATCCCCTGGCGGATGAGTTGGTCTTGCTGGTGGTGCATGGCACGCTGCACTTGCTGGGCTACGATCATAATAATGCTGAGAATCAGGCGCGCATGTGGCAGAAACAGGCTGAGCTACTGGCTGCGCTTGGCATTACCAGCATCAACATCCCACAGTTTACTTTCGGAGATAGCCATGAAGGCGACACAGACGGAGACTGAAAAAGCGACCTCCAATGGCAGACGCCCACTCTTTGTTTTTCATCCCGATACGCTAGAGACGTTGAACGCCCGCCCTGAGGATTATAGTCCAATAGTCAGCACGAGTCGCTTGAAGAGTTTGCGCTATGCGCTGGCCGGCTGGCTCTATATGCTGCGCTATCAGAAAAATACGCGCATTCAAGCTGTCTTTTCGGTGGCGGTCATGGCGCTGGCATTTTGGCTGAGCTTGCCGCCCCGCGATTGGGCGGTCTTGGTCATCATCATCACCATGAATTGGATGGCGGAGTTCATCAACGCTGCTTTAGAGGCAGTTGTGAATCTAGCCAGTCCGCAACTGCATCCTATGGCGCGTGTTTGTAAGGATGTAGGCGCCGCAGCTGTGCTATTGGCGGCTGTGGCGGCGGTCTTGGTGGGCGCCTTCATCCTAGCCCCGCCGCTTCTGGAGCGCCTTGTGGTGCTGCTCACTCGGTAGCACGCTTGTGCGCTGTATGCTAGAATGAACTAAAGTACGAAAGCGTTCCACAAAACACGCGCATGTTCCCAATTGAGACGCGCCGCAGCGATATCAACGTGGTGCGCTGGCTCTTGACCGCCTTTGCGCTGATCATCGCGCTATTGGCGATTTGGCTGGTGCGCGATGTGCTGCTGCTTGCTTTGACGGCTGTCATCGTCGCCATTTTGCTCACCACGCCGATCCGTTTTTTTGTGCGGCACGGAGTCAATCGTACGGTCGCTGTGCTGCTGACCATCTTCCTGATCGGTTTGACCGTCTCAGCGGCTTCTGCGCTTGCGCTCCCTGATCTGTTTGAGCAATTTCGCATTCTGGTGGTGCAAACTCTGCCTTCAGCGGGACAGGTGCTGCAGCGTGAGCTTTCGCCTGAAAACCTGACCCTGCGTTTCCCTTTCCTGCGCGACTTTTTGACCGACGTCAGTTTGGCTGATCTCGCCAATCAGCTCTCGCAGCAGGTCATCAGCGGCTTAGCGACGGTCAGCGGGCAGGTGTTCCCGTTTGTCTCGAATTTGGTCTCGATTTTGTTCAGCTTGTTGATCGTGGTCTTCCTGAGCATTTATTTTGTGGCTGATCCTGATCCGCATTGGCGCGGTTTGCTGCGCCTTGTGCCGATCAGTTACCGTCCGCGTGCGCGGGAGATTTTGCTCAGCTTGGATTACACGCTGCGCCAGTTTCTGCAGACGCAGATTATCTTGATGATCCTGACTGGCACGCTGACCACGATTGCTATGCTGGTGCTGGGCTTGCCTTTGGCGGGCGTGCTGGGCGTGATCAGCGGCTTGTTCTCTTTTGTGCCGAATTTCGGTCCGTTAGTGGCACTGGTGCCAGTCTTAGCCGTCACTATTCTCAACAGTCCTGAGAAAGTGCTGTTGGTGGTGCTGGTTTATTTTGGCATTCAGTTTGTGGTCGGGCAGATTGTGGCGCCGCTTTTGCTGGGCAGCGAGATTCAGTTGCCCCCGGCGATTATCTTGCTCTCACAGATCATTTTCGGCATTTTTTTCGGCTTTTTGGGCTTGTTGCTCTCTGTGCCATTGGCAGCGATTGGCGTGGTGCTGATCCGTGAGATTTACGTACGCGACGTGCTGGGCGATACGGAGGCAACTCTGCGCGTGCCACCTGAATATGAAAAATTGCCTGAATAGGCGACACGCGCTCTCAAAAATCATTGGGCTGAGCCGCTCAGCTCCTGCTGGATTTGTAGCCACGTGCGGTAGCGGTCTTGCTCATCAGGGATCAGCTCTGGGCGCACACTCACGGCATAGGTACACTGCCCGCGCTCATCATGGCGCATTCCTAAATAGTAGACGCTGTGCGGCGGCACGCTCGAAAGGATGCTGGGCGAGTGTGTGTTCACAAGCGCTTGGCGCAGCGGCGGATTTTGCGCACCCTCAGGGACTTCGCGCTCAAGGTTGAGCGCTAAGCCATACAGCACGTTGACCATATCGGGCAGGCGCAGCAGCTGAATGCCATTCTCTGGCTCTTCATAGCAGATCACGCCGCGATGTTCAGCGTCGTAGCACAGTGCCGCCAAGCCGAGCAGACGCAGCGTGCCATCGCTCAGCACGCGGGAGGAGAAGCGCGTACCATCCTGCCCGACTAACTCGACCAATTGGCGTGAGCCATCGCCAAGCGCCCTGACCTCTATCGCTTTGACCTGTGGCAACATGCCTTGCAACACTTGTGTGATGTTCGCCGCCGCCTCAGGCTGCTCTCGCAGCAAGCGAGCGAGTACAGCGGGCAGATGGGCGCCATCAGGCTGCAGTTTGGCTTCAGCGCTTATGGCGCACGGCTGCCGCAGCACCTCAGGATTGAAGCGCAACAGCCGCCAATTCCGCATGGCTTGCCGCACGGCATGAATGGTGGGATAGCGCACGGGATCAGCCGTGCCGAGCGCGCTTTTTTGCAGACTGCCCACTTTTAGGCTCTCGCGCCCCCCGGTGAGGGTATCTTGGTTGCGGTAGATGCTCAGTTCGCCCTCTTCACCGACCGTAGCGATGTATGGCGGGCGCTTTTCGCGCAAAATCCATGCTTTGCGCACTTTTGTCGGGAGGTTATCCCTGACCCAAGTGTCTTTTGAGTCCGGCAGTGGCAGGAGCGACTCGGCAATGATGTGCGCACCTTCGCCGCGCCGCTCAAGGGTCAGTTCGTAGCGCAGGCGCGTGTTGGTCGGTGTGAAGGGCTTGCCATTCGCGCCCAGACTCTCTCGATCCAGCAGGAATTCGGCAGCGATTTGAATGCGTTCGGCGCGTCTGCCATCAGCGTAGAGCGTGAATAGCTCAGTTGGCTCGCCGCGGGCATGTAACATCGCCTCTTCAAGCGAGTCGCCCTCAGCAAGGCGCGCCAGGAGCGTGATTGCATCGAATAAATTGGTCTTACCTACGCCATTCGGTCCGATGAAGACCATGAACGGCTGAAAATCAAGCGCAAAATTGCGAAATGCCTTGAAACCGTCAAGTTCTAAGCGTGTGAGCATTTTTCAATCCTGAGTTTATGAGTCACGGGGCGCATCGCGCTCCAAAATGAGCGTGACCGGTCCATCATTCGCCAATTCTACCAGCATTTTAGCGCCGAAAATGCCTGTTTCCACGCGCTGCACGCCCGCCTGCCGCAAAAAGCCGACAAATTGCTCAATCAAGGGCGCGGCGACGGCAAGCGGCGCCGCCTCAATAAAGCTAGGGCGACGTTGCCCAACTGCGTTGCCATACAGCGTGAACTGCGAGACCACCAGCGCCCCGCCGCCGATATCCAAGAGTGAGCGATTGAATTTATCCTGCTCATCGGCGAAGACGCGCAACACAGCAATTTTTTCGGCAAGCCACTTCGCCTCAGCGGCTGTATCGCCGTTGCGCACGCCGATCAGGATCAAAAAGCCCTGATCAATCGCTCCAACCACCTGCCCATCCACTGTGACGCTCGCCCGCGTCACGCGCTGCAACACGACTCGCATCCTCTCAGCCTCGCTTGAACCGTCCTAGAATGCTCAGTGGCACGTTACGCGCCTCTGAGAGACCCAAAAGCAGCGCCAAGCCCTGATAGAGCAGCGCGCCAAGCGGCACGCACACTATCACGACAATCAGCGGTGCCGCTTGCGCCAACAGCTGACTGACCGCCCAGACTCCCGCGCTCATGCCTAGCGCCGCCAACAAAGCTCGACCCGCCATGCTCAGCACGGCTTGGTCATCTAGCGTACCAATTTTACGGCGCAGCCATAGCCACAGCACAAGGCTCTCCACAGCTGTGGCGAGTGCATTTGCCAATGCCAAACCGCCGTGCGCCCCTTGACCCGCCTCCGCGCCGCGCACAACCTGAATCAGCGTTAGACTCAGCGCCACATTCAGGATCAAGCCTCCCACTGCGACCGTCACAGGCGCAATGGTATTTCGCAACGCATAGAAAGCGCGTGCCAGCAGCTCCTGCAGGGCAAATGCCGCCAAGCCGAGCGCAAAAAAGCTGAGCGCCCACGCCGTAGCGACTGTATCCGTGCGCGACCACGCGCCCCGCTCAAACAGGACGCTCACCAATGGCTGCGCTAGGACTAATAAACCGCCTGTGGCGGGCAAAGCAATGAACAGCACGCCGCGCAACGCCCCTGAGAGCGTGCTGCGAAAACGCTCAAGCTCGCCGCGTGCGCCATAGAGCGAGAGGGTCGGGAAGATGGCAGTGCCAGCACTTTGCGCTACCACGCCCAGCACCACGAACATCAGCGTGAAAGCGATACTCAGCGCCGCCAGACTCCCCTCAGGCATGGCGGAGGCGAGGATGATATTCACCACGAAATTCAGCTGTACCGCCGCCATGCCGATCAAGCGAGGCAGCATCAAACGGACGATCGCGCCCAGTCCATCGGCGATCAGAGTTCCATCTGGGCGCAGGCGCGCCGCAAACGGACGCAGCGCAGGCAACTGAATCAGCAAATGCAGCACTGCGCCCATCACGGCGCCCCATGCCAAGCCATGCACGCCCATCTGAGGCGCGAGCAGCAGCGCCCCGCCGATCAAGCCGACGTTGTTCATGCTAGGCGCAAGAGCGGGCGCCAAAAAGCGCTGATTGGCGTTCAAAATCGCCATGATCAAGCCGCTGGCGCTGAAAATAGCGACTGTGATCAGCATGATCTGCATCAATTCAGCAGTCAGTTGCTTTTGTGCAGGGCTTGCCTGCGGCACAAGCAGCCGATCCACAATCGGAAAGGCAATTAGCGAAGCACCAAGCGAGAGCAACAGCGCAATTAACGTGATCGAGGTGAGAGTAGCCCGCGCCAAACGCCACGCGCCCGCATTATCGCCTTGAGTCAGGTGGCGGCTGAAGACGGGGATGAAAGCCGAGCCAAGCGCGCCGCCCGCCACAAGTGTGAAGAGCATCTCTGGCAGGCGGTAGGCGGCGTAGAAAGCGTCTAGGGCGGCGCTTGCGCCGAAGATCGCGCCGATGATCACGCCGCGCAGCAAGCCCAGAACGCCGCTCAGCACAAACGACGCAGCGATGATCAGCGAGACAAGGCGTAACTGCGCGGCACTGAGCGTCTGCCCTTCTGAGGCACGTGAATCAGTCATAATCTGCCATGCCTGAATGCGAATGCCGCTGTAGCGTAGCCCATAGTAGGTGGTATGCGGTAGAATGTCAAGCCTGCAGGTGGGAAAAGCTGTAACTCCGTCTGCATCTTGTGCTGAGCGCTGCTGAGTTGTGTAGGGCAGGATGCCCGTTGACGCTGTTCAGTAGAGGCGTGCCACTCAGCGGATTAGCTCTGCGAATCCACGTTAACAATCGAAAGTGAAGGCTTGTGCGGCAGGCAAGTTGATCCATGCAAGGCACACATTGGCTTACTGCACGGGTCACGCGCTCAATTTTCACGCACCCTGAATTGAGAATTGCTGTGCGAATCCTGACATCGGCTAGTGAGCAATAGCGCGTCTAGAGATACAGGTACATCTCAAGGCGCTGAAATGCCTCAAGGTAGCCAAAGCGCTGCATGACCTGCCAAGCAGGATGATCGATCGGCAAGTTCTCAACTTTGGTATCCTGCGCGCTGTGAGTCTTGTGCAAGTGATAGAGCAGCGCCTGCACCACAGGCTCGCTGAGCGTGCCACCAAAGACAAAATGGGTCAGTTGGAAGGGCAAGCGCTGAAAAAGCAACCAGCCGCTCTCACCACCTGGTAAAACGACGCGCAAGCCGCGCAAATTGCCTGCATTGCGCAACGAGACCGCCTCTTCCGTCCATGCGGCGCGTTGAGTCTGCTCGTACTCACGCAGTAGAGCGGCAATCTGAGCGCTATCAAGCGTCTCAAACGCTGCGCCTGCGATGTTCAGCGCCTCGCTTGGTGCGCCCGGCGGACGCCGCACCACCATCAAATCGCGGATTGGCTCGAAGCCAAGTTTGTAGAACAGGCGCGTGGCAGGCTCATTGCCCTTGATCACCTCTAGCTGAGCGCGCCGTGCGCCCAGAGCGCGTGCGTTCTCTAACATTAGCTCAGTCAGGAATTGCCCGATATGCCTGCCACGCCGCTCCGGGATCACACCTAGGCGCGTGATCCAAGCCCGATCAGCGCGTCTGCCCAGCATACACACGCCCAACTCCACGTTATCGCCGTTGATCGCAACTGCAGAGGCGTTCAGGTCAACATCGTAGTCGCGCACGTATTCCGCCATGCGCTTGCCGTTCATCGGCATTGGCACAATGTAATCCACGCGCGCCTGATTGTAGATATCGGCAAGCTGATCGAACGAATATTGGCTGGCAAGTACGGCAAAAGCGTTACTCTGCGGTCGCTCGGTCGGTTGGGTCGTCATGCGATGATCCCGTTGAATTGGCTGGACTAGGCGGCTGAATAACAGGCTCAGGTGGCGTGAGAAACGCCTCAACTTGTGCTACAAATCGGCGCGTATCAATCGGCTTGGTGATCACGCCATGGCAGCCGTAGGCACGCGCCATGAGATGCGCCGTTGCCTCAGGCCAGGCTGTGAAAGCGATCAAGCGCGTCTTAGCGAGAGCGGGCTGCTGTTGCAGCAAGGCGATCACAGTCTGACCGTCAATATCAGGCAGACCTAGATCAATCAAGACGAGATCGGGCGAGGTCTCAAAGATGGTAGTCAGACCATCTTCGCCCGTCTCAGTCAAAATGGCGCGATGACCGGCGTTGCTGAGCAACTTGGCGACCAATCTACCGCTCTGGAGGTTATCTTCGATGATCACAATCACTGCCATGTCTTGTGGGCTCCTCGAGGAGTCTAGCGTACGCTGTACAAATTTTACGCTAACCTTTTGAGCTGGAGGCTCTTTTGAGAGAGTTTTGAGTCATGCCTGCGCTGAGCCAAGTGGCGCGCAGCCACAAGCGTTAGCTCTCGCGCAGCATTTCGGCGTGCAGCTTGCGCTCAGCCAGTAAATCGCGTATGGCGCGCTGCAGTTTCTCTGGACTATGCCGCCAAGGGCGCTGTGGATCGGTCAGATCGGTCTCGATCACATCGTAATCGTAGCGCAGATGGTGATCAAGTGGCATCGGCGCGACGTAATGCGTATTTTCGCCCGCATTCTGCTGTGGACAGGCGTTATTGGCTAAGATCACATCAAGCACGCCCTTGCCAATATGCCGCTCTAAAGCTAAAACGTGATCCGCCACACTGAAGCCCTCAGTCTCGCCTTTTTGCGTGGCGATGTTGCACACATAGATGACAAGCGCATTGCTGGCGCGCACAGCTTGCACAATACCGTCCACTAGCAACGTGGGTAGGATGCTGGTGAACAGACTGCCCGGCCCGATCACGATCAGCTCAGCGCTCAAAATGGCGCGGATTGAGTCAGGATAAGCACGGGCGCGCTCTGGCAGAAGAAAGACGCGCTCAATCGTCCCGCCTGCTTTGGGAATCTGCGATTCGCCGATCACACGCTTCAGACGGCGCTCCGCTGTGCGCACTTCAGCGCCCAACTGCACATCTTGCAAGGTGGCAGGCAAGACGCGCCCGCGAGTCGCCAAGACCTTGCTCGCCTCGATCACAGCGCGATCCATGCCGCCTGTGATATCGGCAAGCGCCGTCAGGAATAAGTTGCCGAAGCTGTGTCCCTGTAGACCGCCATTGGTGAAGCGATACTGAAACAGCTGCGTGATGAGCGACTCGTCATCCGCCAATGCTGCAAGGTTTTGGCGCAAATCGCCTGGCGCTAGAATGCCGAACTCTTCGCGTAGAATGCCCGTGCTGCCGCCGTCATCGGCTACGGTCACAATGGCTGTGATGTTGCCCGTCTGCCCTTTGAAGGCGCGTAAGACGGAGGGCAAGCCCGATCCGCCGCCTAGCGCCACCAGACGCACGCCGTTGGCTTGCCGCGCATGATCGGTCATCAAATCCACTAGACTTTCACGCCGTCCGCGCAGCAAAGGCGCAAGAATCGAACGGCTCAGGCGCGTCGCACCGATGTAGAGCGCTACGCTCCCTGATATGCCCAGAGTCAAGCTGAGCGCAAGCAAGGGAACGCTATCAAGAGCAAGTAAGTCAGCCGTGCGCAGGAAGATCAGGGTCAGCAGCAGGGCGAGGGCAAAGCTGAGCGCGACAAAACTGAAGGCAAGCAGGACGATCCAGCGCTTAATGCCGATGCCGATTGTGAGCCATTTGCGCCACGCCGCAGGCAGACGAACTTTTTGTCTCATTTGAGCGATCATGCCCTGTAGCTTAGCACGTGCCACAATGCAGCGTCAAGGGAGGTGCGCCGCTCAAACTGACTATGCCGCCTTAAGCCGCCTTAAGCTATAATACGCGCCACTCACAGAAAGGAGCGCGGCGTGCCTAAGGCGCAAGGGTGGTGCGACCGCCGCGCTAGTAAAAGCCTATGACAACCAAATCGCGCAGAGTGCCCGGCACAAAGTACACACCTTCTGAGACTGGCTATAAAGCGGCGCCCGGTCAGTATGGCGAGATCAAGCTCTATGCAGGCTCGCATTATCCCTATCTGGGGCAGGAAATTGCTGAGTACCTGAAAATACCGCTCAGCACCTGCGAGGTTCAACGCTTTTCAAACGAGAATATTTTCGTCAAGCTGCGCAGCTCTGTGCGCGGGCAGGATGTCTACCTTGTGCAGGGCATGTGTTCGCCCGTTAACGACAACATCATGGAAATGCTGATCACCATTGACGCCCTCAAGCGCGACTCCGCCGGGCGCATTACAGTAGTCATCCCCTATTACAGCTACGGGCGGAGCGACAAGAAAGATCAGCCGCGAGTGCCAATCACAGCCCGCCTGCTCGCTGATATGATCCAAGTGGCAGGCGCTGATCGCTACATCACGATTGATCTGCACGCGCCGCAAATTCAGGGCTTTTTCAGCATCCCTGGCGATGCTCTGACCGCCTTCCACCTGATCAGCGATTATTTCGTTGAAAAAGCGCTTGCGAATGCCTCTGTGGTCAGCACTGATCTCGGTTTTGCCAAGAAAGGGCGCAACTACGCCCAAAAGCTGGATATGCCGCTGGCTGTGGTAGAAAAACGGCGCATCGGCAACCAAGACAAGACCGAAGTGATGAGCCTGATCGGCGATGTGGAAGGTATGGACGTGATCATCATTGATGACGAGTGCGATACAGCCGGCAGCATTGTCAACGCTGTCAATGTGGTGCTGGATAACGGCGCACGGGATGTCTACGTCGCCTTTACGCATGCTGTTTTGAGCGGTCCAGCTGTTGATCGGCTCTCCAGATTGCCGATCAAAGAGATCGTGACCACCAATACCTTGCCGATTCCGCCTGAAAAGCGGCTGCCCAACATGACCATTTTGAGCGTAGCACCGCTGTTGGCGGAGGTGATCAAGCGCGCCCATGAGGGACGCAGCGTCGGCGAGTTGTTCGACGAATAGCTCTTTAATGCATATTCTATTTGTGCATTTTCACAAGATCGAATTGTTGATCTGCACATAGTTTTTTTCGTATATAAAGTGTAAAGCGCTTTATCAATTTTTGAGAGCGCTCTCAAAAACTAACTTTTCAGGAGGAGGCTTAAGTTTATGCATCGCATTACCAGCTGCTTCATGCTCATCGCTGCACTGGTGCTCGCTGTACTAGGGACGCCCCAGCGCGCTGAGGCAGCTACCATCACTGTGACGCCCGATTACCTGCAAGGCTGGGAGATCATCAACATTCAGCCCAGCAACATTCCGCTCAGCAAATTTACGGAAGGACCGGGCGAGCCCCCGCTGGGGAAAGGTAGCTATCAAGTCCGCCTTGATGGACGTGCCTCAATGGTCATGCTCGTCCGCCGCGATCTGGAAAGCCGCAAGCTGACCGAGATCAAGACGATCTCTTTCCACACCTACCGCAGCGGCGGCAATGCAGCGCACGATTGGTACATCAATCTCTTCCTCAGCACTGACCCGAATCGCCCCTATGCCAATTGCCGCGTTGACTTCGCCACGCCGCCCGGCGACCAAGGCGTCTGGCAGTTCAAGCCCGCCACCGACGCCAGCATCTATAACTACGGCTGGACTGTCCATCACGCTGACACAAACCTCAAAGAATGCCCTGTGACGATTGACTACGATAAGAATGTCTCGTTTGAAGGCATTTTAGAGGCTTTCAAAGCATATCCTGATACGATCTTCCGTCCGCCATCACAGTTTCAGCCCGTGATCGCCTTCAACACGGGCTTCAACGGTCCGAATACGCACGCCGGTCACGAATCGGCAATTGATGCTATCACCATCAACGAAACCACGTGGGATTTCGAGCTGAGCGCTGATATGATCGTGCGCCTTGTCTCGCCCGATTCGCTGACCGATTGGGAACTCGTGCCTGTCAACGAAGGTGCCATGGTCTCTTTTGGTTTTGTGGAAGGTCCGGGCGCGCCGCCGCTGGGCAAGGGCAGCTATCGCGTCCAGCTGGATGAGCGCCCCTCGATCATGCTGATCATGAACTTCGGCTTGGTCAGCACCAAGCTGAGCGAGATCAACACTATCTCTTTCCACACCTATCGCAGCGGCGAAAACCAGCGCGATTGGTACCTGAACCTGTTTGTCAGCTCTAGCGGCAAGGATGAGGCTGACTGCCGCATTGACTTCGCTGTGGATGCTACCGAGAAAAATCAATGGACGTTCCGCGACGCGACCAATCCGCAGCTCTTCAACTACGGCTGGACAGTCCATCACGTTGAGCCACGGCGCTGCCCGATCATCGTTGGCTACGATCAGAGCAAGTCGTTCAGCGAAATCAAGCGGCTCTTCGAGGCGTATCCCGATGCTGCGCTGAAACCGAGAGAGCCCGGCGGTCCGGTTGTCTCGTTCAACACGGGCTACAACTCACAAGGCACGCACGCAGGTCACGACGCCGCCATTGACGCCGTCACGATCAACAGCGTAACGTGGGACTTCGAGCCTTCGGGCAAGTGAGCATTTGATCATCCTGCAGCAAGGCGCTTGCCGTCACTTTGGGCAGGCGCCTGCGGTAGGATTTTCTGAAAAGTCGAGCAAAGATGAGGACATCGGCTATGTTGAAGTTCATTCGTATCGCAATGATCGTCGTTTTGGCAAGCGTGGCACTGATCGAGGCGCCATCAGCGCAGGCACAGTCGAGCGTCAAGATCGTCTGGCCGGGCGGCACAGCGGGCTGGTACTCGTATGAATTTGGCAGCGCGCCAAAGCCAGCTTTCGGCTACGGTCCGGGCGCGCCGCCGCTTGGAACGGGCAGCTTTGGCATCTTTTCGCCTTTAGTAGTTCCGAACCTAGGCGGTGCAGGCATTGGGCGCGGCGACTTTGTCGGCACGGCGCTAAGCGCGATGAGTATCTCGTACAGCACCTATTACAATAACTCCACAGGCGATAATTGGCGCCTCAAGCTGTACATCAATACAACTGGCAGCCCTAGCAGTGCCAATTGTGCTGTTGAGTACGTCCATGCTGGCGGACCTGCGAATACATGGCTGTTGCGCGTGCCAACCGCTGCCACAGGCGGCTACACGCCCAGCGGCGGCTGGGTCTGGCGCAGTGACGAAATAGCAGCTCCCTCAGGACCTTGCAATGCCTCTCCTAACTGGGGGTCTCCAGTCGATTGGTCAGCAGTTACTGCTGCATATCCCTCTGCAGTTCTTGCGCCCAACAGCAGCGGCACGACGATTGTGCTTCAAATCTTCGAATTCAGCACGCCCGGCTTGAACGGCGTGATTGACGCTGTGACCATCAACGGCATTACATGGGACTTCGAAGTTGATCCGCCGCCTGCGTCGTTCTTTGATCCCGGCGATGGGCGCTACGATCCGCGCCCCGGCGACCGTCTGGCTGCTTACTGCGAGGCGAAGCGCGTGTTGATCTACGGCGTGAACAATCGCAGCCGCGGCTTCCTGTTGGGCATCTTCGAGTTTGAGGCGCTCAAGCAGGCAGGCGAGGAAGGCATCTACCTCGATAGGGGCGTAGATGGCATCGTCTCAGCCAGCATGGGTCCGCAAGGTCACATCTGGGTCGCTTGGACAGGCGGTCAATACAACGCCAGCGGACGCCCAGAACACGGCTTTGCCAAGCTCGTTCACTGCGGCACGCAGTAGTCAATTAGAATGCGGCAGCCTGCTGAGGTCTTAGCAGGCTGCTCTCTAATAGGTTGAGAGATAGGAGTATCGTAGCATGGGCAAGTTTATCAAGTTAGCAACGGCGATCGCGCTCATTTTGGCAGTAGCATGGGCAGGGCAGGCTGTTAACGCGGGCGTGGTCGCTACTTTTGTGGTTACGTCGGGCAATATGCAGGGCTGGGGCACCTTCACAGTAGACGGCGGCTTCTTCAAGTTCGCCGAAGGTCCGGGCCGACCGCCGTTGGGCAAAGAGAGCTTCATCGCCACGGTTGACGGCAACGACATGGTCGGCTTGCAGCGCTATGACTACGTCAACGAGCCGCTGAACATCCTGTTCATTGACTACGCGACCTATCACAAGGGCAAGCCCGATAACGACTGGTTCATCAACTTGTACGTCAAGGCAGGTGGCGATCAGACCACAGCCAATTGCCGTCTTGACTTTAACGGCGCGACCGTCTCCAATCGCTGGAATCGCAAGTCGCCGATGACGGCCCGCGGCTGGACTGTCCACAACTACAATCCCGATGCGCCCGGCCATATGCCCTGTCCGTATCAGCACACTGACTATGGGCGTCCCAAGACGTGGCGGGAGGTGCTGAGCGAGTTCCGCAAGCGCGGCTTCAAACCCGTGATAAAGCCTGACGGCGTATTCGGCACAGCGACCATCTCAATCGCTATCGGCTATCCTTCGCGTGGCGCACAGGGCAAGGACTACATCGAGAGCGCCATTGATAGCATTCAGATCAACGAATTCCGCTGGGATTTTGAGCTGAACGCGCCGTGATCTCTCGCTCAGCTCTGCGATAGGCTGCTTTTTCAAAGGCGAGGTGTAGCCTCGCCTTTGCTTTTCTCAACTGGAAAAGGCGCGCTATCTTACGCTACAATTAAACCTAAGTTTCACACGCTTTGTCGGAACGGGATGATCTGTCTATGAGCCAGAAGTACGATAAGTTCGGCGCACGTGCCGCCTTTGAGACCGGTAGCGGCACTGCTTATCTCTACCGCATCAATCGCCTTGAGGAACTTGGAATTGCGCCCGTCTCGCGCTTGCCATTTTCGATCAAGGTGCTGCTGGAGAGCGCTTTGCGTTCCCTTGACGGCTATAACGTCACTGAGGATGACGTCATCGCTTGGGCGACCTATAACGCCGCCACGCCCGCGCCGCGTGAGGTGCCTTTCATGCCCGCCCGCGTCCTGATGCAAGACTACACAGGCGTGCCGTGCATGGTAGACCTCGCCGCCATGCGCGACGCCATGCACAAGCTGGGCAAGGATCCGCGCAAGGTCAATCCGCTTGTGCCAACTGACCTCGTGATCGATCATTCGATTCAAATTGACGCTTTCGGCAGCCGCGACGCGCTGATGCTCAACAGCAAGCTGGAATTTGAGCGCAACTATGAGCGCTATGAGTTCCTGCGCTGGGCGCAGACTGCTTTCCAGAATTATCGCGTTGTGCCGCCGCGCTCAGGCATTGTCCATCAGGTGAACCTTGAGTATTTGGCGAAGGGCGTGCAGCGCAAGACTGAAAACGGCGAGACAGTCGCCTTCCCAGATAGCTTGGTCGGCACGGATTCGCACAGCACCATGATCAACGGCTTGGGCGTGGTCGGCTGGGGCGTGGGCGGCATTGAGGCAGAGGCAGTCATGCTCGGTCAGCCCTACTACATGCTCTTGCCGGAAGTGATCGGCTTCAAACTGACGGGCAGGTTGCCCGAAGGCACCACCGCCACTGACCTTGTGCTGGTCATCACGCAGATTTTGCGCAAGAAAGGCGTGGTGGATAAGTTCGTTGAGTTCTTCGGCGAGGGTCTCAGCCAGATGTCTCTGCCAGATCGCGCTACCATTGCCAACATGGCGCCCGACTATGGCGCGACAATGGGCTTCTTCCCTGTGGATCACATTACGCTGGAGTACTTGCGGCGCACAGGGCGCTCTGAGGCGGAGGTGCAGCTGGTGGAGCGCTACTGCAAGGAGCAGGGCTTATTCCGCACTGATGAGACGCCCGCGCCCGTCTTCACGGATGTAATTGAGTTGGATTTGGGCAGCGTCGAACCGAGTCTGGCAGGTCCGAAGCGTCCGCAGGATCGCGTGCGCCTGAGCGACCTGAAGCGCTCTTTTGAAGATGCGCTCAGCGCGCCGCTCAGCGCTCGCGGCTATGCCCTCAGCGATGAAGAGCGCGCCAAGCGCGTCACTGTGCAGAACGGTCATACAGTTGAGCTATCGCATGGCGCTGTGGTGATCGCCTCAATCACCAGCTGCACGAATACCAGCAATCCCTCTGTGATGCTCGGCGCCGGTCTGCTCGCTAAGAAAGCTGTGGAGCGCGGTTTGACCGTCAAGCCGTATGTCAAGACCAGTCTGGCGCCCGGCTCGCGTGTGGTGACCGAGTATCTCACTGAGACGGGTCTGATGGATTACCTTGAGCAGCTCGGCTTCCATGTGGTGGGCTATGGCTGCACTACCTGCATCGGCAACTCCGGTCCGCTGCCGGAGAAGGTAGCGCAAGCTGTGACGGAGCATAACCTTGTCGCTGCTGCCGTGCTGAGCGGCAACCGCAACTTTGAAGGGCGCATCAATCCGCTAGTCAAGGCGAACTATTTGGCGTCACCGCCGCTTGTGGTCGCCTATGCCCTAGCTGGCACAGTGGATATTGACCTCGAACATGAGCCAATTGGCTACGATAAAGAGGGCAAGCCCGTCTATCTGCGCGAGATTTGGTACACGCAGGCTGAGCTGGAAGAATACATGCGCGTGGCGACTAAGCCTGAGGTCTATCAGCGGCTCTATAACGGCATTGAGACGGCGAATGAGGACTGGAACGCCATTCCGACCAAAGGCGATCTGCTCTACTCTTGGTCAGAGGAGTCCACATACATTCAGCGTCCGCCGTACTTCGATGACTTCACAATCGAGGTGGCGCCGCTGAGCGATATTCGCAATGCGCGTGTCCTAGCGCTGCTGGGCGATTCGATCACGACTGATCATATCTCGCCTGCGGGCAACATCGCTGTGAACAGCCCTGCTGGTCAGTATTTGCTCTCGCTGGGCGTGCGCAAGGAAGATTTCAATCAGTATGGCACGCGGCGCGGCAATGATCGCGTCATGGTGCGCGGCACGTTCGCCAACATCCGCATCAAGAATCTGATGCTGGACGGCGTAGAGGGCGGCTACACGCGCTACCTGCCCACAGGTGAGCAGATGAGCATCTACGACGCCGCCATGCGCTACAAACAGGACGGCACGCCGCTGATCGTGATCGCGGGCAAGGAATACGGCACGGGCAGCAGCCGCGACTGGGCAGCTAAGGGTACGGCGCTCTTGGGCGTGCGCGCAGTCTTGGCGGAGAGCTTCGAGCGCATTCATCGCGGCAACTTGGTCGGCATGGGCGTCTTGCCGCTGCAGTTCAAGGCGGGCGAGAGTGCCACGACCTACGGCTTGACGGGCGAAGAAATCTACCACATTGAGGGCATTCATGACGGCATGGCGCCTCGCGCTGAGGTCACAGTGCGCATGGAGCGCCCTAGCGGCGAGTCGTTTGCCTTCAGCGCGATTGCCCGCCTCGATTCGCAGGTTGAGATTGATAACTATCGCAATGGCGGCATTTTGCCGGCTGTGCTGCGCAAGATGTTGGCGGAGTGAGGCTGTCAGGGGCGTCTCAGGCAACTGGGACGCCCCTTAAATGCCTTGATCACTGTGGGCGCAGCTTGTAGCCCAGTCGGGCTAGGAGCGCCTCATCTTGCCGCCAGTTTTTCAGCACTTTCACCCACGGCTCAAGGTAGACCTGCGTGCCAAGCAGCTGCTCTAGCTCAGCGCGTGCCTCGCTGCCGATCTTTTTGAGCATTGCGCCGCCCCGCCCGATCAAAATGCCCTTTTGCGATTCGCGCTCGACGTAGATCACAACGCGGATGTAGGTCAGCGTGGGACTGCGCTCAGCGAATTCCTCGACCTCAACAGCGACCGCGTGTGGCACCTCTTGCTCAAGGTTCAGCAGCACTTTTTCGCGCACGATCTCAGCGGCGATATCGCGCAGTGCCGTCGTGCTGAGCTGATCCTCAGGGTAGTAAAGCGGTCCGGGCGGCAATTTCTCGATCACGCGCCGCAGGAGCGCAGGCACGCCGTCGCCGTTTGCCGCGCTCAGACTCTCCCAGTCCGCCTCTGGCATCAGGGCGCGGTACGCCTCAATGTGTGGGATAACTTGATCGGGCTTGAGCAAGTCCAGCTTGTTGAGCGCCAGCACAACTGGCACTTTGACCGCCTCACGGATCATGGCGGCGGCGCGGGCGTCATCATCATCGGGCAACGTCACAAGATCGCAGACGAAGAGGATCACATCCGCGTCGTTCAGCGCGGCGCGTGCCACTTCCACCATGAATTTGCCGAGCTTGTGGCGCGGCTGATGAATGCCCGGCGTATCCACAAAAATGGCTTGGACATCGGGCGCTGTGTAGATTCCGAGTTGGCGCAGGCGTGTGGTCTGTGGCTTGGGACTGACAATGGCGATTTTTTCGCCCAAAATCCGATTCATCAGCGTAGATTTGCCGACGTTCGGCTTGCCGACCACTGCCACATAGCCGCTGTGGAGCAACTCAGGCGTTTCGGCGTGTGCGTCGCTCATGTTTGCTCCGCTTTCGAGTCAATTGGCGGCATATCATCGCGGAAGACGGGCGAGAGCGGCACGCCGCTGCGCCGCGCTGCGGCTGCAATGGCGTGCGAGGCAATCGGCTGCACCAAGACCAGAAAGACGGCTAGAGCGAGCGCACGCGGCAAGACTCCCTCCAGCAAGAATGCCGCGCCTAGCAAGATTCCCCACAGTCCAAGCGTTGAGACCTTGCCGGAGGCGTGCAGGCGCGTGTAGACATCCGGCAGGCGGATCATGCCGATCACGCCGATGATCGAAAAAGCGATTCCGAAGTAGAGCGCGGCTAAGCCGAGCAGTTCGCGTAAGTCCATTAGAAGAGTCTCCCGTCGCTGAGGTAGCGCGCAACGGCGAGCGTGCCGATGAAGCTGAACGCCGCCAATGCAATGCCGATATCTACGATGAAGGCGATGCCTTCCACTAGCGCTAGGACTACGATAATGCCGATCAGGAGCGTGGTGAGCAGATCAATCGCCTGTAGGCGCTCTGCTGCGTTCGGCGCTCGTAACATGCGCCACAGGCACGGCACAAGCAGTCCGATCAGGATGATCAGGGCGAGCTGTACGCCCGTGTTGGCTAGGTCGCTCATGAGTCAGCCTTTCCTAAGATGGTGCGCAGCATTTTCAGGCGCGCCGCCTGCTCTTGATCGGCAGTTTTGGCGCTTTGAATGTCCAGACAGTGGATGTACATCACTTTGGCGCCGTCAAACTCAACTGCCAGCTGACCGGGCGTGATCGTGATGGCGTGCGCGCTGAGCGCGGCGATAGTGTCGTCTTGTGTTTCGTCTTGTGTTGGCACAGCGATGATGCCGGGCTGCATTGGCAGCTTGGGATCGAGGACTCGGCGCGCTACATCAAAGCTGGAGCGCGTGATCTCGATAAATGAGTGCAGCACATATACGATCAGGCTGAAAACTTGGCGCGGCAGGCGCGTCGGCTGGATTGTGGCTGCTCTGCGAGTCCCAATCAGCGAGACGACTAGGACGCTGACCACAAAACCGACCCCAAAGCCTTCCAAGCTCACACGCGCCGTCACGCCTATCCAGACAACGCTCAACAGGAGCGACGTCGCTATAATGTAAGTGATACGTCCCATGCCTCAGCCTCCGAACACAGCTCGGATGTAGAGCGTCGGATCGCCTAAATCAGCGACTGTGCGCGTCACAACGTCAATCAACGGCGTCGCATAGAGACCGAACAAGACGCACAGGCTGATCAGGAAGAGCGGCGCAAATTGCGCATCGCCGTATGGCTTTGCCTTCACGCCCTCATCAGGCGGCTGCTGAAAAAGTAGCGACCACGTGCCGATCATGTATTGCAGCGTGATCAAGCCCGCCGCTACTGCCAAGACCAACGCTATCCAGCCTTGCGCCTCGATCCCGCCTTGCACCAGCGCCACTTTGCTGATGAAGCCGTTCAGCGGCGGCATGCCTGCCAGCGCCATGCCGCCCAGCAAGTACAGGATGCTGGTCAGCACCATGCCTTTGCCCACGCCGCCGATCTCGCGCTTGGTGGCTGTTTTGCCGTAAGTTCGGCTGCTGACCACGCCCGTGAGCATTAGCAGCGCCGCCTTGATGAACGAATGGTTCACAGCATAGACCAGCGCGCCGATCAGCGCGAGGGGAGTCCCCCAGCCAATGGCTACGAGGATAAAGCCGATCTGCCCGAAGGTAGAGTAGGCTAACATGCGCTTAGCATCGTAGGTGCGCAGCGCGCCCAGACTGCCAAAAAAGATTCCGATCACGCCTAGCACCACCAGTAGGCTCTGGATGATCGGCGCCTCTGCAATGAACAGCGTTGTGATCATCCGAATCAGTCCGTAGACGCCCACTTTGACCACAACGGATGACAAAACAGCGTGAACAGGCGTGGGGGCTGTGGTGTGGAAGTCGGGCTGCCAGAAGTGGAACGGGAAGACGGCGCTCTTGAGCAGGAAAGCGCATGTCAGCATCACGGCAGCCGCCTGCGCCAGAAGCGGACGCTCACCCGTTGCCAGTTTTTGGGCGATATCGGCAATGGTCAGTGTGCCGAAGGTGGTGTAGATGCTGCCAATGGCGATCAGCAGGAAGAGCGATCCCATAGCGCTGATGAAGAGATATTTGATCGCCGCCTCTAAGCCGAGCCGATTGTCTGAGATCGCCACGAGCGCTGTTGAAGAGATCACCATTAGCTCAACAAAGACGAACAGCGTGAAGATATCGCCCGTGTAGAGCGCGCCGCTCAGCCCGACGCCCATGGTGGCGAAGAGCGGCATAAAAGCGGGATAAGTCACACATTTATCCTTGCAGCCCAGCGCGTAGAGCAACCCCGCCATGACCACAGTGGTCGCCATAGCTGCAAAGACCGCTGAGAGCTTATCGGCAACGAAGACAATGCCGTAGGGCGGCGCCCAGCCGCCTAGGCGGTAGGTCTGTATGCCTGAATTGAAGTTCGCTGCGAGCAGGGCTAGACTGCACAGCCATGCTACCACGCCGCCGCCGAAAATTAGCAGGTGTTGCCATGTGCGGTGGCGCCCGATCAGCAGTCCGAGCGCGACACACAGGAGCGGCACGAAGATCACGCCGATGAAAAGTGGATTGTTCATATTCATCCGATCAGATCGTCAATTTCGTCTGAGTCAACCGTCTTGAAGCGCCGTGAGGCAAGCACAATAAAGCTCAGCAAGAGCGTATACGTGCCAAAGCTGATCACAATGGCGGTCAGGATCAGCGCTTGCACTAAGGGATCGCTGGAGGTGCCGCCTGTCACGCGCCCGCTCTCATCCACATAGGCAGGTACTGTGCCTTCGAAGGCGCCTGCCGCCAACAGGAACAAGTTGATCGCTGTGAACAGGATGTAGAAGCCGAAAGCTGCTTTGATCAGGTCGCGCCGCAGCAGCTGATAGATTCCCATGCCGAACATCACGCCTGTGGCAATGGCAAACAGCACACTCATACTCGCTCCACCTCTTTTGGTCGTTCAATCGTTTGCGTTTTGCGCTTTTCCTCAGCTTCAACTTCTTTGGGCGAGGCAATCGCCTCCATAATCGTGCAGATGCCGCCCAGCACGGCTAGACAGATGCCGATCTCGAAGAGCGTAGTTGAGGAAAATTTCAAGCCTGCGGGCAAGTTCAGGTCTTTGAGGAGCGTGATCGCGCCGAACTCACGCCCGAAGATCAGCGGCAAGGCGGCATTGGTGAAGGCAAGCGCCAAGCCCGCGCTGATGAAAAAGCGCGGATTCAGCCAAGGCAGGCGCCGCTTGGTCTCTTGGTAGCCGAAGACCACGTACCATGCAGCAATGCCCAGTCCGAGCACTACGCCTGCTGTGAAGCCGTCGCCCGGCACAGAGCTGGCATAGAGAATTTGCTCAACGGCTATCAGCGCTGAGAACGGCAAGACCAGCAGCGCGCCGAAGCGCGTCAAGGGCGTCGAGATGCGCGGCGTGGTGTTGACGGTCAGTTCAGCAGGCTCGGTCTCGCTCATTTCAAGGTGATTGCCGCGCTGCAGACGCCGCCACACTTTGCCTGCCGGCGGTCGAGTCAGCAAGGTGTAGACAGCCACAGACGCCATGCTGAAGACCGTGATTTCGATCATGGTATCCAAGCCGCGAAAGTCGGTGATGATGGCGGCGGCTACGTCGTTGATGCCTGTCAGTTTCAGCGCGTTTTCGATGTGCCATTCAGCGATGCTTTGGCGCGAGGGACGGTTCACAACCGCAGCGACTGCGAGGAAGGTCACTAAGCCGCCAATGGCGCCTGAGATGGCGATGTCGCGCCAAACTTTGGGATGTCGCAGGCTGCGTTCGGCGCGGTTGATGACTTTTTCGCGCTCTTGCGTGCTGGTCTTGGCGAGGATCAGGATGATCAGCACTGTGGCGAGGGTCTCAACTAGGAATTGGACTAATGCGACATCGGGCGCAGGCTCTAACAGGAATAAGCCGCCGATGCTGTAGCCTGCCACACCCAGCGAGAGCGCCGCGATGATGTGTCGTTTGAAGAGGATGCTGGCAAAAGTAGTGACTAGTGAGATGATCAGCAGCACAATCTTGAGTACATCTGCGGAGTCGCGGATGTTGATGTTGAAGCGCGCCCATTTCACAGGGTCAATGATCCCGGAGGCGATCACGAATAGGATCAGCGCGCTGAGCATGAAGAGCAGATAGAAGCGAATCTTGCCGTTTTGTAGCCTCAGGAGCAGGTCGCCGAAGGCATTCACGCCGTTCAGGAAAGCGCGGTAGACCTGCGTTCCGCTCGGTATGGCAGGCAAGCGCAGGCTCAGCCAGTAGCGCCGTATGAGAAAGATCGCGGCGCCAAGGGCGAGTGCTGTCAGGCTGAGTTGAAAGGGACGATCCAGCTCAGTGGGCAGCAAATGCAGCTTGATGGGCGTCCCTAGCGCTGACTGGATCAGCGGCTTGATGACGGGATCGATCAGAAAGCCGAAGATGAGCGATCCCGCAGCTAGGATCGCGGGCGACAGCAACATCGGGAGGGGCGCAGCGTGGTGGTGCGCTGAGTCGTGCGTTTTGTAGCGCGGTTTGCCCATGAAGACATCCCAGAAGAGGATCAGCGCCATTGTGACGGTCAGGGCAGCGGCAAGCGTCACAACGCCTAGCAAAACATCTGCTGCGGGACTTTTCTCCATTGCCTTGAGCAGCACTTCCTTCGCCACAAAGCCGAAGAGCGGCGGCACGCCCGCCATTGAGAGCGCTGCAACGCCTGTAGCGAAGGCAAAGCCGCGCATTTTTGTGCCTAAGCCGCCCAGTTCATCGAGGTTGCGCGTGCCAACGCTGTGATCAACTGCCCCGACGATCAGAAAGAGCGCGCCTTTGTACATGGCGTGCGCTAAAATGCCCACCAGTGCCGCCATTAGCCCGTAGCCGTTCGGCAAGCCGATCAGCGCCACCAGCGCGCCCAGCCAACTGACCGTCGAAAAGGCGAGGCAGGCTTTCAGGTCGCGCTCACGAATCGCCCAGAAGGCGCCGATGAACATAGTCAGCAAGCCGATTGTCAGCAGACCGCCTGTCCACAGGTCGTTGCTGCCCAGCACGGGATAGAGGCGCAGGAGCAGGTATACGCCCGCCTTGACCATTGTGGCGGAGTGCAGAAAGGTGCTGGCGGGCGTTGGCGCGGACATGGCATTCGGCAGCCAGAAGTGGAAGGGAAATTGCGCGCTTTTGGTGAAGGCGCCCAGCATCAGCAGGAGCGCGATAGGCAGGAAGGCAGCGTGATCGCGCACAAGGTCGCCGCTGTTGAGGATCGCGCTCATCTCGTAGCTCTCTGCGGTCGCGCCGAGCAACATCAAGCCGAGCAGGAGCGCTAAGCCGCCGCCGCCCGTCACTACAAGCGCCATCATCGCACCGATTCGGGCGCTGCGCTCTTTGCCTTTGAAGCCGATCAATAGGAACGAGAGGATCGAGGTCAGCTCCCAAGCGATGAAGAGCGCCAGGAGGTTGCCTGCCAGCACTACGCCTAGCATCGCGCCGCTGAACGCCATCATCAGCATGAGGAAACGTCCCGCGCTGTGCGAATCCTCAAAGTAGAAGCCCGTGTAGAGCATCACAAGCGCACCAACGCCTGTCACAATCAGCGCGAAGATGAGCGCTAGACCGTCTAGGTAGATGCTCAAGTTGAGCTTCAGACTTGGCACCCATTCAAGGGTATGGGTGACGGCGCCCTCGCTTACGCTCGGCGCGTAGCCGACGAAAAATATGAAGAGCAGCGCTAGTGCACCTGCCATCAGACCGCCCAGCTGTGGCGCGCTCAAGCGGCGACTGAGCGGCATGGCAAATGCAGCAAGCGCGAAAGGCAGACCAATCGCAAGTAGTACATCCATACTGTGAGCCTATCGGTGAGAGAGTTCGTGAGTCAGCATAACGCGCATAGCCTTGCTGCGCAACTTGTGCCAACTTGTGCGAGGATTGCCTTGGCGCCCGATCTATCTCAGAAGACTCTGGGCTAGGCAGAGCGCGCCCTTTGCGCGTATGATCTAAGCACCTTTAGCAGTTTAGGAGATTATCCCTGTGAGTGCATCCCCAAAAACTGGGCAGGCGCCTGAGCGCAGCGAGCCAAGCGCAGCGCGGCGCGTCTTGTACTTTGTAATTTTCGGCGCGGTCGTGATCGCTATCGTGGTCGGGGCGGCGGCGCTGCTGTTGGGCGATCTGTTCGGACGCTGGAATAGCAGTCCGTTGCGTGAGCCGAAGGCGTTAGCGGAAGGCGTTGAGATTGTGCCATTCTTGAGCCTGAACGATAGCCGAATCTTCCCCTATGGCATTGCCTACGGCGAGGGCGAGTTCTACCTTAGCCTGTTTGGCGGCAATGCGGTGCGGCGCATCACGCCTGAGGGCACTATGCGCTTTATGGCGCAGCTGGATGCGCCCGCTGCGCTCGCCTATGTGCGCAACACGGTCTATGTGATTGACTACAATCAGGTGGGCGCCTTCAGCTCAGGCGCGCTGAAGGCAATTGCCGCTGATGGCTCGCTGCGCAGCGTGAGCGAGTCGCCAGCGGCGCGTGGCTTGCCGCTTTTCGCGGGTCTAGCGGCTGATCCGCAGGGTCTGTTGTACCTCTCGCACCCTGAAAACGGCTCAATCTGGCAGATCACGCTTGGTGGCACAGCGACCCTCCTCTGGACGGCGCCGCAGGTCGCTAACACGCGCCCAAGTCCCACTGGACTCGCCTACAATCGCTGGGATGAGTCGCTGATTGTAGCGGATTCTGGCACAGGTAGCTTGTATCGGCTAGTCATGACCGAATCGGGCGTGGAGAGTCAGCTACTCTATCGTCAGCAGGGCTTTGATCCACGCGCCCTGACCATAGATCGGCAAGGGCGACTGTTTGTCGCGGCGTGGCAGGGCGATAACGGGACGCTCTACCGCTACAGCGAGGCAGACGGTCTGGTGGCATTGGCAGAGGGCTTCCGCCAGCCGACGAGCATCATCGCTGTTGAGAATACGGTCTATGTGGTCAATTCTGGGACGTTCGGCTTGATTGGCGGCGTGGAAGTGCGACCGCCTTTCCGCGTGGATGCCGTACGCCTGCCCAACTGAGCGCCTCTGTGCCTATCTATGCCTCTGCAGCGTGTTCAGGGACTTGCCGTGTGGCAAGCCCCTGAACGAGAGGCAAGAGGTGAAGTTGTGAGGAGACTCAAACAGGCTCAGTCGTCTTTGGCAACGCGCCCGACTTCCTTCAAGGCGGCGTGCGCAGCCGCTAGACGTGCCACTGGCACGCGGAAGGGCGAGCAGCTGACGTAGTCCAAGCCTGCTTTGTGGCAGAAAGCGATGCTGGCAGGGTCGCCGCCGTGTTCGCCGCAAATACCGACCTCCAGATCAGGGCGTGCCTTGCGCCCGCGCTCCACAGCCAGCTCGATCAGGAAGCCGACGCCCTCTTCATCCAGCTGCTGGAAGGGATTGCGCGGCAACAGCCCGCGTTCCACGTAATCAAGCAGGAACTTGCCCTCTGCGTCATCACGGCTGATCCCGAAGGTGGTCTGAGTCAGGTCGTTGGTGCCGAAGCTGAAGAACTCGGAGTATTCCGCCATCTTGTGTGCCGTGATCGCGGCACGCGGCAGCTCGATCATCGTGCCGATCTTGTAGTTGACGGCGCAATCCATTGATTTCATGACCTCAGCGCCCACGCGCTCGATCAGTTGGCGTAACTCGCGCACTTCCTCAGCCGTGCTGGTGACCGCGATCATGATCTCAGGATGCACATCGTAGCCTTCCTTAGTCAGCTGGCAAGCGGCGCGGAAGAGCGCACGGACTTGCATCTCGCTGAAGGCAGGGCGCGTGATCCCCAGACGGCAGCCGCGCAAACCGATCATCGGGTTGAACTCGCGCAGCGCCTCGACCGCGCTCATCAGCGCTTCCACGCGCTCCAGCTCTTTGGGACGGTCGCCCATCAAGCGCAAGCCGGCAGCGCGCAGGGCAAGCTGCTCGTGATCGGGCAGGAACTCGTGCAGCGGCGGGTCGAGCAGGCGGATGATGACAGGCAAGCCGTCCATTGCCTTCAAAATGCCGTAGAAATCGTCATACTGGAAGACTTCCAGCTTATCCAGCTCAGCGCGCTCCTCAGGGCTATTCGGCTTGGCAAGGATTGCCGCCTGCATGATCGGCAAGCGCTCCTCTTGGAAGAACATATGCTCCGTGCGGCACAAGCCAATGCCGCGTGCGCCGTAGTCGCGGGCGCGGCGCGCATCCTGCGGATAGTCGGCATTGGCGTAGATATTCAGGCGGCGGAACTGATCAGCCCAGTTCAGGAGGGTCTGCAGGTAGGTCTCGCGCATGAAATCTGGCACTTCGCGCTTGAGTTCGCCGATGAAGACCTCACCTGTGGTGCCGTCAATCGAGATCACATCGCCCTCATGCACCACAACATCGCCGACGCGCATCAGGCGGGCGCGCAGATCAATTTCCAGCGCCTCAGCGCCGCACACGCACGGCACGCCGAATTGACGCGCCACCACAGCCGCATGGCTGGTTGCGCCGCCGCGTGAGGTGAGGATGCCCTTGCTTGCCAACATGCCGTGAACATCATCGGGCTTGGTCTCTGGGCGCACCATGATGACCGATTTCTTCGCCTTGCCCCATTTTTCCGCCAAATCCGCGTCAAAGGCGACCACGCCCACAGCTGCGCCCGGCGAGGCATTCACGCCTGTGGCAATGCGCTTGCCGCTGCGCTTAGCATCGCGTTTGGCGTCGGGATCGAACTGCGGGTGCAGCAACTGCGAGACCTGATCAGGTGAGACGCGCAAGACTGCCTCTTCGCGCTTGATCAAGCCCTCTTCCGCCATCTCCACTGCAATGCGGACGGCGGCACGCGCCGTGCGCTTGCCGTCGCGGGTCTGCAGCATGTAGAGCTTGCCGCGCTCAATGGTGAATTCCACGTCCTGCATATCGCGGTAATGGCGCTCCAGCTTTTCCGCGACCTCAACGAACTGCTTGTAGACCGCTGGGCTATCTTTCTCCAGCTCGCTGATTGGCTTGGGCGTGCGAATGCCTGCCACTACATCCTCACCTTGCGCGTTCATCAGGTAGTCGCCGAAGAGCTTGCGCTCGCCCGTGCTGGGATTGCGCGTAAAGGCGACGCCCGTTCCGCTATCGCTGCCCATATTGCCGAAGACCATCATCTGCACATTGACGGCTGTGCCGAGATTGTGCGGAATGCCCGCGGCATTGCGGTAGTCCACAGCACGCTTGCCGTTCCAGCTCTTGAAAACCGCCTCGATCGCCTTGCTCAGCTGTGCGTACGGATCCGTGGGGAAGTCCTCACCGACGTGCTTACGGTAGATCAGCTTGAATTCAGCGGTCACCTGTTGCCAATCCTCAGCGGTCAGCTCGGTATCACTGCTCACGCCGCGCCGCTTTTTGGTCTCGGTCAGGTAATCCTCAAACGCCTCATCCTCAATGCCCATGACCACGCAGCCGAACATCTGCACAAAGCGGCGATAGGCATCGTAGACGAAGCGCGGATCGTTTGTGAGCGCGATCATGCCGTCGGCAACAGCGTCGTTAATGCCCAAATTCAAGACCGTATCCATCATGCCGGGCATTGAGAACTTGGCGCCAGAGCGCACTGAGAACAGCAGCGGATTCTTCGGATCGCCGAACTGCTTGCCCGTCTTTGTCTCAACTGCCTTGACGGCATTCAGGACTTGCTCCCACATGCCCTCTGGGAAAGTCTGGTTCGCCTCCAGATAAGCGTTACAGGCGCGTGTAGTGATGGTGAAGCCCGGCGGCACGGGCAGTCCGATGCGCGTCATCTCAGCGAGGTTGGCGCCTTTGCCGCCCAGCAGGGCGCGCACGTTATCCCAGACGCCGCCAACAGCCGCTTGTGCTGCATCTAGCTCACTGAACAGATAGACCCAGCGCTTCCCGCTTCGCCCTGCGCCATCTGACTCAGGCTTTTCCTTGACAGGGACAGCAGTCGTTGCCTTTGCCATAGCTCAACACTCCTCAGCAAATTGCAGGTGAAATCTTTTGGTCACAAGACCCGTGCTATAGCCGCATTGTGCCACGCGCAAAGGGCGCTGCCTATTGACATACGGCGTGATTCTGTCATGTGCCGATCACATTTTTTGCGTGAAGAATGTCACATGGCGCAGAAGGGGCTTGCCGACCTCCCAAACGCCGACTCCTTGCTCCATAGAGCAATTGTTCGCTATACTTTGGGAAAGACTCTAAGGTGAGAGCATGAACAAGCAGCACAAGTCTGCGACGCAGCGCGGCATTGAGTGGACAGATTTCACGTGGAATCCAGTGGGCGGTTGCAAACACGCCTGCCGCTGGCAAATGCCCGACGGCTCATGGGCGATCTGTTACGCAGAGAGCATCGCTGAGCGCTACAAAAGCGGCTATCCGCAGGGCTTTGCGCACCACTATTGGCGTCCGCAGGCGCTCTCAGAGCCGCTCAAGCTGAAAAAGCCCGCCAAAATCTTCCTCGATTCCATGTCGGACCTGATGGGCAACTGGGTGCCTGAGGCGCAGATTGTCCAAGTGCTGGAGACGTGCCGCCAAGCCCATTGGCACACCTTTCAGCTGCTGACCAAAAATGCGCCGCGCTTGCTCAGCTTTGACTTTCCGCCGAACGTCTGGATCGGCGTGAGCGCGCCACCAAGCGAGATGTTCGGCAAGCGTCTTAGCTATGAGCAGCAGGTGAGGATGGTGAAACGTCAACTGGAAGTGCTTGCCCAGCTGCGCGTCCCTGTGCGCTGGATGAGCATCGAGCCGCTCAGTTTTGATATCGCGCCGCTGCTCAAAGATGCGCCGCTTGAATGGGCAGTCATAGGCGCCGCGACGAACGGGACGCGCACCTATCAGCCGCAGCGCGAGTGGGTTGAAAATCTCTTAGCTGTGCTTGACGCGCAAGGCACAAAGGTCTTCTTCAAAGGCAACCTCGAATGGGACGAGTCGGCGTGGCGCGAGGATTTTCCGCGTCTAGAACAACGGACGCTGACCGAGATAGCGTAGCACGCCTGCCCACAGTTCATCACCTAACGGATGTTTGCTGGCAAAAGTCAGCGTGTAGAGTTGTGCATCGCGTGAGTTGCGTGCGATAAACTCTCGCAGCGCGGTCACGTCTTCGGTGCTTTCAACAGTGTAACCATATGGTCGCAGCCGCCGTTTGTACAGATCAAGCCAGTGACGGCGCTTGATCGCTGCATCATCTTCCTTGCGAATGTCTTGCCGCCATTCATCTGTGCCGAAAAAAGCATCCACATGCTCAAAGGTGTTGCGTCCAAACAGACGGTTAATGCCGTTCGTCGGCACGTTGATGATCATATCCATTCTGTTGACCTCTGCGAGGCGAGCGACCGTTGACCAATGAACATCCTCTGGTCCTTCAGGATCAATGAAAGCAAGATTAAGCGATCCCCAGGTTTTGCCATGATTGCGATCCACTTCATTGATCTGACTGCAAATCTCCGCGATCACTGCGTTAGAATCTGCGTTGTAAAGTTTTGCCATTGCGCCGCGTGGATGCGCCGCCACTCTACGCTCCAGCGCCTCAAAAGTCTCAGAGTCTGCTTCACAGAAAAAGTATTTTGTGAAGATAGGCTGATCAAGCGCGATCAACGGCGAGCCTAAGAGAATTTCGCCCGTCTCACGAATGCGATTTTTGCCTGAGCCTGCCATGATGTCTACATAATGAAATGCGCACCAATTCTTGTTGCGCATCGCTGTGCTAAAAGCATCCATATACGCCTCTAGGATGCGTAGCTTATCTTTTGCCCATAGCCCGCTTTCACGCATGGGGAAGTCGTCCTCTACGGATCGGATGAAGTCACTCAGTTTAACCACCTCTAAACTTTTATCGCACTAAACGTAGCTTGCTACGATTATTGCAGTTTGCCGCAGGACGTGGTATATCTATCGCATAACATGCGCAGCCCCTGCGCGTGTGAAGAATTCCGTTTTGTAGAGAAAAGGTGGGCAAAGATGTTTTCACGCAAGACTTTCCGTTTAGTGGCGCTGCTGATGGTGGCGGCGCTGATGTTCGGGGCAGTGGGCAGCATCACACACGCTCAAACTGTCCAGCTGCGCATCTTGTGGTATAACGACGGCAACGAGGGCGAGGTCTACCGCGCTGCACTGGATCGCTTTGAGGCGGAAAATCCGGGCATCAAGGTGACGCTTGACGTTGTCGGCTTCAGCGATCTGCACAACATCCTGCAGGCGAACATCGAGGCAGGCACGCCGCCGGATATGGGCAGCATCACGCAGCTTGGGCGCTTCCAAGGGCGTTACCTCGATCTGCGCCCCTTCCTCGCCGATCCTGAGGCATTCGAGGCGAACTATCCTGAGTCCTTCCTGAATTGGCTGCGCGTGCCGGGCGGCGAAGATAAGGGCATTTATGGCTTCCCGCGCTCGGTCGGCGTGAGCGGTCCGTTCGTCAACGTCACGCTCTTTGAGCAGGCGGGCATTCCGTTGCCTGAGGGCGATAAGGTCACGTGGGCTGAGTGGATCGATCTAGCGACCAAAGTGGCAAAGGCGACCAACACGCCCTATGCCGTAGCCATTGACCGCTCCGGACACCGCACCTTCGGTCCGATGATGAGCTATGGCGCACAGATTCTCGATCCCGCTACAGGGCGCTTCACAGTGGATTCGCCCGGCTTCCGCGCCTTTGCGACTGAGATGAAGCGCTGGCACGATGAAGGCTTGACGCCGCCTGAGGTCTGGATTGGCGGCGGCGGCGCGTACCGTGCGGCGAAAGAGTACTTCGTGAACGGCGAGCTAGTCTTCTACTACAGCGGCAGCTGGCAGGTTTCCGCCTTCACACGCGAGATCGGCGATAACTTCGAGTGGCGCGCTGTGCCGCAGCCCTGCGGCGAGACGGGCATCTGCGGCGGTATGCCGGGCGGCACGGCATTGGTCGCCTTCGCCGGCACCAAGCATCCGCAAGAAGTAGCAAAGGTGATGGAGTATCTCGCCAGCACCGAAGTCAACATCCAGACCTCAGCCAATTCGCTGTTCCTGACGGGCAACCTGAAGGCGATTGAGCAAGGCGTGCCGTATCCTGCCAGCAAGGAGCAGTTCGACGTCTTCCTGTCCAACATTCCGAAGCTGACCGAGCAGGGCTGGCGCCTGCAGGGTCATCCGTTCATTGACATCATCAACGTTGAGACCCGCGATCAGCTGGGGCGCTACTTTGCCGGTGAGATCAGCCTAGACGAGGCGATTCAGCGCCTGCAGGCAAAGGTTGATGAGGCGTGCGATAAAGAGCCGAACAAGTGCGTGCCTTGGAAGTAACAGGCTAGGCAGTAGCACACAGGCGGGAACATTCCCGCCTGTGTTGTCTCAAGGAAGGTCGGGCTAGGCGCGGCGTAGATTGTAGAAGGCGCCCATGCCCGCGTAGTGCGCTGCAGCGCCCAAATCTTCCTCAATGCGCAGCAACTGATTGTACTTCGCCACGCGATCTGAGCGCGCCGGAGCGCCTGTCTTGATCTGACCAGCATTCATGGCGACCACCAGATCGGCAATGATGCTATCCTCGCTTTCGCCACTGCGATGGCTGACCACAACTGTCCAGTTGGCGCGTATGCTCATCTGCGCGGCTGCCATTGCCTCAGTCAGCGTGCCAATTTGGTTGACCTTGCACAGCAGGCTGTTCGCACAGCGCTCACGGATAGCGCGTGCCACGCGCTCTGTGTTAGTGACTAAAAAGTCATCGCCTACTAGCTGTACGCGATCGCCATAGGCGGCGTAGAGCTTCTGCCAGCCCTCCCAGTCATCTTCTGCTAAGCCGTCCTCTAGCGAGATGATCGGGTACTTGTTCAGCCAGTCGCCCCAGAAGGCGATCATCTCGTCTGTTGTGAGCGCTTTGCCCTCCAGTTTCAGGTGATACTTGCCGTCTTCATAGATTTCGCTCACAGCGGGATCGAGAGCAATCATGACCTGCTCACCAGGGCGATAGCCGGCTTTCTCAATGGCGGTCAGGATGAATTCAATGGCTTGGGCGTTGTATTTCAGGTCGCTGGGCGCAAAACCGCCTTCATCGCCCACTGTGGTACTCTTGCCTGCATCGTGCAGCACCTTTTTCAGGCTGTGATAGATTTCCACGCCCCAGCGCAAGCCCTCTGAGAAGGTCTCCGCGCCGACGGGCATGATCATGAACTCTTGGAAGTCTGTGCTATTGGTGGCGTGCTTGCCGCCATTCATGATGTTCATCATCGGCACGGGCAAGACGTGCGCATGGACGCCGCCCAGATAGCGATAGAGCGGCAAGCCCGCGCTCTGTGCTGCTGCCTTGGCGACCGCTAGCGAGACCGCCAAAATCGCGTTTGCGCCAAGCCGACTCTTGTTAGGTGTGCCGTCTAGCTCGATCATGATCTGATCAATGCCGACCTGATCGAACGCCTCTTCGCCGTACAGCTCTTCGCTGATCGCCTCATTGACCGAGTCAACAGCCTTCAGCACACCTTTGCCGCCGTAGCGCGCCTTATCGCCGTCGCGTAGCTCCACTGCTTCATACTGACCTGTGCTGGCGCCACTTGGCACAATTGCTGTGCCAAAAGCGCCGTCTTCTAGCTCAACTTCTACCTCAACAGTGGGATTGCCGCGTGAGTCGAGGACTTCACGGGCGTGAATGGCTGTAATAGCGGGCATCTGCTCAGTACTCCTTTATGCGTCTGCCATACGGCACAACTTTACCGCGTTTGGGCGCTTTTGGCACGGGCTATCTTGTCTCGCCAAGCGCTTGATGATAAGATACAAGCATGCCTGTATGAAAAGTGTAAAACATCTTGGGAAAGCGCTGTTCCGATGAGTGATCGTCCTCAAGTTTTTCAGCTAGAGCGCTTCAGTCTAGTCGTGCCTGCTCAGGTAGCAGCGCGCCCGATTTCTGCTAGTTTGATCTCGCGCACAGCGGGCATTCGTCCAGAGCATGTGATCGAGGCGCGGCGAGTTGCTACGCTCACGGCGCAGCGCTCGCTGACTCCCCTAGCGCCGCCGCCTGTCACGCTCGGCTTGTTCCGCGGCGAGACCGTTGACTACGTCGCGGCTAAAGCCTTGCTCACTAAGAGTGGCGATACGGTCATCCAGTATTTGATCATCCCCTCGGCTGTGCTGCGTGCTTTGGGCGGCAATTTGCAGCCTTTGGAGGCGTTCGCCCGTGAGCCTTTGACGCCTCCTAACGCGCCGCTACAGCCGTTTGTGATCGCGCAGCCGCGCCCGCCTAGCCCTGAGCAGCAGAGTGACGCACTTTTGGCGCTTTTGGGCTATTGTCGCAACAACATTCGCACGGTGAGCGGCTTGCTAGCCAGTATGGTGCAGGGACTGGGCATTGCCGTCACAGGCGCGCCTGCCTCACTGCGCGATAGGCTGACTTTCATACAGGGTTTGTTGTGTCTGTTGCCTGCGCCTGTGCGTGCGGCGGTCACATTTGCTACTTATAGCCCTGATCCGCTCCATCTGCCCGCTCAGATTAAATTCACGCCCAATTTGAGCGCGCCGCCGCCTCAGCACGCTTTGTTCGATTGGCGCACCCAGACCCTTACAGGCAATCCGCCTGAGGACGCTTATACCAAGTTCATGCGCGCTCAGCTGCAGCTGGATATCTCGCTGGTGATTGAGCAGACTGAGAAATTGGCGCGCACTGCCACGTGGCGCGCCATGCGCCGTGAGACCATGGCGAATGCATTGGCGTGGGCTTCCAAGCGCGCTGCGCTTGATGAGTTAGTCCTGCAGCGCCAGCCAGCCGATCGGGAGATGGTGGCGGCTGTGCTGCGCGAGGATCCCACGCTCTCGGATGAGTTGCGCGTCGCTTATTGCAGCCATCTGTTGGCTTTTTCTTTAGCGCTAGGCGATTACAGTCACACGGAGATGATCCCTGCCCTTGCTGCGCAGAGCAAGGAGATCGCTGATACGGTCTATGAGCAGCTGTGGACGGCTGCTAGCGGCGAGCGCGCCATGGATGTCTACAATTTGGTCTCGCGCTGGCTTGCGCAGGCGCCGCCTGCTGCCGATTTGAGCCGTTGGCGCACGCTTTTGGCGATGTCGGCGGGCGCCCGCGCTAATCAGTTGCTGGATGCGCCGCCACAGGAGTTCGCGGCTTTTCTGGAGCAGTTCATCAACGCGGCTGATAAAGTGCCAATGGAGCAGGTTGCTACGCAACTGATCGCTTTGGCGCGCCGCCGTGCCACTGAGGATGCTGAGACGGCACGTGCAGTTTTCTTGTTGGCAGTCTATTATCTTTCGCTTGGCAATTTGCAGCGTTTGGTGGCAGAGAGCGCTTTCCAAGCGCATTTGCCGCTATCTGTGCGTGAGCTGTTGCCGCATTTGCGCGCCGATGCGCCTAAGCCCGCGCCGCCGAATGTGTTGGCGCGTGCCGCTGAGGCGTTTGGTGAGGTCCATCAGCCGATGCTCATCGGGCGGCTGACCGACTGGGCGATCAGTGTGCAGCGGAGCGACCTGATTGACACAGAAGCGCTTTCGAGCTTGATTAAATTGGCGATGTCGCCTTTGGGGGCGCGCTTTGATCAGGTTATTCAGAATGTGCTGGACGATCTGAGCGCGCTGAACACTTTGCGTAGCATGAGCGCAGAGGCGCACAGCAAGCTGATCACCCTTCATCTGGCGCGTGGGCGCTATTATGAGGCGGTTGAGCTGATCACGCTATGCCTTGATACGATTTATCAGGGGGCGCGTCAAACGCAGGGCGCGGAATTGCTGCGCACCACTTTCCGCGATGCGCCGCTGGGCATTCCAGAGCTGCTTAGCGCGCTCACAGCGCTCCAGAATAGCTCTCTGAGACCTGTTCAGCGTGCTCATGCCGATTTAGGGGCGCTAGAGGGGCGTAACTGGGATGCTGCTTTGCAGCCCGTCACGGATCGACTCTCGGCGCTGTTCTATAATGACCCGCGCTTGATCGCGGTAGTGGGCGTGGGCGCGGCATTGCGCCTGCTGAAGGCGGCTGTCCATCGCAAGGACTCGGTTGAGGCGCTGCGCGTGCTGAACGCGCTTGCCAGCTACGCCCTGACCTTTAGCGATCAGGAATTGCAGGCGGCTGAGTTGGTCTGTCAGGCGTACAACTTGCTGGATTGGTCAGCGGAGGTGCGCACGGCGGGCTTAGACGTGGTGCGCGATTATATTCGGCGCGCTCCCGCTGAGCAAGCGGCTAAAGTGCCGCAATTGGTCGGTCTGCGGCAGGGCGAGGCGGTCTATAAGGCGCTTGAGGCAACCTACCGCGTGCGTTTGGTCACGGGCGGCGCAGATTTTGGCGTGTTCGCTGAGCAGGCACAGACAGCCGCCCTCTTGCTTATGGATATCGCCGCTTATTACGAGAATGAGCGTCAGCCGCCGGATATCCCGAAGTTGCGCCGTAATATCGAGGTGATGAGCGGCGGACTCTCAGAGGCAGAGCGGCGTCGTTTGAGCGAGAATGCGATCCTGATCAGTGAGGCGCTTTTGAAGCTCTATCAGCGCCATCAGAAGCGTTTCAGCAGGCGTAGTCGTCAGGAGTTAGAGGCGCGTCAAGCCGCTTTAGCGCGCTCTGAGACCGTCCCGCAGAGCGGCATCGAGATGTTGCAATGGCTGGGCATTCGCTTGGGCGAGGGACGCACCTACTTGCCGCGTTTTCAGCGCGAGGCGGCTAACTATCTGTTCGGTACGCGCTCATTGAACATGCTCTTGCGTGAGATGGCGTTAGTAGTGCCGCTGTTGCACGGCTTGTTAGCAGCTCTGCCTGAGGATCAGACGGCTGAATCGGATTTGCAGGCACTGTGCAGCGAGGTGGACGATCTGTGGGCTTCTGTGGCGGCGGCGCGCCAACGCGAACTCCAGCCTACCCTTGCGCCCAGTCTGCAGCACGCCGCTGCTGCCATTTTGAAGCTGGGCGAAAAGGCAAATGAGCGTGCGCTACAGGACGCCAATCGCCGCCGCCAACTGATCTCAGGGCGGGCGCAGCCGCGCAATGCCCTAGAGATGTTCTTCTGGCTGAGCGGCTATTTCAGCGGCGCGCAGCGTTAGCCGTGCCACGCTGGATCGGCTTGGTCATTGGCGCGCTGAGTCTGTTTAACGGGCTAGGCGCGCTGCACGTCCTGACCGCCCTGCCGACTCTGCGCGAGTTGCCCATTGGGATGCCGTTAGTAGTCCTGCTGGGCGTCCCACTGGCGTGGTGTGCCGTGTTTGCTGTGCTTGGCATCGGTCTGCTCTTGAAGAGGCGGCTTGCTGCTCGCTTATTTGCGCCGTTGCTCACGGCTTATGCGCTTTCGCGCTTAGGCATGGCGTTTTTTGCCCAAAGTGACTACGATCAAGGGCGACTTGGCGCGCAAATCGTGCTGACCGCGCTGTGGATCGGCGCGGCGTGGTGGTATGCCCGCTGGAGTGCGCATCGCATTGCCAACAAAGAGACCTCCCATGCAGCTGACCGCTAGACATTTAGAGAACATCAAGCGTTTCATCCCGATTTTTCGCTATCACCTTGATCATGCCGAGCAGAATGAAGAGTTGCTTGAACGCTCAGCCCGTCAGAGGCTCTTTGGGCAACTGCTCGCGCCTGAGGCGCTGCGCAACATGACCGAGCTGGAGCTAGGGCAAGTGATCGGTTCACTGTGGGCAAGCCGCCAATGGGCAAACAAGGGCTATCTGATTGAAAAGCTGATCGCGGCGAACAGCCTGCCTGCTCTGCGCAAGCATTTGCATGACCTGCTTTGGGGCGCTGACTCAGTTGGGCGACGCTACGATGCGTTTCGGCGCGCCATCAAGGGGCTAGGCACTGCCTCCATCACAGAGTTGCTGGCATTTGTGCATCCTGAGCAGTGCGGCATTTGGAACGATAAGGCGCGCCGTGCGCTCGATATTCTCGGTCTGCGGGATATTTTGCCGATCACGCACAAGCGGCAAATCAGCGGCGATGAATATGAGCGTTTCAACGCGTTGCTCAAGCAACTGCAGGTCACGCTGACTCAGCTTGATCTAACTGACCTCGATTACCCCATGCTGGATTACTTCCTCTACATTGTCTGGGAGACTGGCGGCGCCGAGCTGCCGCCTATCGCGCCGTCAGGCACCCCGCCTGAGGCTGAGGACTTCGATCATGACGAAGTGGTTGAAAATTTGCTCGATATTGGGCAATGGCTCGGTTTTTCAGCCGAGAAGGAGAAGTTGGTGGCGCGTGGCGCCAAGGTGGATGCAGTCTGGCAGGCGCGCATTGCCAACTTGGGCGTAGTGACCTACGTTTTTGAGGTGCAGCGGCGCGGATCGCTCGATTCGCTCATTCTGAACTTGCAACGCGCTCAAAATAATCCGACTGTGCAGCGTCTGATCGTCGTGGCAAATACCGACTCGCTTGAGCGCATTCGGCATGAGATCGCTACCCTGCCAGAGAGCTTCCGCAAGCTGGTCAGTTTCATGGAGGTGAAAGCCGTGCAGCGCGCCGTAGAGCTGATCGGCGAATTGGCGGAGATCATCGGGCGGCTTGAGCTGGTGCGCAGCGAATTTGACGTGCGCCCGTAAGTCCCTTTGGCTATAAGCCGGGCAGACGCGGCAAATTGCGCAGTGCCGTCGCCACGAATTGCTGGCGATGCTGCGGACTAATGCCATATTTCCGCAGCGCAGCAAGATGCTCAGCTGTGCCATAGCCACGGTTGTGATCCCAGCCGTAATGTGGATACTGTGCGTGTAAATCTGTCATGATCTGGTCGCGCTTGACCTTTGCCACAATAGAGGCGGCTGCCACAGCCTCAAACTGCTCATCAGCGCGTATGATGCAGCGCACTCGCGGCGCTTTCCTGCCCAGATTGCTCAGCTTGAGGTTGCCATCTACGATATATTGTGCCGCCTCAAAGGGACGCCAAATGAGCGCCTCAAAAATGCTGCGATTTGCCCAACCGATGCCGTTCGCGTTGATATCAGGGACGTAAATCACGTCAATCTCAACGCGGACTGCCCACTCGTAGATGTAACGAATCGCCTCAGCGCGCTGTTTAGCGGTCATCTGCTTAGAGTCGCGGAAGGGCAGATTGGGAAATTTCTCAGTCAAGCGGAAATCGGGCGGAAAAGCGACCATTGCCGCCACCAACGGACCTGCCAAGGCGCCGCGCCCCGCCTCATCCAAGCCGCAAACGACCAGCGGCTCGCTCATAGCAGTTTTTGCACCTCATACACAACGATTGAGCTACGCCGATTGCGCAACTGCACCTCGCCGAGTCTGCGGGCGGCGACGCGATTGCCCAATTGCGCTAGGGCGCTCTCTTCAATCAGGATTTGCCCCGCTCGTGCGCTCTCCTGCAGGCGCGAGGCGATGTTGACAGGCTCACCCACAGCGGCGTAGTGAGCGGTCTGTAGCGCGCCAATTGTACCGACCAGCGCCTCGCCACGCGCCAAACCTACGGCAAAGGCAAGCGACTCAGCGCCGTGCTGTGCGCCGAAGTGTGCTGCTGCTGTCTGCAAATCAAGGGCAGCTTGCACAGCGCGCCACAGATGATCGGGCTGATCGTGAGGCGCATTAAAAAATGCCATTAGTGCGTCGCCGCCTGCCTTATCAAGAGTCGCACCGTGCTTGCTGAACGTCTCAGCGGCAAGCGAGAGGTAGGCATTCAGCAACTGGAGCGCCTGCTCAGGCGACTGCTGCTCTGCATAGACCGTGAAGCCGCGCAAATCTGCCACTAGCACGCTAATCTCGCGCCGTGCAGCGCTGTTTGCAGCTATGGGTTGCCCAATGCGCCCAATCGCGCTTGGCACAGCAATGGACGCCGCCTTATGCGCCTTGAGCGCCTCTAGCGCCTGATAGTTGCGCGCATTTTCAATGGCGATGGCGGCATAATCGCCCAGTGCAGAGAGCAGCGCAGCGTCATTATCGGTGAATTGACGGGCGTTAGGTGTCACGTTTTCTACGTTCAGCACGCCAATAACTGTGTTGCCGATCAGCAATGGCACGTAGAGCGTGGCACAGGGCGCATTCGGATTAGCCTGTCTGATCGGCTCAAGCTGTTGTGCGTTCAACACAATCGGGCGCGCCGTGCTGACAGCACGTTCAGCAATGCGATCTTGGACAACTTGGGCAATGCTCTGCGCGCTCGGATCAGTGCGCAACTTGACTGTACGCAGGACAAGCGCGTTGTTTTCAACCAAAAGCAGGCGCGCCTGCTCAGCGTTGGTCAAGCTGATAGCGGCATCCACAATGCGCACAAGCAGCTGTTGTAGGTCCAGCAGCGCCGCTACGCTCTTGCCTATGCTGTAGAGTGTGTTCAGCTCCTTGATGCGCGTATGCAACTCACGATTAGCGTTCATCAGACGGGCTGTAAGCGCCTCTTTATCGCGGCGTAGGCGCACTTCGGCAAGGCTGCGCTCAATGGCGTTCAGCATTTCTTCGGCTGTATAGGGCTTTTTGAGGTAATCGCGCACGCCCATGCGGAAGACCTCTACAGCGATATCCTCAGAGCCGTGAAAGGTCATCAAAATGACGGGGATATCAAGGCGTTCGCGCTGAAGTGCCTCCAGCACGCCTAAGCCGTCTAGGCGCGGCATTTGCAGATCAAGCAGGATAAGATCAGGCGGGTCGCGGCGTACGATTTCAAGGCATTCAATGCCGTCTCGCGCCTCTTGCACCCGATATTCGTTCGGCTGCAAGATGTACTTGATGATGAATTCGCGATTTTCACGTCCGTCGTCTACGACGAGAATGCGTTCGTGTGCCACGTCACGCCCTCTGTGCGCTCAGTGAGATTGCCATTCAATAAGACCGTCATCATGAGCAGTGTGCACTGGATGCGGCAAGCCCGCGTTGTTCACGCTGCTTGTGAGAGTATACCACTAGAAAAATTTCTCAAAAAATGATATGATCAAATCGAGCAAGGCGAGTTTTTAGGGTTGGCTTATGCAACAGACACGCCAACATATCCTTGAGATTTTGCGCGAGCGCGGCGAGGCAACGGTTGATGAGTTAGTCAAGGCGCTGCACACGCGCATTCGGCACAAGATCACGGGCGTCACTGTGCGCCACCACCTTGATATTCTGCGCAGCGAGGAGCTTGTCACTGAGCCGAAAGTCCGTCGGAGCGGCGCACCCGGCAGACCGCAATATGTCTATGCCCTGACCGAAAAAGGGCGTGCGCAGTTCCCCAACAACTACCATCATCTAATGCAACATCTGCTGCAGCAGCTCAAAATGCGCCTCGACTCCTCACAAGTGAACGTGATCTTGGAAGGCGTGGCTGACCAAATGGTAATGGAAGCAGGCTTATCTGATCCCGCGTTGAACGGCATTCCGATGACGGCGCGTCTCGATCACATTGTGGACCACTTGAATGCGCACGGCTATGAGGCAAGCTGGGAGAGCGCCTCTGAGGGCTACATCCTGCGCACGCGCAACTGTCCCTATCACCACCTGACGGCGGAGCATAACGAGCTATGCGCAATGGATATGCGCTTGATCAGCGGCTTGCTGGGCGTTGTGCCGCGCAGCTTGGGCCGAATCTCTGAAGCGGATGATAGCTGTGCTTATCTGATTCCCGTGCCACAGCAAGTCACTCACAGCTAGGCGCGTACACTGGATATGCGCGTCCTGATCGCCACAGGCATTTTTCATCCCGACTCCGGCGGACCAGCGACTTACTTGCACGGTCTGCTACCTGCTTTGCAAGAGCGCGGCTATACTTTTCACGTCTTGACCTATGGCGACGCGCCCTGTGAAGGCTACGGCTACCCTGTAGAGCGCATTTCGTTCAAGCAGAGCGCTCTGCGCCGCCGCTACCTCTACGCACAGCGCTACGCTGAGCTTGCTGCGCAGTCTGACCTCATCTACGTAAACATGCTCGGCTTGCCGCGCCCCAAAGTTAGCAAGCCACTTGCGCTCAAGATCGTGGGCGACTACGCTTGGGAGCGCGCCTTGATCAAGGGCTGGATCGCGCCTGAGACCGACCTTGACGCCTTTCAGAGTCGCCGCGATTTGCCGCATGTAGCGTGGTTCAAGGCGCGCCGTGCGCGTGAGGCACGCCAAGCCGATACCATCCTCGTGCCAAGCCAGCATTTGCGCCGTCTGGTCAGCGGCTGGGGCGTGCCGCCTGAGCGAATCCAAGTGATCTACAACGCCCTTGAGCCGACTCTACACACGCCCAATCTCTCGCAGGCAGAGGCGCGGGCGGCGCTCCATTGGCAGGCAGAGGGGCGCTATCTGCTCACGGTTGGGCGGCTGATCGCGCTCAAGGGCGTGCAGTATCTGATCCAAGCCCTAGATGCCGTGCCCGATGTCCAGCTGATCGTGGCAGGCGACGGCGAGTTCTTGCCACAGTTGCGCGCCTTGGTCGAGTCGTGCGGCGTTGCGGGGCGTGTGCGCTTTCTGGGCAAGGTGCCTCACGCTCAAATCCCGCTGCTGATGCGCGCCGCCGATTACGTCGCGCTCTATTCCAGCACAGAAGGACTCTCCCACACGCTCTTAGAGGCGCTGCACGTCGGCACGCCCGTGATTGCCAGTGCGCGTGGCGGCAATCCAGAGGTGGTGAGGCACGGTGTGAACGGTCTGCTTGTGCCGCATCCCGATCTCGCTGCGTTGCGCACGGCATTACAACACGCCTTCAGCGCGGGCGTGCGCGATCAGCTGGCTGCTCAGACTGCTCTTGGCTTAGAGCGCTTTGCGTGGCAAACTATGCTCGATCAAACTGACCGCGCCTTGCGCGCCCTGCTCGAAAAGGCAGATGTTCCTTCAAGCGGCTGACTGGCGCCCTGAGCGCGGACTTCGCAACCCCATAGGAAGCCTGATGCACGTCTTGATGATCGGCACAGATACCACGCTGCTCACGGGCAGCATTGATAACACCTTAGCGCGCCATGAAGATTACGCCCTACGCGCCAATGGACAGATCAGCGTTGTGTTGTGTAATCGCAGGCAGTCTGAGCGCCCACTGACGCCTTACCGCTCCGAGCGCTTGCTGGTTCAGCCGACGGAGTCGCGTGGCTACGCCGACTACCTCCCCGCAGGCGTACGGCTCGGCATGGCACGCCACGCCGAACAGCCCATAGACCTGATCACCTCACAAGACCCGTTCCTGACAGCGCTGATCGGCTTGCGCCTACGCGCTAGGACGCGCCGCCCGCTGATTGTGCAGGACTTCTCATGCTTTGTGAGCAGTCCGTATTTCTTGCGAGAGCGTCCGCGCAATCGTCTGCTACGCTTGATGGCGCGCTTCACCTTACCGCGTGCCGATGCTGTACGCGTGATGAACAAGCGCGAACAACTCGCCTGCATTCGCTTGGGCGTCAAGCCGAGTCGGGTGTGCGTGGCGCCGACTGTCACTTACATTCAGCCGTTTGCCGCGCCACCCGATCCTGAGCGCGTAGCGGCATGGCGCGAGCGCCTCGATCTGCCCGAAGGGACGCCCGTGGTGCTTTGGGTGGGGCGTCCTGTGCCATTTAAGAACTTGCCTGTGCTATTGCAGGCGTTCAAGCGCGTCCATAATGCTATGCCACGAGTGCGCTTGGTCATTGGCGGCGAGATGAGCGGCACAAACATCATCGGGCAAGCCGCAGCTTACGGTCTGAGCGAGGTGACGCGCTTTCCCGGCGCCATCAAGTATGATGACTTGCCGTCGCTCTACCAGCTTGCCAGCGTCTATGCGCTCTCCAGCAACTATGAAGGCTTGGGGCGCGTGCTGCTGGAGGCGGCTGCGGCGCATGTGCCACTGGTCAGCACGGCAAATGAAGGCGCCTCCGATATCATTGCGCACGGCATCACGGGCTATCTAACGCCCATCGGCGATCCTGACAAACTAGCAGAGTCGATCCTCGCCGTCTTGCAGCATCCCGTGCGGGCGCGCCAAATGGCAGACCGTGCGCACGAATATGTCATGAACAACTTCGCGCCCGAAAAACTCACAGCGCGCTGGATCGGCATGTGGGAGCGCGTAGCACAAGGACTCACGCCATGCGAATAGGCATGGTCACACAGCAAGCCGATCCCTCTGAGCCATTGCTGGGCTTCACAGTCGCTTGGATCGAGGCATTGGCGAGTCGGCTTGAGGGTCTAGAGCTGATCACGCTCTCAGCGCCGCGCTGTAGGTTGCCCAGCAACGTGCGCGCCGATCACATGGGCAAGGGGAGCGGCAAATTCCGTATGGCGCTGCGCTACTGGGCAATTTTGCGCCGCCTCTTGCCGCATGTAGACGCACTGTTCTGCCATATGGTGCCGCGCTATGCATGGTTAGCGGCACCACTAGCGCGCCTGCACGGCGTGCCGATTGTGCTGTGGTATACGCATCGGCATGTGGGCGTTGAGCTACGCGCTGCGCTTGCACTCTCGCGGGCTGTGGCGACGGCTGACCTGAGCAGCTTCCCGTTGCGCAGTCCGAAGGTGCGCCCGCTCGGTCATGGGATTGACGCGACGCGCTTCGCACCTGATCCTGACATGCCGCTCGATTCCCCGCCCTTGATTGTCCATGTGGCGCGCCTGAGCCCGATCAAGCATCAAGAGACGCTGCTCCGCGCCTCAGCGAAGTTGAGCGCACCACACCAGATCGCGCTGATCGGCGGCGTGCCTGAGGGTCATGACGCAACGTACGCTCAGCGCCTCAAACAGCTTGCCGCCGATCTATGCATTGCGGAGCGCGTCCATTTCACAGGCGCCTTGCCGCAGTTTGAGGTAGTGCGCTGGTATCAACGGGCGACCCTTGCCGTGAATTTGAGTCCGCAGGGACTGTTCGACAAGGCGGCATTAGAATCCATGCTGTGCGGGGTGCCGACAGTGGTCAGCAATGCGGCGTTTGATGCTCTGCTGGCAGAAGCAGCGGAGCGCCTGCGAATCAGCACGCCTGATGATGTAAACGGCTTAGCGGCGCGCCTTGAGGCACTCTTGCGCGCCGACTCAAGCGAACGTCAAGCGCTTGGGGCAGCCTTGCGCACACGGACTCGCGCCGCGCACAGTCTAGAGAGTCTTGCCGATCGGCTGATCGCACTCTTCAAGGACGTGGCAGGTTGAAACTCTTCTATCTAGCGAACATCCGAATGCCGACTGAGAAGGCGCACGGCTTGCAAATTGTGCAGAACTGTGCCGCCTTTGCCGAAAATGGCGCCGAAGTGACGCTCTACGTGGCGCGGCGCGTCAACACGCCTGAGTTACGCGCCGTGAAGGATATCTATGCGCATTACGGCGTGCCGCCTAACTTTGCCATACAGCGCGTGCCGTGCTTTGACCTTCTGCTGCTCGATCGGGCTGGGCAGCTGCTTTTTGCTGTGCAGTCGCTCAGCTACACGCTCGCTCTGCTGGTGCTGATGCTCTTCAAGCCCGCCGATCTGTACTACAGCCGCGATGTCTTGACGCTCCTAGCGCTCAGCCTGATCAAGCCGCGCCGAAAATTGGTCTATGAGGCGCACAGTCTGGCGAAGTCGAGCTGGGGAGCGTGGCTACAGCGCCTCTGCGTGCGGCGAGTCGGCTTGGTGGTGGCGATCACAGGGCATTTGGCAAGGAAACTGCGTGAGCGCGGCGCAAAGTACGTCATCATTGAACATGACGGCTACCGCGATCAGCGCTTTGCCGATCTGCCCGATCAGGAGTCGGCGCGCCGTGCGCTAGATTTGCCCCGTGAGGCGTTCATCGTAGGCTACGTGGGCAGGCTGCACACCATGAGCATGTCCAAAGGTGTGGACACGCTGATTGACGCGATTGCAGCCAGTGAGCGCCCGATCAGCCTGTGTTTGGTCGGCGGGCCGGATGAGATGGCGGCACAACTGTGCGAGCGATGGCGCGCTCACGGCTTGTCGGAGTCAGGTTTTCTGTACGCGGGGCAAGTAGCGCCCTCTGATGTGCCGCGCTACCTCGCTGCGTTCGATGTCTGTGCGCTGCCGTTGCCCTTCACAGAGCATTTTGCGTACTACGCCTCGCCCTTAAAGCTCTTTGAGTACATGCGGGCAGGCAAGGCGATCCTTGCCAGCGACTTACCTGCCATTGCTGAAGTCGTTTGCCACGAAGAGACGGCGCTGCTTGCCCCGCCTGATGATGTAGCCGCCTTCGGCATGGCGCTGATCCGTCTGTATGAGGATGAATCACTGCGCGCTCGGCTTGGTGCATCGGCACAAGCCCAGAGCACGCAGCACACATGGTCAGCGCGTGCAGCGCGCATTTTGAGCGCCGCACGCAGCCTATCTCAAGCCCCTATTGACGCACCACAAACACAGCAGCGCTGATACGTGGCACGGTGAACGTCCCAGTGGCGGGATCGAAGGTGGCGGTCTTGATTAGATCATCGCCGCCGTTCGCCTGCACGGGATGTAGCTCCAGCGCCATGCCCTTGAGCGCCTCTACTGTGAAAGTGCGCGCCTCAGGCGCGTTGTTGAACAGCACAACGATGAAGCTGTGATTGGGATCGAGGTCTTCGCCCTCCATATCGGAAAGGCTCATGACGATCAAGCCTGGAATCTGCTCTGCGCCCGTGTTGTGGAAGGCAAGGCGCGCCTGCACATCCTCAGCAGTGCGCAGACGGAAGAGCGGCGAGCTACGCCGAATCTGCAAGAGTTCCTTGAAGCGCTCATGGGCGGCGCGCATATCATCGGGCGTGGGCTTCAGGTCTGGATTCGCCAAGAGCGGGCGCATGACATCCCACATATCCCGATTTTTCTCAGCCACAGGCAGACCCTTGCCCCAGTTGGTCGTCTCGAACGTCCAGTCAATGGCGTTGAACCAGTCACCGCTATTGTAGGAGTCGCGGTCGAGCGATTTGGAGCGCAGCATGTCATCCCCGGCGTGGAAGAACGGCACGCCCTGCGAGAACATCACCAGCGAGAGCGCCAGAGTGTTCATGCGCACACGATCCGCCATGCTGGTGTTGAGCGGCGCCTTGTACTGGATCAGATCGAAGACCGTCTCATTATCGTGCTTGCTGGTGTAGACGATATTCTCCTGCGGATCGCGGGTGTAGCCCGTCGGCTGACCGTTATACAGCACCTGGCGACCCGTCACCTCGCGCCCTTGTGCATTGACGAACCTGAAATCGCGCAAGTTGCCCGCCAAACCGATCCGAAGGTGATCCGAGAGCAAGAGCAAGCGCCGCAACTGCTCATCACGCGGCGTCTGATCCACATCATTGGGATTAGTGAACAGTCCGTTGGCAAAGCCTTGCTTTTCGCGGTCGCCAAAGGGATTGCCGCCACGAATAGCGTCGCGGATGCGATCGTTGAAGGTGCCGATGCCCGTGCCGCCAATGTTCAGCTGCGTGGCATTGACGCCGCGAGCGTTGTTCGCCACTTCGCCGAAGTTCCAGCCCTCGCCGTAGATGTAGATGGACTTGCCATCTACGCCATGCTCCTCAAGCGTGAGCGCGTCGAGGGCGGCGCGCACGTTGCGCATGTTCGAGAGCATGTGGTGACCCATCAGGTCAAAGCGGAAGCCATCAATCTTGTAATGGGTCGCCCAGGAGATGACCGAGTCGATCATCAGGCGCTCCATCATGGCGTGTTCGGTCGCTGTGTTGGGGCAGCACGTAGAGGTCTCCACGCGCCCGTCTTCATTCAGGCGATGATAGTAGCCCGGCACAATGCGATCCAGCACACTCTTAGCGTCCTGCCCGGCAGCGTTGGTATGGTTATAGACCACGTCCATAACCACGCGCAGACCGATATTGTTCAGACCCTGCACCATCTGGCGCACCTCACGAATGCGCCCGCTGCCGTCAGCGTCAACGGCGTAGCTGCCCTCAGGCACGTTGTAATGGAACGGATCGTAGCCCCAATTGAAGCCGTCTTGGTCGCGGGTCTCGTAGATGATCGCCTGCTGGCGGTCTGAGTCGGGCGGGAAAGCGGCAAGTTCCTCAAAGCTGGGATTGATCTGCTTGCTGCGATCCTCCTCGATTGTAGCGATGTCGAAGAAAGGCAAGAGATGCACGTGCGTCAAGCCCGCCTCTTGCAGCGCCCTCAGGTGCCGCATCCCGTTATACTCAGGATTAGTGAAAGCGAGGTAAGTGCCGTTCTGCGGCTCTGGGACGCTAAAATCAATGATGCTGAAATCGCGGATGTGCAGCTCATAGATCACGATGTCTTCAGGCGCAGCCAACGGCGGCTTTTGAAGGGTCTGCCAGCCCTCAGGCATGAGCCCAGGATCGTACATATCTACGATCTGGCTGCGCTTGCTATTGAGCGAGAGGCTGACCGAGTAGGGATCGGTCACCAAGTTGCGCTCAATGCGGCGCGTGCTTGGCACATAGACCTCCACCTCATACAGGTAGAACTTGTTGAGCCAATCGCCCTCGCCCAAGTACGTCCAGACGCCTTGCGCCGCGTCGTACTCCATTGGATAGGTGGTGCTGGTGGTCTCAGGGTTGCTATCCTCAAAGATATGCAAGGTGACCGAGCGCGCCGTCGGCGCCCAGAGCGCAAAGAAGGGCAAGCCGCTATCTGGCACGGTCACGCCCAGCACGCCGCCGTAAGTGTAGAGATCGTCCAAAACGCCGGGGATTTGCACGCCTGTGGCGTCTAAGAGCGCGCCCTCAGCATCAGTGACTGAAAGGGCGATCTGCCCCTTGAGAATCTGCGGCACCTGATCGAGCATCTCAGGCGGCAATTGGAGCGAATAGCTGCTGTTCAGGTGCGGGAACTTGCGCGTGACTTTTGAGTCAACGCCGATCACATATTTCAACACCACGGACTCGCCACCTACGACGCGATTTTCCTCTAGGCGGATGCCGCCCTCAGGCGCATAGTGCAGGCGGAAGACGCTACGGCGCGGATCGGGCGTCTTGGCATTCCAGACGAACAGATCGCGTAGCACCCAGTGCGCTCGCGCCGTGTTCAGATCGCCCTTCGGCGCGCCTTCCACCTCAATGCTCATGACTTTGGTTTCCGAATCCCAGATGAAGGCGATTTCCTTGCCAATGGAGGTGAAGCCGATGTTTGCGCCGTCGCGGGCGCCGCGTGCGCCGTAATTCAGCGCCCAGCTTAGGTTCAGCGCTACCTTCGCCTCAAAAGCGCCCTCAGGGATATCGCTAGTGACGTAGATGTACTTGCCGTCGCCGTCGGGGTCTTGCAGCAAGGTGCGCAAGCAGCTAGGCATCCAGTCGTTCGGACAGCCAATCTCGCTCTGGAAGCTGCCTGGGACGTTTGCCAAGATCGCATTGACGTTATCAGCAATCCAGTTGGTCTTGCGACTGTAAAAGAAAGTGACTTCACGCGCCTGTGGCAGGCTCAGCTTGATGTTCGCACCGTTGCGCTCTGCCTTGGCGCCGTAGTTTTCATCCCAGCTGCCGTTCAATGCAGCCTTATACTCATACTCGCCTGCCTCCAGCTTGAACGTGGCGATCCAAACATCGCCAATTTCATCGTACTTGAGGGCAGTGGCGTCGCAGTCAGGTTGCCAGTTGGCAGGGCAACCGAGCTGAGCCTGAAAAGTGCCAGCGACCACAACCTTCTGTGGTTGATCCTGCGCCAGCACACGCGGACTCTCTGGCAAGGCGCCGAGCGTCAGCGCAATCAGGCTGATGATGAGGAAAAAACGGCTTAAAGTTTTAGGCATTGCCTTTTGCTCCATGCAAACGGATGTATCTGACAATGCCTGATTTTCCACAGAGCGCGCAGATTTTTCAACCTTCTGAGCGCGCTCTGTGAAATTAGCTGGAACTAATTGCCCTCAGTTGCTGCAGGCGTTGGCTCAGCTTCAGTTTCAGTCGGGGCAGGCGTGACGGTCGGCGGGGTAATGCGCGGGCGCATCCCTAAGACGACTCTAATCTCCAGCTCCTGATCGTCGCGCTTAACCACCAACAAGACGCTTTGTCTTGCTGGGCGGCTGAGGATGTAATTGCGGAGTTCGGTCGCGCTGCGGCGCGGCACGCCGTCGGCAGCTACGATCACATCGCCCAGCTGCAAGCCCGCCCGATCTGCAGGCGATCCACTGATAATCTCGATCACACGGCTACCACAATTCGCCACGTCCTCCGCAGCAATGCCCAGATAGCCAGGCGCGAACTCAGCGCGTGTATCGAAGGTAGGTGTGATGGTCGGTGTGACCTGAGGGGTCGGCTCTTCAGTTGCTTCAGGAAGTTCAGCCTCATCAACGGGCGGGCAGGGCGGAAATTTGGTGGCTTGTGGCTCAGGCGTCGCCTCTAGGGTTGCCTCAGGCGTTTGAGCAGGCTGCGCCTGCGCTGTGTAGGGCCCATGAAGCGCAGCGCCAATCAGCGTCAACACCAATAACACAGCGAACAAGCGCGTAGCAATGCGTGTGAGCATCCTGCTTCTCCAGTCAGTCTTGGACGAACGATGGCTCGTGATTGGATATTAAATTGGGATGTTTGTCAAGTGGTTGATCCTCGCCCTGAAGAATTCAGATGTTGTTTTTGACCTTCTGAAAATGATCTGTAGGCGGTCACGCGCTGGCGCCCTTCCTTTGCAAGTTTGTGTTATAATCGCCTAGAGACCGCTTAGAACAGTTGAGCGCACCTATGCCCAAAGCCTTGCCGATCGATTCTGACAATCTGGATGACTGGTTTCCTCGCAACGCTGAGCCCGAGCCGCCCGCCCTTGAGTCAATGCCCGCCAACAAGCGCTTGGGCGTAGTGGTCGGCGGCTCGCTGAGCAAGGGACTAGACGTTAAGCTAGACCGTCAAACTGAGATTGAGGCGCTTGCCGTCGGGCGCTATGTGGTAGTCCGTGGCAAGTACAAGCGCTTTTTCTGCATGATCACCGATGTGATCCTCGATAGCACTAACCCGTCACTGCGCAGCGACCCGCCTGATTTGAGCGATCCGTTCCTGCGCGAGGTCTATGTTGGCACAGCTGCCTACGGCACGCTGCACGTTGCGCCCATGCTCTCGATTGAAGGCGAGGCGGGCGAGCCAAAGCCCGTCAAGACCATCCCTGGTCACTTCATGCCAGTTGAGATCGCCGATGCACAGGACGTAAACGACGTTTTCGGGGCTGAGGATGCTACGCATTTCAACATCGGCACGCCCCTTGAGCTGGAAGAGACGCAGGTGAATCTCGATCTCAAGCGCCTTGTGGAGCGCTCTAGCGGCGTTTTCGGCAAGAGCGGCACAGGCAAGAGCTTCCTAACGCGCATTCTGCTCTCAGGTGTGATCAAGCGCGGCATGGCGGTCAACCTGATCTTCGATATGCACAACGACTACGGCTGGGAGGTGGCAGATGAGCGCGGTCCGAAAGTGAAGGGCTTACGCCAACTCTTCCCAGAGAAGGTCAGCATTTTCACCCTCGATGATGAGTCATCGCGTCGCCGCAACGCCAAGTATGATTACGTCGTCACGCTTGGCTACGATGACATTGAGCCAGAAGACCTCGCCATGCTCAAGCTGACCATGGACCTCTCGGACTCCATGCTGGACGCTGCTTACACACTGCGCAAAAAATGGGATAAAGCATGGATCAAGCGTCTGTTGAACGCCAAAAGCGATGAACTCGAAGAGGTGGTGCAAACTACGAATGTCAGCAGTGCCTCGCTGACGGCTCTGGCGCGCCGTCTGGAGCGCTTTGAGCGCTTTGGATTCCTCAAGCCCAATGGCGCTACGAGCGATAGCGTACAGACCATCTTGAACTACCTGACCGAGCAGCGCAAAAGCGTGGTGCTGGAGTTCGGGCGCTACGGCTCAGCTCTGGAGGCGTACATTCTGGTCGCAAACTATCTGACACGCCGCATTCACACGGAATATGTCAAGCGCGTGGAGAAATCGCTAGGCGATTCAAGCCTAGAGCCGCCGCAGCTGCTGATCACCATTGAAGAGGCGCACAAATTCCTCGATCCGCGCATTGCCCGCCAGACCATCTTTGGCACAATCGCCCGTGAGATGCGCAAGTACAACGTCACGCTGCTGATCGTGGATCAGCGTCCGAGCGGCATTGATGAAGAGGTGATGAGCCAGATCGGGACGCGCATCACAGCCTTGCTAGATAATGAGCGCGATATCGCTGCCGTGCTGACTGGGATCAGCGGCGCAAGCGGCTTGCGCGAGGTCTTGGCGCGCCTTGATACCAAGCAACAGGCGCTGATCATGGGTCATGCCGTGCCAATGCCTGTTGTGGTCAAGACCCGCGCCTACGATACAGACTTTTACCGAGAGGTGGCAGGCTATAGCGAGTCGCCCTCGCCTGATAACAACGCCGCACGACGCTTGGCGGGCGCAGGCAGGCGCAGGATCGAGTAGGGAGTCCCCATGACTGACTCAGAGCGGCTGCGCCGTTGGCGACTGGTGCTAGGCGGCGACGCCTGCAACAAAGGGGAGATGGGCTTGGCAAGCAGCACTGACCGAGCTATTGACGAGGTATTGGCAGCGCTCTACGGCGAAGGCGACGGCACAGGTCAATCGCGCAGTGCTGGTTTGGGCGGCTCTGCGCCGAATGTGGCGCGCTGGCTGGGCGATATTCGGCGCTACTTCCCGACCTCCGTAGTGCGCGTGCTGCAAAAAGACGCCCTTGAGCGTCTGAATCTCAAGCAGATGCTGCTTGAGCCAGAGCTGCTGCAGAGCGTTGTGCCGGATGTCCATTTGGCAACAACGCTGATCAGCTTGAAAGATGCGCTCCCTACTGAGACCCGCGCCACAGCGCGCATTGTTGTGGCGCAGGTCGTGCGCGAGTTGCAAGAGCGCCTCGCGCTCTCCATGCAGCAGGCGATCACAGGCAGTTTGAATCGAGCGGCGCGCACACGGCGTCCGCGCCTGCGCGAGATAGATTGGACGCGCACCATTCGCGCTAACTTGCGCCACTATCAGCCTGAATATCGGACTATCGTGCCAGAGACGCGCATTGGCTACGCTAAGCGGCGGCGCGCCTTGAGAGACGTGATCCTGTGCGTGGATCAGAGCGGCTCTATGGCGTCTAGCGTCGTTTATGCAGGCGTTTTCGGCGCTGTGATGGCATCGTTGCCCGCGCTCAGCACGCGCTTCATTGCCTTTGATACAGCTGTGGTAGACCTGACCGAGTCGCTCAGCGAGCCTGTGGACTTGCTCTTCGGCGTCCAGCTGGGCGGCGGCACGGATATCCATCAGGCGTTGCGCTACTGTCAGCGCTTGATCAGCCGCCCTACGCAAACGACGCTTGTGCTGATCAGCGATCTCTATGAGAACAAGAGTCCTGAACGCATGTTGCAATGCGCTGTGGAGCTGGTCGAGGCGGGCGTGCAGATGATCGCTCTGCTTGCGCTCAGTGACGAAGGCGCGCCTTCCTACGACCACAAGACAGCAGCGTACCTCGCCTCGCTCGGCATTGTCTGCTTTGCCTGCACGCCCGATCTGTTCCCCGCGCTGATGGCAGCCGCGCTCAGCCGCGCCGATCTCAGCGCATGGGCTGCCGCTGAGGGCATTGTGACCGCCCGCGCCGAAAATTAGGCTTTTTTCTCTTCTTCGGTCACGATGCGAATGTGTAGCTCTTCCAGCTGATGGGGATCAGCCTCGCTGGGCGCGCCTGCCATAAGATCAGCGGCTTGCTGCGATTTGGGGAAGGCGATCACCTCGCGGATGTTCGGCTCGCCCGCCAAGAGCATGACCAAACGGTCAATGCCGGGCGCGATTCCGCCGTGTGGCGGCGTGCCGTATTCAAATGCCTCCAGCATGTGACCGAAACGCTGCTTAGCGTCTTCCACGTCCAAGCCGATCAAGCCGAAAATTTTCTCCTGCAGCGCACGGTCATGGATACGGATGCTCCCACCAGCAACCTCATAGCCATTGCAGGCGAGGTCATATTGCTGCCCGCGTACTTTGGCGGGATCGCTGTCCAAGAGCGGGATATCCTCAGGCATGGGCGAGGTGAACAGATGGTGCGACGGATCCCAGCGATTTTCATCAGCGTTCCACTCAAAAAGCGGGAAGTCCAAGACCCAGCAAAAGGCGATCCGCTTCGGATCGGCAAGTCCGAGCCGTGCGCCGAACTCTTGGCGCAAAGTGTCCAGTACAGCACAGACCGTCGCGTGAGTATCGCTGGAGATCAAGATCAGATCGCCCGCCTGAGCGCCCATGCGCTCAATCAGCGCGTTCATCTGCTCAACCGTGAAAAATTTGCCGATTGGCGATTTAACCTGTCCCGATTCGCCCGCCTCAAGCGCTACGTAAGCAAGTCCCTTGCCGCCTGCACTCTTAGCGATCTCAGTCAGCTCATCGAGCTGCTTACGACTGTAGTTGCCGCAGCTGGGAATGCGCAAGGCGCGTGTGGGATTGCCCGCTGCCGCGTTATCCACAAAGACCTTAAAGCCCGTCTGGGCGGCGAGGTCAGTGATGTCCACAATCTCCAGTCCGTAGCGCAGATCGGGCTTATCCGTGCCGTATTTGAGCATTGCCTCATGTAGGGTCAGGCGCGGAAATGGTTGAGTCACTAGCTGGCAGCCCGTGATCGGCGCAGCGACCTGCACAAGGTGGATCATCAGCCCTTCGATCAGGTTCAGCACGTCTTCGCGCTCGACAAAGCTCATTTCGAGGTCGAGCTGAGTGAATTCGGGCTGGCGGTCGCCGCGCTGATCTTCATCGCGGAAGCAGCGGGCGATCTGGAAGTAGCGCTCATAGCCCGCCACCATCAGCAGCTGCTTAAGCTGTTGCGGCGATTGCGGCAGCGCGTAAAACTTGCCCGGATGCACCCGACTCGGCACAAGGTAATCGCGGGCGCCTTCGGGCGTGGTCTTAAAGAGGATCGGCGTCTCGATCTCAACGAAATCGCGCTCGTAGAGGTAATCGCGGATAGCCTTCGTAATCTTGCCGCGCAGGATCAGGTTGCGCTGCATCCGTTGACGGCGCAGATCGAGGTAACGGTACTTCAAACGCAGCGCCTCATCTACTTTGCCGTCGGCACTGACATCGAAAGGCGGCGTTTTGGCGGGATTGAGCAAGCGCACGTGCCGTATCTCAACTTCAATGGCGCCGGTCGGCAAGTTGGGATTGACGGCGCCTTCTGGGCGCGGGCGCACCACGCCCTCAATTTGCAGCACATCCTCACGCCCGACCTTTTCAGCGACGGCGTGCGCCTCAGGCGCGCTTTGCACGTCCACAGTGGCTTGTGTAATGCCCCATCTATCGCGCAGATCGATGAAAATCACGCCGCCCTGAGCGCGCACGCGATTGACCCAGCCCGCCAGCTTGACGCTCTGCCCAGCATGTTGGAGGCGTAACTCGCCGCAAGTATGTGTTTTGAGCATACAGAGTCGCGTTTTCCCTAGAAAATGCGCGGCACAACGAACAGCGCCATGACGATCACGAACAGGAACAAACTACCTGCCAGCGTGAGCATGGCGCGCAAATCGCGGATGATATAGCGGTATTCGTGATCCAGCTCTTCCTTGCTTGGCACGCGGCGCGTAGCCAGCGAGCCGCTGCGGACAATCGGCTTGGCTTTGGCAGACGCGGCTGTGGCGCTCTCAGACTCAGGCTTGGGCGCTGCAGCCGCCGTTGTGCCGCCGCGCAGCTCAGCGCGGGCGCGCTCCAGCACCTCCTGCGAGATGTTCGGCTTGCTCTTCTTCTTCGCCATAGTGTCAGGTACTCTCCCTGCGTTGTGCTTGGGCAAAACTCGGTGAATATCTCAAGCATAGCGCCCGTTGCGCCGCTTGACAAGGTGCAAGCCGTGCCGTGTTGCCAAAGTGCACCAAGAGCGGCAAAATCCTTAGCATACGATACAGCATAGCAGCGCATAGAAAGTTGGGAACAGCCTTGAGCATTCAACCTTTAGCGCGCCATTTGCTTGGCGTAGCCTACTATCCTGAACATTGGCATGAGTCGCGCTGGGCAGAAGATGCCAAGCTGCTGCGCGAGGCGGGCATTAGCGTTGTGCGCATGATGGAATTCGCGTGGGATAAGCTCGAACCTGCAGAGGGACAGTTCAACTTTGACTGGATGGATCGCGCCCTAGAAATTTTCCAAGCGGCGGGCATTCAAGCGATCCTCTGCACGCCCACACCGACGCCGCCTGCGTGGCTGGTCGCTGCGCACCCCGATATCCTGCGCGTGGATGAGCGCACGGGACTGCGCGACTCGTTCGGCTCGCGGCGTTCGGTCACTTGCCATGCGCCCGCCTACCTCGAAGCCAGCGACCGAATCGTCACAGCCATTGCCGATCGCTGGGGAAAGCATCCGAACGTGATCGGCTGGCAGATCGATAACGAGTTCGGCTGTCACAATAGCACACAGGATATCTCTGATCATGCGCGGCGCGCCTTTCAAGCGTGGTGCAAGGCGAAATACGGCACGCTAGAGGCGCTCAACGCCGCCTGGGGGACTCAATTCTGGAGCGCAACCTACACAGACTGGGCGCAAATTCCCGTGCCTGCGCCGACCACAGCCGCGCACAATCCCAGCCTGCTCTTGGACTTTCGCCGTTTCTCCAGCCAGAGCTGGGTCGCTTTTCAGCGCCGCCAAATCGAGATTTTGCGCCCGCGCATCGGCGCTGAGCGCTTCATCACGCACAACTTCATGCTGAAATTCTTCGATCTGGATTATTATGCGCTCGCCGCCGCTCTCGACTTTGTGGGCTACGATAACTACCTGCACGGCATGTCCGGACCAATGGAGGCTGCCTTCAACCTCGATCTAATGCGCGGCATGAAGGCGGGGCGCCCGTTTTGGATCATGGAGCAACAGCCCGGCAGTGTCAACTGGACGCCTTACAATCCGCCTGTGCCGCCGGGACAAGTGCGAGCATGGACTCATCAAGCCATTGCGCACGGCGCTGAGGCAGTCCTCTACTTCCGCGATCGCGCCGTCAACATCGGGCAGGAGCAGTATCACGCCGGCTTGCTCAAGCACGACGGCACGCCCGATCGTGGCTGGCACGAGGCAAAGGCGGTCAGCGAAGATTTGGCGAAGTATCCGCTGCTCAAGCGCGGCAAGGCGCCCGTAGCGATCCTATTTGACTACGAAGATTTATGGACGCTGCGCCTCGATCCGCACAACGCGGCATTCTCATACTACGAAGTAGCGCTCGATCTCTATCGTCCGCTGTGGGAAAAGCACATCCCAGTGGACATCTTGCCGCGCAACGCCGATCTGAGCGGCTACGCCGCCGTCTTTGTGCCGTCGCCTGCTTTGATCAACGAGGCGCACCTCGCCAATTGGCGCGCCTATGTGGAGCAAGGCGGCAAATTGGTGGTCACTTTCCGCGCCTTTTTCAAGACGCCCAGCAACACTTGGACAGATCAGCCCATGCCCGGCGGCGGCTTAGCCGAACTGCTCGGAGTCACGGTGGATGAGTTTTTGAGCATCCCGCCCGTGCCAAGCGTCGGGTGGCGGGCGCCCGATACCCCCTCAGCCGATTGGGATGATGATCGCGGCGCGCACGTCAGCGATGTTGCCGCCAAAACAAGCGGAATCGGCTTCACTGAAGGATTCGGCATGGCGCCCAAGCTGCGCTACCGCCTGTGGGCAGAGGTGCTGAAGCCGACTACAGCTGAAGTCCTGATGCGCTACACCGACGGCTACTACAAAGATGCGCCCGCTGCCACAATGAACAAAGTTGGGCAAGGCGCGGCATTCTACATCGGCTGCTGGTCAGAGCCGCTCATCCCGCGCTCGATCTGGCAGGCGCTCGATCTAGCGCGCTTCGAGGCGGACACCAAAGACCTGCCACGCGGTCAGACCCTTGAGCTGATCACCTTGCACGATGCCGAAGGCAAGCCCGTACAAGTGCGCATCAATCACAGCAAGCGGACAGTCACCTTTGTGGAGCAGGCAGAGTGAGCGTAACGCTACACATCACTGAGCATGAGCAGCTGCTGACGCTCAGCACAGCGCACTCAAGCCTTGAGTTCGTCACTGACGGCAGCGGCTTCTGTGTGCTGATCGGGCGGCGGCGCGTGCTGCAGACAGGGCAAAACTGGGGCGCGCCGTGCGGTCGGTTGTGCGTGTGGCAAACGGAGGACTCTGAGGCGCTGCTCACCTTTCAGCGCGGCACACACGGCTATGGCAGGCTGCGCATCCGCGCCCTAGACCACGGCTGGCACTTCCTGTGGGATCAGCCCACACGCGACACTTTCGATCTCGCCGTCGGTGTGCATTGGTACGGGCAAGGCGAGTTAGTCCATCAGCGCTACCCGCTTGAGCAACTGAGCCTGTGGGAATCGCCCCTGCTCACATGGGATAACGGCGGCACAGGTCTCGGCAACATCCAGACGCCTGCATGGTTGTGCGCCACAGGCGTCGCGCTTTTGGTGCAAAACGCGACCGACTCGCTACAGGTCGGCTTTAACGCGCCGCCCAGTCACGTTCAAGCGCCCCAATGGGATTTAAGCGCTGCCCAAGCGCCCGCCTCACAACGTCCGCCCCTAGCAAGCGCTGAGAGCAGCAATCTATTGACCCTGCACGATCCCAATCAGCCGCTGGAGTACTTGATTCTAGTCGGTGAGCATGTGCAAGCAGCGTGTAAAGCGCTGATCGATGTGCTGGGCAAGCCTGAGCGCACGCCACCAGAGTCTTACATCCGTCAGCCCATCTGGACGACGTGGGCGCGCCACAAAACTGCCATCAACCAAGCCGTTGTGCTGCGTTTTGCCGAAGAAATCCGTGCGCACGGCTACGCAGGCAGCACTTTTGGCATTGATGACAAATGGCAGCGCGCCTATGGCGATAACGCGCTCGATCCTGAGCGCTTCCCCGATCCCAAAGGCATGGTGCGGGCGCTCAATCAGCTCGGCTTCAATGTCACGCTGTGGGTGCATCCGTTTTTTGTGGCGGAGTCGGCGAACACGCAAGAGGCGATTCGGCATGGCTACCTTGTGAAACATCCTGAGCGCGATGAGCCGTATCCTGTCATTTGGTGGCAGGGACTGGGCTACCTGCTCGATGTGAGCAATCCAGAGGCGTTAGCGTGGTGTGCTGATAAGCTGCGCGCCTTGCAAGAGGCAATCGGCTTGGCGGGCTACAAATTCGACGCCGGCGAGGCGAATTACTTCCCCGCTGAGGCGCGCACACACGTGCCGATTCATCGTAATGAGTACAGCAGCCTCTGGACAGCCTTCGCAGCGCAGCATTTCCCGTACTGCGAAGTGCGCACAGGTTGGTTCAGCCAAACGCTGCCGATTCTCTTCCGCCAATGGGATCGCTTCAGCACGTGGGGCTACGATAATGGCTTAGCCTCAGTTATTAGCACGGCACTGATGCTCTCCGCCACAGGCTATCCCTTCACCTTGCCCGATATGATCGGCGGCAATGCCTACGGCGACCTCATCCCTGATAAAGAGCTGCTCATCCGCTGGACGCAAGCCAGTGCGCTGATGCTGGCAATGCAATTCTCCATTGCGCCATGGGACTTCGATGCAGAGACGGACGCCATTTGCCGCAAATACACTGATCTGCACGTTGCACTGTCAGAGGAGCGCCTCGCGGCGGCGCAGCGCGCCGTCCAAGACGGCACACCTGTGGTGCGTCCGTTGTGGTGGGATGCGCCTGAGGATATTGTCGCGCTCAGCATCGCTGACCAGTACCTGATGGGCAGATATTTAGCAGCGCCCGTGATCACGCCACAGACCACAGCACGCGATGTCTACTTGCCGCGAGGCACATGGCGCGACTACTGGACTGATGGGCGCTACGAGGGCGACGGCATGTGGCTGCGCAGCTATCCCGCGCCACTGGACGTTCTGCCGCTGTTCGTCCGCGAAGATGGTGAATGGAGCGCACTGTGAGGGCGTGGCTAGTCCTTTTGGCGCCCGCGCTGATCGTCTTGGCGCTTGATCAAGCCGCCAAGAGCTGGGTACGCGCCAACTTGGCGCTTGGCGAGGTGCTAACGCCCATTGAGCCACTGCGCGAGGTCTTCGGGATCACCTTCAGCCAGAATACGGGCGCTGCCTTCAGTCTCCTGCCCCAAGCCGGCGACCTGTTCCTGATGATCGCGCTTGCGATGATCGTCGGCATCCTGATCTTTCATCGGCGCATTGCAGGAGAGCAGCCTCTAGCGCGCTTTGCGCTTGGCTTGGTGCTGGGCGGCACCTGCGGCAACGCCGTAGATCGGCTTACACTGGGCTATGTAGTGGACTGGTTTCTTGTGCGCATCCCAAACGTGATCGCTAATGTCAGCAACTTTGCCGATCACGCCATTGTGATCGGCATTGGCGTGTTATTCCTGCTCAGCTGGCGGAGCAAGCCCGTCAGGCACGCCCAAACCGACGACTCAAGCATCGCTCAGTAGCTTTTGATAGAAGGCAAGGGTCTGGGCGGCAATTTGGGCGTGTGTGAAGTGCGCTAACACACGCGCCCTCCCGCTCTGAGCGAGGTGCAGCCGCAGTTCAGGGTCAGTGAGCAGGCACGCCATGTGCGCCGTGAGCGCCTCAACGTCGTTTTCAGGGAACAGCAAGCCGCTTGTGCCGATCACGTCTGGGATCGCGCCGCTGTGCGCGCCGATCACAGGTACGCCGCACGCCATTGCCTCAACAATCACGCGCCCGAACTGTTCCTTCCAATTGGGCAACGTCCGTGAGGGTACGATGAGTGCTGTCAGGCCAGCGTAGAGGCGTGGCATGTGCGTAGAAGGCACTTGTCCCAGAAAGGTGACGCGATCGCTCAAGCCAAGCGATTCGGCTAGACGCTCTAGGTTCGGGCGCTCAGCGCCCTGCCCAACAATCCGCACCTGAAAGGCGTAGCCCGCGCTTTTCAAGCGCGCCGCCGCTTGCAGCAAAAGATCAGCGCCTTTCTCTGGCACAAGCCGCCCAAAAAAGCCGAAGATCGGCTGCTCAGGCTGACTTTGCGCGGGCTTGAACAGCTCAGGATCAACGCCAAATTGCGGGATGATCGCCATGGGCAAGCGGCAGCCCTTAGCGCGCAGTACGTCGGCGGCACTCTGCGTGCCAGCAATAGCGCCATCAGCACGGCGTAAGAGCCACGACTCGCCCAGCGAAAACGGCGGCGGATAGCGCCGCAGAATGTTCTGCCAGCTGAAAAAGAGCGCCCTCGCCCCGATTCGCCGCGCCTCCCAGAACGCCTGCCAAGCCGCCAAATTGTACGGCTCTTCGTCAATATGAACCAAGTGCGGCTTCACAGCGCGCATCATGCGCCCAAGCTTTGGATACCAGTGCAGATGAAAATTGCCGTTCAAGCGCATTGGGACTACCTCCAAGCGGTAGCCGCGTGTGTAGGCGCGCTCTAAGGACTGCACACCGCTCGGATCGTGCCACGCGCTTGGCACCAGCACGGTCAAATCGAGCTCGGCGTGTTCCGCCATTGCCTCCAGCTTGCGCTGATAAGTGCCGACCACGCACGCTTTGCAGATCATCAGCACACGCAGCATACATACCGCCTGAGCGCATGAAGAGAGCCATAGGAAACGCAAATTAGCGCAAAGAAATCTGTGAGCGTTTTCATCAAGGCGCACATTATAGCACGCCATGCACGCTCGTGAGCCTGAGCGTAGCATGGTTTCGGCGTTTTGTTGAAGTTTTGCTTAAGTATGGTAGCCCTAGCTGACAATTGGTATGATAAAGGCGTCGCAGGAGCTAGATAGGCACGCCCGATGATTGCACAACGCCGCTTTCTCCATCTTGCCTTTGCCATGCTGAGCGTCCTAGCGGCGCTGCTGCTGCTTTCACAGAGTGCCGCGCCACACGCCTTTGCTCAAAGCGGCACAGCTACACCTGTCCGCACTGAGCAAGCAGGCGTGATCCGCTTTGGCGTGCCAGTAGAGGGCGCGCTCGATAACACAGTTTTCCGCCAAGTGTGGCGCTTTGAGGCAACAGGCGGCGCTGTAGTGGACATCCGAATGCAGGCGCTCAGCGGCGATCTCGATCCTCTCCTTGTCCTGATCTCACCACTAGGCGACGTGCTGCGCACCAATGACTCGGCAAACGGCGGCTTGGACGCCGGCATTCTCGCCTATCAGCTCCCTTTCAATGGCGAATATCAGATCATAGCGCGCCGCTCTGGAGACTCAGACGGGCGGGGCGGGCGCACAAGCGGCACGTATCGTCTTACGCTTGATTTGCGAAGTCCTGCCACGGCGGCGCAGAACACGGTCTTGTTCATCGGACGCACAGTGGAAGGCAGGCTGACCGATGAACAGCCACGCGCTGTCTATCGCCTAGAGCTGGGCGGCGCTCTGGCTCTGCGCCTTGACCTTGATGGCGCCAATCGCCTTGCTGCTGTTCGCTTGCTCACGATAGGCGGCGCGTTATTGGGCGAATATCAAGGCTTGAGTCCATTGGATGTAGCGCTCAATCTGCCCACAAGCGGTACGTTGCTGGTTGAGGTGAGCGCGCCAAGCTATGAAGAGCGCACAGCTGCCGATTTTGCGCTCTCGCTCTACCGTCTGGTGGCGCGCCCTGAGCCGCCTAAGACGCTGCGATATGGCGCAGTGCGCTACGCCGAAGCGCCACAGACCGCCCAGTGGTTCTTCATCGGCACAGCGGGCGATGTCTTAGCGCTAAGCGTGCAAGCAGAGACATTCGGCGGCGCGCTCGATGTAGATGTCACAGTCGGCATTCCCAATGAATTGCCGCTCTTTCGGGGCGTGCTGGGCATCGGCTTTGAGCAGGTCTTTACGCTGCCAAGCACAGGCGCCTATAGCGTTGAGTTGCGCGTGCCTTCAGGACGGCGCTTCAGCTACAGTGTGCTGCTCAAACAGATCGGCGCCAACAGCCTGCCCTTTGAGCGCCTCGCTGTGTTGCGCGATCAAGGCTCTGTGACGTTCAACACGCCGATCAGCGATAATTTGCCGCGTGGCGAGGTGCAGTCACGCTGGCTAGATGCTAGTGCTGATCAAGTCATCACAGTGCGCGCTGCGCCACGCTCCAGCGCTGATACGCTTGGCGTAGCCATTCTGCGCCCTGATGGGACGATCCTCGCAGCGAACGTCAGCCGTGCCGAGCGCGGCGCCGTGCTGCAAAACATCCTATTACCCCAGGCAGGACGCTATCGCATTGCGGTCTTTGAGTTAGCGCTCCAGACTGAGCGCGAAGTACCTATTGCCTACATTCTGCGCGTCGAAGATACCGACGGCGGGTCGCTGCGCCCTGCTGAGCCTGTCAAGGGCGTTGCTACACGCGCTAATGGCTTATCTATCTGGGAGATCAGGGCGCCCGCCGATTCGCTCATCAACGTGCGCCTAGAGAATCTCATGCCTGCCGTGTGGCAGCCTGAGATGTTCGTTTTGAATCCCAATGGCGTGGTGATCGCGGCGGCACGCGGCGAGACAAGCCGCGATCAGACGCTAGACATCCTAGGCGCTCACGCCGATGAAAGCGGGACGTACCGTGTGGTGGTAGGCGGGCGTGTGATAGGCAATTTTGCCACTTATCGGCTGGTGAGCGGCGTACAAGCGCCCTTTGAGCCGCCCTTGGCGCAAGAGGTCGCTGTGGCGCCCTTGAGTGGGGTCGGTGCGCTTGATCGCTACGCGCCCGCGCCCACGCCGCCCCCGATTCGCCTCTCAGTGGCGGCACAGCTCAGCCCGCTGATCAATCCCGCTGAATTGCCGCCCGACCAAATCGCGCCCTTGCCGTTCAACACCACAGTGCGCGGCGAGATCGGCAGCGGCGGGCTAGTGCAGGCATGGCGCATCAACAGCGGCTCAAACGTGGTTATTCAGCTACGCGCTACCGCCCTCGAAGGCACGGTTGCGCCGCGTCTAACGCTCTGGGATCGCACAGGGCGCGTTGTGGGTGAGCAGTTTAACGCGCAGGGCGCGGTCACTTTCTTCACCTATCGGATTGTGCAAGGCGGCAACTACACAGTTGTGGTCAGCCTGGGCTTGAGCGGCGGACGCTATCTGCTCTCACTTGACTCACAGCCGCTGGTCGAGACCTTGCGCGTGACCGACGGCACGCCTCTTACCTACGGACAGACAATTGCTGCAGAATTACAAAGCAGCCTAGAGAGCGATACCTATTTCTTTCTCGGCACGCTCAACGACGTGATCTCGGTACAGGCTATGCGCGTCACGGGCAGATTGGCGCCTGCGCTCAGCCTGATCGGACCGAACGGGCGCGAGATCGCCGCTAACCGTCCGACTGATGGACGCTATTATGCCGAATTGCCAAGCGTGCGTTTGCCCGATAGCGGCTTATATCGCCTAGTGGTGAGCAATTTGAACCAAAGCGAGCGCATTGAAGGGCGCTACACGCTCAGTCTTGGGCTGCTGAGCGCGACTCGGCTGCAGAGTCGGGGCGGCGGCGTGATCCGCGAGGGCGAAATACAATCTGGTTTCTTGCTGGCAGGCGATAATGAGGATACATGGCTCTTTCGGGCGCGGCGCGGTCAGCGCGTGAGCTTCGTCGCCTATGGCGCTGAACCGCCAGCCCCTGCGCCGCTCAGTGTGCAGCTCCTTGATACAAGCGGACAGCTCTTCGCAGCCCAGACGCGCACCCTCTCGCACAGCGCCGTGCGCCTCGAAGATATCCTCCTGCCTGATGACGGCATCTATCGCGTGCGCGTGGTCGGCGGCACACAGGGACAGGGCGTCTATCGGCTGCAGTGGCTGCCTGCCGATGAGCGCGCAAGCGGCGTGATCAGTTATGGACAGACGGTCAGCGGCATTTTGACAGCGGCGCGCAACTTTGAGACGTGGGTCTTTAGCGGCAACATGGGCGATGTGGTCTCAGTGGCATTGCGCTATGTGCGTGGCACGCCTTTCACAGCCAGTTTTCAGCTGCGGGCTGCGAACGGCGTGCCTCTAGCGACCGTCGCTGATCTAGACGGCAGCGGCGCCCGCGCCGACGTGCTGCTGCCCTTCGACGGCAGCTATAGTATTATTGTCGCCAATCCGATGCCTGAGTTTCAAGGCGCGAACATCTACGCACTCAGTCTGGGCTTGACGGAGAGCCGTGCGCGTGCCATTGGCGGCATCTTGCGCTATGGCGAAGAGGCGCTCAGCATACTTTACGCCGATGATGCAGTAGATACGTGGGTCTTTGCTGCGCAGGCAGGTGAGCGCGTGCGCGTGCGCGTTCAGGCTACAGATCGTTTCCTCGCGCCTTATCTTGAGCTCCGTAGCGCCACTGATGAGGTGCTAGCCGCTGCTCTGCCAGAGCCATTGCCGCTGGCTACGGCGCGCATTGGCGGCGAGGGCGCGAATGACTTCGTCATCCCTATTGATGGCGCCTATGCCTTGATTGTGCGCGGCTTGCCCACTGAGGAGGGCGTCCCAAGCACAGGCGGCTATCGCATTCGCCTCGACTTCACGCCCCGTCCAGCTGCTGAGATCGAGCGCTTGAGCTATGGCAGTGCAGTTAACGGCGTGTTAGCTGATGATCGTCCGCATGAGGCATACCTGTTTGAGGGCAAGCAGGGCAATCTGATCACAGCGCAAGCTGTGCGCGAGTCGGGCGCGAGTCTTTCATTGCAGCTACAAATTCGGGCTGCAGACGGGCGCATTCTGGCACAAGCCGACTCCGACGATAGCGATAGTGTGATCTTGCGCAATTTCCGCCTGCCAGAGACGGGAGACTATCGCCTTGTGGTGCTGCGCTTCGGCAACGCACTGGGTCAGACGGCGGGGCGCTACACTGTGCGCCTCGAAGGTGTGCCAGAGGCGCGCCCTGTGCGCAGCCAAGTCCGCTACGGTCAGCAGGTGCTCGGTCGCCTGAACGATGATGTGCCGATTGATCGAATCGCGTTTGAGGGACGGCGCGGCGATGTAATCGGCATTACTACACGCGCCACCAGTGGCGATCTCGATATCGTCTTGCGCCTTGAGCGCGAAGATAGTGGACTGATCGCTGCTAACGACGACTCCGACGGCGTGAATGCAGCCCTTAACGGCATTCAACTGCCTGAAGACGGTCGTTACATCGTTGCGTTGACGCGCATTGGCACGCGCACAACCGGTAGCGCGGGCAACTATGAGCTGTTCATTAACTTGCTCTATCAAAGCGGCAATCTAGGCGCTGAGGTTCAGCCGATCACCTACGGATCGCGGTTGATCGGCACGCTTGACGCCCAAACAACTGAACGGCGCTATGCTTTTCGAGGCACACAGAGCGATCAGATCGCTGTGCAGATGCTGCATCAGAACGATGACGCGCCGCCGATCCTTGAACTGCGCGACTCATCAGGCAGGTTGCTGGGGAGCGGCAGCTTAGAGGTCGGGCGCACTACCCTTGAGGCATTCCGATTATCCGCTGATGGTCTCTATCAGCTGGTGGTGCGCCGTCCCTTGAACAGCCGTGCGCGCTACAGTCCCTTTGCGCTTACGCTGGACTTGGAGTCGATCAGCGCAGCGACAAACGGCTTGAATGGCGGCGTCCTAACAGCTGAGAGCAGTGTGATCGGCACTTTTGCGCCCGCTGAGACGGCACACTACTGGCTGTTGAACGGCATTGCAGGACAGACCTTGAGTCTGAACGTCCTACGCCTTGCAGGCGAGGGCTTGCCAACTGTGATCGCTATCGCGCCCGACGGTCAGCGGGTGGGCGAGACGGTCGCTACGGCGCGCAGCCTCAGCACAACGCTAGAGCAGTTGTATCTGCCGCAAGACGGCGTCTACACGCTGCTGGTCTTGCCTGAGCGCGTCGGAATCCTCAGCAGCTACCGCCTGACCGTGCAACGCGCCGTCGCAAACACAGAGACGCCGCCTGCGCTGGTGCCTGGCATTGCCGCTAACGGCACGCTAGATGCTGTGCGCACGCGCGGACTATGGCGTCTTGAAGCAGAGGCGGGGCAGACGCTCTCAGCGCGTTTGCTGGTGACCAGTGGCAATTTACAGCCGCGCCTGCTCTTGTTGAGCGCAAACGGGCGAGTCTTGGCTGAGGGCGCCCTGATACGGACGGCGGAAGGTCTCTCAAGCCTACTTGTAGACTATCCGATTGCCCAGACAGGAGCGTACTTCCTACAGACCGAGCGCGCTGAAGCCACGACAAGCGGTAATTATCGCCTGCTGATGGAGTTGGGCAGTCCTGCCAAGGTGCCATCTGAGCGCGCTTTGGCGGCGTTGCGCGTCGCCTATAATCAAGCTGTGCGCGGCGTGATCTCCAGTCAGCGCGAGACGCTCTGGGCGTTCATCGGCGCGGCGGGCGATGTCGTGAACATCAGTGTGGTCGCCAATACGCCAAGCGGCGGCGCGCCTATTCCCTCTCCACAGCTAGAGATTCAAGATGTAAGCGGGCGCGTGCTTGCCTCTGCTGCACCAGAGGCACTAGAGGCGCGTGAGTCGGCTGTGCAGGGACTGATCCTGCCTGCTGATGGGCGCTATATTGTCGTGATGCGCACTGAAAAGACCGTGCCATACACCTTGATTGTGCAGCGGCGGCAAGACTCGCTGCCCAGCAACATCGCAGCGGCTGCAGCGCGTCCGCTGGTGGCAGGTTTGGCGCTGCAGAATGGCATTACGCCCAATAGCAGCGTAGATTACTGGACGTTCACAGGTGCGGCGGGCGATCCCGTGCAGATCGAGGCGACGCGCTTGAACGGCGATCTGCGGCTCGATCTAGCCCTTTACGCGCCCTCAGGCGCCTATTTGACGGGCAATGCCGCCGCTCCGACGCTCAGCAGCGTGACTCTCGCGCCATTGTGCCTGCCCGAAGATGGGACGTACTTGCTAGTGGTCACGCGCTGGCTGGGCGCCGCGGGTCGGACGAACGGCGCCTATCGCGTGCGTTTGGCGCGCCCAGCTGAGGTGCAAGTCCCGCTAGAGGGCATGATTAGCACGGATAATCGCCCTGCGGTCGGTTTTTTGAGCGCAGAGCGCACAGCTGAGACGTGGCGCTTCAGCGGGCGCGCTGATGAGCGCTATGAGCTGATCTTTGAGCGCGCCACAGCCGATCTAGAGGCGCGGGTGCAACTTTTGGGCGCTGATGGTCAGGTGCTGGGCGAGTTCGTGCCATACGAGGCGCGTCTAGCGATCAGCGGACAGTTCACCTTGCCCAATAGCGGCGAGTATCAGCTGGTGGCGCGCCTGCAGAGCGGGAGCGGGCTATATCGCCTGCGTTTGCAGCGCCTGCAGACGGCTGAGCAAGCCAGTGTTGGGCGGGCGCAGGGCATTGCCTACAACCAGATCATCTCAGGCGTGCTGGAGGGCGGCGTTACGCAGGCTTGGGTCTTTTATGGCAAAGCGGCAGATCGGATTGTGGCGGAACTGCTGCCCGAAGGCGATACACTCTCAGGCGTGACCTTCAGCCTGCTGCGCCCTGATGGCAAGACGCTCGCCACGGCTGTGCGCTTTGCAGCTGGCAGCCGCCTTGCCGATATTGTGTTGCCCAGCGACGGTTTTTACGCGCTCGCCATACGCGCTGAACGCACAGCGCCATTGCCCTATCGCTTGCGCTTGACCCGCCTACAGCCCGGCGCCAGCTATCAGGGTGCGCTCACGCTTGAGAGCCTTGTGGAAGGCGCGCTCCGCTCTGAGCAAATGCTCCACGAGTGGCTGCTGCGCCCTGAGACCTCTGAGCGCCTTGCTGTGCGCCTGAGCGCAGCGCGAGGCATTCAAGGCGTCCGTTTGCTGGTTGTGACGGCAGAGGGAAGGCTGATCGCTGAGGGCGCACTGCAAAACGGCAGCCTTGCGCTTGATTTCCAGCCGCAGGCGGATGCGCAATACGCCATTCTTGTGCAAAATGTCAGTGGCGTGCAGGGGCGCTATCAGCTGGAGGTTCGCTTGAGTCGTCCCACAACTGATTGAGCGCTCAGGCTACACTTCTGTCATAGGATCGAGTAGAATCGATCGCTTATGGTGAGCGTAGCGTCTTTAACCATTCGCGCCGCGACGCCTGATGATCTCTCTGCTTGTATCGCGCTCGATCTCGCCTATGAGACAGAGTACGTCTGGCAGATTGACGTACGCGGCGATGAGAGCGGCGCCATTGCGATCAGCTTGCGCACAGCGCGCTTGCCGCGCCTGATGCGCGTGATCTATCCGCGCCTGACGGGCTTGCTGGAGTCAGCCTTGAGCTGGGAGGGCGCCTCTGGCAGCTTCCTTGTGGCAGAAAAACACGGCGCTGTGCGCGGCTACCTGCTCATGCGCTTTGAGCCAGCCCGCAGCGCTGCTTGGATCGTTGAGCTAGGCGTAGATGCAGCCTTTCGCCGTCAGAAGATCGGCACGGCGCTGCTCAACGCCGCCTATGCCCAAGCGCGCAAAAGCGGCTTGCGCCACCTCTCGCTTGAAACGCAGACTAAAAATTATCCGTCTATCTGTTTTTGCCAGAAGAACGGCTTGGTCTTTTGTGGCTATAACGACCTGTACTTCGCCAACGGCGATGTCGCGCTGTTTTTCGGGCAGACTGTACGCCTGTAATGCCCTATGACAGACGATCTATTTATCCTGCTCTCCCGACAAATTAACGAGGTGCTGACGGCGGCAACGGTGATCATTGCCGTCTCAATGCTACTCTACAATCTCTCGCACGGTCCAAATGACCGCGTCACACGCGCCTCAAGCGCCTTGCTGGGCTGCGTTAGCGCGATTTACATCGGCGATGTGCTGGTCGCCATTAGCCGTGCGCCACAAACGATAGAGACCCTGCTGCGCCTAGAGTGGCTTGGCATTGCTTTTGCACCTGCGGCGCTTTTTCACCTCTCGGATGCGCTCTTGGCGACCACTGGTCTGCGCTCGCGCGGGCGCCGACGGCGCGTTGTGCGCTTGCTCTATGCCTTCGCTACGCTTTTCTTTGTGCTTGCTTGTCTCACAGACCTGATCGTGCGCGATCTCCTGCTTCAACCGCTAGAGATCATGCAGCCCGGTCCGCTCTTTCCGCTCTTTGTGGCGTACTTCTTGGTCGCTTCGCTATTTGCTTTTAACAACGTCTTGCGCGCCCGCCGCCGCTGCCTGACTCGCGCTACGCATCGCCGCATGACCTACCTGCTTTTTGCCCTGATCACGCCAATGGCGGGCGTGTTTCCATTTTCGCTGCTTTTCCCGAATGCCGCTGAGGTGGATGCAGCCCTGATCTGGTTGCTTGTCAACGTCGGCAACTTGGGCATTGTGCTGATGCTGGCATTTATGGCGTATCCGCTCGCCTTTTTCGGTCCGAAGAAGCCCGATCGGATGATCAAAGCAGAGTTGCTCAGCTTTATGTTGCGCGGACCGATCACGGGCATTGCCGTGCTGATCGTGATCCTATACGTGCCGCGCCTCTCGTTTTTTGGCATTCCCAGCAGCGCGCTCATGCCCTTCGTGGCTGTGGCGACAGTCATGGGCTTGCAATGGCTGTTCACATTAGCTATTCCGATCATCGAACAGAAGCTGATCTATACCGAAGATCAGGAGCAGGCGCGCCAATTGCAGGCGCTCAGTCAGCATTTGCTCACGCGGGATGACGCCAAACAGCTTATCGAGGCGACTCTCGCAGCCATTTGTGACTATCTGCGCGTGCCGAGTGCTTTTGTGGTCTCGTTGAATGGCGAGAAAGTCGCGTTTGAGCAGCAGGTCGGTCCACTACAGCCGACGCTTGAGTCCCTAGAGGCGGCGCGCTTGAGCAGTCTGTTCCACCTGAACAGCAATGGTGCGCTCAACAGCGCACAGGCTGAGACGCCCGTTGAACTGGTGGCGTGGCAGTCCTTTTGGCTGATTCCGTTGCGCAGTGGGCGCGGCGGACGCTTGATCGGCGTCTTGGGCGTCTGGGCGCGCAGCACAGCCCCGAATCTGCAGGCGGAAGAGGAGACAGTCTTCCGCGTGCTGTATCAGCGCGTGGCGCGTGTGCTGGATGATATGCACCTGCAGGCGGAGCTGTTCGCACGCCTTGAGGACATCATCGAATCGAGCGCTACAGTCGGCATTGAGAGCGAGAGCGTGCGCTACGGCAACGCTGCGGAGGCGGCACGCCTCACTGAGCAATCTGCCTCCGAGACGGCGACTGAGTTCAGCGAGGTGATCTGGGGCGCCTTGCGCGACTACTGGGGCGGCGCACGCCTGACCGATAGCCGTCTGGTTCGCCTGCAGCAAGTGCAGGCAGCTCTAGCTGAGCAAAGCGGCGACGCGGCAAAAGCCGTCCGTGCCGTGCTGAGCAGTGCTATTGAGTCGCTCAAGCCGCAGAGCGCCTTCAGTCTGACCGCTGCTGAATGGACGCTTTACAACATCCTTGACCTACGCTTCATCAAGGGGCAAAAAGTGCGCGACGTCGCCCGTAAGTTAGCGATGAGCGACGCCGATTTCTATCGCAAGCAGCGCATTGCCGTTGAGCGCGTCGCCCAGATTGTGCTGAAGCGTGAAAAGCAGCTGAACGCTGAGAAAATCTCATAGCGTTCGGCATTTCGGGCGCGCCTTGCGATAATTCGTGCAGGTCTTGATGCTGGCATGGAGAATCTGACTATGCTGATTGACTTCACGCCTGTGCGCGAGGGCAGCCTCAAGTTGCTGGAGTTCGCACAGCGTTTCACTTTCCACGATCTGCGCCTTGCCGTGAACGCCTACATCGACGCCACGCTCGATCTGTTGGCGGATTGTGATGACGCCATGCTCACTTTTGAGCCGCACGATCCTGAAGCACACGATCCCTTTGCACCTGAGGCGGATCAGCACATCGGCTGGAATTTGGCGCATTTGGTGCTGCACGTGACGGCTAGTCTGGAGGAAGGCGCGGCATTTTGCTCAATTTTGGGGCGCGGCGTGCCAGTTGGCGGTCGGTTGCGCTACGAGCCCGATTGGCGGATGTTCACACGGCGCGAGCAGGTCATTGGGCGCTTGGAAGAGAGTCGCCGCATGTGCCTTGCCTATCTGGATACCCTGCCAGAGCCGCCACACCTTGATATTTTCCGCGAGATGCCTGAGCAGTACGTCGTCTTTTTCGGTCAGTTGAACGCGCCTGCCAACTTGCTGCTCGGTTTGCTGCACTGGGATGATCACATGGCGCAAATGCGCGAGGCTAAAGCGCAGGCACACGCAGCACTGAAGGCATAGGTCGATGCGCGCTGTGCTGTACGATTCGGTCGGTGGCGCGGAGGTGCTATACGTAGGTGAGGCGCCCGATCCGCAGCCCGCCCCTGATGAAATGCTGATCCGTGTGCGCGCCACTGCTCTCAACCGCGCTGATCTGTTGCAACGCCGTGGCGCCTATCCGCCGCCGCCCGATGCCTCGCCAATTTTAGGTCTAGAGGTGGCAGGCGAGGTAGTACAGGCGCCTGAGGGCGCGCCGTTCGCTATCGGAGAGCGCGTCATGGCAGTTGTGACGGGCGGCGGCTACGCTGAGTACGCTTGTGTGCCAGTCGGCATGGCAATGCGCGTCCCAGAATTCTTCACATGGGAACAGGCAGCGGCGATCCCAGAGGTCTTCTTGACAGCGTACCTGAATTTGTTCATGCTAGGCGGCTTGCAGGCAGGCGAGAGCGTCTTGATCCACGCGGGCGCCAGCGGAGTCGGCACGGCAGCGATTCAACTGGCACGCGAGGCAGGCGCACGCATTTTTGCCACAGCTGGCACGCCTGAAAAGCTCGCCAAGTGCCGCGAGTTGGGCGCAATGCTGGCTATCAACTACAAGCAAGAGGATTTCTCAGCAGTTGTGCGCGGCGCCACAGGCGGACGCGGCGTAGACCTGATCTTAGATTTCATCGGCGCGCCGAACTGGGCGGCGAATCTTGAGGCATTGGCAATCGGCGGGCGTCTGATGCTGATCGGCTTTTTAGGAGGCTCAAAGGCGCCTGCCCTCGACCTTGCGCCGATCTTGATCAAAAGTCTGCGCGTGACAGGGACAACACTGCGCCGCACGCCCTTGCCGCAAAAAATCGCCCTGACTCGCGCCTTTGAGACGTTCGCCATGCCGCGCTTTCAGAGCGGCGCGCTGCAACCGATCATTGATCGCGTTTTCCCGCTCTCGCAGGCGGCTGAGGCGCATCGCTACATGGAGAGCAACCAGAACATCGGCAAAATTATCCTGAGAGTGGACTAGAGAGCTATGCAGCAGAAAGTCGTTGTGATCGCGGGCGCGGGGCGCGGCATTGGGCGCGCTCTGGCGCTGAAACTTGCCGCACAAGGCGCTCGACTCGCCCTATGTGCGCGCACTTACGTTGAGCTGAACACCCTCGCTGATGAAGTCAAAGCGTTAGGCGCACAGGCACTCCCCATCAGCGCCGATATGACCGTTCAGCGCGACGTAGCGAACCTGATCGCCGAAACGCAGGCGACCTATGGGCGTATTGACGCCGTGTACTACGGCGCAGGCGTAGGAGCACTGAGCGGCGCACTGGAGCTGAAAGAGTCCGACTTGGATCGCATGTGGGAGACCAACTTCAAAGGGCTGTTCCACATTACGCGGGCTGCCATTCCGCACATGCTCAACAACGGCGGCGGACATTTCGTTGTGCCTGTGGGCATTCTGGGACGGCACGTCATGCGCAACTCAGGCGGCTATAGCGCCTCAAAGTTCGCTGTGGTCGGCTGGGTGAAGGCGCTTGGTGAGGAATTCAACAAACGTGGCATTCGCTTCACCTTGCTGTATCTGGGCGGCGTGAACACCAGCTTCTGGGATAGCATCGAAATGCGTGTGGATCGGAGCAAAATGCTGACAGCAGAGGCGGCAGCGGATGTAGCGCTCTACGCGCTGAGCGCGCCCAGTCCCGCTGTGATCAACGAAATTGTCATGCAGCCCGACTCCCATCAATTCATCTGAGCGTCTTGTGAGCGCCGTAACACTCACGGCGCTCACGCGATCTTGCTGCTAACGCGGCGTTGCATTTTTCGCTATAATCCCCTTTGGAAAGCGTTACAATCACGCTAGTGATCTGCCATGACCAACTTCATTGACGCGCTCGGTCTGATCCTGAGCAATGCTTACATCCTGTTCTGCCTCTTTCTCGGATTGTGGGCAGGCTTGAATGCCTTGCGCGGCGAGGGGCTAAGCGGCAACTTCTGGGGCGCCATGTGGACGGCTACCCTGCTGGGCATTGCTGGCTTGGTCGTTTGGCTGCTGCGCACGCTGGCAGGTGAGCCATTGCGCTGGGTCTACTTTTTGTACTCACTGTTCTTCGTGTTGGTGCTGCCCGGCACCTTTTCGCTCTTGCGCGGACGTGATGATCGAACTGCAGCTGCGATCTTCGCAGGGGTAGCCATCTTTTCGGCGCTCGCCGCCATCTCCGCCACTGATCCTTCGCGTGGCATTATCGTCTTGCCCGTTCTGACGCCTACTGCCACTCCCTGAGAGCTTGCTATGAAACGCATTCTTGTCGTAGATGACGAAGTGGACACGCTCAACTTGCTCAAAATGATGCTAGAGCTGATCGGCTACACAGCTATCACAACGCCTGACCCAGAGTACGCGCTGACTCTGGCAGAGACCGAAAAACCTGACTGCGTCTTGCTCGATATCATGATGCCCAAGCTAGACGGCTTCACGGTCTGCAAGATGTTGCGCCTACACCCCATGACGCGCAACTTGCCAATTGTGTTCGTGACCGCTTACCAAGCCAGCAACCTCGAGGCGCGCCGCCTTGAGGCAGGCGCCGATCTGCTGGTGCCTAAGCCTGCCAGTATGGACGCGCTGATCAAGACCATTGACCGCGCCATTGCGCTGCGCAATCAAGCAGCGGCGCAGAGCAGCTAGAGCGCCCTTGACGTATGCCGCCCGACTCGGCATGATTAGGGCGTCCCTAGCCTAGCCTTGAAAGTGACTGTGTGATGTCCCGACGAACTATTGTTGTGCTGCAGGGCGACCAGACCGGTCAAGAGTTGCTGGTCGAGGCGTTGCGCGTGCTGCAGCCAGGCGTCATTCGCTACGATCTTGAGTTTGTGCCGTTCGATCTCTCGCTAGAGAATCGGCGCGCTACGCAGAATGCTGTGGTCTATGAGGCAGCTGAGGCGCTCAACCAGTTCGGCTACGGCATTAAAGCGGCTACCATCACGCCTGAGCAAAAAGGCGATGTAGGCAGTCCGAATGCCTTGCTGCGCGAGGCGATCAAGGGAGAGGTGATCCTACGCACAGGGCGGCGCATTCCCTCTGTGCGTCCATATGTGGGCGTCTACGCGCCGATCACGGTTGTGCGCATGGCAGTGGATGACGCCTATAACGCCAAAGAATGGCGCGAGGGCGAGGGCTTAGATGAGCGCGCCTACCGCACGGAGAAACTCTCGCGGCGCACTTGCCGCGTCGTAGCGGAGTATGCCTTCACCTACGCCGCCAAAACCGGCGCGAAAGTCTTTGGCGGACCGAAATATACCGTCTCGCCGATCTACGAAGGCATGTTCAAGGAAGAGCTAGACGCCGCTGCGGCGCGCCATCCCCATGTGCGCTACGATCCGCAGCTGATTGACGCGACCTACGCCCTCCTGCTCGATACCAGCGGCGAGGCGCTGGTCATCCCGACCCTCAACCGCGATGGCGACCTGCTCTCCGATCTTGTAATCAAGATGTTCGGCTCAATTGCAGGTGCAGAATCGCAGATTTTGAGCTTTGATGAGAACATGAACGTGCGCGTGGTCGTGACCGAAGCGCCGCACGGCACAGCGCCCGCCTTGCAAGGCAAAAATGTGGCGAATCCTATGGCGATGATCCTTGCCGGCGCCGCCTTGCTCTCGCACATGCCTGATGTCGCGGCGCAGCGGGCGAGTCGCGCCATTTATGAGGCGACGCTAGAGGCTGTGCATCAGGGCGTGCGCACCGCCGATCTGGGCGGACACGCCAGCACTACTGAGTTCACTGATGAGGTAATCCGCCGCGTCAGCAGCAAGCTGGAAGTCTGGGATTCGCTGCGTTAGGGATCGTGAGCGTTTAACAGGAGATAATCAGTGCGCAAAGCCCTCAGACGCCTCGGCTGCGCCTTACTGTTCATCCCATGGCTGGCATTGATGTTCGCGCCATGCTTCGTGATCGCGCTGATCTCGCAGGGCGAGATCGTCATCACCTGGAGCGACGTGCCTGAAGATACCTTCCGTATCTGGCTGCTGCGCGATGTGCCAATTGGCGGCGTGGGCATTGCTACCTCACAGCGCTACACGCCTCCACAACCTGATGACGGGCGGCAAGTGGTCTGTACGCTCATAGACGTGCGCTTTGTGGTTTGGCAGGGCAACGCGCAGCGCGCTGGTGCCCTCCCAAGCCGCCAATGTGCCTGTTATGAGCGCGTGCCGCCCAATCAGGCATGGCGGACTCTCTCAGTGGGCGATGAGGCGTGCCGACTGATCGGTGAGTGAGCGATCCGTCACGAAATATTTATGTGCAAGGGCGCGGCGTTGCTCTAGAATCAAAGGGGAGCGCAAGGAGTGTCTTATAGGTAGAGAGTGCTGTGAGCCGCCGCGTCATCCGTTACGATCCGCAGAATGATTTCTACAGGCTGCTTGGCATTCCCAGCAACGCCAACCTTGAGCAAGTGCAGCAGGCCTTCCGCCGACGGGCGAAGGAAGTCCATCCGGATCGCAATCCTGATCGGGTAGTTTGGGCAACTGAGCAGTTCCGCCGCCTGAATGAGGCGTATGAGGTGCTGAGCGATGCTGCACGGCGCTGGGAATATGACCGTCAACGCCGCCAAGCGAACCCTGCAGCCTACACGGCTGAGAGCGCTTGGTGGACTCAAGCACAATCTTCGGCACGGACTGAGTCGGCGCGCCCGCCCGATCCGAGCGATAGTGAGGCTTTCTGGACGTGGTATCGGCGCGTCAAGCCGCGCTACACGCGCCATAACGATCCGTATGCTGCTGCTGTGCGTAACCTCTTTTTCAGTCCCTATCGCTATGTATTGGCGATACTCGGCATTGTTTTCTTCGCTAACGTCGTTTTCATCAGCTTTGCCCAGCAGAACGGTCTGATGCAGCGCGCCTATCAAGAGGAACAGACGGCTGTTGCGCTCGCCCTTGCGCCCACACAGACCTACATCGCCGCCTATAACACCCGTTGCCCTGATCCGAATGCGCGCATTACCACGCCGCGCCCCGATTCGCGCATTGATCCTGCTCAGCTCACGGTTCGCGGCACGGCTGATCATCCTGACTTCAGCTACTATCAGCTTTACGCCTTTGCCCGTGAGGAAGCCACACGGCAGCCTTCGATTTTGTTAGCCAATGTGCAGCGCCCTGTGCGTGATGGTGTGCTGGTGGAGCAGGCAGATATCAGTCGGTTAGGCGCAACGCACTACACGCTGCGCCTGACCGTTTTCTTGAAGAATGGGCGCGCCTTGCCGTCTTGTGAGATCGAGGTCAGGCGCTAGGCGCGCCCTGCCTAGCCTGTGATCGGCAAACTCAGCGGATTGCCCTGAATAATTCGCACATACAGGGCAAAAATCCAGCCGCGCTGCCCTCTGTGAATCACTTCGTACCACTGACCGTCGCTGCTGCGCCCGATGATATCAACTGTTTGCCCCCATTCGATGATGGTCAGTTGGCGGAAGGTCAGCCCCGGTCCTTCGCGCAGGCGCAAGCCGGAGGTCAGCTGACCGCGCACGCCTGTTGGCTGTGGCGCGCCGCCTACGGCGCCATCTACAGGCAGGCTGAGGATGCTCGGCAAGTTGGTCTGGATGAAATTGGCGTTCACCCAGCCGATGACGCCGCTTGGTGTGCGCACACGCAGCCATGTTGCCGCGTTATTGCGCGCTAGGACGGTCACCAGTGTGCCGCCGCGAATTTGTTCCAGCACAGCTGAGGCGGGACTATCGGCGGCGCGCACGTTCAGCAGATTTGCATTCACCACCAAGCCGACCACATTCGCAGAGATCGTCTGTCCGCCGCTGCCCGGCACCACGTTCGGGATCGGCAGGGGCGGCGATTGTCCGTCGGGCGGATCCCAAGTCAGCACGATGAAACTTTGCCGAGTCTGCTGTTGATATTCAAGGCGGAAGTCATGGCAGCCGGCTGTTAGGTCAACAAAGCGCTGATGGACGGTATCAGGCGGACCGCTCCAAGCGTCAATGATCAGCGTATTATCAATGAAGAAGCGCATGCCGTCATCCACATAGATGAAGAAGCGCGTCGGTCGCCCTGGCGTGCAGATTCGGCGCGTCCAGCGCACAGAGAAGAAGTCGCGTGGGAAGCCCGGCTGTGGCGCACTGGCATTCCAGTTGAAATTGATCCCGCTGAAGCCGTCATTGCGCACAAAAGCAGGCGAGCCGCTCAAATTCGGATTGGTGTAGTATTCTCCGAACCAAAAGTCGGATTGTGCGCCGAACGGTGAGCCGATGGCGGGATCAATGGTCAGGCGGATAGCGGCTTGCTCAGTATCCTCATAGTACTCGACGCGAATGGTGTGCAAGCCAGCGGCAAGCGCCACATCTATGCTATAGGCGGTCAGGCTCTGCCTGCGCCACTGATCGATCACCAAAATATCGTTGATGAATAGGCGCACGCCGTCATCGCCTGCCAGCACAAAGCGATAGGTGCCAGCTTGGAAGGGCAGAGTAGCTGTGTAGCGCGCACTGAAGCGATCTGGAGGCACCAACGGGTTCGGCGAGCCGAGTCCCCAGAAATGCTCAATGCGCGGCTCAAGGCGCGTCAGAACAGGCGCGCCGCTCAGAAACGGGTTATTGAAGTATTGTGCTGTCCAAGCGGTGCTCTGAGTCAGGACGAGCTGCCACGAAAATGAGATGCTGGCATCGCCAAGGGCTTGAAAGTACTCAATGCGAAAAGCATGGACGCCTGCCGAGACCTGAATATCGCGGATGAAGGTGGTGGGCGCCTGCTCACGCCACTCATCAATGACCAGCTGTCCGTTGACGAAGATTCGCACGCCGTCATCTACGCGCACGGTCAACCGATAGGTGCCAGCGTTCAAAAATTGCACGCCGTCCCAGCGCGCTGACCAATTCTGGACGCCAATGCCCGGTCCGGGCGAGTTCGGACCCCAGTTGAAGACAATGGCAGGATCAATGCGCGTGAAGGCAGGCGGACCTGAGAGCGTGCGATTCGGGAAGTAGCTGCCCGTCCAGTTTGAGCCAGTCTCGGCGGCATGGACAATGGGCGCGATTGGTTCGGGCTGGGCAGCGCGGCTGACGGGCGCGCTGGGCAGCAAAGCAGCGAGTAACGTTGCGCACAGCAGGAGCGCCATCAAGCGGGTAGGGCGCAAAGCCATGAGTTCCCCCCTTAGGAGCCTAACACAACGAATCATTCTTAATCTCACATTCTAACCTAAAGTGCAAGGCTTGTGGCAGGATCGGCTATCAGGCGTCTGGCAAACGTCAGTTTAGGCACACCCTGATTTTTCACATTTTTGCTCTTATGGTACACTGTTGCCACTCGAAAGCGCAGTATCAGCACGTCACTTTGCAGCATGACCCGCTACCTGATCAGCCGTCTCATTCAGCTGGCGCCGACCGTTTTCGGCATTTATACGCTCGCTTTTTTCTTGATGCGAGTCCTGCCCGGCGACCCTGCCACATTCATCATCGGCGTGCGCGATGATACAGAGGCTGTGGATAACCTGCGGCGCATTATGCGCCTTGATGAGCCGCTCCTGAACCAGTATCTTGGCTTCTTGGGCGACGGTCTGCGCGGCGACTTCGGACGCAGCTACATCACGGCGCAACCTGTCAGCGAGATGATCGCAAACGCCTTTCCGCTCACCTTGCGCCTCGCCCTCTCTGCGACGTTCTTCGCGGTCAGCATTGGTATTCCGCTCGGCATGATTGCTGCTGTCTATCGCAACTCGTTTTGGGATAGTTTCTCGCGCTTGATCGCTTTGTTCGGCGTCTCAGTGCCGGTTTTTTGGCTGGGCATTCAGCTGCAGATTTTGTTCGGTTTGCAGCTGCGCCTGTTGCCGATCAGCGGCTCTGGCGATTTCCAGCATATCATCTTGCCTGCGATCACGGCGAGTGGCGGCATGTTAGCGCTGCTCACGCGCATGACGCGCAGCAGTCTGCTGGAGGAACTCAATCAGGATTACGTGCGCACAGCGCGTAGCAAGGGTCTGCGCGAGCGCTTGGTCACTTTCCGCCATGCTCTGCGCAACGCGCTCCTGCCCGTTGTGACGGTCTGGGGCAGTAGTTTGGCGGGCTTGCTCTCTGGCACGCTCCTCGTCGAGGTGATTTTCAACTGGACGGGCATGGGCAGGCTGCTGGTACAGGCGATCAACACCCGCGATTATCCGCTCATGCAGGGCTTGATCATCGTTCTGGCATTGCTCTACGCAGGCGTCAATCTGGTAGTGGACTTGCTCTATCCGCTGATCGATCCGAGAATTCGCTATGACAAGTAAATCAGCCGTCTTGCAGAGCAATGCGCTGAAAGTGAAGCGGCGCGGTCTGTGGCGCGATGCAGCGCGACGCTTTTTCGCTAACCCGTTAGCTGTTATCGGTATGGTGCTGGTGGGCGTGGCAGTGACTTGCGCGCTGTTCGCGCCGATCCTCGCGCCCTATGAGCCGAATTGGGGCGATATCGGCAGATTGTACGTTAAGCCGCCTTCGCCTGAGCATCCCTTTGGCACGGATGATGTCGGGCGCGATATCCTCAGCCGCGTCATTTATGGCGCGCAAATTTCGCTGAAGATCGCCTTGCTCTCACAGGGATTGGGCGTGCTGCTTGGCACGATGCTCGGTTTGATCGCAGGCTACTACGGCGGACTGCCTGATAGCTTGATCATGCGCTTTGTGGACGTTTTCATGGCGTTCCCGCTTTTGATCATCGCTATTGCGCTGGTGGCAGTACTTGGTTCAGGCGAGGGGAACCTGATTCTGGGCTTGGCGGCTGTGATCTGGCCCGGCGTAGCGCGCTTGGTGCGCGGACAAGTCCTGATGCTCAAAGAGACGGAGTATGTGGCGGCAGCGCGGCTGATCGGCGTGCGCGATATCGGCATCATGTTGCGGCATATCTTGCCGAACTTGCTCACGCCGCTGATTGTTTTTGCTACGCTTGGCATTGCCAACGTGATCCTCGCAGAGGCGGCGCTCAGCTTTCTGGGACTCGGCACAGCCGATCTGACCACGCCCAGCTGGGGAAAAATGCTCTCTGAGAGCCGCGCTTTCATCCGTTCGGCGTGGTGGATGCCTTTCTATCCGGGCTTGACGATCTTTCTGGTAGTGCTTGGCTTCAATCTGCTGGGCGATGGGCTGCGCGACGCCCTCGATGTGCGCTCGCGCTGATGGACAGGAGCATTTGAAGGATGAATGTGCTGGCAATCGGCGCACATGGTGACGATCTAGAGATATTCTGTGGCGGTACTTTGGCGCTCTGTGCGCAGCGCGGCGATTCGGTCACGATGTGCGTAGTGACCGACGGACGCGGACGCCCGAAGGGCGATCCTGACTTCATTGCAGCCGTGCGGCACAGTGAGGCTCAAGCCGCCGCCGCGACCATCGGCGCAACTTTGGCGTGGCTTGCCATGCCTGATGGCGCTGTGGTCGCCGATAAGGACTCATGCCGTCCGTTTGTGGAGCTAATTCGGCGTGTGAAGCCGAGCTTGATCATCACGCATCCGCCTGAGGATTATCATCCTGATCACACTGCCGTCAGCCGCCTTGTGACTGAATCAGTGCAGCTGGCGCGCACGGCAAATTTTGCAGCCGCCTTGCCGCCGCACCGTGAGCCTGTGGCGGTCTATTTTATGGAGAGTGAGCGCGGGATCGGCTTCCTACCTGAGGAATATGTGGATATCAGCGCCGTTTTCGCGCTCAAACTGCAGATGTTGCGCTGTCATCGCAGCCAGTTTATGCCGCCTACCGAGCCATACGATCCTAATTTTGTCCTGCCTGAGGACGATCAGCATCCGATGTTGCGCATGGCGCACCTGATGAGCGGCTTTCGCGGTTTGCAGGCAGACGTCGCTTATGCGGAGGCATTCCGCCCATGGCGCTCAGCGGGGCGAATCTTGACGCGGCGCCTTTTGCCCTGAGATCGTGCATTTTGCACAAAGCGTGGTAAACTTACCATAAGTGCGTCTTTTCATCAGAACCTGAATGGAGAGCGTGTGTCTGAGCGGGCAACATCTGTGAGCGCGTCGTGTACGGCAGTCCTCTTGCCGACCGACTCAGCGATAGGCGTCGGTGTGGCGGCGGCAAATGCGCCCTCCATTCGGCGGACGGCTGTGAATGCGCTGTGGCGCTGTGGCTTTACGCCCCGCGTAGCGTCTGAGACAGGTGACCTGCAGCCGCTGTTTAGTGAGGTGAGCGCCTACATAGATGTGCTGAGCCACCCGCCCAGCTCCCGTGCCGAGCAAGCCCTTCGTGGCGCGCTAAGCCGTCATTTGCCCGTTTTTCTATTCGTCAACACGGCACTCTCAGACAGCTACCAGCATTTTGGTGAGATCATCCCTTTCACAACGCCTGATGAACTCGGCGCGCTGATCGTCGAGCGCCTTGCCGCTTTGCAGCCCCTACCTGATCCATCAGCGCCGCTCAACTTACATGCGCCCTACACGGATCACGTGCCAGCTTTGCCTGCGCCGTATCTGGCTCATCCGCACTACCTGATGCGCCGTCTGGTTGGGCGCGAGCGTGAGTTGGAAGCGCTGCGGGCATGGTTGGGGAGTGCAAAGCCCGTGCTGCTGCTCACAGGGGAGATGGGCATCGGCAAGAGTGCGCTGATCTGGCATTGGCTGCTGGAAGAACGTTTGAGCGCGCCTGTGCAGCCGCTCATGCTCTGGGACTTCGCTGAGAGCAATGGCAGTTTCGCCAATTTTGTGCGCCACGCTCTAGCGTATTTCGGCAATATCTCTCTGGAGCGTGTGGATAGCCTGCCACGCCCTGAACGTCTGCCTATGTTGCTTCAGCGCCTTGCTGAGCAGTCCGCCATGCTTGTGCTGGAGAATGCTCACTATCTACTGAGCGCCTATGACAGCGTCTTGCCGATGCACACAGCCGCTCTGAGTGAGTCGGCGCCTGCCACTGCAGAGATCGAAACCTTTCTGAGCGCGCTCCCGACGTTCAGCGCGCTCAAAACGTTGTTGGTCTCGCGTTTAACGCCGCAGGGCTATCAAGCTGTGGCAGGCGTACAACTGATGACGCTAGATGATCTCTCAGCGGCTGAGGCGCAGCAACTGCTCTCGCAATTGGTGCTGCAGGGCAACGCCGAAATGCTTGAGCGCTGTGCCGCAACGCTAGGACAGCATCCTCTAGCGCTCTGCCTCGCAGCTGAGCATGGCAACACGCAGCGCGAAGGTTTCAGCGCGTGGTGGCAAGTCCATTCAGCCCAATTTGAGCGTGCGCAAAGCCCTCAGGAGCGTCTTGAGCGGCTGGTTGAGAGTGCGCTATCCCAAACATCCAGCGATGCACGCGCTCTACTGCACTATCTTGCCGTTCAGCGTTTCCCTGTGCCACATTCGATGCTCTTGCGCCATGTCGCCTTTTATGTTGAGCCGCCGCGCCCTGTTGAGAAACCTCTATACGGACAGCCTAACTATGAAGAGGCGCAACGCGCTTGGGAACGCTATCAGCGCGCTTTGGCGAACTACCCATCTCAGCGTGCTGCGCTACAAGCGCGCTTACACACTACGCTCTCTGACCTTGAGCGGCGCGGCTTGCTGCTCTGGGATCGTGCCACCGATCGCTACACCTTGCCTCAGGCAATTCGGCTTAGCCTGCAGGCGATAGGCTCTAAAGAGGAGCGCGAGTCAGCTTTGAGCGCTGCTCGGCGAGTCTATGAGCCACTGGCAGTTGAGTTGCCTGAGATACTGCTCGATGAAAGCGACCTGCGCGCTCTGATCGAGCTTTACGTCTTGCGGCTCAGCAGTGGACAGTCGGAATCGGCGGCTGTGTTCTACCGTGAGCGCCTGAGCAAGCTATTATTGACACGCCTCGCCGATCCGCAGGTGGTGTTGCGCCTGCTCAGACCGTTGTTCCCGAACGGCGTTCACGAGCCGCCTGCGCTTGAGTCCGTTAAAGAGCGCGCCTATCTAGGGCATGAGATGGCGCTTGCTCTAGCAACCCTGGGGCGACAGTCTGAGGCGCGGCACTTGCTGGAGCAAGTTCTACCGCTGTTTGTAGCGGCAGACGAGCCTAACTGGCTGTGTACGGCGCTGATCAACTATGGCGGGCTGATCGATACGGAGCGCGCTCTGCGCGTGCGCGTTTTTGAGTTAGCGCGTCGGCTTGCTACGGCAATTGGCGATGTTGAGAGTCGGGCTGTGGCGCACTTCGTCTTATTGCGCAGCTACATCGAGATTGGGCAGTGGGCAGCTGCAACGGAAGCCTACGAAGCCTTCAGCACGAGCCCGTCGCGCTATCGCACGGTAGCGCGCCAAGCCGCTGCTGAGCGCTTGGTGGCGCAAATGTTGCTGGAGCAAGGGCAAGACCCAAGCGGACTGCTGAATTCGGCATGGGAACTCGCCGTGCAGAGCAATGCGACGGCTGAAAAACGCGCTATCCACGCGCTGTGGGGCGAGACAGCGCTCAGCCTGATGGATCGCCCTGATGCCGCTGAACGTTTCTTCGAAGAGACATTGCGCATGGCAGATGATAGTCCCGCCTTGATCGCATACTATCGGGGCGGCTTGGCACGCGCCTACGCCTTGCAAGGGCGGCGCGATGAGGCACTTGCGCTGCTGGAACGGGGCGTGCCGCCTCTCGCGGCAGCCCACGTCTATGTGACGCTTGGCGAAACGGCACAGGCAGAGCAGGCGGCGCTTGAGGCGTATCGCCAAGCCTGGGGCGAAGGCACGCCTTTCAGCCGCTGGTGGGAGCTGGAGCAAGCCCGCGCAGTCTTACGGCAATTGCGCTTACCGCCGCCTGAGTTGCCGCCCTATCAGCCTGAAAATTTCCCGCCGCTGCCGCATGAGCGCGACCTTCGCACCTACATCCTGAGCCTTGAGCGTGGCACACGCGCATAAAGCGCGCAGACCGCCACATGACGGTCTGCACATTGCCTCAAGGGACGCACGCGCCAAAGTTTACGCCCAACTGACCGCGCAGCAAGGCAGTCGGCTGCCCTAAGTTGACAAGCGAGGCGCTGAAGAGTGTGTACTCCGTGCTACCGAGCGGATTCGCCACATAGAAGGCGTGATCGCCGCACACAGCGAACGAAAAAATGCTCAAGCTGGGATCAGGGGAGAGCAAGTTGCCGCCGCTGTTCTGGCGCGCCTCCAGATCGTAGCGGAAGAGCCGCACATTGATTGGCACGCCAATGCCAATAGACGGGTCTTCGACAAAACGCGCCGTGGTGTAATAGAGCGCATTGGCCTCAGTGGCGTAGCCCATGCCCAAGATCGCTTCATCAGCGGGCGCCGTGAGCAAGATCGTATTCTGCCCCGTGCGCACATCCAGCAAGCCGATACCTGCGAACGGATCGCCAAAGCCTGCGTAGTTGGTCACGACTCGCGTCGGCTCGCTGAACGAATAGACGATCAGCGCCCCATCATCCGAGACCAGATAGGTCATTTGCGGGCGCAAGGCTGTGCGCGCCATCAGCGGGCGCAAAGTCGGCAATTCGTAGGGTGTGGCGTTGCCGTAGACAAAGGGCGTCAAGTCGAGTTCAAATGGCACGGTCTCGGCGCTGTGCGGACCGTAGCCGACGATGTAGACGCGCGTGCGATCCGCGCTCCAGCCGATCACAGCGGGCGTCCCGATGATATCGCTGCGATCAAAGACGAGCGGACCGACAAAGGTCATGCGCTGATTGCCCGCCAAAGCCACAATGACCAGCTCCCAGCGCAGGCGCTCAAAGCTGGTGAGCGTGTAGCTCATATAGGCAGAGTCGGCGCTGAAGATCGGACCGACAATGCCGAAAGTCGGCTCTGAGTTGATCTCAAAAGTAGCGCCGCCCACTTGCCCATAGGTGAGTTTAGCGCTACCGGTTGTATCAGCGCCGAAAACCGTGGCGATCCAGCGCCCGTCAGGCGAAAAGCGCACAAAGCTGTTGCCCTCCACCTCAAGGCGCACCAGCGGTGTAGGATTAGCAGGCGCAAAAATCGCTGCATAGGAGGTCGGCAGCGAGACAGGCTGTGTGTAATCGTAGACTTGCACCGAGATATTCGGGCGCTGCTGACCTTGCGCAGCGCTTGGCAGGGCGGCAGCAAGGCAGGCGATCAGCGCGATCAGGATAGCAAGGCGGCGTAGCAAAGGCACAGGCAAGACTCCTTACAGGCAAATGTGTCTGTTGCCAATGATAGACGGTCTGCAGCGAGTTGTCTAGCTGCCTGTGCCAATGCTCACAGAGTCTCGATCAGTCGCTGCGCCATAGTGATCAGCTCATTGACACTGATCGGCTTGATCAAAAGCAGGTCTGCTTGTTGGGCATCGGGATGATCAATAGCGACTGAATTGCCCGTCACTATGATCACCTTGAGCGAACGCAGGTAAGGCGTCTTGCGGATGTAGGAAAGGACTTCTAGCCCGTTCAGCTGAGGCATGTTGATATCGAGGATCAGCACATCGGGGCAGTTATCCGCTAACTGATCGAGCGCCTCCATGCCGTTTTGCGCCACTGCCACCTCAAACTTGTGATGCGCAAAAATGCGGCTGAAGATATTGCGCAGATCAGGATTATCCTCAGCAATCAACACTTTGCGCACGCGATTTCCCTCAGTCAGTTTCGATGATTGTCCTTGCGTTGCTTCAGGTAATGCAGACATGATAATCGCCTTCCTTGCCTATAATTTGCCTCAACCAGCAGTCTCTAGAGCAGTTTATGATGACTCTGTGAGACGGTATAGTGCTTTCAGGCGTGTTTCGCAGGCGAGACTTTCCCTAGCCATTTGGCTAGTCCACATCAGACGCTTGGGATAGGCTTGCCAAAGCGGGCTTGGCTGCGCTACGCTCATCTGCGCTCAAACATCTCACAAGGAAAGACAGACATGCCTACCGCACACTCTCTGACTGAGCTTGCAGCTACAATCAAGCCACGCGTCGCCGCTCAGCGCGAGGCGATCATCCAATTCCTGCGCGATCTGTGCGCCATCCCCAGCTACGATAGCCAGATCAAGGCTGTTGGTGAGCGCGCCGCCGCCGAAATGCGCGCCCTTGGCTTTGATGAGGTCTTTTTTGACCGCATGGGCAATATTGTCGGGCGAATTGGGCAGGGTGAGCGCAAACTGCTCTACGATAGCCACATTGATACGGTCGGGGTCGGCGATCCGAGCGCATGGGAGTGGGATCCGTTCAAAGGCAAGATTGAAGACGGGATTTTCTACGCACGCGGCGCCTGCGATGAAAAGGGTAGCACTCCGGGCATGATCTACGGCTTGGCGCTGGCACGCGATCTGGGTCTGCTGGAGGGCTACACGGCGTACTACTTCGGCAATATGGAAGAATGGTGTGATGGAATCGCGCCGCACGCCCTCGTCGAAGTCGAAGGCATTCGCCCTAATTTTGTGGTGATCGGCGAGCCGACGCGCATGCAGGTCTATCGCGGACACAAAGGGCGCGTTGAGATGCGGATTATCGCCAAAGGGCGCAGTGCTCACGCCGCCAGCAACCATCTGGGCGATAACGCGATCTACAAACTCTTGCCGATCATTGAGCGGATCAGTCAGATGGAGCCTGAACTAGGCGACGATCCCTTTCTGGGACACGGCAAGATCACGGTCAGCGATATGAAGGTCAGCACACCTTCGATCAACGCCGTGCCTGATGAGGCGATCATCTATATTGATCGGCGCATGACCTTCGGCGAGACGCCTGAGCAGGTCTTGGGGCAGGTTCGCGCCATCATCGGCGAGCGCTCCGATATCACGCTTGAGTTGCTGCATTACGCAGAGCCAAGCTACACGGGCTTTGTCTTCCCCGTGGAGAAAATTTTCCCGTCATGGGCGCTAGATGAGGCGCATCCGCTTGTGCAGGCGGGTCAAAATACGCTTATTGCGCTGAATGGGAGCGCGCCGCCCACAGGCAAGTGGAATTTCAGCACAAACGGCATCTACTGGATGGGCAAGGCGGGCATTCCGAGCATCGGCTTCGGACCAGGCGATGAAGTCCATGCGCATACCACGCTCGATCAGGTGCGCCTCGATGATGTAGTAGACGCCACAGCCTTCTACGCATTGTTGCCCGCTGCGCTCAAAGCGTAGCACGAGTCTACCCGCAGACATGGATAGCGCTAAGCAAGTGCTATCCATGTTTTTGAAGTTTTCTTCAAGAGCGTGACCTAGAAACATGCCATTTCGTATGACTTTTGCGAACAAAGGAGGCTCTATGGTTGAGCAATATCTTGAACAATTGAACAGTCTCGATGCTGCCCAACGCCGTGAAGCGATCATTCAGCTAGGCAAACTGGGCGATCCGCGTGCGCTACCGCACCTTGCCCAACGTTACAAGGTGGAGCCAGATGCTGCACTGCGCAACCTGATCCTCAAAGCAGGTAAGCATATCCAGCAAGCGACAGTTGAGCGACAGCAGCGTAGCCAAATTCCAGTCTCAGTACCTGCCTCAGCGCCGAGCGTTCCAGTTCAACCTGCCCGATCCCCGCTTGAGGACTTGCCCGATCCTGAGCCTGAGCTCTTCGAGACATTGCCCAACGAGCGCCCATCTCGCTCCGCCATTGCCGTGATCGAGAAGCCCGAACGAGCTCTGAAGCCTGCACTTGAGCCGCAACCCAAGCGCGTGACCGAGCGTGACCGCCAACGCGCAAAAGAGTTCCTTGATCGCGCCTATGGCTATCGGGCAAATGGCGAAATGGCACGCGCCACGCTCATGTTGGCACAGGCGCTGCGCACTGATCCTGACCTCAAGCATCAACCGGGCGTAGAGGGCTTGGCTTTGGACCTGGTGGGCGGCGATGGCAAAAACTCCATTGGGCTTGTCCTAGAGGCTGCTCAGCAAGTCAAGATCAAGGCACCCGCCTTCGATCGAGAGCTGATAGATGTGGTAATTGCAGCAGCTGTGCTGTTTGTGATGATCGTCATCTTCAGCGTTGCCACCTTTTACGGGCTGACCATTCTCATCCTGCAGATCACCTCAACGATTCTAGGTGAGACCATAGATACAGTCGCTTTGCAGAGCGAGCTTGCCTCGTACACTTTTCAGGTTGTCTTGCCTGAGTCGGCGCGCAACACCTCTGTGACCCTGCTCAGCACTGTCTTCAACCTGATGATCGTCTACTGGGTCGGCACGTGGATGGGCGGCACTGGCTCTGTAGTGCGCTATTTGAAGGTCATGCTCGGTCTGTACGTTATCTTCTACCTGCTGCTTTCTCTAGGCTTGGGGATGCTGGTCTACAGCGTCTTCAATCCGAGTCTAGCCGAGACTCTCCCAACCGCGGGCTTGCTCACAATCACAGGCGCTGTGCTATCTTTCCTTGTCGGTCAGGTTTATCTGACCAGCCGAGTTCATGAGTTCAACATTGTCAATGCGATGGTCAGCGTGATTGCAGGCGGTATCATAGCGGGCTTGATCACTACTATATTGGGCATTCCGCTGTAATCATACCTCGCTCGGCTTGACGGTATCACAGGCTTGCGAAGGTGGCAAGGCGCGGAACAGCTCTGATGTCAATAGCGGCAAGCGCTTTTCGGCGGGCGTTTGTGCATTTCTCACAAGTTAGAGAATTCTCTGATTTTAATTCCCTTTTGTGCGCTTTGTGCTACGCTGCACTTGACGGCGTTCAATAGGAGGTTTTGTGCCGTGACTCTGGCTGACGTTCTTTCTGCGGTTACTTCGTTCGTTAATGACTGGTCGATCTTCATCGTCGCGGGCTTGGTGGTCGGGCTTGGCTCGACTTTGCTGCGTCGCTTGATTCGTTCGGGTCGCTAGTTCATGACAGTCTCTCCTGCCTACGTCGCTGCACTTTTCGTCACTTATTTGCTGGCGCGGGTGCTAGATCGGCGTGGGCGGGGCGGGCTATTCCTTCCTGTTCTGCCGTTAGCATTTGCCTACGGCGCGTCGGCGTTTCCTGCTGCGCTTTTTGGCGTTCTGGTCGTCGGCGCGCTATTGGCAGTGCTAGAGGCAACATGGTCTAGTTGGCGGGAAAAGTGAGCTATGGATATCTTGCAAATTCTCTCGGCTATATACAGCATTCTAGAGCAACTAGGGCTGATCATCTTCGTGCAAGCGGCTTTTCTCATCATGCTGCTCGGCGCGCTTGTTGGCATGGTCAAGCGGCTTCGTGAGTGATGCGTTGGCTTGTCGGCGTTGCTTTCCTCTTGCTTTGCCTCTCAGTGCCTGCTCAGTCGGGCGCTCAAGCGCCATACTACCTTTTCACGTTTGATGCTCCGATAACTACTCCTCCGGGCGGCTTTGCTACTTACTCTATCATTCAGGGGTCTTTGCAGGCTGTGGGCGTCGGCGGGTCGCTCGCGGTTGCTCATACAAGTGCAAGTCCCAATGTTGTGATTATTGAGGTCAATATTGGGCAAAGCGTCTACATCACTACTGTTGATTTCTACGTCTATACGAGCAATGGCGGCAATGCTTGCTTTCAGATACATTGGGACGGGGTGAGTCAGGGCGCTGGATGTCGTCATGGTACTGGCTACGGCAGCTTTACTCTCAATAAAACAGTGCCGTCGGTCTTTCAGATTCATCATGCGATGATTGGCTATTCTGGCAGTCGAACGATTGGCTTTGATGATGTTCGGCTTAATCTCGGCTTTTGGGCTACCGCTACGCCTACGCTGACGCCTACTCGGACTCCTACGCCTACGCCTTCACCTACGCCTACGCTTTTCATTGAGGGCTGGGGGCCTACTCGCGTTTCTACTCACTTGCCGATTTGCCCTTCGACGCCTACTCCGGGCGCGTCGCCTACGCGGCTTGTGGGCTATACGCCTATTGCAGTCGTGCCGATAGGCAGGACGGTCTATCACCTTCCTACGTCTACGCCTACTTCTGCGCCTACTAGTACTGGTACTGTGACGCCTACGGTGTCTACGCCTACTCCTACAACTACGGGCGTGGCGTCTACGCCTACTCTCTCTCCTACGCCTACATTTACGCCTACCGTGCCGTGCATTCCTCGTCATCAGGCGTTTGGCTTTGATGATGTTCCTCCTGCCTTCGATCTGAGCATTGGCACAATTATGCATGAAGAGTGCCTGACTTTCGTTCCTGCAATTGACATTCCTCAAACTGTCACATTTGGACCTATACCGATTCTAGGTGAGGTAACTTTCTCGATACCTTTCTTTGGCGGGATTCAGGTACAAGAGCATAGAGTCTACATTCGTCATCGTGGGCTGCAATTTGCTTTTCTCGGCGTAGATATGACGTGGGCTATTCTTGCACTTGTCTCGCTGCTCGGAATTTGGTTCATACTGGTCTTTAGACGGGAACTGTGAGCATATGAGTGATGTTGTGGTCATCTACATCGATTTGCCCTACGCGCCTGTTCTGAGCGTCGGCTTGTTCGTTTTTGTGACTTTGACGGGATCGCGTTGTGGAAATACCTTCGGCGTCTAGTCTAGGGCTATGTTCGGCGCGGGCTTTCTGCTGGCAGACGCCTTCCTGCGTATGGTGGCGAACTACCGTGTGGTCTGGCTTTCAGGGCGCTTTGGCGGCGGCAAAACAAGCCTTGCGGTCTGGATCGCGGCGTGGCTGGTCAAAAATAGCTATGCTCGGCGGGTCGTTTCCAACATTCCGATCACTGGGCGCGTCGATCCTCCTCCTGTGCCGATCAATGACTCTGTCATCCTGCTCGATGAGTCTTGGATGTACGTGGACTCTTGGAACGATGTCAAGGCTTACGCTGCCTTCTTGCGTAAGGCGAATCTCTACTTGCTGCTGCCTTCGGTTTGGGCGCCACATTCGCGTCTGCGCATTCTTGAGTGCCATAGAGTCTTCAATGGCTATGTACTCAGTCTGCCATTCTGGGTCTATCGCTGGAGTCTCGGCATGGCGTCTATCTCGGAAAAAGGCTACTTTGCGCTCTGGATGCCACATTTGGTCTTTGGGATGTACGATACTGAGTACATCCCAAAAGATGACGGCGGCATAGTAGATGCGATAGCTGCAAGCATAGGGGAACTGCCTAGTGGACGATCTAGATCGGCTCGACAAACTGCGTCGGCTTCATCTTCAGAAAGTTCGCTTGTCGAGGAATATGCACGGCGGATTGATGATGCAGCAGACACAATCGAGCGCAGACTCCGCTACCTTAATGCCGTCGGGCGCCGGCGCTGATGCTGCGGCATCAAGCGGCGCTCCTGCGGGCGGATTGGCTGGTATTTTTGGGCGCGGCGGCGGTAAGGCGATTAAAAAACATGCTGACAATCGCGTCTCGCTGCGTGCCGTCGGGTTGCTTGTGGCGTTCATTGCCGTGCCGATCCTCTTTCTCAGCTACGCTAACGGTGCGGCTAAGCCTCTTTCGGTGCTTACTCAGCAAACCATGACTGCTGCGTATCAGTCTCTTTCGGGCTATCGGGTCTCTACGTCGGCGGGCTTTTTCGTCGGTACTTCTGTGCCTACACAGACAATGCCGGCAGTCTACACTACGCCTTACTTCATCACTGCTGTGCCTACTGAGACTTCTACGCCTTCGGCTACTGCTACTTCAACGGTCACATTTACGCCTTCGGCTACCTTCACGCCTTCGGCTACGGCTACTGCTACGGCTACCTTTACGCTTTCGGCTACGGCTACCTCTACGGCTACCTCTACTCCGATCTGGACTCTGCGTGTGGCTGTCTCGGCTTTCACGCCTAAGGCTTTTCGCTCTGATGCTGGCGTCTGGTGGGAGCCTGGCGGTTCTCTAGATGGGCGTGTAGCTGGCTGTCCATCTGAGCTGCCTCTTGGCTCTGAGGTCGTGCTGGAGTCGGGCGCGGTTTATCTTTGCATTCAGCGGGCGCTCAAGCGCTCCTGTCAGGCTGAAATTTGCTCGATCTGGGTTTACACTTCTCAGGCATTTCCAGATCGGATTGAACGTGCTTACATACGGAAAGTGAGGGATTGATGTCTAGTTGGCAAAAGACAATCGTGGTGGGCTACGTCGGCGGTGATGTTCGCTTGGACGTGCTGAAAGATGGCTCTCATGTGGCGTCTTTCTCGCTCGCTGTTACAGAAACTTGGCAAGATACTGGTGAGCGTAAAGAGCGCACTACGTGGTTTCGCGTCTCGGTCTGGCGTGATAAGGCACTGCACATTGCGCGCTACGTCAAAAAGGGCGTGCGCCTTTTGGTAGAGGGGCGTGTGGACGCTGATGCTTATCTGGATAAGAATCAGCGTCCTGCGGCGTCGCTCAAGTTGACGGCGCTCGATATTCGCTTTCTATCTCCGGTAACGGCAGCGGACTCTAATGGCAATGGTAGTCCTGATCACGTGCCTGATGAGGCTGCTGTTGACTTGCCTTGATATCAGCGAACGGGATTAAGTGTGACATAAGTGTGACAAGCGCAAAAGAGGGCGAAAATCGGGGCAAAAATGCGCTCGGCAAGTCAGTGTGTAGTGGATTGATCGTCGGTCGTCAAGCGTAGCGCGGCGCGCTGTTAGCAAGCAGAGCGGCAAGCGCGGCGCGCTACGCGGGTCGGCGTGTCTGTCTGTCTGTCCGTCTGCATAGAGATATAACTTTAGAGAGTCTCTCTAGGACGCCAAGTTCTATGTCTACAAGCGCGTATTCGAAGTTCATCCAGAGCCGATTGAGCCTCCTATCGTCTGCTCAGACATCTTGATTGACGTGATGCCCGCGTGGACTGAGATCGCCGCGTTTTATGGCAACGATAGCAAAGCCTTCAAGAAAGTCCGTAACGCCTTGATCGGCGAGGCGTGCATCCCGACGATGTCCGTCTATGGCAATCCGTTTGAGCCCGCTACCGTTGTTTTTAACGACAAGTGGCTTCTGTACATTCGCCCGATCGAGGAAGAGACCGAGCCTGACAACAGCCGCACCTACCTGCGCGTGACGCCCAATAGTGTGCAGAGCAACCGTGCGCACCCGGAGATCGCGCAGGATACATGGGATGCGTTTGTCGCCGCTCTCGGAAAGGCTGCAGTGGATAAGTTCCATGAGCTGGCGAATAACCTTCTGTTCAACGGCTGCGCCACTCGCACCAACTGGGAGGCTATTGAGGACGGTCAGCTTGTGTACAACTTCTACTTGCCCGCCGTCAAGCCGGGTTCGCGTTTTAAGACGGTCGTTGACGGGCAGGAGTTGTACATTCTCAACCTCAGCGAAAAGTAGTCTTGACGGTTGTATAACGAAGTGGTGCTCTCTGGGCTAGAAAGGAGAAACTAGAGAGCCTAGAGATGTGGGCAGGGAAGGGAGGGGTCGTCGGTTTCCGCAAAGGTTGGAGATTTAATCTCCTGAAGCAAACAAAGCATAACCAGCGTGGGAGGACGTAAGCAATGGAAAAAGACCAATCATTCGTCAACATCCTGCTCAGCCCAGTCCCGCAGGATCCGGGACGCTTGGAAGCTCATTTGCAGGCACAGGGCGTCTTTCTTGTGACAGCAAGCTTGTCTGCCCCCGACCAGTGGTGGCATGTTCAAACCGTGCCGGGAGCGGCAGGCGGGTACACGCGCCGTGTTTACCCCACGGGTATCTACGCGGTCAATCTTATCATGTCCGTCGTGTCAGGTCTTGTGCGCATGGGGCTGACTGAGCGTACCTTGATGGACAAGATGGCTGAGATGGGATTCGGGCGCATTTATGTCGAGCGCAACGCCTGGTATCTGGCAGAAACTGCATCGCGGGTCAATGCGCATTTCGGGGAAAAAAGTCTAAAGAGCTTATGGAATTCGCCGCTGGCGTCCTGTAGACCTTCCGCGCCTTTACTGCCCTCAAAGCGCGCTATGTGGACGGCTTTGAAGCTGCTAGTTTCCTCGCCGAAATCGAAAAGCCAGACTGGTTAGGCGAGAAGGGCAAAAAGTCAGAGCGGTCAGAACAAAAGGACGAAGGCGATTTTCTGTCCAATATCGTGCCACACGCGAAACAGTGGCGCGAGTGGGCAGAGCTTTTGGCACAACGTATCACGCCAATCGCAACGTATCTCGTCGAAGATGTACCAGAGGGCAACCAGAATGCTGCGCACGTACAGTGGCACACTTGGGGATAATGGTATCTTGCTGAAACGCCAGAGGCGACGTACTCCGCAAACTCGCAGCTCATCAACTTCCGACACGCGGCGCATTATCTGGTCAATGAGTACCCGCTTCTAGTGCCGGTACCGCCTTATTTCGGCGAAGACTTTAAGCGTAAGCTCAAAGAAGCCTTTGAGGCTTTGGAAGCTTTCAATAGGGCGCTGGCATCCCTCCCATCATTCTTCTGCCATGCGCCTAAGCCCAAAGACAAACCAGCTCCTGTAAGCACGGAGGATGCGTTAGAGCAGAAGCGCCTCGTAGAGCCGCCTGCACAGTACCACTGAGTGGCTCTGCGAGATTCAGGCTGAAGGTCTCGCCGTCAATCAAGCTGCGCTTGAGGCTCTGATAGACCAGCTTAATGTGCGGGTAGCGCGTTCCCATGAACTGAGCAATGCGGTCAAGCGGCTCATCATGCGCTTGCGGCTCACCGACGCTACGGATGGTGATACCAGCATTTGCCAAAAATTGGCGGATATCGTCCTGTGTGGGCTGCGGCGCCTGTGAGTCGCTTGTGGAGTCACGCGGTGCTGGCTCAAGCGTCGGCTGAACAGCAGGCATATGATGGCTATTCAGCGACCGTAACGCCTGAATCAGCTCTGAGAAACGCTCTTGTGCATTCAGACGAAACACAAGACGATCTGTGAGCGGATGTAGCTCAGGCGGCAAGGCAGACTGGGCGGGCAGTGTCCCATCAGGGAACAAGATCGGCTGCACGGGTTTGTTTTGGCGTAAGGCAAGCTCAAGGGCAAGGCGATCAGGTATCTCAGACCGATCGAGCCAGCCTTCAAGCGTCGTTTTCGCGTTGAACAAGACGAGAACAGCCTGAGTGCGCTCGAGGGCGCTCTGTAAACTAGCGCGCACTGAGCCGCCAAACGGCACAAGGCGCGCTGCGCTCAATGTGAAAGCGTACTCAGGCAGGTGGCGTTGCAGCGCACGGAGCAGCATTTCGGCGTGCTGCTCCTTAGGATGCGCTAAGAGCAGGATGTGTGCCATGTTATAAAGACTCCTCTCTATGCAAAAGCGCATTAGAAAAGCGGCTATGCTCCGCTTTTCTACATTGTAGAGTGTATATCATTACAGCGCACTTTAATATTTGCTCAATCTGTGGTGCCAACATTGCCTTTGTTGCTGAGAGGGCATCGGGCAAGCGTTTTGAGCCTTGCCACACATTCTAGAGTGTGCTACACTTTGCGCGTATCTTGGGGAGTGGCCAAGCGGCAAGGCAGCGGACTTTGAATCCGCGATTCGCAGGTTCGAATCCTGCCTCCCCAGCACTAGAGCGGCGCAGAGCCGCTTTTTCAGTCGCTCTGCGCGGCAATTTCAGCGATCAGTTCCGCTTGACTGGGCGCATAGTTGCCTACATGCCGAATCACGATGCAAGCGGCGTACGTTGCCAATTGTGCCGCCGTAGGCAAGTCAGCGCCCGCTAAGAGCGCAAGGGTGACGACCGCTACAACCGTATCGCCGGCGCCGACTGTATCGTAGACATCCTCAACTTGTGGTGCAGGTACGTGCTGCACGCCCGATCGATCAGCAACAGTGATGCCTCTCGCGCCTCGCGTCAGGCACAAGCCGCGCCGCAAGGCTAGGCGCGTGTACAGCTCATGCGCTGCCGCCGCGAAGTCTGAGTCGGTACGCAAATCGCGCCGCAGATAGCGCGCCGCCTCTTCTGCGTTGCACTTGACCACGTCAAAGCCGCTGTATTTGTCTAACTCGCCCTGCGAGTCGGCGATGCGCAGCGCCTCACGCGCCCGCACGTGCGCTACCACTTCAGGCGTCAACAGACCGTTCAAATAGTCTGAGCAGAGGATCGCGTCAAAGGGCGCGTGTAGCCGTTCGCCGATCTGGGTAGCGATCTCTGAGCGGATCGGCGACCGATCCACGCGATCAAGGCGCGCCACTTGCTGCGGAAAGCGCAAGCCGATCTGCGCCATCAGGCGCGTTTTGGTGGTCGTTTGGCGGGTTGCATCTACGATCAAGCCGTCTGTGCCGATCCCACGCGCCCTGAGCAACTCGCGCAAAGTTGCGCCGCCCTCATCGGCGCCGATCACGCCGATTTGCTCAGCGCAACTGCCTAGCGCAGCGATGTTAATCGCAGGATTCGCCGCGCCGCCTGCGATCACCTCGCGCCGTACAAACTCCAGCACAGGAATCGGCGCTTCACGGCTGAGACGGCTAGCTGTGCCGATCAGATATTCATCCAAAATGACATCGCCCACCACAGCGACGCGCCATTCTGCTAAGCGCGCTACCAATGCCTGCAATTCCGCTTTAGCCATACTGCCCGCCAATCCCTTTGAAGTCGCGTGGCGTTTGTGAGCCGCGCAGCAACACCGCTACCACAAAGCGCGGCAAGCGACTCGCCATGCGCCGCAGGCGCCACGGCTGCTTGATCAAGCGATGCAGCCATTCCAAGCCCAGACGCCGCATCCACAATGGCGCACGCTGCGCCCTGCCCGCCACAAAGTCAAAAGCGCCGCCGACGCCAAGCGCCACGCGCACCTCTAGGCGCGCTAGATTGCGCGCTAACCATTTCTCCTGCTGTGGCGAGCCGTAGGCTACAAATAAAATGTCCGCTTTTGCAGCATTGATCAGCTCTACAATCTCATCTTCGCGCTCAGGCGAGGGATCGCCGCTGTGCGTCCCGACAATTTGCAGAGTCGGGTAGCGCTGACGGAGTTTTTCCGCCGCTTGCGCCGCCACGCCCTCCGCCGCGCCCAACAAAAAGAGCCGCCAGCCCTCGCGTGCAGCCCGCTCCGCGATCAGCGGCAGACCATCTGAGCCTGTCACGCGCTCCGGCAGCGGGACACCCAAATAGCGTGCCGCCCACAGCAAACCGACCCCATCAGCCGTCACAAGAGCGGCGCGCCGTAAGATCGTGTAGAACAGCACATCGCGCTGTGCCAACATGACCAGCTCCGGATTCGCTGTGCAGATCAAGCGCGCCGCGCCCGCCTCAGCGATCCATACGCCGATCTGATCGAGCAGCTCGGCGAAGGTCAGCCGATCAATCGGCACGCCCAGCACTTCCAGAGCAGGTTTGCGCGTCCGTTGTGCTATCGCAAGCCGACTTTCACCTCCGATCAGCGACTCAGGCGCAAGACTGCGCATACAAGTGCGCGCCGCACAGCCGCTCCGCAAACCGACGCTCTGCCCGATGTAGGCGCATGGCGAACACAGCACACCTGAACGTGCAACCACTGCCGCCTCACCGCTCGGACGCCACGCGCTCCATGCGAAATGATTGGTCGGACCGAAAGGCGTGTAGAGCGCCAAGTGCGGGATTGCCGCAGCGAGGTGCATCACGCCGCTATCGCCGCCGACGAAGACCGCGCAGCGCTCCAAGACAGCCGCCAATTGCCCAAGCGTGGTCTTGCCTGTGAGATCGCGGTAGGGCGACTGCAGCAAAGCGCGCAGCGCCTCAGAGTCATCGCCTGCGCCGCCGATCAGCACGATCTGTGCGCTACGCAATGCCGCAAAGTGATTTGCCGCCGCTGCATAGCCCTCCACCGTCCAGCGCCGCGCCACGTTCAACGCGCCGCTGCCGCTATGCACTGCCACATAGCCCGACTGGGGCAATTGGGCAGCCGCCCACGCCCGATCCGCCTCTGAGATGCCCACGCGCAACGGAAAGCGCTCAGGGGTATCAGGCGCGCCCAGCAGCGCCGCCACTTTCAGCCAATACGTAGCCTGATGCAGCGCGCCAAAGCCTCCATCAGCGACCCTGTGCGTGAGAAACCAGCCACGTCCGTTCTCTAGTCCCGCTCGGATCGGCGCGCCTGTCCCAAGCACTATAGCCGCGTGCTTGAGCGCGCCAAAGCGCGTGCTGAGCTGATGAAAGAGCAAGACCGCGTCATAGCGCTGGGCGCGCAAATGGCGGATGAACGTCACGAGTCGGCGCAGTGCAGATGGCTTGAAGACATCCACAGGGCGTTCATAGGCGCGCAACGGGAAGATCAGCACCTGATCGGCGAGACCTGTGCCGTTAAGGATCGGCGCGGCGTGTGCGCTAGTTAGTACATCAAGGCGCACACGCGGAAATGCCTCGCGCAAGGCGCTCAGAGCAGGCGTCGCTGTGATCAAATCACCAATATCCGAAATTTTAATGCACAACAGACGCTCTAAGCGCATCCTGCTGCCTCACGAAGCGCCTGAAGGGTCTGTTGGGCGGCGCGACGCCACGTAAACGAGGCTGCCTGCGCATAGCCGCGCTCGATCAGCCGCTCACGCAGGGCTGAGTCGCGCACAATCTGCTCAATGCCATCAGCGATATGCGCCACATTCAACGGATCAACCAACAGCGCCGCCTCGCCTGCCACTTCGGGCAGTGAGGAGGTCTCTGAACACAAGACGGGCGTGCCGCAGCGCATTGCCTCTAGCACAGGGAAACCGAATCCCTCATACAGCGATGGAAAGACAAAAGCGAGCGCGCCGCTGTAGAGCGCCGCTATATCAGCATCAGCGATGTAGCCCAGCAAACGGACGCGCCCTTGCAAGGCGCGTGGCAAGTGCGCATATAGGTCGCGCTCAGGATCGAACAGCCAACCGATCTTGCCCGCTAGGACTAAGCAAAGGTCAGGGTCGCCGCTATTTGCCAAATACATGGCGAAAGCCTGAACAAGACGGGTCAGGTTTTTGCGCGGCTGTAGCGTGCCGATGAAAAGCAAATAGCGCTCTGGAAGGTCATGGGCAGTGCGCAACGCTGCAATTTGCTCCTGTGAAGCACGCTCGATGCTTTCCACAGCGGGGTAGACGACGCGAATCTTGCGCTCAGGCGTGCCGTAGTGCGCACTCAGATCGCGCTGTGTGGCGTACGAATCGGCGAGGACGCGGTCAGCGCGCCACGCGCTGTAGCGCGTGGTCAGCTCAAGATAGAGACGCTCCCTAAGGCGATGCGCCTGCGGAAAAAAGCGATAGCCGAGGTCGTGAACAGTCACTACAGCGCGTCCGCGCATGAGGAAAGGCAAGGTATGGGCAGGCACAAAGGTCACATCCGGCTGATGACGCCATAGGGCGAGGGCAAAGCGCGTGTGAGTCCAAGCATGGCGCGCAGGCAGGATGTAGCGTTTCACATTAGGTAGATCGGGCAGGAGATCGGGCGGCGGCGCATCGCGGAAATACAGACTGAAGCGCTGATCGGCGCTTTCAGGCAGGCGCAACAGCGTACGGATCAGCTGCAGGGCGTAGTTTTCCGTGCCAGTGCGCCGCGCCAAAGTAATGCGGCTGGCATCTAGGGCGATGTGCATGGTCAGGCGTCAATCGCGCTCACGCAAAGCACGCGGCAACCAGATCAGCGCGGCGAGGATCAGCAACAGCGGCGCAAGGCGCTCCAGACTGATCAACAGCTCAGCCGAAAACAGCCCTTCCGCCACAGGGATCGCCACGGCGCCTGCCACAATCAGCGCTATAGCGACCAAAACAATCCCGCCCTCGCGCCCGCGCCCGAACAAATAGCTCAGCAAAAGCGCAACGCCCATCACAATAATGCCGAATGTCCACAATTGGGCTGAGGTCAGCTGCCCCTCAGCCACGAGCGCAGCCAGCGCAAGCCAACCAAGCAGAGTCGCGCCGATGATGAACAACCCGCGCTCACGCCTGCCATTCACGAAGAAACGCGCCAAGAGCGCCAAACCTAGAGCGCCGACTCCTGCGCCAAGCAGCAACAAAGGCGGATAGTTCTGCACTTCAGGCGTGAGAGTCTCGCTCAACAGCAGGACGCCATAGCCAATCAGCAGCAAAGCAGGCAGGATCAGGCTGAAATGCGCACGGCGACGGCTACGAAACTGAGTCAAGCGGGCAGGGCGCACCAAATCAGACTCAGCGTTAGCATCAGAAGCCCGCAACGCCGCCGACTCAGCACGAACAGGCGCGCCTTCCGTCGCTTGCGGATCAGCGGCAGCTTGAGCAGCTTGAAAATCTTGGGCGCTAGGCGCCTGTGGCTCAGGTGCGAGATCGTCTTGAGTCATGGTGCTCACTGAAAGACGAAAAAGGCGATAGTCAAGCGCGGCGGGATCAGCACGCCGCCGCTGTTGCGCACCTCCCACTGACCCATACGCACGCCGCCCTGCGAGGGCGTGCGTCCGCGCAAGGGGAAGCGCGCTTGCTCGCCCGGACGGACAGGCTCAGTGTTGCTCATCTCGATGCGGCGCGGCAAATTGAAGCGCTCGCCCTCCACGTAATTGATACTCGTGCCGGGCAGCCAGTCACAGTTGCCCGTGTTGCGCAAGATCACGTCGGTTTCTAGGGGCGTGTTGACCCGAATCGGATTCTTAGGTGCAAGCGGATCGGGCGGCTCAGGCGCGATCAGCTCATACTCCAGCACGCACAGGCGCGCTGTAGCTGTGTAGTCGGGCGTGGGCGAGGTGAGCGCACGCTGAGTCTCAAAAAAGGCGACAATGGTCTGCTGGACAACGGTCGCCGTTGCATTGGCTGCAACAACAGTCGCCGCCTCAATGGTCGCCGTGATATTCGGCGTAGGAGTCGGCGTGTTGGAGGGCGTGAAGGTCGCTGTTGGCGTAGGCGTCGCTGTGAAGGTCGGCGTGTTAGAGGGCGTAATGGTAGGCGTAGGCGTGCTGGTCGGCGTCGGAGTCGGTGTAAAGGTCGCTGTTGGCGTCGGTGTGGCGCTCGGCGTGTTGGTGGGTGTAGCAGTTGGCGTCGCAGTCGGCGAGGGCGTGCTGGTCGGCGTGGCGCTCGGCGTGACAGTCGGTGTAGCACTTGGCGTATCAGTGGGCGTGGCGCTTGGTGTATCAGTGGGCGAGGGCGTGCTGGTCGGCGTGGCGCTCGGCGTTGCGGTCGCTGTTGGGCTAGGTGTGGCAGATGGCGTGACGGTAGGCGTCTCGGAGGGGCGCAGAGCAATGCCCAGCAGCGGCACCTCGCCATTGGCAAGGCTGAGTGCGCCCAAAATGCCCAAAATCACCAAAATCAGAAGCGCCCCGATGCCAATCGGCAGGCGGCGCTTTGGCGTCGGCAAGTGAATGGTGGGAATATCAGCCGCGCTCCGCGCAGTGGCGCGCACGGGCGTATCATGGGAATGTGGGGCGGGCAACTGGGTCTGACCAAGCTGGGCAGCAAAGGCATTCAGGTCTGCCAGCATTTCAGCCGCACTCTGATAGCGCTCTTCAGGGTCTTTTGCCATTGCCTTCAAGACGATCCGCTCAAGTTCGGGCGGGATTTTCGGATTGAAGACAGAGGGCGGCGTGAGCGGCTCGCGCACGTGCTTGAGGATGATTGCCACAGGCGTATCGCCGTCATAGGGCAACCTGCCGGTCAGCATTTGGTAGAGGATCACGCCCATGGAGTAAATGTCAGAGCGCTCATCGCTATTTTCGCCTAGCCCATGCTCAGGCGACATAAAAGCGGGCGTGCCGACCATGCCGCCGCTGAGCGTCATGGTGTTGCCGGAGAGGATTTTGGCAATGCCGAAATCGGTCAGCACCACGCGCCCGCCCCGATCGATCATCAAATTGGCGGGCTTCAGATCGCGGTGAATCATGCCCTGCGCGTGCGCATAGACCAGCGCCTCTAGCGCTTGGCGCATGATGTTGACCACTTCAGGGATCGGCAAGAGCTGACCATCCGGGCGCATCATGTAATCTTTCAGGGTCGGACCTTCGATCAGCTCCATGACCATGAAATGATGCTTGTCGCCCGGCGAATCTTCATCAGGCACTTCGGCAAAGTCATAGACCTGCACAATGTTATTGTGGCGCAAACGCGCCACGTTGCGCGCCTCGCGCCCGAAGCGTTCAGCAAACTCCTTATCATCGGCAAGGAAGGAATGCAGCACCTTGATCGCCACATAACGATCAAGGGCGGGCTGATACGCCTTATAAACCTCCGCCATGCCGCCGCGCCCAAGCCGCTCAACGGCTACATAGTTGCCAAACTTCTTCACTGCCACGTTCCGTGTGCCGTCTGATTGATGCCGCACGCTAGTATAGCGGCTATCGAGTAGAATACCACATCTTGAGGTAGAATTGCCACAGCGTGCGAAAGTGTACGTGAGCCAGTTGGCATAAGACCACAAATGCCTGACAAGCTGAGGGCGCTCCAGCAAAAGCCCATCAAGTATGCGTAAGTTGACACGGTGCCAAGCCGAAAGGCAGAATGCTCAAACAATTGGGGACATTTCTCACAGCCATATAGTACACAGGACGTACGCCGTTCGCTGAGACCTGCCCTTGACGGCACGCTCTAAATCGGCTAGGATATACGCACTAAGGGCGCGTAGCTCAGCTGGGAGAGCGCTACAATCGCACTGTAGAGGTCAGGGGTTCGAATCCCCTCGCGTCCACACAGGCGACCTGCAAAGATAGGCGGGTCGCTTTTTTGCGCTATACTCACGGCAAATTGCCCGCTAGCGAGGCAGCTGGAGATGAAACCGCAGCATCCGTTTGCTCACGTGCCGCGCCGCCTGATGAACCTAGTCGTGATCGGCGTCGGTTTGCCCTGCATCCTGATCGCCAATGCCCTGGATTGGTCAGCAGTGGCGAGTTTTGCCGTCACAGCCGCCTTGATCCTGCTCAGCCTGTCTATCCTTGCCGCGCTGTATCCTAAGAGAGGCGAGTAAGCCATGCCACACCGCGTCATCTTCATGGGGACGCCCGAATTTGCCGTGCCTTCGCTGTCAGCGCTGCTGAACGCGCCCGACTTCGAGGTGGTCTGCGTGGTTACGCAGCCAGATCGTCCTGCTGGGCGCGGGCAAAAGTTGCAGGCGCCGCCTGTCAAGCAAGTTGCCCTTGAACACAATGTGCCGATCCTGCAGCCGCAAAAATTGCGTGAGACGGGCGTTTTTGAGCAGTTGCAAGCATACACACCTGATTTGATCGTAGTCGCTGCTTTCGGGCAAATCTTGCGCCAAAACGTGCTGGACTTGCCGCGCTACGGCTGCATTAACGTCCATGCCTCGCTCCTGCCGCGCTGGCGCGGCGCCGCCCCGATTCAAGCAGCCATTCGCGCCGGCGACGCTGAGACGGGTATCACCATCATGCAGATGGACGCGGGACTGGATACCGGTCCGATGTTGCGACAACGCGCCATTCCCATTGCGCCCAATGAGACGGGTCAGACGCTGCACGATAAACTCGCGGCGCTCGGCGGCGCTTTGCTGATCGAGACCCTGCGCGACTACTTAGACGGCAAAATTGTGCCGCAGCCCCAAGACGACTCAGCACACACCTACGCGCCCATGCTCAAAAAAGAGGACGGGCGCATCAACTGGGCAGACTCAGCCGCTGAAATTGCGCGGCAAGTGCGCGCCTACTACCCGTATCCCGTCGCTTATACCGAATGGAACGGGCAACTCTTGAAAATTCTGCCCGCCGACGCGCCCGACTCAGTCACTGTGCAGGAGGGGAGCGCGCCGATCGGCGAGGTGATTGCCTACGGCGACGGAATCGCAATCGGCACAGGCAACGGGCTATACGTGCCGCAGCAAGTCCAGCTGGCAGGCAGAGCCATCCAAGCCACACGCGACTTTGTGAACGGTCACAAGGCGATCATCGGCGCACGGCTCGGCTGATCGGCTATAATGAGCCTTTAATCGCCTTTTAACCTGATGTACAGACCATGCACGTTGAACTTTGCAACATCACCAAGACCTTCGGCAGCCTGCGCGCCAATGATTCGCTCTCGCTCAGCTTTGCTGAAGGGCGCATTTACGCTTTGCTGGGCGAAAACGGCGCCGGCAAGAGCACCCTGATGAAAATCCTGAGCGGCTATCAGCCACCTGACTCAGGGGAAATCCTGATTGATGGTCAGGCAGTGACCTTCGAGACGCCCGCCGAAGCCCTGCGCTGCGGAATCGGCATGTTGCACCAAGACCCCCTCGATGTGCCGAACCTGACCGTCCTCGATAATTTCATGCTGGGCAGGCGCGAAGGTCTGTTGCCCAAACGCAAAGCCGCACGCGAGGCGCTTGAGACCCACGCAGCCCGTCTCGGCTTCCAGCTCGATCCATTTCGCTATGTAGATAGCCTGACCATCGGTGAGCGCCAGCAGCTGGAGATCGTCCGCTTGCTCAGTCTGAGCGCACGGCTGCTGATTCTCGATGAGCCGACGACCGGTATCTCCGCTGAGCAAAAACACACGCTCTTCAGTTCGCTCAAGCGTCTTGCCGCCCAAGAGGGCATGACGATCATCCTCGTCTCACACAAACTGGAAGATGTGGCGGCACTGTGCGAGGAGGTCTATGTGCTGCGCGGCGGCAAGCTGGTGGGTCACCGCCATATGCCCACGCCAATTGACGAACTAGTGACACTGATGTTTGGTCAGAGCCTGCAGCCGCCCTCGCGCCGTGACCATGAGCTCGGTGAGGAAATTCTGCGCGCTGAGTCGGTCAGTTTGGCGGCGCGGCGTCTGACCGTGCGCGATCTCTCGCTGAGCGTGCGCAGCGGCGAAGTGATTGGCTTGGCAGGGCTAGACGGCAGCGGTCAGAGCGATTTTCTGCGCGCTTGCGCAGGCTTGCAGCCGATCAACAGCGGACGCATTTTGATTGGTGGAGTCCCGATTCGCGGCAAAAGCTACGCTGAGCTACTGCGCATGGGCGTCGCCTATGCGCCTTCAGGTCGCCTTGAAGAAGGCTTGGTAGACGGGCTAACGCTGACTGAACACTTCGCCCTAGCACGCGACGGCGGCGCGTGGATCAAGTGGCGCGAGGCGACGGCGCTCGCCGCTGAGCAAATTGCGCGCTACAACATCCGCGGCACGCCCCACAGTCCCGTTCAAACGCTCTCCGGCGGCAACCAACAACGGACGCTGATCGCACTCCTGCCCGAAAGTTTGCGCCTTCTGCTCCTCGAAGACCCGACTCGCGGCTTAGACGTGGAAAGCACGGCGTGGGTCTGGCAACAACTGTTAGCGCGGCGTGATGCGGGCGCCGCGATCCTCTTCACCTCGCCCGATCTTGATGAGATCGTCACCTATAGCGACCGCGTGCTGGTCTTTTGTGCAGGGCGGGCGACGCTTGTAACTGACCTAGCCGTCTCAACGCGCAATCCTGCAGAGCGGCTAGGCGAACTGATCGGAGGAAAAGCCCATGAACCTCGCTAGAGCACGCGGGACGCTCCTGACCTTCAGCGGCGCGCTGGGCGTGGCGCTCTTGCTGATCGCCCTGATCATGCTCAGCCTCGACAAAGCGCCCCTCGCAGCCGCAGGGCGCTTCCTAGATGGCGTGCTTGGCACGCCCAGCGCTCGCGCCGACGTAGTGATGGCTGCTCTGCCCATGCTGCTGTGCGCTGCAGGCTTGCTGCTGACTTTTACAGCGGGCTTGTGGAACATCGGCGTGGAAGGGCAAGTGACCATGGGCGCGATCTTCGCCACGATCATTGCACGCACCATTCCACGCGATGTGAGCGATTGGGGCATTCTGGCTGCGCTGATCTTGCCCGCTGAGCTGCTCCTAGCGATGTTAGGCGGCGCATTGTGGGCAGGCTTGACGGCGCTGCTCAAGATTCGTGGCGGCATTAACGAGATTTTCGGCGGCGTGGCGCTCAATTTCATCAGTGTGAACATCCTGCTCTCACTGGTGAACGGTCCGTGGCGCGTCGGCACCTTCCCACAGACGGCGCCCTTCGCGCCTGCAGCGCTCTTGCCGCGCCACCCAGAGTTGCGCTTGAGTCCGCTAGGTATTGCTATCGCGCTTACGGCGTTTATCGCCGTCTTCATAGCACTACGCGGCACGCGCTTCGGTCTAGCACTGCGCGCTATCGGACGGAATGCCAAATCAGCGGGCATTTTGGGCGTGCGCGTGGAGCGCAACATCTTCTGGGCGATGGTAGCGTGTGGCGCGTTAGCGGGCTTGGCAGGCGCCTTCCAAGTCCTGTTCACACGCGGACGCCTCTTGCCGAACATCTCAGGCGGAATCGGCTTCGTGGGCGTGCTGATTGTGTTGCTGGTGGGCGTGCGCGCTGCATGGGTGCTGCCTGTAGCGCTCTTCGTGGCGACTGTGCCGGTCGGCAGCTTGAAATTAGCGACTTCGTTAGACAGCAGCGTGCAAATTGACGCGGCGCTTGGCAATGTTTTTCAGGGCGCGCTTGTGCTGGCAGTGCTGATCGGCGGCGGCATTCGGGCACGTCTGGCAGCGCGCCGAAAGGAGCGCTCCGAAAGTGGATGAGGTACTGATTCGCACCTTAGCCGATATCGTAAAAGTCGGCGCGCCAATTGTCCTAGCGGCAATGGGCGAGACGCTCACAGAGCGCGGCGGCGTGGTCAATTTGTCGCTAGATGGCTCGCTGGTGCTTTCAGCGTTAGCGGCGTTCGTAGTCGGCACTAGCACAGGGAGCGTGATCGCGGGCGCGCTAGCGGGCATATGCGTCGGCTTGATCATCGCGCTGATTGTGGCGGTCTGCAGCATTGAGTTGCGGCTGAGTCAGGTGGCAGTCGGCTTTGTGCTGACCTTGCTCTGCCGCGACCTAGCGCTTTTTTTGGGCATTCCCTACCGCAACACGCAGGTCTTCCCGACCACGTTCCTGCCGATCCCTGTGCTGAGAGACATCCCTGTGATCGGTCCGATTTTCTTCAACCAAGACCTGTTCACCTACCTGAGTTTTATTGCAGTTGTTTTGGTGTGGTGGTGGCTGTTCCGCACGAAGGCAGGCTTGACGTTGCGCGCTGTCGGAGAGCGTCCGCAAGCGGCGTTTGCACGCGGCGTGAATGTAAATCTAGTGCGCTACCTGTATACAGCCATTGGCGGCAGCTTGGTCGGTTTGGGCGGTGCAGCGTATACGCTCGGCGTGCTGCCGACTTGGTCAGATACCGGCATCGCCGGTAACGGCTGGATCGCGCTTGCCATTGTGATCTTTGGCGGTTGGCATCCGTTTCGCGTGGCGCTCGGCGTGTACTTGGTGGCAGGTCTGCGCACAATCGTGACCAGTGTCCAAGCGCAGGTGCCGCCGCAGGTGGTAGAGCTGCTCAACGCCTTGCCATGGCTGCTCATGCTCTTGACGCTGTTCCTAGTCAGCGGACCGTATCTGGATCGCTTGATGAAAGTCTTGCCGTCGCGCCTACATCCGCCCATTCGGACGCTCCTGCGGGCGCGCCCGCCTTCAGCACTGGGAACAGCCTTTGAGCAAGAGGGGCGGCGCTAGAAAAACGTACCGCGCTCAGCCGAGCGCGGTACACTTAGTGCTGCAAATCACTGTGGCGCGCCGGGACGGTATGTGCCGCTGTGATAAATGTAGACGTAAGCGTTGGGCTGATCTTCTACCCACTCATAAATCCACTTGGCGTCCGTGATGCTGAGGTTGATGCAGCCACGCGAACGCCGATAGCCGAAGCCATCATGCCAATAGGCGCCATGCAGCGCCTGCTCTGAGGTGTTGAAGTACATCACATATGGCACAAGCGGCAGATACCAGTACTCCGGTTTGCCTTCGGCGCCGGACATGCGCGCTTCCTCATAGCGGGCGAAAATCTTGTGAACGCCTTCGAGCGTCCCCCATTTGGGCAAGCCGCTGGCGATCAGTGTGGCAAAGACGGGCTTATCGCCGTCGTAGGCGGTCAGAGTTTGCTCATACAGGTCAACAGCGAACCACTTTTTGCCCGCTTCAATGCCTTCAGGGCGCGCTAGCGGCTTGACCTTCGCCACACGGGTCTGGAGCACCCACTGATCAGGTCCGATCAAGTACCACTCCCATGTATCCACAACCGCTACAGCGAAGATGTTGACCATTGTGTAGCGCTTAATCTCAGGCGTGCCTGCCACAGGCTTGGCGCCAGGTGTACGGCTTGGGCGCGTATCCAGCAGCATCCAAGCGAAGGGACGAGTCGGCAAGCCATTCGGCAACAGCACGCCCGAAAAACGCGAGACTGCCTTGTTGATCGGACCGAGCGCGCTCTCCTGCACCCAGGCGTCGCGTCCCACTTGTACCCAGCCATCTACGCCCTTGCCCGCCACCACGAAGATGAAGCCCTCAGGATAGGCGCCGATCACATTGCCGTTTGGCGCGTCATGAATGGTAGTCGGCTTTTCAACGCGGCGGAAAGGACGGCGGTAGATCAAACGATCATCTACAGGCAAGCGCGGTAGGTCAGGCGCGGGATTGATCGCCATCTCCGCCTCGATAGCGCGCATTTCCACGCCGTAGACGATTGGTGAAGCGCATTCGGGCAAGTTCGGAGTGAAAGCACAGTTCAGACCGTTGCCTGAATCGGCGTTGAGCGGCGCACTGGGCAGTAGAAAGACTGCCACAAGCGCCAACAGCGCAAATTGTCTCAGAAAGTGACGAGTCATAACGAGCCTCATTAACACAAAGATCGCTCACAGCTTACCGAATCGGCGCGCTTTGCGTCAACCGTTTTTAAGCGACGCTTCAGTGACGCTTGCCAAACGCAGCGCTCAATCTGCTGAGTCCTGTGCCTGTACAGGCGCGGTTTCCCTGCCCGCTTCAAGGTTCATGAGCGCTTGATTAGAGGCGCCGTAAGCTGCAGCCGCCAAGCAAGCCGCGCCTGCTACTACGAACCAGCTCTGTACGCCGATTGCATCCGCAATTGGACCGGCGACCAGCAGGCTGAGCGGCGCAATGCCCATAGAGAGACTGTTCAGCAGCCCAAAAATGCGCCCCTGCATGGCGGGTGCAACGCTCGCCTGTATGAGCGCATGTATCGGTGCATTGGCAAGAGAGAGCATCACGCCCGTCACAAACATGCCAAAGACCGCGAGCCATAGTGCCTCACTTGGCGCCGTACCGACCAGCAAAATGCCCGCCCCAATGCCGATAATGCCCACCAAGCTCGTCACAATTCTGCGGCGGAAGCCGCCCCAAGCGCCTAAAAGCACGCCGCCGCTGATCGTACCAATGCCGAGCGCCATGCTCATAGCGGCAAACCCTTCTGCCTCCGCTTGAAAGTGCTGCGCGACCAAGAGCGGGATCAGTGAAGAGGCAGGCGTGAGCAAAAAGTTCAGCAACATTGAAATACCTATCAGCAAGGTCAAGCCGCGCCACATCCAGACGTAGCGCAAGCCCGCGCCCAACTCTGCCCAGTACGATCTGTTCGCCTGATGACCTGTTTGAGCCATAGGCGGCGGTTGTGGCACATTGAAGAACAGCAACGGCACAACTGCCAACAGCGCAGTCACCATATCTATCAGCAGAATGCCGAACATCGGCAAGGTGCGCAGCAACAGCGCACCAAGCGCCGGTCCGACGATGTTCATCAGCCCGCGCAGCGCCTGATTAATGCCTGCCACACGCGCATAATGTCTCTCTGGCACCATCAGCGTGGTGGAGGCTTGCATGGCAGGACCATGAAAAGCAGCGCCGAGCGAACGCAGCATTAGCAGAGCATAGACGTGCCAAATCTGGACGCTCTCGCTGGCAAATAGCAGCGCTAGAACGAGCGTACACAGCGCGATCAGGCTATCTGAGACGATCATGATCACGCGCCGATTCCAGCGATCCACCAGCGCGCCAACGAGCGGACTCAACAGCACTTGAGGCAACGTCGCCATGAGCGTTGCCGTGGCTAGGATAGTGGCAGAGCCAGTGGTCGCCGTGAGCCACCAGATCAAAGCAAACTGGACAAGCGCGCTGCCAAACAGCGAGAGCGCCTGTCCTGACCAGATCGTGAAAAAGCGCCGGTGCCAATGGCTGCCATGCAGGGGAGCTACATTGTGCATTGCAAAAACTTCTCTTTGAAAAGTGCCTCGCATCTAGCTTATACGCACTTTTCATAGCGAGAGTTCCGCTTTTTTAATAATCAGCTTGATTTTTTAGCCGAAAGGCAGCCTAGCGCAGCTAGGAAGGTCTCTGCCATGTGCGCCGCGATCTGTTTGCCATCCAGTTTGCCGCCCTCCCGATACCAGACGCTGATCCAATTCTGTGCGCCCAGCAACGCCTTTGTGAACAAGCCCGCGTCTACACAGCGAAAGACTCCCTCTTGAATGCCGCGCTCGATCACAGCGCGAAAGTGGCGCTCGAACCTATCGCGGCGGGCTAGGAAGGCGTCGCGCTCGGCGGCACTCGGATCATCAGGCGGCAAGGCGATCAGCGTGCGTATCTCGAAGACCATTGCCGCGCCCACTGAGACATTCTGCGTGACTGCCACTGCGTGCGCCTCGATCATCTGGCGCAAGGTCTCATCAGGCGGCAAATTTTGGGCGAGGATCGCCTCCAATTGCGCCAAGACGATGTCCATGCCTGCGTTCAGCACGGCAAGCAGCAGGTCTTGCTTGCCTGCTGGGAAGTGATGGTACAAACTGCCCGCTGTCAAACGGACGCGACGCGCAATTTGCGCCATAGTGGCGCCGGCGTAGCCGCGCTCACGGAAGACGGCGGCAGCGGCTTGCAGAATATCCTCACGATGCACAGTTTGATTGGCAGGTTTGCGCGGCATGGCGGTAGCTTTCATCATCTAGTAATCAAACACTATTTGGTTAGCATTATAGCACACTGCACAGTCTCAAGAGCGGGCAAACGCAGGAGAGGTCAATCAGCGGCGCTGACAAAAACGAGTAACTTCTGCCAGTCGAGCGTGGCGTCGGGGTGAGTGAATTGTTTGGCGATCTCTCTAGTGAACGCGACCTCAAGCGCCGCTTTGCCGCAGCAACTGCCTTGCACACAGGCTACTTTGGCATTGAGATAGGCGTGCTAATAGCCTTGAGAGGAATGCCTGCAAAATGTCGCGTGCCAGATCAGAGGTTCGACTGGATGAAATCAGCAAGCGTCTGTCTATCGAGTGAGGGCATAGTCATGCTTTGCTGATGCGCTCTAGCGCTATCTTAACATACTCCGCGTCTTTCTCAATGCCGATCCAGCGCCCGCCCAGCTGCTTTGCCGCGACCGCTGTTGTGCCTGAGCCAATGAAGGGATCAAGCACTACGTCGCCTTCCTGTGTGAAGAGCTTGATAAACCACTCTGGGAGCGCCACTGGAAAGGCTGCACTGTGACCGCGATTGCTGCATTCAGTTGCCATGTGCAGCACATTCGTCGGGTAGACCAGCTGCCGCCCAACCCAATTGGAGATATTCTTGCCAAAGCCGCTTCGCATACGCGACTCATCGCGCCGCCGATCCGTCTCGCTCAGCTTGCGCAGACGATCTTCTGCCCAATTGCCCACAGACAACATGACCGCCTCTTGGTACATGGCGAATTTGCGCTGCTTAGTGAAGTGCAGGCAACGCTCCCATGCATCGCGGAAACGGTTCGACCATTTGCCGGGGTAGGCGTTTTTCTTGTGCCAGATGTACTCTTCGGTCCACAGCTAACCTTGCTTGCGCAGCGCTAGGATCAGCTCTAGCACATAGGTATGCCGTTCGCCGTTCACTACGCGCTCTTTGATGTTCAGGATGAACGAGCCTGTAGGCTTCAGCACACGCTGTAGCTGCGCCGCAATCGGCAAAAACCACTCAACGTACTCATCAGGCGGGATACCGCCATAGGTGTGCTTGCGCTGATCGGCGTAGGGCGGCGAAGTCACGATCAAGTCAACGCAGGCGTCAGGCAGCGTTGGCAGGATGCTCTCACATGCGCCATGATGTAGGCGATTGAAGGGCGAGTCCGCCTCAAGCGCCTGATCTACAGGCATTAGGGTCAGTTGTTCCATAAGGCTGCTCTCTTTTAGAACAAGTATATCATGAGTTTGCCTGTGTACTTCAGCCAAGCGTTGATGAGCGCGGCTAGTCAAGCGTGAACACAGCATACACTCTGACCGCTCAACCGGACTCGGCAATTGAGCGTGAATTTTGTTACAATCAGAACAATCGCCCATAAGTTTCGGTTTTAACGTGATGAGCCTCTCGGAGTCGCATTTTGACGTTATTGTTGTTGGCGGCAGACCCTCCGGCGCTACCCTAGCGACGCGCCTTGCGCAAGGTGGCTTGCGCGTCCTGCTTTTGGATCGCGCCACGTTCCCAAGCCTGCCCGCAGTCTCCAGTCCGATTATTTACGCCTGCACTATGGCGCTGCTAGATGAGATCGGCGCGCCCGAGGCTGAATATGCCTACAACACGCCGAAAATCCGCAAGTTGGTGAGCGAATCGCGGGATTACTACCGCGCCATCGCTGTGATCCCTGAGGATCGCGGGCGCGACTACGCCTACGCCATTGATCGGGCGCGCTTCGATCACGCCCTGTGGCGGCACGCTGCGAACACGTGCGGCGTGACGGCAATTGAAGGCTTTGGCGTCACAGATTTGCTCTGGGACAGTCAGCGCGTGATTGGCGTGGAAGGCAGACGGCACACCAGTCGGACGCCTGAACGCTTCTACGCCGATTTGGTCGTAGGCGCTGATGGGCGTTGGTCGCTGGTGGCGCGCAAGGTCGAGGCGCCGCTCTACAATGTGGATGACTCAGTGGCAACGTCGCTCTACTACGCCTATTGGCGGAACGTGCAGCCCTATGACCTTGGTGAGCCGCTGATGGTGGCGCACGGCAACCTAGACGGTCTGGGCTATCTGATAATGGATAGCGCGGATAACACGGCAGCGGTCGTGTGTGAGGGGCACACTGAGACCATTGAGCGCTTCTCGCAGGGCGCGGGCGCGCCTGAGGCGCTCTATGAGGCGCTCCTGCGCAATGCGCCACGAGTCTGGGCGCGCTTGCAAGGCGCAGAGCGCATTACGACTGTGCGCGGGCTGAAGCACACGCCGAATTACTACCATCAGCCCTATGGCGCGGGCTGGGCGCTTGTCGGCGATGCTGTCCATCACAAGGATCCGCTCGGCGGGCAAGGCGTCTACGATGCGGTTTTCAGCGCCAAGGCGCTTGCTGAGCAATATTTGGCGTACAAGCGCGGCGCAATGGACTTCGAAAGTGCCATGCGCGGCTATCAGGCGCGCCTTGAGGAAGAGACTCTGCCCGTCTATCATAACACGCTTGCCGCACGCGCCAATCTCGCGCCGACTAATCCGTTTCAGCGCCTGCTGGGACGCTACCTCGTAGAGAGTCCTGAGGTGATAGATGCTCTAGCGCGTGTGCCTGCACGCATGGGCGATATGACGCAGATCATGACGCCGCGCACTATTGTTTTGACGGTCGCTAGGGGCGTGGCACGCGATGCGCGGCGCGCCTTGACGGGCGAGATGAGTCCTTCGGCAGTGCCGCCGCTGCCCGTTGAGCGCGAAGAGGGCGTGCAAGAGACCAGCTCCTATCAGCAGCGCTTGGGCTGCTTGGGCTGGCTGTTGGCGCTGCCGGCAATCATGATGTTTGGCGGCTTAGCAGCGCTGCGCCGCAACAAATGAACGAGGAATTGCAATGCTGGCTGAACTTGGAATTGTCACGACGGCCTTGGCGCTGATTTGTGCCGTGATCGCAGCGCTCTTCGGCGCGTATGGCGCGCTCAATCACGCTGATCGCTGGATCATCAGTGCGCGCAACAGCTTGCTCTTCACCATGCCGCTCTTGAGCATCGCCTGCTTGAGCTTGGTGATTGCACAGCTGACGGGTCACTTTGAGATGCAGTATGTCTGGTCAGTTACGCAGATTAACGAACCGACTTTTTTCAAGATCACGGCGCTGTGGGGGGCGCAGCCGGGCTCGCTGCTCTTCTGGTCATGGATGCTGAGCGCCTTTGTGGCGGTCGCTGTGGTGATCAATTGGCGCAGTGAGCGTCGCTTGATGCCGTGGATGGTCACTTTCTCAGCGGGCGTGCTGACCTTTTTCATGATTCTGGTCGTGCTGTATGAGAATCCGTTTGCGCGCTTTTGGATACTGCCGGGCGCCTCGCAGCCTGTGGCGAGCGTCTTTCAGCCAGCGCCGGAGGCGACGCTCTTCTTCCCACGCGACGGGCAGGGCTTGAACCCGTTGCTGCGCCACTTCGGCATGATCTTCCATCCGCCGATGCTCTATGGCGGCTACGTCGGCATGACCATCCCATTCGCCTTCGCTATGGCGGCGCTTGCCAGCGGACAGCTGAACACAAACTGGATACGGGCTACGCGGCGCTGGACGCTGATCGCATGGCTATTCCTGAGCGCGGGCTTGATTCTGGGCGGGCGCTGGGCATATGACGTGCTGGGCTGGGGCGGCTACTGGGGCTGGGATCCAGTTGAGAATGTGGCGCTCTTGCCGTGGCTGACGGGAACAGCCTTCCTGCATAGCATCATGATCCAAGAGCGGCGCGGCATGTTGAAGACGTGGAACATGTTCCTGATCATCTTCACCTTCCTATTGGTGATTCTCGGCACGTTCAGCACGCGCAGCGGCATTGTGGCGAGCGTCCATAGCTTTGCGCGCAGCGATATCGGGATGCCGATGCTGATTTTCTTGGGCATTTGCGCGGTCGGTTGCCTTGGGCTGTGGGCTTGGCGCTGGAGTCGCGGTGAGTTAGCGTCCGATCATCGCTTGGAGGGCTTGCTCAGCCGCGAGAGCATGTTCATCCTGAACAATTGGCTGTTCATGGGCGCTGTGCTGGTGGTGCTATGGGGGACTTACGCGCCGCTCTTCACGGAGCTATTGGCAGGGCAGGCGATCACGCTTGGCGCTGAGTACTACAATGCCCTCGTTGTGCCGATCTTCGGCGCGATCTATGTGCTGATGGGCGTGGCGCCTTTGGTTGCGTGGAAGCGCGCCTCGCTGAGTGCGCTTGGCAAGGCGATTCGCGTCCCGCTCATGCTGACCGTCGCTACTGTGCTGATCCTGATTGTGCTTGGCACACGCGAACCCGGCGCCTTCCTGAGCTATGGCATGATCTTCCTTGCGGGCTACACGGCGCTCTGGGAATACTATCGCGGTCTCAAGGCGCGCACGGCGCGGGGCGAAAACGTGATTGTGGCGCTCAACCGCCTGTTTGCGCGCAATCGCAGCCGTTATGGCGGCTATTTCATCCATCTCGCCATTGTGGTGATTGGCATTGGCGTGGTGGCAAGCACAGTCTACCAGCAAGAGACGCAGCAGACGCTTGACGTCGGGCAGACCATCACGCTAGGCAACATGACCATGCGCTACGAATCAGCCTTTGAGGCGGTTGCCGATGACGGACGCACAATGGTCATTGCCAATGTGAGCGTCTTCCGCGACGGACAGTACGTAGGCGAGATTCGTCCGCGCAAGGACTTTTTCGGTGAGCGCGGCATGCCGATGAGCATCGCCGGTCAGTACACGACGCTAGAGAGCGATTTCTACGTGCTGCTAACGAACCATCAAGGTGATAGAATCACGTTCAAGGTATACCTGAATCCGTTAGTGAACCTAATTTGGTGGGGTGGAATTTTGCTGATCATCGGCACAATCTTGGCAGCCTACCCTGATCCGCAGCGCGAACTTGCCGAAAAAGTGGCAGAGGCGCGTGCGCCGGGCAGTCTGCAGATTGCGGGCGATTGAGCCATGCGTCACGTGATGCTGCTAGTCGTTCTCGCGCTGCTGATGGGCGCGGCGCCTGCATTCGCACAGGACGCGCCCAATTGCGCGCATCCGATCACTGAGGACGACGTGAACCGCGTCTCACGGAACTTGTATTGCCCTGTCTGCGAGAATTTGCCACTGCGCGACTGTCCCACTGAAGCCTGTGAGCGTTGGCGCGATCAAGTCCGTGAGCTGCTCGCCTGTGGCGCGACCGATCAGGAGGTGCGCGACTACTTCGTAGCGCGCTTCGGTCAGATCGCTGTTGGCATGCCGACTGATCCGACGTTGCAATTTTTCACAGTTGCCTTGCCGTTGCTTTTGATCGGCGCTTTCGGCATCCTGATCGGGCTAATGCTGTGGCGCGGGCGTGCACAAGCGGCTGAATCAGCGCCAAAAGCTGAGCCATCAACCGACGATCCGTATCGCGCTGTGCTAGAGCGCGAACTAGATGAGCGTTTTTGAGCCATGAGTCAGAGTCCGCGTCGCCGTAATCCGCTGATCGTGCCGTTTTTCATCCTTGTGCCGTCCCTGATCATCATCGGACTGGGCATCGTCTTGATTCGCGGCGATCAGGGGCAAGTGAGCAGCGGCATGGCGCCGACCTTCCGCTTGCCGCTTTATGACGGCGGAGTCTTTGACCTTGAGGCGCAGCGCGGCAAGGTGGTACTGATCAATTTTTGGGCAAGTTGGTGCGGTCCGTGCCGCTCAGAGGCGGCGGAGCTGAATGCCGTCTGGGATACCTTCCGCAACCGCGACTTCGCTATGGTCGGCATTGGCTACCTTGATAATGAGCGCGACGCACGCGCTTTCCTTGCTGAGTTTGGCGTGGAATATCCAACCGGTCATGACGATCGCAGCGTAATTTCACGCGCCTATCGCATTCGCGGCGTGCCAGAGACCTTCATCCTGAATCGGCGCGGCGAGATTGCGCACGTCATCATCGCGCCGACTACGATTAGCGTCTTGCGCCCGCTGATTGAACAGCTATTGGCAGAGGACGTGCAGCCATGAGCGCGGGCGGCTATCTTTTGCTGATCTTTTTCAGCGCCTTCGCCTTGCTGATCATCCTCTTGCCGCTTTTGAGCAGGCGTCAGGCGGCGCAGAGCGACTTTGAGGTCGAGTTTGGCAAGATGCCGCTTGTGCAGCAACTCGCTCAGGAGCGCGAAGCAGTCCTGCAGGCGCTGCGCGACCTTGAATTTGACTATCAAACAGGTAAACTTGCCCAAGCCGACTATTTACCGCAGCGCGAGGCGCTGCTAGAGCGTGGCGCGCAGCTTTTGCGGCGGCTTGAGCAGGAGCGCGAGGCAGCTCTTGAGAGCGCTATTCGCGCTGCCCGCCAATCGAGAAGCGAGACCTAATCCGTATGCGCTTGCACAACATTTTCAGCCTTTGGCTCAGTGCGCTTGGGCTGCTGCTCCTCAGCGCGTGCGGCAACCTAGCAGGTGAGCCGCCCATCATCCGTACCGTGCCATTGCCCACTATCACGCCGACTCCGCCGCCCGATCTGGGCAGACCGCCCGCCCGCGTTGATCTAGCGCGTGGCGCTGCCATCTTCAGCGATGCTCAGGGCTGTGCGCAGTGTCACGGTATCGCAGGTCAGTGGGATGGACCGTCTGCAGCGGCGTTCACGTGCAAGCCGCGCCTCGCCGATCCTGAAAATCGCGGCAAGGCCCCTCTGGCATGGTTCAGTCTGACCACAAATGGCAACAATGGCGCGGTCACTTGCCTGATGCCGCCTTGGCGCGCCCGTCTGGATGAACAGGCGCGCTGGGACGTGGTCAGTTTTGCCTACAGCCTGCACTACACGCCTGAGCAGATGGTGCGCGGCGGGCAAATTTGGGAGACGCGCTGCGCTGCGTGCCATGGCGCCGTCGGCAAGGGCGACTCGACTGTGCCTGACCTGACCGATCCTGCGTACTTGATCGCCAAGAGCGACATCGCACTTTTCCAGACGATCACGAACGGCATTCCGAACGTCCCGAACCATGTTTTCACCGATTTGAGCGAGGCGGATCGCTATGCGGCTATCGTCTTTTTGCGTGCGCTCTCATGGGATTCAGCTGATATCTTGCTGCGTCCGCCTGAGGAGCGTGTTGCTTACGTCGCTGCGCTGAGCGCGCCGCCTGCCGCAACCGAAGAGCCGACTCCAGCGCCTAGTCCGACGGCTATCGCAGCGGTACAGACATTCACCGTGCGCGGCGCTGTGCGCGCCGATCCGCCGCTCGGAGCGGGAGAGTCGATCACCTTGCGCGTGATCGCGCTTGGCGTGCATAGTCCGCGTGAGCTTGCCAGCTATGAAACGACCGTGCGCGCTGATCAGACCTTTGAATTTGAGTCTGTGCTGAAGCAGCGCGGCGCGGTCTACGTCGCTAGTGCAGAGTATGACGGTGTGCTGCAGTTCAGTCAGCCGCTCTTGCTGGGTGAGGACGCGCCTGACACTTTGGCGCTCGATTTGCCGCTTTTTCCCGTCAGCGCTGACCCATCAAATATAGTTGTGGAGCTACAGCGCCTATTTGTGGATGTGATCGCGCCCAATCGGGCGCTGATTCAGGGCGCGGCGCGGATTCGTAACGTGGGCGAGCGCCTTTTCCTCACGGAGCAGCGCACTGATGACGATCAGCGCATTTCCCTGACCTTTGAGTTGCCCGTCGGTGCAACAGCCGTGCGCCTTGCTGCTGAGTCGGCGGCGCGTTTCCGCCTACAGGCTGCGGAGTCGCCACAGCCGCGCATTGTGAGCGTTGCGCCGCTTGCGCCATCAGAGGTGGCGCTGTTGCAATTCAGCTATGAGCTGCCGTTTGCCGCAGCGAACATCCTGATCAATCAGCCCAATCGCTATCGCGTCAATGCGCTGATCGTAAATGTGCCGCAGGCGAGCGGCGCTCAGATCAGCGACCCGCGCTTCAGCCGCGATGAGCCTGTCACTATAGATATCGGGAGCTACGATACATACGTTCTGCGCGAGCCACTAGCCGCGAATGCCAACATCACGATCAGCGTGGCGCTGGGCGCTACAGGCGCTTCGTCGGCTGATCCTGCTTTGGTCATTTTGATTTTCAGCATTTTTGCCTTGCTGCTCGGCACAGCGAGCGCGATTTGGTGGCTGAATCGGCGCGATCGGAGCGCCACAACGCCCAAAGATGAGGCGGCGATGCTGATCGCCCAGATCGCAGCCCTTGATGAGCAATTTGAGCGCGGCAACCTGAGCGTTGAGGCATATCGTGCGCAGCGTGACGCGCTCAAGGCGCGTCTGGCACGCTTGAGCAACTTACCGTCTGTAACGAAAGAGTGAATCCCATCTATGCGCACTACTCGCAGAGCTATGCCACCTTCGCAATCCGAAGATCAGCAGACGCCTAAGACGCCGATAAATTGGCGGCGGCTGTTCAGCTACCTTGCGCCGCATCGGGCGCGCTTGGCGCTTGCCGTGCTGAGTCTGCTCTTCGCCACTGGACTCGGCTTGGTTTTCCCGCTTGTGATCGCCGATCTGCTGGCTGCTGTGCTGGCAGAGCAGGGCTATCAGGCGCTCAATGCGCTCACCTTGACTCTGATCGGCTTGTTCTTCGCACAGGCGTTCTTCACTTTTGTGCAGAATTACAATCTGGCGTACATCGGCGAGAGAATCGTCTTTCGGCTGCGCAATCAGCTTTACGCGCATATTCAGCGCCTTTCGCTAGAGTTTTTCGTACTGCGGCGCGTCGGTGAGATACTCTCGCGCCTGAGCAGCGATGTCAATCTGGTGCGCACGCTGCTCACCACCAACATCACCTCGCTCTTGAGCAACGTGCTGACCCTCACAGGCTCAATTGTGATCGTTTTTGTGCTGAATCCTGCCCTGACGCTGTTCATCCTCGTGCTGATCCCTGCTTTGTTTGTGGTCGCCATTGTGTTTGGCAGACCGCTGCAGCGGCTCTCCACGCGCTATCAGGATGAATTGGCGGCTGCCAGCGCCGATGCACAAGAGGCAATTCAAGGCGTGCGGATCGTCAAGAGCTTTGTGCGGGAGGATTACGAAATTGAGCGCTACTATCGCGGCACAGAGAAAACTTTCAAGACGGCGCTGCGCCTGACGCTCTATCGCTCCGCTTTTGGCGCGCTGATGGCATTTCTCGGCTTTGGCTCATTGGCTGCGATCTTGTGGTTTGGCGGGCGCGAGGTGATCGAGGGTCGCCTGACCTTGCCTGTGATCAGCAGCTTTTTGATCTATGGCGTCTCCATTGCAGCGACGCTGGGCGGCTTGGCAGGTTTCTACACTGAGTTGCGCAGCACGCTAGGCGGCGTACGGCGCGTCTTCGAGGCGCTCGATACGCAGTCGGCTGTGGCGGATGCACCTGATGCAGTCCCGATCAGCACGGCTGAGGGACATATTAAGTTCGAGAATGTCTCGTTTGCCTATGAAGACGGCGTTGAGGTGCTGAAGGATGTCTCGTTTGAGATCGCAGCAGGTGAGATCGTGGCGCTAGTCGGTCCGAGCGGCAGCGGCAAGACGACTATCGTTAACTTGATCCCGCGCTTTTACGATCCAAGCGCAGGCGCTATTTACCTTGATGGGCGCGACCTGCGCAGCCTGACTCAAGCCAGTCTGCGCGCTCAGATCGGCATTGTGCCACAGGAGACCACGCTCTTCAGCGGCACTGTGCGCGAGAATATCCTCTACGGTCGCCTAGATGCTGATGAAGCGGCTATGATCGCAGCAGCGAAGGCGGCTAACGCGCATAATTTCATCATGGCGTTGCCGAAAGGCTACGATACTGAGGTCGGGGAGCGCGGCGTGAAGCTGAGCGGCGGTCAGCGGCAGCGCGTAGCCATTGCCCGCGCCATTCTAAAAGACCCGCGCATTCTGTTGTTAGATGAGGCGACCAGCTCACTGGATAACGAGTCGGAGCGCTTGGTGCAAGAGGCACTGGATCGTCTGATGCAGGGACGCACCACGCTGATCGTGGCGCATCGGCTCAGCACGATCAAGATCGCCAGTCGCATCATTGTGCTGGAGAGCGGACGAATCGTCGAGATGGGGACGCACGATCAGCTCATGGCACTAGACGGGCTGTATGCGCGATTGTACAACATGCAGTTCCGCCTGCCCGAACAAACCGCCGCCCTGCTCTCAGACGCGCCGCCTGTGGCAGATGGCGTCGCTTTGAGTGAGAGTCAGCGCATGGCTACGCCGCGAGTCAGTTTGCTAGGCGGCTTAAGCAGGCGCACCAAGACAGAGTAGTCAGTTGAACATCTGCCCAATTTGCCAAAGTTTGGTTATGCTTAAGCTATGCGTTGACCGTCAAGCGAGGCACACACCCTATGGCGAAAATTCTTGTGGTAGAAGATACTCCTGATACGCGGCAGATGATGGTTGATCTTTTGGAAAATTTGGGTCACACGGCGATTGAGGCGCGAGATGGCGTAGAGGGCGTGCGCGTGGCGCTCTCAGATCGTCCAGACCTGATTTTGCTTGATCTGATGATGCCGACTGCCTCAGGCGACTCGGCGCTCAGCTTTATGCGCGGCACACCTAATTTGAGCGATATCCCGATTATTGTTGTCTCTGCTCATCCCGATGTTGAACAAATCGCTACGCAGCTTGGTGCTAACGGCTGGTTGGCAAAGCCTATTCGGTATGATGAGCTGCGCCGCAGCATCAACTACATACTCTCTCAGACCTCCGCCAGCTCCAGCAACGGCTGAGCGCGCTGCACCACCTCGCCCGCGCTGCATAACAGACGCACCACGCGACCGTCATGCGGCGCGGTCACCCGAATCTCCATTTTCATCGCCTCTAGCAGCACAAGGGGCTGCCCGCGCTTGACCGCGTCGCCCTCAGCTACGAGTACGCGCACCACCTGTCCATGCATACTAGCGCTCAAGCTGGCAGTCCCGCTTTCAGCCGTTCGACGGCGCGCACTGGGTCTGGCAAGGCTGAGTCTGAACTGCTGACCGCTCATGGCGATGTGAAAGGTATCCCCATCACGCCCGACGTGCGCTGTCAGCACCTGATCGCCTAGCCTGAAGACTAGCTCGCCGCCTGTAGCGCGTACCAGCTCGATCAAATATGTACGTTCGCCAATTCGGACGCGGAAACTATCGCCGTCGCGCTCAGCGCGCACGCTGTGAGTGACTTGCCCATGTTCAAAGCGGAATTCCATTGCGCTATGCTCCTATGCGGAAGTTATCAGGGCGCCCCCACGGGTTGAACGGATCGGACTCGGCAGGTGTCGCGTTAAGTGCAGGCGCGCCGCTCTGCAAGAGCTGGCTGAGCGCCGCTGCGATCAGCGCAGTGTCAGGCAGGGGTGGATTAGGCGGCTGCCACGCGGCAAAAGCGCGCTCGATCAGCGTGGTGTTCGTCTCACCGCGCTGAAAGTCAGGATGCGCCAAGACTTCGCGCAAGAAAGCGATATTCGTAGTCACGCCGAGAATCACATACGCAGCAAGGGCAGCATCCAGACGGCGAATTGCCTCTGGGCGCGTGCGCGCATGGGCGATCAGCTTAGCGATCATCGGATCGTAGTGAATGGTGATCGAGTCGCCCGTCCGTACGCCGCTATCCACGCGGATGTTCGGTGCACTTGGCGGCACAACGCAGAGCAGATCGCCTGTGGAGGGCAAAAAATTATCAGCGGGGTCTTCTGCGTAAATACGGCACTCAATGGCGTGTCCGCGCTGATAGAGATCAGCTTGGCGGAAAGGCAACGGCTCGCCTGCGGCAATGCGCAGCTGCCACTGCACCAGATCGACATCCGTGACTGCCTCAGTCACAGGATGCTCAACCTGTAGGCGCGTGTTCATCTCTAGGAAGAAGAATTCGCCCGTGTGCGCGTCCACAATGAACTCGACCGTGCCTGCATTGGTGTAATTCACGCTCTGAGCAGCGCGCAACGCCGCCTGGCACATTGCCTCGCGCAAGTCAGGATGTATCATCAAGTACGGCGAAGGCGACTCCTCAATAATTTTCTGGTGGCGGCGCTGAATCGAGCATTCGCGCTCAAACAAATGCACCATATTGCCGTGCTGATCAGCCAGAATCTGCACCTCGATATGGCGCGCCGCCTCAATATAGCGCTCAAGGAACAGGCGATTATCGGCGAACGCCTTGCCCGCCTCCCGCGAGGATGCCTCAAGTGCCTCTGGCAGCTCAGCGGCGCTGCGCACCACGCGCATACCCTTGCCGCCGCCGCCCGCCGCCGCTTTCACCAACAGCGGATAGCCCAACTGCTCAGCGGCGCGCAGAAAATCCTCCAGCAAGCCCTGTCCATCATAGCTGGGCAGAGTTGGGACGCCTGCCGCACGGACTCGCGCCAATGCCTCAGTTTTCAAGCCCATCGCCCGAATCGCCTCAGGCGAAGGTCCGATGAAGGTCAAGCCCGCGTCACGTACCATCTGAGCGAAAGCTGCATTCTCGGACAGAAAACCAAAGCCGGGATGAACCGCTCCACAGCGCATTTGACGAGCCGCTTCCACAATACGATCAGCGCGTAGGTAGGAGTCGCTAGGCGGTGCCGAGCCGATCAAGACGGCATGATCCGCCAATTGCACTGCCAAGGAGTCAGCATCCGCCTCAGAATAAACAACAACGGTCTGAACGCCCAACTCACGACACGCACGGATGATCCGCACTGCGATCTCGCCGCGATTGGCGATCAAAATGCGCTCAAACATGGCTAGTCTCCCGTAGCGGGCACAGCAGTCGCGCCCTCAGCAGCGTGCGCCTCAGGCAACTCGACCTTTGGCGCAGCATCGGCAAACGTAATGACACGAAACGCTTCGGCGTACTCGATCTCCAAACCCTTAGCACACTCAGCCGCCCACGCCTTGACACTCTCAGTTGGATCCCAATCGCCCATCTGACTCCTGTGCGCCTTGAGCGCTGCGATCTTCAGATCAATGGTGCTAGTGATATCCACATAAGTGTAGTTATCGCCACGATCCCACGTGATCACATAGACCTTATAGACCTTGTGCGCGCTCAAGCCTTCCTCCGCCAGCTCCTCAAACAAATTGGGCTGACCAGCAGCAGGAAAAACCGCATCAATCGCGGCGAGCGCTGCAGCGCGATGATCAGGATGATTGATGTAGCCATCGCCTGACCACAACGCCTGCGGATCGCCACACACAACCGTATCAGGCTTGAAGCGCCGAATCTCGCGCACCAATTTCTTGCGCAGAGCGAGGGTCGCTTCCAGCAAGCCGTCTGGTTCGCGCAAAAAGACCACCTCCTGCACGCCGATGATAGCAGCCGCCTCGCGCTGCTCCGCCTCGCGGATTTCGGCGGCGCGGGCTTTAGTCATGCCCGCCTCCGCAATACCGACATCACCACTAGTGCAAAGCACATAGCAGACCTGCGCGCCCTCGCGTATCCAACGGGCGACCGTACCTGCACAAGAGAACTCAATATCATCAGGATGCGCCGCAATGACCATAGCGCGTTTCGGGATGTATGGACGTGCCATAGGCGCTCGAAAAACTCCTTATCCTTATGAGAGTGCAATCATTCAATGCGAAAAGTAGCGCGAGCAGCAGGCGACTCGCCCATGCCCAAATAGAGGCGAATCTCATAACTGCCTGCAGGGAAGCCCTCTGCCTGCCCAAAGAAAAAGACCGCCTGCCCATCGCTGCGCATTCCCCACAAAAAAGTGGCAGCTTGCATCAGCGCGCCGTCATGCCACAGCTCACGCCGCCACAGCACGCCATTCTGCACGTTTTCAGCGCGCACAGCAAAGTACAAGCGCGTGACGGGCGCTCTAAAGGGCGGCTGTGTGTTCGCAAGCTGCCCTGAGTCGCTCAAGCGCGTGCCGAGAGCCGTGATGCTCAAACGCGCCTGTGCGCTAGGCGTCACGCTAGAGTGCAGGGTAGGCGCGCTGAGCAAACTGAGCGGGATCAGAGTCGGGCTAGGCGTGGCGCTCGGAGTCGGCGTAAAGGTCGGCGTGGCTGTGGGCGTCTCAGTAGGCGTCGCGGTCGGCGTGAAAGTGAGCGTTGGCGTCGCGCTCGGAGTCGGGCTGGGCGTGACGGTCGGCGTGAATGTAGGCGTGGAAGTCAGCGTGGCAGTGAACGTAGCCGTCGGCGTGAACGTATGAGTCGGCGTCGGGCTGAGCGTCGGGGTCGCTGTGAAAGGCAAAGCAAGGGACGTGCGCGTAGGATCGGGCGTCTCAGTAATGCTGGCAAAGGGCGCCGTCTCAAGAGTCGGGATCGGCAGCGTCGCCAAGAGCGTCTCAGTTGGACTAGGCGACTCCGTCGGTGTAGCGCTTGGCTCAGGGGTCAGCGTGGCTGTGGGCAAGAGCGCAGCAGGAGTCGGCACGCCGTTGGGGAATGCGATCCATGTGGCAAGCGCCGTCGTCGTCCAGAGCATGGCGCCTGCCACGCTCATAATGAGCGCCCAGACGAAAAAGCGAAAGCCCGCTTGCCCAGCAGCACGGCGCTGCCGCCAATAGGCGTTGCGGCGGCTGCGGCGAAACATCAGCATGGAGAGCGCAAACAACACAGCGCCCAGTCCCAGCAGGACTGCCACCAAGAATGGCGCAATGGTCTGCAAGCGCTCGATAGCCGTCACGCAGCGATCCTCTCAGCATGTGCTGCATACTTCGCACATTTGCTACCTTACGATTGTACCATCAGCGCTTAAACTGCCCAAACCGCCGCCTCTGCGCTACAATCTACAGCAGTAATACGAAGATCGAGGCACTCTTGACGACACAAGCAGCCCTCCGCGAGAAATATCAGCGCATCAGCGCCAAGTTGATTGAGCTATACGGCAAACCTGAGTGGAAGCCACGTTACGCGCCTGTAGATGAGCTAGTGGACTGCATCCTGAGCCAGACTACGACCGACGCCAACCGCGACCGCGCCTTCGCCGCGCTCAAGGCACGCTTCCCCGATTGGGAGAGCGTACGCGACGCGCCCACTGAGGCAGTGGCTGAAGCGATCCGTCCTGCAGGCTTGGCAAATCGGAAGGCGCCGCGCATCCAGAACGTGCTGCGGCACATTACTCATGAGCGCGGCAGCATCACGCTCGACTTCCTTGCCGAGATGGATACCGACGCCGCTAAAGCGTGGCTCACCGCCATTGACGGCATCGGTCCGAAGACGGCGGCAATTGTGCTGTGCTTTGCCTTCGGCAAGCCCGCTTTTCCTGTGGATACGCACGTGCATCGAGTCAGCCAACGCCTCGGCTTGATCGGCGCGAAAGTCAGTGCGGAGGCGGCGCACGCCGAACTAGAGGCGCTCATCCCGCCTGAGGAGTATTATCCCGCACACCTGAACCTGATCGCACACGGACGGGCGCTCTGCCAAGCGCGCAAGCCGCTCTGTGAGCGCTGTCCCTTGACAGCTGAATGCGATTACTTTCAAGCCAGTCAGAATCAGCAGGTGCCTGCCAAGTCCAAGCGCTCAAGGAAGACAGCTGATTCATGACCGTACACCACATCTACCTCTCGCCACATTTTGATGACGCAGTCTTCAGCTGCGGCGGTCAGATTGCCCAATTAGCGCAGCGCGGCGACTCCGTAGCCATTTATACGGTCATGGCAGGCGATCCGCCCGAAGGCTTCACACCGACCGCCTTCACCGATGAGCTACACGCCCGCTGGCAGCGCGGGATGCTCGCTCAGCAAGCGCTTGCGGCACGGCGCGCTGAAGATCAAGCGGCAGCTGAGACTCTCGGCGCGGCACTGCACTTCGGGACGTTTGCCGATGCAATCTATCGGGTCGGCAAGACCTCAAAAGAGCCGCTCTACACCTCAAGAGAGGCGATCTTTGGCGCTATCCATGCCGACGATCCCGCCACACCTGAGGCGCTTGCTGAGTCCTTCCTTGCAACCTATCCGTCGCTCTCACCAGACGTGACGCTCTACGCGCCATTGGGCGTCGGTCACCACGTTGATCATCAGCTGGTGCGCGCTATGGCGCTGCATTTAGCGGCACGGCTCTGCCTGCGCAACATCTTTTTCTACGAGGAATTCCCGTACGCCCGCGATGGCGACGAAGTCCGTCGGCGCGCCGTGAGCGAATTAGCGCAAGCAATGCGCGCCTATCCCGCCCATTTCGGCTTACGCGCCGTGCCGCACAAGATTGTGATAGACGACGAGGCGCTCACCTCCAAAATTAAGGCGAGCGCCTGCTACCGCTCTCAGGTAGATAGCTTCTGGGCAGATTTGGATGAGCTGGAGCGCGTCTTCCGCGAATATCACGCGCTGAGCGGCGGCGAACTGTGCTACCGTCCGTTGCTGTACGGCGAGGATCAATCCTCAGGATGGTAGCTATGGCGCGGCGAGCCATCCATCTTGACCAGCTTGGGCTGAAACGACGCAAGGGTCTCAACTAGGTCAGCCTGTGCCGCCATGACCTCATCAATGTCCTTATAACAATTCGGCACCTCATCCAGACCCGCCGAAAGGACCTCAATGCCCTTTTCGCGCAGCTTGCGCTGAATAATTTTCCAGTCAAAGCGCTTGAACGCCTCAGCCCGACTCATACGGCGTCCTGCGCCGTGCGCAGCGCTGTTCAGCGAGGCGGTCACGCCGCGCCCGCGCACCACATAGCCGTGATCGCCCATGCTGCCCGGAATCACGCCCAACACGCCCTCAGCAGCGGGAGTCGCGCCTTTGCGATGTACGATCAGCTCCTGACCGTCTACCATCTCGCGCCACGCAAAGTTGTGATGATTCTCCACTACGCCCAGCACAGGCAAGCGCACAGCCTCCACCAGCTGCGCATGAATCACAGCGTGATTAGCGCTGGCATAGCGCCCTGCCAACTGCATTGCCTCCCAGTATTCAGCACCCGCTGACCAGTCTAGATCGAGCCACGCCAAGTGCTGAAAATCCTTCGGCAAGCCGCTATGACGCTGCATGGCGATCTGCGTGTAGTGATTGGCGATCTCATAGCCGAAGCGTCGGCTGCCGCTGTGACTGAGCAGGGCAAGATATTTGCCTGCAGGCACGGCGCCCTGAGCCGTCTCAAACGGCACTGAGACGTTCAAAATGCCAAACTCCACAAAATGATTGCCCGATCCGCTAGTGCCAAGCTGTTTCCACGCGATATCCTTGAGGCTGCGCGCCACAGGATGCTCCTGCCACATCGGATCGTCCATGACAGGGTGTTGGCGCGGCACTGACCACGCATTGCCTGCGCCGAAGCAAGTGTTTTCCTCAAGCGCCTTGCGGAAACGCTCTTTTTTCTGCTCTAGCAAGTGCGGCGACGCCTCAAAAATGGTCAGGCGCATACGGCAAGCGATATCCACGCCGACGGCATAGGGAATCACGGCGTTATGCGTTGCCAGCACGCCGCCGATAGGCAAGCCGTAGCCCTGATGTGCATCGGGCATGAGCGCGCCGCGCACTGAGATCGGCAAACGCACAGCCCGCTCCATCTGCTGCAGCGCGCCATGCTCAATCTGCTCGCGCCCCCAGACCTGATAGGGCGCGTAGGTATCTAGCCGATACGCCATGGGCTGATCGCGCAGACGGATCAGCTCTTTAGCTAGTCCCTTGTAGCGCGGATCGTCGCTGAAGCGATCGGGATCAGCTAAGACAGCGCGCAACGCCTCTAGAACCGCCGTTTCGGAGTCGCCTTGTGCAATTGCCTCAGCCGCAATCTGTAAAGCGATGCCAATCGCCTTGCCCGACGGATAGCCGAGCCTGATCAAATCGTGACCGTTCATAAGGATTTCACGAGTTCGCTAGAAAGGCAGGTCGCCTGCCTCTTCAGGGATGTCATCAGGAGCAGGGGGCGAGCGTTTGACGGGACTTGAAACTGTATCCGCTGCTGCAGCATTGCCTTCGCTCTCACCTTTGGCGCTCAGCAGCCTGAAGTCGCTTGCAGTGATCTCCAGCGAGGCAGTGGGCTTGCCATCTTGAGCAACGTAGGCACTGGCACTCACCTCGCCCACGATCAAAACGCGCTGCCCTTTCTTGATCAGCTGACTGGCAGTCTCGGCGCGCTCCCGCCAAATGGTCACGCGGAACCACGTGGTCTTTTCTGTGCGCTGATCGCCGCGTCCTGTCACTTTGCTAACCGCCACGCTGAAGCTACACACAGCGATGCCGATAGTCTCTAGGTACTTGAACTCCGGATCGCGCCCGACATTGCCTACGATAATGATCTGCTGAAACGTCATACGTCACCACGCCTTATAGGTACTTTAACAACGGGCTGCGCGCTACTGATGGACACGCTCATCATAGAACGCTTGTTCAGCGCTGTCAAGAGGCAAATTTGCCGCTGCAGCCTTATAATTCACTCAGAGCAAAGTGAGAGAGGGACGCCACATGGGTGAGTTTATCGCATTTTCGTTCGTGATGCTATTGGTGCTGGCAGCGTACTGGTCATTTGTGATCTTGCCGCGCCAACGCATGTTTCGCAAGCATAACAAGTACGTGCGCACGCTGAGCGTCGGCGATGAGGTCATTACGGCGGGCGGCTTAGTTGGCACGCTGACCCGTATGGAGGCTGATCGGGGCATTGCCTATGTGCAGATCGCTGAGGGAGTCGAGGTCAAGGTGCTGACCGCAGCGCTCAGCCGCCCCTTCGATCCAGAAGAGGTGGCGATCACGGCGAATCTGGGCGTTGATCCAACTGCTGATCAGCGTCTGCAACAGCGCGGCACATCGCACTAGTCACAGACGCACACAAGGTCTTACGAATAGAACAGAGGGCTTGATCGGGCGATGCTCAGCACTCGCCTGGTCGGCATTATCCCTAAGCAAACTGTGAGAGACCATGCCAGAAACTGAATCTGAGTACGAAATTTACGTAGATGGCGCCTTTGAGAGCGATTTGGTCGCCTACGGCGTTGTGATCCTGAAGTCAGGGCAATTTCACGCCGCGCTCTACGGCATTGCCGAGACGGATACTGAGCATCGGCAAGTGGGCAGTGAAATCACAGCCGTGGCTGAGGCGCTGCGCTGGTGTCAGACACATAACGTCGCAGCCATCACACTCTATTACGATTATGAAGGTCTGGAGGCGTGGGCGACGGGCAGATATCGCGCCCAAATATCCCTGACTCAGGCGTATGCCGAATTTGTGCGCGAGTCAGGCGTGCAGATCACATGGCGGAAAGTTGCGAGTCATACGGGCGTGAGGTGGAACGAAAAAGCTGATCAACTGGCCGCACAGGCGATTGCCCTACGCCGCGAGACAGCAACGGATACAGTTCAGAGCGCGCCTAATGCCCTAATGGAAGAGGCAGAGCGCCTTGCCAAAGCCTTCACAGACTACTTAGCTCGGCAGGGCATTCAAGCGGAGTTCAAGGGACTGTTCAAAGGCATGTATGCGCGAGTGGCGGCTCTGGGCGGCTTCTTCGATCTGTACAACACGCCCAAGAAGCGCCTTTCGCCTTACATTCATAGAGTGCGTGCCGAAGATCAAGAGAATCTGCAAGCGGCTTGGGAGGCTTTCCGCCGCCGGAGTCAGTCTTGAGAGTAATCCTTACCAACATCCGCCGCTTTTACAACTTTTTTACGATCAGTCCCTGCTGCTTTTGCAGTACCATAGCCAGAATGCGTCTCAACGGACTTTTTACAGCAGCCCAAACGCCTTACCGTCTTTTTGAACGAGGAGAAAGTTCAATGAAAGCATTTCTACGTGCGTTGTGCATCGCTTTAGCAGCGATAGCGCTATTGAGCAGCACACTGATGAGCGTCTCGGCGCAGGGCGGCGGGACAATCGTCGGGCGTGGCGGTATCCGCCATTTAGCCGTCTCTCCTGATGGAAAGTTCGTGGCGGTTGCCAGCACCATCGGCATTTGGCTCTACGACGCGGCTGACGTGACCAAACAGCCGCGCTTCATCAGCGGACACGGCGAAGAGGTGCAACAGGTCGCGTTTAGCCCTGATAGCACTAAACTCGCCTCTGCCAGCTTGGATCGCACGGTCGGCGTTTGGGACGTGGCAACGGGTGAACGGCTTCAGAGCTTTGAGGGCGCCCGTTCGGGCTTTCAAGCCGTCGCTTTTAGCCCTGATGGGAAGCTGGTTGCTGCTGCCACTTCGGATCAGAACGCGATTCGGCTGTGGGAGGCTGAGAGCGGACGCCCTGCGGGCATTTTGCAGGGACATCGCGGGCAGGTTGTCTCGCTTGCTTTCAGCACAGACGGCAAGCTGCTTGCCTCTGGCTCATCCGATCAGAGCGTGCGGCTCTGGGACGTGGAAAAAGGCGCTGAGCTGCGCACGCTTGACGAGATTAGGGGGCGCGTGACTACTATCGCCTACAGCCCTGATGGTACGCTCTTAGCCGTAGGCGGCGCCAATGGCAACATCCTGCTCTACAGCACGGAGAGCTACCGCGTGGTGCAGACTCTGGAAGCAGGGCGCGCCAATGTGGCTAGTCTTGCCTTCAGCCCTGATGGGAAGACCCTAGCGGCGGGTAGCTCTATAAGAATTTTCTTGTGGGATGTGGCAAGTGGCAGAAATCTGACCAGCTTTGACGCGCATCGCAGCACGGTCATCAGCCTGACCTACAGCGCCGATGGCACACGGATCATCAGCGGCGGTGCTGATAACGCCATTCGCGTTTTTGACGCCAATACGAACCGCGAAGTGGCGCAAACCCGCGCCGAACACGCCCGTGAGCTACTGAACACGGTTTTCAGCCGCGATGGACGCTTCGTCGCTTTTGCCACTTCCGGCGATCCCTTCGTGCGCCTTGTGACGCTTGCCGACGGCAGCGCTCAACTGATTGATAACGGCAATACCGCCACTGCGCTCGCCTTCAACAACGATGCCAGTCTGTTGGCAGCCGCCTCAGCCAACAGCGTCCTGCTCTATAACACAGCTAATCTGCGCACAGAGGGGACTTTGCGTCCGGGTGGGCAATTGGGATCGATCTCAGCGCTTGCCTTCAATAGCGATAGCAGCCAGATCGCCGTCGGTTACGCACAGGGTCCGATTGTCATCTACAATGTGGCAAGTGGGCGCATGGTGAGCGAGTTGATCGGGCATACCCAGTCAGTGCGCTCGCTCGCTTTCAGCGCTGATGACAAGACGCTCTACAGCACCTCAGCTGATGGCACGTTGCGCCTCTGGAGGCTCAGTGAGTAGCGTTTAGCTGAGTCTTTGACGCCTACTTGAGGCGTTTACATCGCAGCCTGATAGTTCGCAACTATCGGGCTGCGGCATTTTACCGACTGAGCGCACTTTGCGATACACTTTAGATAGGTCTGATCGCACTGAAAGGATGCACGATGCGCTTGCCGATTGTCGCTGGCAACTGGAAAATGCACAAAACGCCCGCTGAGGCGGCTGAGTTTGCCCAAGCCCTGATCGCGCCTTTGCTGCCCTTTGAGGGCGTGGAGCGCGTGGTTTGTCCCGCGTTTGTGGCACTGCCCGCTGTGGCGGAGGCGCTGCGCGGCACGCCGATCAAAGTGGGCGCGCAAAACGTCCATCAGGAGCCGCAGGGCGCTTATACAGGCTGCGTTTCCGTGCCAATGCTGCAGGGATTGGTCGAGTATGTGATCATCGGACATTCAGAGGTGCGCCAATACCTGTGCGAGACCGACGCGATGATCAACGCTAAGGCAAAGGCACTTTTGGCAGGCGGCTTGAAACCGATCATCGCTGTGGGCGAGTCGTTAGCGCAACGTGAGGCAGGCGAGACCGTCGCTTTTGTGGGCGGTCAGGTGCGCGCCGCTCTGGAGGGCATTCCCGCTGAGGCACTTCCAAACATTGTGATCGCCTATGAGCCGATCTGGGCGATTGGCACGGGCAGGAACGCCTCACCTGAGGATGCTAACCAGACCATTAAAGAGGCAGTGCGCGATGTGATCGCGGCGCTCTATGGGCAAGAGCAGGCGGAGCGCGTGCGCATTCAGTATGGCGGCAGCGTGAAGCCTGAGAATATGGCGGACTACATGCGAATGCCTGAGATTGATGGCGCGCTAGTGGGCGGCGCCTCGCTCAAGCTGAACGACTTTGTAGCGCTGGTGCGCCTTGCCCAAGAGGCAAAAAGCGCCTGAGCGGGATACCAAATGCTGACCGAAGAACTCACCACGTCAGAAATCCTGAATTTCTTCACGCCATGGCTCGTTTTTGGCGTGGTGGTCTTTGTGCTGGCACGGACGCAGTATTGGGTCAAGCGGCATGTTTTCGGCATTGGCTTGCTCTGGTTGCGCAAGCGGGAGTCGGCGGCTTGGCTCTATGTTATGGTGATGTTGCCGGGCGTCTTGCTGCGCGAATTGAGCCGTTGGATCGTGGCAGGGATGCTTAGGCAACAGTTGCCGTTCATCATCCCGGCGCCTCAGGTGGATGATGACGGCGTGGTGCATATACGCTTCCTTGAGTACACCATCTTCAATCCGATTCACATCGGCATTCTTGCCGTCACGCCGATGATCGTCGGCTTTGGCGCTATGCTGGCGATCAGCTATGGCGTGCTAGGCATTCCGCAATTGCTGGCGCTGCTTGGCAACGCCGACTCAGCCGCGCTGCGCGAGGCGTTCGGTCAGTTGCTCAGCCGCCCTGACCTGATTTTGTGGCTGTACTTGCTTTTCACCATCACCAACACCATGTTGCCGACCCTCCGTGAGTTGCGCAGCACGTGGTTTTTGTGGATCATCGCCCTCGCCTTCATCGCATTTTTGATGGTGCTGGGCATGTACAATGCCATCCTGATCCTGCTGACTGGACCGATTGCCACTGCCATTTACACGCTAACTACGGTCTACGGCAGCGTCGCGGTTGTGAATGTGATCATGTTATTGGTGATCGGCGCAATTGAGGAGCTGGTCGGGCGCCTGACCAATCGCAAGGTGGAATATAAGCCCGCACCGCCTGAGCCAAGGCGCTCTGTGCTGGAGGCGCCGCGCACAGTTTACGATCTGCGCTTGCCTACGCCTCCGCCGCCTTCAAAGGCGCTATCGGCGGGCGCAGCGCGCAAGTTGGGCATGGGCAAAGTGCCTGAGGGCGAGTTGCCTGCCCGCGCCACAGGCACTGATCTGCCTGCAGTGCCGCCTGAGTCTGAGCAGCCGCCTGTTGTAGCGCTGCCGCGCCGCCGTGCCGCTCCAATCCCAGTGCCTGCCCGTCAAACGGGCGAAGCGCCGCGTCCGTTGCCGCCTCCGCCGCCTAAAGCTGAGCCGCCCCCGCCTGCACCTGCCAAACCGCCACCGATTGCGCCGCCGCGCCGCCAAACAGCCGCGCCTGCTGATGAGATCGTCGAAGGTGAGCTGATCGAGGATAAAGGCGACGGCGAATTGCGCTATGTCCCCATAGACGAAGCCTGAGTCGCTCTTTACGAACTTTAATTCTGAGGCATTTTGCGTTAAGATCGCTTCACAGGGTACGCAAGTCCTTTTTGCAAGGGTGCGCTATGTCCGATCTATTGGAAAAGCTGAATGTTCTATTGCGCGCAAGCCTGAACAGTCTGACCTCAGGCGGCGCTGAGCGCCCCCCTATTGCGCCTGAACGGCTGGGCAAGCCGAAGGATGTTGACCGCGAGATCGCTGCGCTGCGCAAGCAGCTCACAGAGGCGATAGCCCAGCAAGAGGCGCTTCAGGCGCGTATTGATGATATGGAGCGCCAAATCGCGGAGTACGTCCGCCAAGCAGATGCAGCGCTGCTGGCTGATGACGAGGCGCGGGCGCGCTATTTGATCACGCAGAAGCAGCGCCTTGAGCAGCGCGTCCTTGCGCAGAGCGAGTCGCTGCGGCGCTACCGTGATGCCGCCTCTGAGCTGATGGAACAGGTCAATCGCTTGGAAGCTCTAGTGGCTGAGGCGCGCCGTGAGGCTGAAATACGCGCTGCTGCGCCCATTGAGGCTGAGCCATTGCCTGAAAGTCAGCCGAGCCGCCCGCCTGCCCTTGCCGACGTGCTGCGCAACGTCCGTGAGCGTGTAGAAGAGACTCTCACGCCGCGTCCTAAGCCGCCCGCTGAGGATGTACCGCCTACCAAGACGTCGCCCACTAGCCCTAAACCTACTCGCTCTGATGATGACGATCTGGCTAAGCGGCGCGCACGGCTGAGTCTGCCTGAGTGAGAGCCGCTATGAGCCTTGTGCCGCCGCTGAATGCCAAGCGCATTCTGCTTGTGGAGGAAAACCCCTCTATTGTGGAGCAGTTGCAAGCGCTGTTGCGCAGCAACGGCTACGAGGTGGAGAACGCCTACAACTGCGGCGACGCACTCGCAGCGCGTCATGAGCGTTTCGTGTTGGCAATTGTCAATCCGAACATGCGCCACCGCGATGGGCGCACCATCATTGATCACATCCGCGAGCATTACAGTTTCTCGCGCTTGCCCATTTTGCGCACCTCTGAGTTGGGCGAGAGCGGCGCACAAATCCTTGCTGCCGTTGCTCAGCGGCTTGAGGGCGGGCGCCAAGCTGCTCCACAAGCCAAACGTGCTGCAAATACGCAGGACTTCAGCGCGGCAGATACTCCGCTTGAAGACCCGACTATCCGCACGCGCACGATCAATGAACAGCGCAAGCAGTTAGCTGCGCTCCGCACGCTCTCAGAGCTAGGGCGCTCAATCGCTGCTGTGTTAGACCTCGATAAAGTGCTGAATCAGGTGGTGGAAGCCGCTGCGATGCTCACAAACGCCGAAGAGAGTCTCTTGCTTCTGCCCGATGCTGAAGAAGAGACGCTCTACTTGCGCGCCATGAAGGGCTTGGACGAGGCGCGTGCCTCTAATTTCCGCATCAAGAATACTGAGCCGATTGTCGGCAGCGTTTTTCGCAGCGGCGAGCCAATTCTAGTCAATCAGGGAAGTCCGCAGCGCGTCAAGACTGAGTACTTTGTCCGTTCGGCTGTCTATGTGCCAATGCGCCTGAAAGGACAGGTCATTGGCGTGTTGGGCGTCAACAATCGGCGCAGCAACCGAACGTTCAGCCAAGCCGATCAAGAATTGCTGCTCGATCTAGCGGCTCATGCTGCCGTCGCCATTGAGAATGCGCGGCTCTACCATGAGCGCGTGGTGCAGACGCGTCGCCTTGAGACGCTGGTTGAGGCAGGCATGGCAGTCAACTCGACTTTGGCGCTCCAGCACGTCTTGCTGACCATCTCGCGCCAAGTTTTGAAGGCGCTTGAGGCAAATGCCTGTTTCATCAAGCAACGCCTTTCAGCAAGCACTGGTGAGCGCACCAGCCTGCCCAATGATACCGCTGTGCTGGCTGAAAACGAGCTGTTCCTGCTTTCGCAGGCGTGGCAAGCCGTCTGGCAGCCCGATCACGCACTCCGCACGCCGCTTGAGATGCGCCCAACGCTGCGGCAAGCCATTGAGCAGAATGGCTATTACATCGTAGCGCGTGAGCAGGGCAGCGCACGACTTTCAACTGAATTGCAGATGCTCAGGCAGACGGCGGCGCTGCGCTTGACCGTATTGCCTTTGCGCGTCGGCAACAGCAAGCCTTTTGGCGTCGTAGACCTGTTTCATCGCAGCCAGAAATCTGAGGATACGCTAAATTCAGAGGCGCGGGCGCGCATTCGCGGCTTAGCGGCTGAGATTTATGCCCGTTTGCGCGCCTTACCGAATGCACGCACAGTCAGCTTTCAAGCGTCGGAGCGCCCTTCCCCAGAACTTTTCAACTTAGCGCAGCAAATCCTAGAGACGGCGCAAGCCGACTGGCTTGTGCTGAGCCTGTTTACTGAAAACGACCAGCTGATGCGCGTGCTGCAATATGGTACAGCCGAATTCCTAGAGCCGCCACGCCCCGAAGAGACTGCCCTGCCTGCGGAAATTGTGCCGATCTTTCAAGGGCAAGCGTGGGTGAACTATCACACGCGCCAAAGCGACCTTTCAGCGTCCCTGCGCGACTTCATGATGAGTCATGGCGCGCAATCTATCTTGTGCTTGCCGCTGATCATCAAAGGCACGATCAGCGGCATGTTTATCATCTGCGATATGCATGAGTCGCGCCTTTTCCACCCTGATGAGATCAGTCTAGCAACCGCGCTCATCGCCCAAGCAGCAACTGCTATCGAAAATGCACGGCTCTACCGCGATCTGGAGCGCAGCCTTGCCAATCTCAAGCAGACTCAGGCGAGTCTAGTGCAAGCGGCGCGCCTTTCTACGATGGGCGAGTTGGCGGCTGTGGTGGCGCATCAGATCAACAATCCGCTCACCACGATCCTCGCCGACTCTGAGCTGCTCATGCAGGATTTGCCTTCCGACTCGCCTCAATACGAGTCAGCTGTGGCGATCAATCGCTCGGGACAGCGTGCGCACGCTGTTGTGAAGCGCCTGCTCAGCACGGCGCGCCGCAGCAACCCTGAAGATAAAGCCGTCTGGGTGGATGTGCATCAGACCATTCGCAACACACTCGATCTAATTTCAACACATCTAGGGCGCGGCGGCGTGCGCCTTGAAGTCCAGCTGGAGACCGAACCGCCTAGCTACATCCGTGCACCAAGCGGTCATTTGGAGGATGTCTGGCTAAACTTGCTGATGAACGCCCGCGACGCGCTCAACAATCGCCCTAACGCGGCAATGGGCGTGCTTTCGCGCCGATCCCAGTCACAATTGGATATCTTGGTCTGGGATAACGGCGGCGGCATCCCGCCTGAGCTACGCGAGAGCATCTTTGAGCCGTTTTTCACCACCAAGCCGAGTGGCGAAGGTACGGGCTTGGGCTTGTACATTTGCAAGCAGGTCATCACGCAGATCGGCGGACGGATCAGCGTGGAGAGCGCCATTGGGCAGGCAACCGTCTTTCGCGTGAGTCTGCCCGTCAGCGCCGCACCACAGGACTAAGGCTATGCGCAAGCAACGGCGCTCGCCTTTGCCTCAAAAGGGCATGACTCGGCGCGAGTGGCTTATCTGGGCGGCTAGTTTGGGCGGTCTGGCGGCGAGCGGCATGTGCAGCGTGGGCGCGTTGCTGGCATTTCTGGCGCGCCGTGCCGAATTAGCCGCTCAAGCGACCCTCACGCTTTCCCCTACGCCCAATCTCACGCCGACGGCGCCGCCTCTCCCGACTGAGGTGATTCGGCGCAGTGATTGGGGCGCCTTGCCGCCCGATCATACGGCTGAAGATGAGTTCGGCTTTGCTAGTCCCGAAAATCCGACGGGCTGGTACGTCTACAGCGGCGATTTGGCGGCGATCTATACGACCGCTGTGATTCACCACAGCTTCCCGCTCCTGCGCGATAGCGGCACTATGCGCGCCCTGCAAGATCTACACATGCAGACGCGCCGCTGGGCGGATATCGGCTATCACTTCGGCATTGATGGCAAGGGCAAGGTCTATGAGGGGCGCGATATCCGTGTGCGCGGCGCGAGTGTGGCAGGCTATAACACTGGCACACTCGGCATTGTGCTGATGGGCAACTTTGAGATAGAGACACCTAGCCCTGCGCAGCTGGTGGCGTTGCAGCGCTTGCTCTACGATCTCAAACAGACCTATCGTCTGACTCATCTGGCAGGTCACTATGAGTTCAACCCGACAACGGTCTGTCCGGGCGGGAACATGCGCCCCTACCTCAGCTTGCTGGCTGAGAGTCTAGGCTTAGAGCGCGGCACGGGCGGCTATGTGCCGCCTAAGGTGCAATCTCATCAGCGCAATCAGGTCTGCTGTTGAGTTGATTCAGCTGACTTAACCGACTCCGAAGACTCAGCGGTCTCCGGGATCGGCTCGATGCTGGTGGCAGGCGCCGCCTCGCCAATGCGGAATTCTTCCAGCACGCTATCGTAGACTTGTGCACCATTCAAGCCGCTAGTCTCATCTACCACCAACAGCAGATTGTTGCGCAAGGTGCTGCCCAGCTTTTCGCCTGTGGCCTGCTCCACCAGCTTCACGACCAGAGCCGCGTTAGCGATCCCGAAGCGCGTCTCAGGGCTATCGAAGCGCTCTGGCTCTAGACCGTTGCTGGTATACGCCTTGCCCATGTAGAACTGAGCGTTGAGCATGGTCAAGAGACGCTCTTCCTGCTCACTGGTCAGGTTGGGCGCAAATTCAGCGAGGAATTGCGCGCCCGTTTGCTGCTTGAGCCAGACATTCACATACAAGTCGCGCAGTCGCCACACATTCACGTTCAACGGACGCATCATCTCAACATACAGCTCATCCAGCGCGGCGCTCAAGTGATCGAAGGCGCGCAACAGATAGCCCTTCCAGCCCAGCGACCAGCGCGAGACGCTATTGGCGCTATAGCTAGTGAACGGCTTGACCGTGACCGTCTCAGTGGGCGGAAAATCCCTCAGATATTCGGTCAGAGTGACAACACGATAGCCGACGGAGCGCGCCTCATGCGCCAAGAGCCAGTGCAGAAAGCGCTCTTCGCCCAAATGATGGTGACCGAAGGTCTCGCCGCCGACGGCAACTAGCGTCAAGCCGCTAGCGCGCCGTACGCCCAGTTTGTTGCGCGCCCAGTGTCCTGCGCCGCCTGCTGCGCTGACATTGAACGAGAGATCGTTCGAAAGTTCATCGTTGCGCACAAAGATCGCCAGCTTTTGACCATTTTCAAGGTCTACCCAGAACGGACCGGCTGTCTCAACAGGCTCATTGATCTGTCCCTGCGAAAGGATTGTGTAGCGATAGCCGCTGGCTTGCACCATCTGCAGCGTCTCAAGGTCAACTGCCATCTCAGGCAACCAGACTCCCTCTGGTAAGCGCCCGAAGTGGTGTTGGAATGCCACATACCCCCAGTAGAGCAGCGTACGCTTATCGCGGCGCTTGAGCAGCGGCAAAATCGCGTGATGGAACACGCTCCCGACTGCATTACCGACCTTTTTAGCGGCAAGATGCTTGCGATCTGCCTCAAGGATGCGCCCGTAGGTCTCTGGGGCGCGGCGGCGCAGCCAGCTCAAAAGCGGCTCACCGATATCAAAGCTAATCCGATCAAAATTGCCGATCTCAGCATTGGGGCGGTACGCCTCAGCCGTGATCCGTTCGTTCCAGTTGCGATAATCGCCTGCATCCGGCTCAAAGCCGATATGACCCGTGATCGGGTTGCCGCGTGGCGGCTGATAGAAATGCCCGTGAACACAGAAGAATTGAAAGGCTCGTGTAGACACACCCCACCTCAGTCGCTCGTACACGCTCTGGTACGATTGTAACACTTTCGGGGCAGTCTTTCAGCAAAAGGCTGAGTCAGCCTTCCCAGCGTGGAAACGGATCGGGGAAGCGCCGCCAAGCACGAACGCCAAGGGCCATCTCTGCATCTGTGAGCAGGCAGGCATCCAGTGCAGCGCACAATGCCGCCTGATCAAGCTGCCTACCGATGATAACCAACTCTTGGCGGCGGTCGCCGAAGTCGCCGTCCATCAGGCGCTCGATCTCTGCGAGTAGCTCAGGCGCTTCAGGGTATTCGCGGCGCGGCGTAGCTGCCCACCACAGCCCGCCCCCTTCAGTTGTAATGACCTGCCCCGCCTGTGACCAGATCCCCACAATGTTATGGCGCGTTGCCAGCCAGAAGAAGCCTTTAGAGCGCAGTACGTTATCGAACGTCTCGCTCTCCAGCAAGTCCATCAGGCGCTGTGGATGAAAAGGACGGCGCGCACGATAGACAAAGCTGCTAATGCCGTATTCCTCCGTCTCTGGCACGTGCGCGCCGCCCGCCTCGCGCAGCCATTCCGCTGAGAGCGCCGCCACTTCAAAGTCAAAGCGCCCTGTATTGAGTATTTCCCTCAGTGGGACGCGCCCATGTGTAGCGCGCAAAATCTGTGCGTGCGGATTCAGCCGCCGCAGGAGCGCCTCTAGCTCGTCAAGTGCGGACGCCGCGGCCAAGTCCACTTTGTTGATGATCAAGACGTCGGCAAATTCCACTTGCTCAACCAGCAAGTCCACAAGGTTGCGATCATCGTCTTCGGTTGCTGCTATGTCACGATCGCGCAGCGCCTCGGCGGAAGTGTAATCGCGCAAGAAGTTCACAGCGTCCACGACGGTGACCATTGTATCAAGGCGTGCAAAGTGCGAGAGGGCATAGCCCGTTGAATCTTCAAAAGTGAAGGTCTCAGCGATGGGCAGCGGCTCAGAGATGCCGCTCGACTCGATCAACAAATAGTCAAAGCGCCCCTCATGCGCCAAACGTGAGATCTCTTGCAACAAGTCCTCGCGCAGGGTGCAGCAAATGCAGCCGTTGGTCATCTCAACCAGACGTTCCTCAGTGCGGCTGAGCGCTGCGCCGCCGTTGTGCACCAGTTGCGCATCTATATTGACCTCGCTCATATCGTTAACAATGACTGCTACGCGCATTCCCTCGCGGTTGTGCAGCACGTGATTGAGCAGGCTGGTCTTGCCTGCACCTAAAAAGCCCGAAAGAACAGTCACAGGGAGTTTGGCATTCTGCATAGCGATTCCTCATGAGAGAATAGCGGCATGGCGGCACGACTCAGCAATTTCCCGCCACGCGCTGACCATCGCCTCACTTGGCACGGCGCGCTTGTGAGCAAACCAAGCCGCCACACACGCTGCACGGTAATCAGATGGAGTCTGTGCCGCGACCCACGCCTCATAATCAGCGATCCACGTGCACAGTGCCGCGAGCAGGCTAAGCGCGTGCGCGCACGTTTGAACAGTCTCAGGTGGCTGAGAATCGGGCACGCCGCACCATGCCGTGATCGGCAAGCGAGGCTCGGGTGTGAAGCGCACCTCGAAGCCGCCGCGCTTCACAAAAATGCCGCCGCGCTCAGGCATGCCATAGAACACGCCGAATGCCCAGAGCGTCACTTGTGCGCCATTGGTAAAACATAAGGTATAGGCGCTGCTCTGGCGCACTGCCTCTGGCGCTTTTAGCCTGATGAATCCGTAAGCGCTCAGCAAATTGCCCTCCGGACGCCGAATATCGCAGCCCCAGCACCACAGCTGCTGATCGAGCAATTTGGGTCCAAGGCGACGGACATCTGCAGGCAGTAACAGATACGCACGGCACGCCATAATTGAAATTAAGTCTCGCTTTCAAGGCGATTATAGCAATACATCGTCTCATTTTCAAGGCTAAGCCGTTTGCACAAATGTGAGCAATCCTGCACATTTTTGCCAAATGCGCTAGACTCCCTCAAGATTGACTGCATAAGGAGCTTTTTGAGCATGAAAGCATTGGTTTACACAGGCGTAGGCACGGTTCAGCTTGAGGAGCGTCCTCATCCAGGCGAGCCTGCTGAAGGTGAGCTATTGGTGCGCGTGAGGGTCTGTGGCGTATGCGGCAGCGACGTGACCGATTGGTACATGCTGCCGCGTGCGCCCGTTGTGCTAGGACACGAGCCAGCAGGCGAAGTAGTGGCAGTTGGAGCAGGCGTGACTGAGTTCAAAGTGGGCGACCGTGTAGCCTTGCATCATCACATGCCGTGCATGGTCTGTGAGTTGTGTCGGCGCGGCGCCTATACGAATTGTCCGCAGTTCAAAAAGACTCGTCTCTATCCTGCGGGCTTGGCAGAGTATGTCCGCGTGCCGCGTGAGATCGTAGCGGGCGACGTGCTGAAGTTGCCCGACAATCTGCCTTATGAGGCGGGCGCGCTAATCGAGCCGATTGCTTGCTGCGTACGCGCCCTCGATCGCGCCCGTGTGCAAGGCGGCGACTCAGTCGTTGTGATCGGAGCGGGCTTCAATGGCGTGGTCATGGCGCTGTTAGCGCTGCACTGGGGCGCGGATCGGGTCGCTGTGCTGGATCGCGTGCCAAGCCGTTTGGCGCGTGCTGAGTCGCTTGGGCTAACCACGTTCAATGTGGACGAGACCGATTGGCAGGAGCGAGTCAAGGCGTGGACAGGCGGCTACGGCGTGGGAGTCGTGATTGTGACGCCCTCAAAGACGCCTGTCATCCAACAGGGCATTGCGTTGGTCGCGCCTGGCGGCACGCTGATGATGTACGGTCCGCCTGCGCCCGATGATCGCCTCTCGCTGGACGCCAATTACACTTTCTTCAAAGAGATCACGATCACCAGCTCCTATTCGGCGAGTCCCTATGATACACGGCGGACTCTCTCGCTGATAGCGAACGGCGTGCTGGATTACCGTGCCTTGATCACGCACCGCTTCCCACTTGAGCAGGCTGATCAGGCTTGGCACATGACCAAAGCCGCCGCTGACTCGCTCAAAATTGTGGTTGAGATGTTCTAACCAGCTGGGCGCGCCCGAATGGTGGTATATTAGAAGCAAGTGAGCGCTCTTTGGAGGAATCTGCCATGCGCCGAGCGAGTCTTGTGCTGTTCATCAGCGCGTTGCTGTTAGGGACACTCAGCTTTGCTGTGCCATATAGCGTCACCTATGCGCAAGATGGCACAACGTACGTTGTACAGCCGGGCGATACGCTCTTCCGCATTGCTCTGCGGCACGGTGTGAGCGTAGATGCCATTGTAGCTGCCAATAACTTGCCCAATCGCTCTGTTGTCTATGCGGGACAAGTGCTGATCATCCCCGGCGCGGCTGCTGCAGTGCAACCTGCAGCGCCTCCAGCAAGCAGCGGCGTGCATGTGGTGGCGCAAGGCGAGACCCTCAGCATGATCGCACGGCGCTATGGCGTCTCGCTCAGTGCGCTCTTAGCTGCCAATAACATCCCTAACCCGAATCGCTTGCTGGTCGGTCAGCGCTTGGTGATTCCAGCTGGTGGCAGTGCAGCGCCGCCCGCCGCTGTAAATCCGCCTGCTGCCGCGCCAACAGCTGCACCTGCAGCATCTACTGGGCAGGTTCGCACGCATGTGGTCAAGCGCGGCGAGGGTCTGGCGCGCATTGCAGCGCAATATGGCGTCTCGTGGCAGGCGATTGCCGCCTTCAATAACATCAGCAACCCCGATCTGATCTACGCAGGCATGGTCTTGCGCATTCCCGCGCCGGGCAGCCCTGAGGCTTCTGTATCGGGCAGCAGCGCCTCGAATCCTGCGGCGCCGATCAGCACAGGCAAGCTGATCTTAGTAGTGCTGCGCGAACAGCGCGTCTATGCCTATCAAGACGGTCAATTGCTGCGCAGCTTCGTGGTCTCGACGGGCTTGCCGCGCACGCCGACTGTGCAAGGGCAGTTCCGCATCTACGTCAAGTACCGTTCGCAGAATATGTCCGGCCCGGGCTACTACTTGCCGAATGTGCCATATGTGATGTATTTCTACCGCGACTACGGACTGCACGGCACCTACTGGCACAGCAACTTCGGGCGACCGATGAGCCGTGGCTGTGTGAATTTGCGCACGCCCGATGCGCAATGGCTCTATAACTGGGCAGAAGTGGGGACTCCTGTGCATGTCCGCTACTGAGGCGCTTGATCACGTCGCGGCGCGCATTCTGGAGCGCTATAGTAACCCGTCGCGCAGAGCGTACACTTACTTATTCCGTTTGCGCCTGCAGACTGCGCTGACATCACTTGTGCCGTCGGCTGAGGATGTGCTTTCAGCATGGGTAGATGAGGGAGACGGCTTCCAGCCGCTTGAGCCGCTTCAGGCAGTGGCGCGCTGCCAACAGGCGGCTCAGATCAAGCCGCACGTTGAGCTGCCACATGCTCTTACGCCCCATCAGCGCAAGCAGATGATGGCGCGTGCGATTCAGTTCAGCCTGTGGCAAGTCACTGAGGATGAGATCACGTTGCATTTGGTCAGCCGCGCCTTAGGCTTCTCGCCCAAAGGCGACCGAGAGGTGATCGAGACGTGGCGGCGCACGTCGGAGGGCGTGTGGTACTCGGTCTACCGTGAGCGCGAGCGCGCTGAGCGGCGCTCAGCTGAGGACTAGTCCGCGCAGCAAGGCGGTAGCGGCAGCAGGCGCGTAGAGCCATACCGCTGTGCCGATCAAGATATGAGGCGCATATGGAATGGCAAGCGCATTCCGCCGTCGGCTGCGCTTGCCGCGCCCGATCAACTGCCAAACGACCGCGCCAATTGCCGCTATGCCGCCGCTCAGCATCATGATCAGCATGGCGAACAAGATGTATTCGCCGCCGATCAGGGCGCCGCAGGCGCTCAGAAGCCATACATCGCCCAAGCCAAAGATGGTGCGTCCTACGGGTTTGCCGCGCACTGCCTTTTTCAACCTGCCATAGCTTATGCCCAGCAACCACAGGACTGCACCAAGCGCAAAGCCGTTCAAAGCGCCGCGCACCATCTCATATGGCGCGCTCCGCCACCCAAAAAGTAGCAATTCGAGGATACTACACAGCACAAGCGCGATCAGTGTGCTAGGCAGCACCCAGCGATGCTCAACATCAATCACAGCGATCAAGACGAACAGTGCTGCGTAGATGTAAAAGAAACTCACGGGCAAAAATAGCCCATAGACGTAGGCGATCAGCGCAAAACTCAAACTCAACGCGATCTCGACTGCCACATAGCGCGTTGTGCGCTTATCTGCCTTGCCCGATAGAAGTCGGGTAAGGCCAAACCACTGCCACAGCGTCTCACGCGGCAGGAGCGGCGGCACGGGCGGCAGACTCGCAGCTGAACTAAATGGGCTGCGACGCGCTAGTTCATTGTAACGGCGCAACGGCAGGTAGTCCGCCAGACGGTTGACGATCAGCGCGGCAAAAAAACCAAGTAGACCTGCAATGAAGACGTGGGTCATGTGTTTTTGAGGCTATGAAGCTGTTACAGCGCTATTGACGCGGAATGCCGTAGATCATTATGCCGCCACTCGCCTCCGCCAGAGCGATCAGCTTGTTATCAGGCGAAAATGCGCCCGTGAGAAAGCCGCTCTGACCCGCGCCAAGCGTCCCGCGCAAATAATTGGGCGATTCCGCCCGAATCGACTCGACTAACCACACATACACGCCGCGCTCATTCGCCATAACTGTGAGCAGCAGCTTGCCGTCCGCTGAGAAGGTCAGTGCGCTCAATCTACCGCTGTGTTCAGTCAGACGGCGCACAGCGGCACCATTCGCCGCTGACTGCACAAAGACCTCATCGCCTGACCCGCCGATCAGCAGAAAGCGCTTGTCAGGCGAGAAAGTCAGTCCGCGTCTTGGATCGAGTTCAGTCGCCATGATGCTATAGACCTGCGCATAATCTGATGTGCGAAAGACCTGTACCTCTCCCAAAGTGCCGACGGCAAGCAATGTACCTTCAGGATTGAAGGCGAGCGCTGTAGGCGTGCCACTGAAACCGCGCAATTCAGCCAGAGCCTGCCCATTGCGCGCATTGTGAAGGCGCACAAGCGCGCCGCGCTCATCTCGGCTGATGAGGGCAAGCTGTGCGCCGTCGGGCGCGAAAAGCAGCTGCTCTGCAGGGTAGCCGCGCCCTGCCACTCGCTGCAGCACGCGCCCTGTCACAGCATCCCACAGCCAGAGTTCGCCGTTGCCGCCTGTGGTAGCCAATTGTCGCCCATCAGCCGAGCGCGCTGCGCCCGTGACCGCGATCACACCGCCTGCTAGATCGGGCAATGGCTCACGATCTGCCGCCCGTAGGAAACGGATGCCGCGCCGCGTCACAAGGGCAATGGTCTCATTTTCGGCGCTGAAAAAGGCGTGTAGCACGTCGCCCTCAGCGCCCCATCCCGTCTCAACTTGGCTCAAGACTTGAATGCGCCGCCCGCTGTTCAAGTCCCAGAGTATTGCAACGCCTAGCGCGTCCACGCTGATCAGCCAGTTGCGCGTCGTATCGAAGGCAAAGCGATTGACTGTTGTGCTATGCCCCACCAAGTTGCCGATCAGCGCCAATTTTTCGGCGTTCTCAGGCGCGATTGGCTCTGCCAACAGCCGCCAACCGACGTTTGGCAGAGTGGGCAGTGCGCCGCGAGTCGGTTGAGGGGGCGCTCCGCCGCCACATGCTGCTAAAAGCACAGCGATCACCAGCAAGGTAAGACGTGAGAGCATCTTTTAGCGCTCCTGTGAGGTGCGCTGAGCGCGCAACAACGAAAGACTCAACATCAGCACCAGCAAGCCGCTCACGGCACCAATGATCAGCGCAATTGCGCCGCTCTGAACGGGTGCATCGCGCTCAGGCTGGAGCGTCGGGCTAGGCACAGGATCAGGCGTGGCAATAAGCGTCGCTGTAGGGCGTGGCGGGCTTGGTGCAGGGCTACCCAGTGCGCTCAGCAAAAGCAACATCGCACCTACCGTGATCAGGATGATCACAGCCGTCAAAATGGCGAATTGGCGCATAGTCTGGCTCATGCGCGCCTCCTGAGACGGTCGCCCAGCAAGAGTCCGCCGATGATCAAGACGTTCAAAGCGATGATCAGCGGGATAATAGCGCGCAACGGACTGGCAGATGGGCTGTTCGCTGTGGATGTCGCAGGTGGCACAGGCTCAAGCGGTGGCGCAGTAGCTGCAACAGCGACGATCATTGGCGTGGCACTTGGATCGAGAGGTGTCGGCGTCGGATCGTCGGGCGCAGCTGTAGAAATAGCGATCAGGATCGGCGTCTCGGTCGCAGGTAGAAACGTAGGCGTGTCGGTCGGCGTGAAAGTAGGGCGCGGCGTGAAGGTATGTGATGGCGTCAAGGTGATAGTCGGTGTCGGTGTAGCGGTCGGTGGGCGCGTGGGACGTGGCGGTACAGCAGTCGGTTGCGCGGCGGGGCGTCCCCCCGCAGGATTGACGGCTGAAGCGCTCTGCGGACGTGGCGGCGCGCTGCCGTTATCGCCGAATACTACCACATACCATCTGCCATATGTTCCTGCGCTGAAGCCGACTCCGATATCTGTCCAGTTGCCGAGCATGTTGTTGTAATGCGTAGGCGAGTTCAGCCACCAGTTGTACGCCCAGTCAAGTGTGGCAGTGTTGCCACCGACCACGTTCTCGCCGACTCGTCCACTGTAGCCCGCCGCGGCTGCTCGATCCTGCGGCAACGAGCCGTTGTTCTGGCGATGCGGATGGGAATAGGGCGTGCTTGCCAGATACTGACTGTGCGCTTGCGCCGCTGCTGCAAGCGCGCCGTTATAGTTGAGCGTATTCAAGCCTTTTGAGGCACGTAACTCGTTAATGCGTGCAGTGAGCGCACCTGCCACGTCCTGAGCAGCAACAGGGCGCACTGAAATGCCGCTCAAGAGCAGCACGCTGAGGATCACAACTCGAATAAAGCGACTCATAGCCGCCTAGTCTAGCGCAGTTGTTGATTGAAGTACAGTCAGCGTCACCACCACAGAGATGCCTAGTCTACAGACCTTGACAGAAAAAGCGAAGCCTTGAAGCTGTCTGAACCCAAGAGGTAGGCAGGTTTTATGCCAAACTGTCTACAGAGCCGAGCCACTATCAAACAACGTAACGTAGCGCAGCTAGGAAGCCGTAGCCGTGCCAATCACAAGTGGCGGAAAGTGAATGGCTTTGCCTTCAGTCTCTACAATCAGACCGTCGGGAAAGCGATAGGCGCTGGGATGTCCGCAGAAAGCCTCTGAGAGCGCTTGTGCGCCATGGGGCGAGTCGCGCCATATCAAAATATGCAATTTCAGTCCCCAGTGATTGACCGAACAGGCATAACGCAAGCCATATGCGTAGTACGCCTCGTAGATAGCGGCGGGCGGCGCGCCCTGAAAGGGCGAGTGCGGATCGGCAAAGCCATACCAGACCGCCTGCTCCGCTTCGCCATAGTTCAGCATTATCAGGACGCTTGGCTGCTGCGCTAGGACATACGCGATGTAGCGTGCGGTCTTGACCTCGCCGTCTGACAGGCTGAACAAATGTGCGATCTCGACTTCGGCTAAGCCGTAAAGATCAATGAAGCGCGAGCCAAGCGCATAAGGCAATGCACCTGCCTCGTTATAGGCAACGGTCAATGCTTCAGGCGACTCCAGCTGGCTGCGCCAATGCCAGCCAAGCTGCAAGTAGAGATTCTCGTGCAAAGCGCGCTCAGCACGGGACTGCAGGTTGAGTACACCTTCCTCACTTATGGCATGCCATGCTTGAGCAGGCGACATCCCTGCATTCGATATGACCAATAGTGGCGTAAGGCACAAGAATATTGCACGCCCTGCCTCCGCTATCCAAGCAGCTTTGACTTTAGAGCGGCGTGCAAGCACGTCCAGTAGCCATGCTGCACCTAGCGCGCACAGCGCGTAACCTGCCCAGATTGGCATCACTAAAAAGCGATGCCATACGGCTGAGAGCGGTACGGTCTGCGTGTAGAACAGCACGATCAAGGTCGCGCCGCCTGCCATAAGCGCAAGCCACACAGCGCGCTTGCGCAAAGCGATGCTCAGCCCAACAAAGGCGATTAGAGCAAGCGGCAAGAGGCTCTGATAATCGTTTAGCCATGCCTGCACATAGCTCTCGCCTAGCGCAGAGGCGCGCACTTTGCGATAGAAGCCCGTTGGAAACAGGTCGCCGAAGATCGCTAGCTTAAGCAGGTAGTAGCTGAGCATGATCAGCACGAAAATCGCTGCACGGCGCAGCACAGCGATCCGATCCGATGAGCGCCACAGCAATAACGCACCACCTAGCGCGCCGATCAGCAAGTATTCAGGGCGCACCAAGTGCGCTAGGAAAGCCATCACGAAAAAGACGCTCAGCCAACGCCTGCGGGCGCGCTCCGACTGCTTTTCATCAAGGGCGTGCGCTGTGCTGATCACAACGCCCGCTACACACAACACACCTAAGATCGCCTCGAAGCCTGAAAGCGCTAGTGAGCGTATGTTATAGTCTTGTAAGAGCAAGATGGTCAGAAGCAGCCCAAAAATTGTGGCAGCGCGTTCAGAGAGCGTCCCTGTTGCCCGTGCTGCCTGTCCAAGCCAAACGACGCTGAGCGCCAAAGCGCCTAGATTGATGAGCGCGCTGATCCAAATCGGGTTTAAGCGCAATAGCTCTGCAGGCACCAGCAGCAGCATGTAGAGCAAACTGGTAAAGCCCTCTGAGGGAATATGGCGCGGGTCGTAGGCAAAAGGGCGACCTTCGGCAAAATTGCGCGCATAATTGAAGTAGACAAAAGCATCGTCAAAGATGAGAATTTTCGTGTGGACGACGAGTAAAAGTAACGCTGCAAAAAGAAAAATTGCAACGTCATAGAAGTGGCTGAGTTTAAGGGGATGTCCGCCTCTCAAAGTATCAAGTCCCTCTTCAATCACGGAAAATAGACCTGCCCATCGCGTGCCACGACGGTCAAACCCTCAGCAAAGCGCCGTGCGCTTGAATGTGAGCAGAACACTTGAGATAGCCCAGAGAACTGTGCTCCATCTTGACGGCGAATCAACAGATGCAAGCGCAGCCAGCTCAGCTCGATTGAGCAGCCATAGACCAAGCCATAGCGCTGATACGCCTCAAAGAGCGCCACAGGCAACCTATCTAAGAAAGGCGAGTGCAGATCGTAGTAACTGTGCCATGTGCTTTCAAGATTTGGTACATGCATAGACCACAAGAACACCACATCAGGCTCATGGCGCAAGACGTACTCGATATACGATTGGATAGCCTCAGGCGTATTCAGCGTACCGAACATATGCGCAATTGGCGGCTCGGTTAGACCCTGTAAATCGAGGAAACGTGAGCCAAGCGCATAAGGCAATGCGCCAGCATCCACATGCGCAACCATAACAGTTGCTGGATTGTTCAGCTGCTCGCGCCAATAAGTGCCGAGCTGGATATAGGGATTGCCATTCATAGCGTCTCTAGCGCGTTTTGCCAAGCCAAATATGCCTTGCGCTCTAGCACCTTCTACCATAAGAGATAGGTCGCTCGGCATGAGCAGCGCCGGAAGCGCAATCAGCACGGTCGGCAGCGCTAGGTTTTTGAGCCACTGCTGCTTTGCTACGCGCTCAATGGGCTTTGCAGCGCTCAGCCGCCTGCTAAGGTGAAAAGCCATGTAAGCTATCCCCAGCGAGAAAATCGCGTAAAGCGCCCAGATTGGCACTACCAGAAATCGGTGAAACACGCCTGCTAGCGGTGTTGTCTGCGTGTAAAAAATCACAATACTCGCCGCACTTGCCGCTAACAGCCCAATCCAGAATTTATGGCGTAGCGGTGTAAGGATCATCAACGCCATAAAGACCGCGCTGCTTGTCAGAAACCAGCCACCATAGTCCTGCAGCCACTCATCTACATACTCCGAGCCTAGCTCAGAGGCGCGCACCTTGCGATAGAAGCCTGTTGGGAATAGATCGCCAAAAATTGCCAGTTTGAGCAGGTAATAGCCTGCCATGACAAGCACAAAAATGGCTGTACGGCGTAACAGAGCGACCCGATCGGGCGAGCGCCACAGCAACAGTGCGCCGCCCAGCGCGCCGATCAGCAGATACTCTGGACGCACAAGGTGCGCTAAGGAAGTCATCACGAAAAAGACGCTCAGCCAGTGCCGACGCACTCCTGAACTCAGCTGATCGTCTAACGCACGGGCAGCACTGATCACAATGCCCGCTGCACACAAAATGCCCAGCACTGCCTCAAAGCCTGAAAAAATCAGCAAGCGGATACTCTCATCCCTTATCAGAAGCACAGCGAGTAGAACTGTGAAAAGCACAGCAGCGCGCTCTGAGAGCAAGCCGACTGCTCTCACTGTTTGCCCAAGCCATACAATGGCAAGCGAGAGTGCTAGTATGTTGATGAGTGAGCTGGCTAAAATGGGGTTCAGGCGCAACAGCTCAGCTGGCACCAGCAGCAGCATGAAGAGCAGACTGGTGAAGCCCTCTGAGGGGATATTGCGCGGGTCGTAGGCGAAGGGGCGCCCTTCGGCAAAGTTGCGCGCATAGTTAAAATAGACGTAGGCATCATCGTAGGCAAAGATTGGCAGCGGCGCGAGCAGAAAAAAGGCGACCACCAACGTGAAGATCAAGCCATCATAGAGCCGATATGAAAAGTGTGTGCGCATAGCACTGAGCATATCGTTAGTCACTGGGCGTGAGTCTAGCGCCTGCTTGCTTAGGCTGCAAAGCGAGTTGCCATAGTCTTGTTTTAAGTTATGATTAGAGCGAGTAGCGACGCATAAGGAGTCAGGCATGAATCGCAAGCTGGAAGAGTTCAACATCACAGATCGGCGGCATGGCGCGGCTTTCGCTGTGCGGATCGTCACGCGGGCGCCACGCGACGAAGTAGTCGGCATTCAGGAAGATGGTAGCGTCAAAATTCGCTTGACGGCTTCGCCTTCGGAGGGGCAGGCGAACATCGCCTTGATTAAACTCCTTTCGGCGCGTTTGGGCGTCGCTGAGAGCGCCATTGAGATTGTGGCAGGGCAAGATCGGCGCGATAAGATGGTCTCAGTCGAAGGCGTGAGCGTGGATGAGGTCGAGGCGCGCCTGAAACCTGATGAGGGCGCCGTAGACGACGGCTCCGAGTAGCATTGAGCAGACGCACGGTCTCTCCCTGTGCGTCTGCTCAATAGGGCAGCTAGACTTCAGCGCTTTCAGAGTCGGGCTCATGCCGTTGCAGGCGATAGCCGATGCCCGGTTCGTTCAAAATGTACTCAGGATTAGTCGGATCGACTTCCACTTTTTGGCGTAAGCGCCAGATCGTAGCGCGCAAAATGTGGACATCATCGGCGTAATCAGCGCCCCAGACGTGCGCCAACAAGTAGTCGTGTGTTAGCACGCGATTGGTATTCTCTGCCAGCGTGACTAACAAGCGATATTCCGTCGGCGTCAAATGGACAGACCTACGGTTGATCGTGACCTGCCGTGCGGCGTAGTCAATACGCAGCGCTTTGTTTTCATAGACTGTGGCGCGGGGAGCAGGCGGCTCAGCAGGGCGGTAGCGGCGTAGGACTGCCACAATGCGCGCTTGCAACTCGCGGGCGCCGAACGGCTTGGTGATGTAGTCATCGGCGCCCAGCATCAGCGCCTTAACCTTATCTTCCTCAGCGTCGTTGGCAGTTAGCACAATCACAGGCACGTCGTTGTTGCGGCGGATGTTTTCTAATACCTCCAGACCGCTCATGCGCGGCAAGCGCAGGTCTAGCAGCACCAGATCAGGGCGATTCTCCTGCACTAGCTCAAGGGCTTTCACGCCGTCCGGGGCTACCAGCGCATCATAGCCCGACATCTGCAGGCTGCTGCGCAAATAGCGCGAGACGCGCGGCTCGTCCTCTACAACCAGAATAAGTGGATTTTCTCGCATAATTCGCTCTGCCTAGACCATCGTTACAGACTTTATTACACCTATGAGTGTACAACAAAATGCCAAGAATTGTTATACTTTCGAAAGCGTGGAGGTGCAAGCATGAGCAACTGGCGTGATGAGGAAGAGCGCTATCAAGATGAGCTGGATGAGGAGCGCGAACAGAATCGGCGCGCCCTGAGCGATGATTTTGCAGCTTTTGATGCCTCGCGCTACGTCCGCGATGTGCGCGGGCGCGCTGCCAGCAGCCTCAGCCAGCCACAGCCCGATGCTGAGCCTGAAGAGCGCGATCCGACGGCTGATTGGGATGATCCGTTGGCGCGCTTGCCGTCTGGCGTCCGCCGCGTCTCAAGCGCGACTGGCACTTCGCGCAGGCGCAGCAGAAGGGCTGCACAGCGCTCTGTTCGGAGCGCCTCTAGCACTTCAGCGGCGCGATCCACTAGGACTGATCGGGCTGAGCGCGATCCGAGTTTGCTGGGCGCGCTTTTTGGCAGCGGCTTGGCGCCTGGTTTACGCTTCATTGTGCTGGGCTACGGCTGTTTCGGCGTGATGTTGCTGATCGGCTTGTGCGGCATCTTCGCTTGGCTACTCGGCATCCGTTAGAGAGTTTTTTGAGAGGATTTGAAAATGCCTTTTTATCGCAGACTTGGTCAGATTCCCCATAAGCGTCATACGCAGTTTCGCAAGCCCGATGGCGCGCTCTACCGTGAGGAAGTTATGGGCTTGGAGGGCTTCAGCGGCATTCAGAGCATCTTGTATCATCATTTTTTGCCGCCGCGAGTGCTGCATGTGGAAGATTTGGGCGTTGTGCAGCCTGAGTACACTGACTTCGGTCCGATTCGGCACCGCGCCTTCAGCACGGCGCACATTCCTAGCGGCGGCGATCCTGTGCAGGCGCGGCGCGTCTTGCTGGGCAACCGCGATGTGACCTTGGGCGTCTCGCGCCCGACTCAGAGCATGGGCTACTTCTATCGCAACGCGCAGGCGTATGAAGTCTGGTTTGTGCATGAGGGGCGCGGTACTTTGCACACGCAGTTCGGCGCCTTGTCTTTCAGCGCGGGCGACTACGTTGTGATTCCGTTCGGGGTCACGTGGCAGATGCAGCTTGAGGGCGAGGCGCGCTTTTTCGTGATCGAGTCGCCCTCGCAAATCGAGCCGCCCAAGCGCTATCGCAACAAGTACGGTCAGCTCTTGGAGCATTCGCCCTACTGCGAGCGCGACATCCGCACGCCCGAAGAGCTGGAGACCTTCACCGAGCGCGGCGAGTTCGAGGTGCGCGTCAAGGTGCGCGATAGGCTCACGCGCCACGTGCTAGATCATCATCCCTTTGATGTGGTCGGCTGGGACGGCTACCTCTACCCATGGGCGCTCAGCATCCACGACTTTGAGCCGATCACGGGCAGAATCCATCAGCCGCCGCCCGTCCATCAGACTTTTGAGGGCGGCAATTTCGTGGTCTGCTCGTTTGTGCCGCGCCTGTTCGACTATCATCCGCAAGCCATCCCCGCGCCGTACAACCACAGCAACGTTAACAGCGACGAGGTCATCTACTACGTGGAGGGGAATTTCATGTCGCGGCGGGGCATCGAGCGAGCGGACATCACCTTGCATCCGAGCGGCTTGCCACACGGACCGCAGCCGGGCGCCACAGAGGCGAGCATCGGCGCGGTCAAGACCGAAGAGCTGGCTGTAATGGTGGATACTTTTCACCCGCTCGAAGTGACAGTCGCCGCGCTGGAACTGGAGAAACTCGAATACATGGCGTCGTGGCTAGGCAACGATGGCGCGTGAGACTCACGGCGGCGAGAGGGATTTTCCCCTCTCGCCTGCATGTGCCTTGAGACCTAGCGGAGCTTTTTGAAAGTTATCTCCCAGCTGCCCTCTACGTTGTATACGTCCCAGATGATCAGACAGCCTGCACTACGGTACACACTCGAAACGTCCAACCTGGACGTGCCAAAATCTAGTTCATTGAAGACGGAAAAGCCACTACAATTGCCTCGCGCAACTTGCGGTACCAAGATAAAAGAGTTGTCATTGACTTTGGCAGAAATGTTCCAAACGCCTCTAGGCAAGCTCGTTATCATAGTAACACTTCTCGCTTTGCCTGAGATGCTGGTTCCGTCTTCGATCTCCAAGAGGCTCTCTGACAAGAACTCTTCGTCCAACATATCTCTGAATTCAATTTTCCAGCTTCCCGTCACATTGTCGGTCTCAAAAATAACAGAGCAGCCGCTTGAAACGAACAGGTTGCTGATAGATAATGTGCGAGAGTTTAGGTCGATTTCATTGAACAGCGTATCATCTTCGCAATCTCCTTCCAGAGTCACTACACGTAATATGAATGCTACACCTTGAACAGTGGCGTCAATCCGATATAGACCGCGCGGAATCTCGTAAGCATCCGTAGTTTGCTTGCCACGCCCAGAAATCTCTAGAACAGGTTTTTGGGCAGCTGGATAGAAGCCTCTCCGAGCCTTTTCCACTAGAAAGTCGGCGATATACGCGTCTTCTTGCCCTTCACGATAAATTCGCAACCAACCGCTCACAGCTGGGGTCTCATCGTATATCAGCAGAACATCACCCTAGACACCGAACCTACGCGACTGAAGTTTGTGCCAGGACCGCTTCGCAAATTAGCCGACTCAGCGGTTACAACATACTCCACAGTCTTTGGACGGGGCGTTGGCGTTCGCTCTTGAGCCGAGACGTCCTGAGGGGTCAACAGTAGAAAGATAGCTAATAGCACGAGAAAGCGAGACATGGTGTACCTCCTGAACGCTACAGATTGTAAAACTTTTATAAGCTAGGTGCAAGAGAGAAAGCCGAGAGGCAATGATGTAGCATTCACGGCGGCGAGTCGCTCAGCAGCGCCTCAAGCGCCGAGTCGCTGATGCGCCGCCCCGCCTGAATGGCGCGCCGCTTTTTGAGGGCGCGCGGCAAGCCCAATACGCCCGCGATCATGCCGCGCAGCTTGGCACGTGCCGCCGCGCCGCGCCAAGCCTGCAACGCCTGCCACGCGATCTGCCACTGGGCGGCTAAAATCCGCCGCCAATGCTTCCGCCACAGAGAGGCGGGATAATTCTTGGCGATGACCCACAGCGCGTTGCGCCCGTCATAGAAGCTGGCAGTGACTCCGCCGCCTGTCGCTGAGAGTTTGTGATAGACCACTGCCTTCGGTGCGTAGACGCAGCGCCAATCGGCGAGATTGGCGCGCCATGCTAGGTCTACATCTTCCATGCTGAAGAAAAAGTCGTCATCTAGCAAGCCGATTTGGTCGAGTGTGGCGCGCCGATAAGCAGCTGCGCCGCCACAGGCGCTGAAGACGTATTCCTCGCGCTCATACTGCCCTTCGTCGCGTTGCCACACGCCGCGATTACCCGCTTTGCCGTCTAATGTGTAGAAATCGCCCGCTGTGTGGAAGACATCGCGCTGATCGAGTAGCAGCATCTTTGAGGCGATTAGTCCTGCCTCTGGATGCCGTGCAAAGCACGCTACAATCTCCTCTGCCCAGCGCGGATCAGCCTCTGTGTCGTTGTTCAGCAAGGCGAGGAATTCGCCCTGTGCAGCGCGCAGACCCGCATTGCACGCGCCTGTGAAGCCGCGATTCTCAGGCAGTTCGATCAGGCGTACTTCAGGAAATTCAGCACGAATGAATGCCTGTGAGCCATCTGTGCTGGCGTTATCCACTACAATGATCTCTAAACAGGGATAGGTCTGGGCGCGCAGGGCAGCGAGGCACGTTGGTAGGTGCGCTAGACCGTTCCAATTCGGGATGATCACGGAAAAGAGCGGCGCACTCATGGTTGCACGATCGGCGCGTTAGCACAATCGCCATCAGGGATGATGTACTGCGCGCTGACCCAGCCCACTAGCCCGTCGGCGCGCTGCACACGGTACCACGTGCCGTTCGCATTGCGCCCTAACACGCTTAGGCGCTCTCCAAGCGCAAGGCGCGTGATGACTTCAGTGGCAGTGCTATCGCCGCGCCGCAAATTCAGGTTGTTGACGTTCACTTGCGCTGTACAGACCTGTACTGCACGCTGAGTCGCGCCTGCCTGCGTAACGACCTGCAAATTGAGCGTGGCAGGCGCGCTTGCCACGCCGCGCCGATAAGCGACCACCGAGAGCGTGAGCGCGCCGCTCTGTCTTGGCACATAGGGCAAGAGCGCCTGAAACTCACGGATTGGATCAGGGGCGGGCTGAATGGCGACCACACGCTCGCCCTCGCGTAGCTCAGCGCGTGTGACGCCAATGCTATCTACGGCGCGCACGCGCACGATCAGCTGCTCACCTGCGATCACTTGCGCGCCCTCAAGCGGCGACTCGATCACCACCTGCGGGCGCGATCCATCATCCATGAACGGCGTAGCGCTCGGCGCGGGCGTGCTGATAGGCTCAGCAGGGAGCAAGTTGCACGCCAGCGCCGCAGCACAGAGCATCAGGCAGGCGAACAGGGGCGCAGCGCGCTTGGACATGCTCAGTTGGTCTCCACAGGCTGTGAGGCTTGCCGAATGCGCTCAAACAGGGCGAACAAGTTATCCTGGTGGAGCTGTTGCGCCGTCCCGTTGAGCAAAATGCGGCTCTTACCACACTGTTCGATGTCTACGCTGCGCAAATAAGCCTGCGGATCGGCTTTAGTCAGCGCGACCTCAACATGCTTGCGCAGAGCGCGCAGATAGGCGATATCGCTGCGCAATTTTTCGTCAATTTCGCCGCGCAAGATCACCTCGCCATGCCCCTGCACAATATTCTCAAAGTTGTTGTGCTGAAGACGCTCCAGAGCATTGAGAAAGTCATCATAGTCGCCGTCTATGAAATACGGCAACGCCATGACCGTATCCGCGGCAAACAGCACGCGATCCTCACGGGCAAGGCATACGATAGAATCGGGACTATGACCGAGCGTATGCCACAGGAGCAGGGTCTTGTTGCCCAGAGTCAGGCTGAAGGGCGTCTCTTTGATGAGCAGGTGCGGTATGACGAGGCGCACCTCAGCCAGTTCGGGCAAGGCGGCTTGCGCCTGTGCGAGGCTTGCCCGTCCGCGCTGTTCAAGCAGCTCGGCACAACGGGCATGGGCGATCACAGTGGCGCCAGGGAACAAGTATGTGCCATAAGTGTGATCAGCGTGGTAGTGCGTATTGACTACATAACGGACAGAGCAACCAAGCCGCCCTTCAACGAACTGCTTGATTTGGCGCGTCTCATCGGGATACAGTAGAGTATCAATCAGGACTGCGCCCTCCGAGGTAATCACGGCGCCAGCGGTTACTTGAGCATAGCGCTCACTGGTGAAGACGTAGATATCATCGGCTACTCGCTCGCGCTGCATAGGGCATTCCGCGTTCTTCTAAACATTGCTCGCTAGGACTAAAAGTGGCACGCAGAGTATAAGATAAGGCACTAGGCTGCGTCAAGCGCTTGAGGGCGCTTTTTGAGTAGAACTAGACCGTTTGAAAAGCTCAACGCCCTGTGTTAGGATACTTGAGAGTAGGATGAGCCAATGCGTCTGTGCGATTACCACGTCCACACTGATAACAGTTTCGACTGCCAAACGCCAATGATCGTCATGTGTGAACGGGCGATCCAGCTGGGCGTACGAGAAATTGCCTTCACTGATCACTTTAATAACCACATGCTTGATCTCGATCTTGGCTTTTATGATCCTAAGCGTTACTTTGAAGATATTGAATTCTGCTGCGAGCGCTTTCCACAGCTAACCATTTTAGCAGCCGTTGAGGTAGGAGAACCGCATCGCTGGGCAAAGCGCATTCGTCCTATTTTAGAAGCCTACCCATACGATATTGTGCTGGGCAGTCTGCACTGGGTGGGGAATGAGAATGTCTTCAATGAGAACTATTTTCGAGCGCGCACAGCCTATCAAGCCTACCATGACTACTTTGCTGAGCTAGTGCGCATGATCAAGCACGGCGATTTCGATATCCTTGCCCATGTGGACTTGCCCAAGCGGCTTGGACAGGGCTATTATGGCACATTTGATGCACGGGCGCATGAGGCAGACCTACGTGCAGTGTGGCAGGCTTGCCTAGAGCGCGGTATTACACCGGAGATCAACACCAAAGGTCTGCGCGTGCCTTCAGCACAATTGCACCCGACCCTTGAGGCGCTCTGTTGGTATGTTGAAATGGGTGGCGAACAAATCACCATTGGCAGTGATGCTCATCATGCCGAAAGTCTTGCCCAAGATTTCACGGCTGCGTACGCTTGCGCTAGAGCAGCAGGCATTCGCTATCTGTGCTGCTATCAGGGGCGGGCAATTGTTGAGCGTGTGCTGCTCAGTGCCTCATGACGCGCATTCTGGTCTTTGGCTTTGCGCCACTGCCCTTTGAGCCGTATCGTACTGCTGGACCAAGCCTGCGTACATGGCATTTTGTCTCAGTTTTGCGCGCAGCAGGGCATGATATCTGCTTAATCGCCAATCGCATAGCGGGTATTTACCCCGAAGATTTACCGAACATTGTCACTGCTGAGTCGGAGCATTTGCTCTACCACAATGTTCATGACGTGGTCTGGCACGATCCGCGTGCTTTACGCCCGCTGATTCACCCCTTTGCGCCTGAGTGCGCTTTGGCTATCACCACACCTGCGGCTGGCATTGCTGCTGCGAACATCGGCAGCTTGCCGCTCTGGTGCGATTTATATGGCAGCGTGATGGCTGAGGCACAACTCAAGGCGCTGCTCTACGCTGATGATCGCTATCTTGCCCACTTCTGGAGCTTTGAGCGTCACGCCCTTGAGCGCGCCGATAAATTTTCTGCCGTCTCGGAGCGGCAGGCGTGGTCAGTGGTAGGAGAGCTAGGCATATGGGGACGCCTGAATCAATGGACATGCGGCTATCCCTTCGTCATTACTATCCCAATTGCCACTGAAGCGACGCCTTTTACAGCCACTGGGCGCTGTTTGCGCGGCGTTCGTATCCCTGAAGATGCCTTTTTGATCCTCTACAGCGGCGGCTATAACACTTGGACAGATGTAGACACGCTTTTCAATGCACTAGAGCGCGTCATGAGCCTCAGCCCAAAGGCGCACTTTGTCTCGACGGGCGGCATCATCTACGGACACGACGACTTTACCTATCGGCGCTTTGAGAGCCTGATCGCTGAGTCTGCTTACCGCGAGCGCTATCATCTGTGCGGCTGGCTTGAGGCGCAAGCGCTCATCAACTTGTATCTTGAGAGCGATGTTGCTGTCAACACGGATCGCTTCGCCTATGAGACCATGTTAGGTAGCCGCACGCGCATTCTCGACTGGCTGCGAGCGGGCTTGCCATGTGTCTCCTCTGACCTGACCGAATTGGCACAGAGCGTTGCTGCGTATGGCGCAGGACTCACCTATCCGCCCGGCGATGCTGAGCGCCTTGCCGAATGCCTGCTTGCCTGTGCCGAGCCTGAACGCAACGCCCAAATGCGCCAGAATGCGCGCCGTCTGCTTGTGGAGCGCTACACCTATCAAGCGACCAGCGCTGAACTCTTAGCGTGGGTGGCGTCCCCATGCCGCGCTCCTGATGTCGGCAAGCCAATGCTGCGCCTAGTACGCCCCTATCGCACGCTCTGGGTTGAGCTAGGTGAGATGGTGCGCACGCGCCGCTTGAGCCTGAGTCTTGCCGTTAAGTTGTGGGCACCAGTTGCCGCTGTGCTGAAAACATTCGGATTGGGAGGCTTGCTGCGCGCCCTTGCACGGCGCGGACAGCGCACTCTGCGTTTTGATATCTCGCCGTATCAGGTCAAGTGGCACGTGCCAGAGCCACCACAAAGCGTACGCACGGCACAGGCGTTTACACTGGACGCTCAAGCACGAAATATCGGCGAGGCGCTCTGGTTGCCTGTTGCTCAAAGTTCATTTGGCGTGAACATCGCCTATCGCTGGGCAGGCAATGGACAAACGACAGCGTGGGAGCGACTCACTCTGCCACAAGCTGTCCCGCCGCACCGAAGCATTGCGCTCAGCTTAAGTCTCCGAGCGCCGTCAAAAGCAGGCGAGTACGTGCTGGAGCTAGACCTCGTGCGCGAGGGCGTAACGTGGTTCTCACAAACAGGTAGCGGCACGCTACGCCTGCCCATCAGCGTCACGGAGTAGAACAGTCTCTCAACGCGCCTCTGATCGCTACACATAGTTTGTGAGCCAAGTCACATGCCTTGACTCTGGCAAGTGGCATTGAAGTATGTTATCCTTTGAATGCGATTTGTGATGTAAAGCACAATTGGTTTAAGCAGATATGGCAAACTCAGAAAAAATTGGCGACTCAGCGGCGCGGGCGCGCACTTTCTTGCGGCTCACGCTCGGCGCAGTGGCAACTACATTTTTGATGATCGTGATTGGCGCCGTGACTCGCGTGACTGAGTCGGGCTATGGCTGTGGACCGTACTGGCCCTCTTGCAATGGACTGTTGATCCCAGAGTTTGAGAATATCGCTGTTGTGATCGAGTACGGACATCGCGTTTTTGCGCTGATCGTCGGCTTTTTTGCGGTAGGTGTCGGTGTGATGGCATGGCGCAACTATCGCGCTCAACCGTTGATCTTCGTGCCTGCCATGCTCGGACTTGTGCTGTTTTTTGTGCAGAGCGGCATTGGTGCGCTAACCGTCGTCATCTACACGCACGCCGCGCACTGGATCAGCGTGATGATCCATCTGGGCAACAGCATGTTCCTGTTAGCTGCCTTCATCGCCGCCTACATCAACGGACGGCGTCTGCTCTTGCCGCAAGCTGAGACCCATGTGCCGCAATTCTACATCCCGCCATTGCAGCTCGTTTTGGCAACGGCGCTCAGCTTCATGGTGGCGATGGTCGGGGCGGCTGTGGCAGGTCAGAATGCCACTAAAGCCTGCATCGGCTATCCGCTGTGTGGCGGCGAGATTTTCCCATTCTCGCAAGGCGCGCCCCAGATGGTGCATATGCTGCATCGCCTGATCGCAGGTGCGCTAGGCGTTTTGCTGCTGATGATGTTATGGCAGGCGTGTGCTGATATCACTCTTGCACTGCGCCGTGCCTTACAAGTTGCCTTTGCTATCTACCTCGCCCAAGCCGCGCTTGGCGCGACGATTGTTCTGATTGATGACCGAGATTGGCTGGTCATGGCGCGTTCGCTGCACGTTTTCTTCGCAGCTGCGACGTGGGCAGCCATGATTGCTGCGAGTACACACGCATGGCTACAACGCTTGCCGAGAGACCTAATAATCCAGAGCCAACCAGCATCGGGCGCGGCAGCCTCCGCGACTACGTCCAACTAGCCAAGCCGCGTATTGTTGTCCTTTTGATCTTCACTACAGTCACAGCTATGGTAGTTGCTGCGCAGGGCAGGGCAATCCCGCTCCTGACCTTGCTGGCGACCGTGATCGGCGGCGCTATGGCTGCAGCTGGCGCCAGCGCGCTGAATCAGTACATAGACCGCGACATGGACAAGCAAATGTCGCGCACGAAGAATCGCCCGATCCCGGCTGGGCGCATTGCACCGCACTATGCCTTGATCTATGGCATTGCGCTTGTGGCGATCTCTGTGCTGATCTTGGGCGTTTTTGTGAATTGGCTTGCCGCGAGTCTTGCCTTGATCGGCGCGCTCTACTATGTGGTGCTGTACACAATTTTGCTCAAGCGCAATACTGTGCTGAACATCTTGATCGGCGGCGGCGCGGGCGCGATACCAGTTTTGGTCGGTTGGGCAGCTGTGACTGGCACGCTAGAGCCAGGCGCCTTCGTGCTGTTCGCTATCGTTTTCTACTGGACGCCGCCCCATAGCTGGGCGTTAGCGCTTTTGGTCAATGCCGATTACGCCCGCGCCAACGTGCCGATGATGCCTGTGGCACGCGGCGTGGATGCGGCGCGCGTCCAGATTCTGCTCTATTCATTGCAATTGGTGGCACTCTCGATCTTGCCTGTGCCCTTCCGCATTGCCGGCTGGTTCTATTTGATCGCGGCGCTGTTGCTGGGCGGCGGCATGATCTACGAATCGGTGCGCCTGTTGAATGAAAAGAGTGGCGTTGCTGCCAAACGTACTTACAAGTACTCGACGTTCTACTTGGCGCTGCTTTTTCTAGCGCTGATCATTGATCAACTTTTCCGATAGAGGTCTCTGAAGAATGTCTGAAAAAGTGCCGACTCAAGTGCCACGTCTTGCGCCGTTCATTACATTGCTGAGCGCAGGCTTGGTGATCGCTTTTGGCGTCGCTTTCTTCGCTGTGCTGGGCAATGTGCCGAATCCGCAGCGCTTGATGACGCCCGTGATTGTGACGGCATCGCCGCAGTTTACCGATAGTATCGAGGCGCGGGTTGCTGCTGCTGATCCGAGCAAGGGCGCTGCAATATTCGAAAAATACGCCTGCAATGCCTGTCATCGGGCTGAGGACGGCGTCGGACCGGCGCTGACGGGCATGGGCGCTCGCGCTGCAACGCGCCGTCCGAATTATAGCGCCGCGGCATATATCTACGAGTCGATCATTGAGCCAAACGCCTTCATTGTGCCTGACTATGCCAATATCATGGTCTCCAACTACAAGGCGAAAATCCCTGAGGTAGAGCTATTCGACTTGATCGCATGGCTTTTGAAGCAGTGAGTTAGGCGTCATCAGGCGAGTCGAGATCGCGGTAGCGCTCTGAACGTGGCACGGGCGCTGTTGCATCAGGCGGCGGTAGATCGCGGGTGCTGCGCTTTAGACGCTCACTAGCAACGCGGCTTGAGCCTGTTTGACGTCCCGCGCTGACTGCAGCAAGCGTCGGACGCTGATGTAGGAACAAGCCGTAGAAAATCATGCCGAAGGCGCCGCACAGCAGCATCACGATCAGGGTCGCGCTGATAGATATCACTAGGCGTACAGCAGGTGTCATTGGGATGACCGTGATAGCCTCTTGGGGCGATGGTGCGCTCTGTGGCGGGCGGTAGAGCGCGCCGAATTCGTAAGTCAGGCGCTGATTCGGCTGCAAAAAGAAGGTGATCGCGCCTTCATGTAGCACGTACAGCAGACTGGTAACATTCAAGGTGTATTGCTGCGCAGGCAGATTCTCAAAGCAGTAGGGTTCGCCTTCCAGCGCCACGTAGTTTGCCACCAGCACATTGGAGGCGATCATTAAGTTGTAACTGACCTCAGACAGAGCCTCCTCGCCGAAATCGCGGGCGCCATTTTGGTTCGCGTCGTGGTAGGCAAGCGCGCACACAGCGCCCACCCCTGACTCCGCTCCAATGCCTCCGACGCCTGCAAATATGAATAGCAATGCAGCAGCTGTGATCAACCCGCTCAAGCTGTGAAACATTCTTCGGTTCATCGCAGTTCAGAGTTCCTCATTACAGGCATTGGATATCAAATTGGGCGTTTTGTCAAGCCAGCCTGCGCTGCCTGTGAATGTAAAAATACCTTAACGTACAGCTGTGAGCGCGTTTGGCTCACCGTATCTTAAGCGAAGACTGAGATCGCGTTCATTCAACAAGCATAACAGACTTGGCGCACTCCGAAATCGCGCTGTTAGCAGATCGTGCTTCAAATCAGCAACTTTCTCTCTAGAAAGTGTGCTATAATGCTCTTTGAACACGAAGGCAGAGCCACCTCTTGCCTAAGAAGGGATGACCGATGGCACAAGGAATTCTTGAGAAAATCAATATCCTCATCTCCGCCAATTTGCACGCAATGGTTGACCGTGCGCTTGAGATGAATTCGGTGAAGGTGATGGATGAATACATCCGCCGCGCCGACCGCGACCTGGATACCTTAGAGACGCAGATTGTGACTGTGGGCGGCAGCGTGCGCACGCTCAAACGCAAGTATGAAGAGATGTCGGCAGCGGCTGAGAAACTTGACCGCAACATTGACTCGCTCTTGACGGCAGGGCGCACTGATCAGGCGGCGCGTCTGCAGGCTGAGCTGAACGTCAAGCAGCAACAGGCGCAGGAGTACTATCAGCAGTGGCAGAACCAAGAGCAGGAATACAAGCGCATGTTGGATGCCAAGCTGAAGCTGGAGGCGCGCTTGAACACCGTTCGCCAGGAGCGTGAGCATTTACAGGAGTTGCTCAAGCTGGCAGAGGCGAAGCGCGCTACCACGCGCACCATCCGCAGTTTGAACGATATTCAGGGCGTCGGCGATGCTGATATCCGCCGTATCGGCGATATGATCCGTGCGCGCCTTGATCGTGAGGATGCTGAGATGGAGGTCGCCTCGATGCGCCTGCAAGACGTGGTTGAGGATACCCTTGAGCAGAGCCTCGTGGAGCAGCAGCTCGAGGAACGCCGTCGGCGCCTTGGCTTGGCAGGCAGTGATGGCGAAGGCAGCAGCACCAGCAGCAGCGCCAGCACGTTGAGCAGCGCTAACTGAGTCCGTAGGCAAACACAGGACGCGCTAAGCGTCCCGTGTTTCTTTTGGAGCGGGCGTCACGCGGATGCTACACGCGAGTTCGTAGCCGATCACCTGCTCATGCTTGCCAATGCGCAAGCGCAGCGGACCGTGAAAGGGCGCTCGGTTGAGCAAGGTGATCGCCTGCTCTGGCACAATTTGCAGCGATCCGAGATACTTCAGCACTTCGGGATCGTGGCTGTTGACGCGGCTGACGATCAAATCTATCGGCACTTCCGTGATCTCTGAGAGCGGCGTATCCTGAATGGGCGGCATGACGCCATCGGCTGTCGGAATCGGCTCACCATGCGGACAGCGCTTTGGGTAGCCCGCCATTTTCTCCATGCGCGCTGCTAATTCGTCGCTGATCACGGCGCCTAGCGCGTCAGCCTCGTCATGTACCTCATGCCAGGCGAAGCCCATCACTTTGACCAAGAAAGCCTCCGTCAGGCGGTGACGGCGAATGCTCAGCAGCGCCTCGCGCTCGCCTTTGGGCGTCAGGCGCATTCCGCGATACGGCTCGTGCTCAACGTATCCGCCGCGCTTCAGGCGCTCTACTACGGCTGCTACAGCCGGCGCCGAGACGTTCATTCGCTCAGCCAGTGCAGAGGTTGTAACATACGGATTATCGCCTTGATAGTGCGCAATCCGATAGGCTTCTGCCAAGTATTCTTGCTGGATGATGCTGGCGCGCACGCTTCCGACGTTTCCCTTGCTCATCAGGACACCTGCTCACGGTTTAAGCTACGTTAAATTCGAGGTTAATGCGCGGCGTTGAGCTCAGACTGCCCGCATTTTTATAATGATCGTAGCGTTATTGAGAGTTAATTGCAATACTGTTCTGAAAAATTCCCTTGCGGATCCTTCCAGACGGGTTGCGCAGAGCAATTGTGTAGGTGCTTAGCGATGTTCGAGATTGATCTGACCTTGCTCAGCTTCGTTTTGGCGATGTTCTTGGGCGCTTTGAGCCTGTATCTTATTCGCCGCACAGCGGATGAGTATGAGCGCACTATTCTGAATGAGCCTGTGACGCGCCTTGTCTTGCCGACCTTTGGTAGCCTCGCGGCGGTTGCGCTCCTCGCCGTTATCTTGCTCGGCTGATGCGCATTGCCCTTGCCCCGAATGCTTTTCGCGGCAGCCTGACCGCTTTACAGGCTGTTGAGTGCCTCACTGCTGGACTGCGCGCCTCGACACTGCGCCCGCACCTTGAGCTGATCCCGATGCCGCTTGCTGATGGCGGCGACAGCACATTGGAAGTGCTGTTGCACGGTCTGGGCGGCACGCGGCACAGCGTGACCGTCAGCAATCCGCGTGGCGCGCCGATCGCGGCTGAATTCGGTATTCTCAGTGACGGCAAGACGGCGATCATTGAGTTGGCACGCGCCTCCGGAGTTGAGTTGTTACCTCGCGCTGAGCGCAACCCGCTCCTGACCACGACCTATGGCACGGGCGAGCTGATCCGTGAGGCGTATCGGCGCGGTTGCCGCCACTTTTTGATCGGCATTGGTGGGAGCGCCACAAACGACGGCGGCGCAGGCTGTCTGCAGGCGCTTGGCGCCCGCTTTCTGGACGCCAAAGGGCGCGAGTTACCTCAGGGCGGCGGCGCGCTTCAGCATTTGGCGCGTGTAGATATTTCTGGTTTGCGCGCTAACCTGCCCGATGCTAAGTTCACCATCCTCTGCGATGTCACTAATCCGCTGATCGGCGCACAGGGCGCCTCGCGCATTTTTGCGCCTCAAAAGGGCGCTGATCCTGAGATAGTAGAGCAGTTGGAAGCCGCTCTGACTCACTATGCCAAGATTTTGGAGCGCGATTTGGGCGTCAATGTGGCAACTTTGGAGGGCGGCGGCGCAGCAGGCGGCTTTGGCGCGGGCATGGTAGCGGCGCTAGGCGCCCAACTTGCGCCCGGCGCGCCCACATTGATGAATTTGCTCAACTATGAGGCGAAGTTAGAGGGCGTTCAGCTGCTTATCACGGGCGAGGGCAAACTTGACGCTCAGACCGAGGGCGGCAAGGCTGTTCAGCGCATTGCAGCAGCTGCAGCGGCGCGCCATATCCCCGTCATCGCTTTTGCAGGCACAATCGAGGCGACGCCCAGCACGTTAGCAGAGATGGGCATCACAGCTGCTTGGAGCATTTTGCCTGCGGTCACTACGCTGAGCGAGGCATTGGCGAATGCTCCGCTCTGGCTGACCCGCGCTGCGCACATGCTCGGCAACACTTTGGCGATCATGCGCTGAGCATTGGCACGCGCACCCGCACTTGTGTGCCACAATTCGGCTGACTGACGATCTCTAAACTGCCATGCAGACGTGCGGCGCGCTCCTGCATGGAGCGCAAGCCCAAGTGTCCGTGAAAGACGCCGCCTACTTCAAAACCGACGCCGTTATCGCTTACCTCCATCAGCAACTGATTGCCTTCCTGTGCCAAGCGCAGCTGGATACAGGTCGCTTGGGCGTGCTTCATGGTGTTGTGCAGCGCTTCACGGGCGATCCAGTACAGCGCCTCTTTGGATTCAAGCGGGAGGTCAGGCTCAGGGCAGAGATCGAGCGTCACGTTGATGTGGTGGCGCGTCTTGAGCGAGTCGGTTTGGCGGATAAGCGCCGAGACCAAGCCGTCTTGCTCAAGCGAGTCGGGGCGTAGATCGAAGATCAGGGCGCGCATCTCGGTCAAGCCCGCCTCAGCAAGGCTCAGCACGTAGTCAAGCGGCTCACGCAGGCGGCTGGGATCGCGCTCTAGCAAGGCGCGTGCCGTGCGTGCGCCTAGCGCAATGCCGTAGAGCGCCTGCGAGACTGAGTCGTGCAGCTCTCGCGCTAGGCGGTTGCGCTCTTGATAGGCTGCTAATTGGCGCGCTTGCTGGTAGAGCCGCGCATTCTGCAAACCGACTGCGATCACGTCTGCCAGCGCGTTGATCAGCCACAAATCGGATTCGAACAGCCTGCCATCGCCGTAGGCTTGCACGCGCAGCAGTCCCAGCAAGCGACCGCTAGCTACCATTGGAACGAAGAGCGTGGCATAGCCCTCATCAAGCGGCGTGACGAAGATGTAATCAGGCGGCGCGCCGTGCGCAAGCGGCTGTAGGCAGGTCTGCACAAGGCGCGAGGCAAACGAAGTCGAGTCATGCAGCGGAATCGGCGGCGGCAGACTGCGCACTGCGTTAGGCGGCTGAAAAGGCAGCAGGACGTTCTCAAGCGGATCGGCGAGGTAGAGCTGGGCGTGGTGCCCCTGCAAATTAGCCTCTAAGAGTTGCACTACAGCGCATAGCAGCTCATCTTCCTTGAGCGTGCGCGTGACAGCGGCGCTCAGTTTGGCGATGATCTCCATTTGGCGGGCGCGCTGTTGCTCAGCGAGGTAGGCGCGGCGTGTCGCCACCACTGAGGGAAGAGTCTGGAGCAGCTGCGTGAAGACGTAGCGCTCATCTTCACTGAAGGTGCGCGGCTGCTCCCAATAGACAAACAGGACAGCGTTTGGCAAGCCGCCCACCTGCAAAAAGAGCGCCACCATTGCGCGCACGCCGTAGACTTCGAGAAAGCGGCGCGCATTTTCAGGCGTTAGGCGCGGATCGTTCTGTAAATCCTCAGAGAAGAACGGCTGGGTGTAATTGCCGCCCCACCATTCTTCGCTAAAATACGGACGCTTGCGGTCGGAGCGGCTGAAATCGGGTAGCGAGACCTTGCCATTCAGCCAGATGGCTTGTGGAGCGGCGCGCACAATGCCGCCTTCGGCGTTTGTGTAGAGGAAAGTGAGCGAGAGGCGTTTGGCGCCGAGCGGCTGTGCATAAAGCGCGACTGCCTCTAAGATGCTGGCTTCATCCGCTGCTTTGGAGAGCGCCACATTCACGCGCAGAAGCTGTTCGTTGCGCGCAAGGCGGACGCGATGCTGCTCAAGCAGCTGCTCATAGCGTTGTGCCGCCGCTTGCCGCGACTCAGAATCTTGGGCTTGGGTTAGCTCATGAAACGCCTCGTAGAGCAGGCGCATTTCCTCGCTCATGGCTATGGATCAGCGCACTTCCTCGCCCAGAGTCGTGACCAAGCCCATGCGCGCTGCGTAGAGCGCTGCTTGCGTGCGGCTGCTGACGTTCAGCTTGCTCAGGATGTTGCTGACGTGCGTCTTGACCGTCTTTTCGCCGATCACAAGCGCCTGTGCGATCTCTTTATTCGAGAGACCTTGCGCCAACAAGCGCAAGACTTCGGTCTCGCGCTCGGTCAGCGCTTCAAGGCTTTCAGAGGTGCGTACTTCGCGCATTAGGCGCGCTGCCGCCTTCGGCGAGAGCTGGACTTGCCCATTCGCCGCCGCTTTGATCGCCCGAATCAGCTCATCCGACTCGGTATCCTTGAGCAAGTAGCCGATGGCGCCTGCCCGAATTGCACCGATCACAGCGTTATCTTCTAAGACGCTGGTCAGTGCCACCACTTCGGTCTCTGGCACTTCGCGGCGCAAGATGCTGATCGCTGTCACGCCGTCCATGACGGGCATGAGCAAGTCCATCAGCACTACATCGGGCTGCAATTGCCGCGCTAGGGCGACCGCTTGTTTGCCATCCACAGCTTCACCGACGATCTCTAACTCGCTATCAAGGCTGAGGAACATCTTCAGCCCTTGCCGCACAACGGCATGATCGTCAACGATCAAGACGCGAATGGTCATAGTCAGCCGCACCTCACCTATAACGCTACTTTGGCTCAACTATACCAAAAATGTGAGCGGCAAGGTGCCTCTTTTTGCGCTTGCCGCTCAAAATCCGCCGAAAGGCGGATCGGTCGCTAGGCGCGCTCGCGCACAAGGCGTAGCACGTCGCGCAGCTTGGGCGGGCGTCCGCTCAGCAGCGTATTCACACGGAACAGGCGCGCCGCAAGCCACACACAGGCGATGATGGTCAAGCTGAGCAGCACAACGCTACTCAGCACCTCAATCAATGGCACAGTGGTAACCGCTGCGCGTAGGGTCATTGCCAGTGGCGCTGTGATCGGGATCAGGCTCAAAATGACGGGCAGAGGCTCGTTCGGCGTATTGATGAAGGTCATAGCAAGGTAGAACGGAATCATGGCGGGCAGCACGATCACGGCTGAAAATTGCGTGCCTTCGCGTAAGTTCGCCGTCAACGCGCCGACTATCGCGTAGAAACTGCCAAAGAGCAGGTAGCCCAGCACAAAGTAGATGATCAGCACGATGATCTGATCTGTGCGCAGGGCAATGCCGCTCAGATCAGGTGAGATGCCCGCCGCCTGCGAGAACAAAAAGATCGCCGTGCCGATCCACAGCAAGACCTGTAACAGACCGAGCGCGTTCATCGCCAAAAATTTGCCGAAGAGCAGATCACGTGGGCGCAAAGAGCTGAGCAAGACCTCCACAGCTCGATTTTCGCGCTCTTCAGTCAGGCTCTGGAGTAGATAGCCACTCGTTGTGAAGGCTGTGAAGAGCAACAGCGTAGCAAAGACGTAAGCCAGCAGCAGATTAGTATTCTCAGTCGCTTGCGAAGTGATTTCGCCGATAGCATTCGGCGTGATCTCGAGCGTGCGCGCTTGTAACAGCGTCAATTTCTGCGACGAGAGGTCAGTTTGGCGCAAGAGCGCGCTCAGGAGCGCTTGCCGAATGGCAAAATCGCTCATGCTGCCCAGATTGAAGCGCTCAAAGAATGCCTCAATTCTGCCTGTTTGCAGATAATCAGCGGCGATCACATAGTAGGCGCTGATATCGCCGTTGCGCAACGCCTCAAGCGCTGCTTCCTCTGAGCGGAAACGGATCAGGGTCGGCACGTTGCCCAATAAGCCTGAGTGATCCACAAAGCCCATCGGACGTGCTTGTGCGAATGGACTATCCTCGCTGATCGCGCCTGCGCCGGGGATGTTGACTCCGGGTGGCAGATTGCCTCTAGCGCGTGTGGCGCTCACCTCTGCTTCGCCGCCGCTGAGCGCCTTGATAATGAAAAAGATCACAATAGCAGCGATTGGCACGCCAAAGGTGATCAAAGCGTAGCCGCGCCGCAGAATTTGGCGCGTCAGCTCAAAGCGAAAGACCAGCCACAAGGTACGCATAGCTCAGATTGCCTCCTCAGTTTGGCGCGCTGAGATGATTTGTTGGCGTCCCTCGCGCAGGGCGCGCCAAATCTCGCGCAGTGAGAGCCGCTTGCCATAGTTCAACATGCCTAAACGGAAAACTTTGGCTGCTAACCACATCACGCCGATGATCGTCACTAGTTGCAGTCCGATGCCTAATAGGATATGCTCCGTCGGCACATTTGTGACCGCCATGCGCAGCGGCATTCCACTCGGCGAGGTGAATGGCAGTAGACTCAGCACAAGTGCCGCGCCGCCATTTGGATCAGTGAAGAAACTGATTAGGAAAAACAGCGGCAGCACGCCGACTAGACTGATCAAAGCAGCGGTTTGGCGCGCCTCCTGATCAGTGTTCACAGAAGCGCCAATAGCCGCCATGATCGCGCCGTATAGCACATAGCCCAGCATGGCGTAGAGCGTCACTACCAGCAGAAAACCGATGTCCAGCTGATAAGTGGCTAACGTGCCAAGCACATCTGTGCCTTGCGTGGCGGCAAAAGCGATGCCAATAGCGATCCAGACAACAATCTGCAGCAATCCAAGCGCGCCCAGACCGATCAGCTTGCCCCAGAGCATCTCGCTTGGACGTGCGCTGGTGATGAAGAGTTCCATCATGCGATTCTCTTTTTCATCCGCCAAGCCCAGCATCAGAAACTGCGAGACGTTCATGGTCATGATGAAGACGAGCGAGCCGACAAGAATCGGCGCAAAGATGGCGGCAAAAAGCGCCTCTCGCGGCACAGGCTGCGGATTGCCGACTCGATAGAACTCTAATTCACTCAGCGGACTCTCAAGACGCGCTGCTAAATCAGGGTTACCCACCTGCGCCGCGACCGACGGCTGCAGCACCTCATAGACCAAATAGCTAGTCAGCGCCTCGCCAAAGACTTTATCGCGCCGATAGAATGCCTCCGGCTTGAGCGTGGTCAAAAAGTCAGCGCGTAGGACGTAGTAGCCGTCTAGCTCGCCTGCCTCGAAGGCGCGTTGTGCCTCCGCCTCAGATTGATACAGGCGAAACGGCTCAGGCATTTCAGCAAGATAGGGCGTGCCATCAGCGCGCACCACCACGCTGCTCTCATCCACTAAGCCGACGGCTGTATAGGCGCTGATATCTGTGGCGGAAGAAGCACCGAGCGCGCCGCTCACTGCGATCAAGCCGATGAAAAAGACGGGGAACAGGAACATCGAGGCAAGAAACGAACGCCGCCGCAAATTGATCCAGAATTCATAGCGGGCGATCAGCCAGATTTTGTGGAGGTTCATGCGCGCACCTCCGCAAGATTCAACGCACTGGCTGCGATTTTTGCCTCGCCGCCTGCCACACGGATGAAAATGTCGTTCAGGCGCGGCACAGCCAGCGCAAAACTACGCACTTTGTAGTTCGGATCGCCTGCTAGTGCCGCCATAATTTGATCGGGCGTGGTCTGATCGTCAAGGTAGAGCGTGATGTTGCGCCCCGTCTCATCAGGCTGCACGCGCACTACGCCGCGCAGCGCTGCCCAATCGCCCTGCCCGCTGACGACTACAGCATTTTCGGCATAGCGCTGACGAACTTCGTCCACTTCACCGTACAGCACCCGCTGTCCTTGATGGATCATTAGCAAGCGATCCGCCATTTCCTCAACCTGATGCATCTCGTGGATGCTCATCACAACTGTGGCACCCTCCGAGCGCAAGCGGAAGATCATGTTTTTGATGATCTCTGTGTTGACAGGATCGAGACCCGCGAACGGCTCATCAATGATCAGCAGCTCTGGGCGGTGGATGATGGTAGCGGCAAATTGCACCTTCTGCGACATACCGCGTGAGAGTTCGCGCACCTTGCCCTTTTTGTAGGCGCCCAAGTCCAGCTCATCGAGCAGTTGTGCAGCGCGTTGCTCAGCTTCACGGCGCTTCATGCCTTTCAGGGTGCCCAAGTAGCCCAAAAGCTCCACTAGCGCCACATTTTTGTACAAGCCGCGCTCTTCAGGTAGGTAGCCGATGCGCTTTTTGGTCTCTTCGCTGAAGGGTGTGCCAAAAACGCAGATTGTGCCGCTATCGGGCTTGATGATATCGAGGATCATGCGGATGATAGTTGTTTTGCCGGCGCCATTCGGACCCAGCATGCTGAAAATCTCGCCGCGCCGCACCTCAAACGAGACATCATCCACAGCGACTTTCTGCCCGTAGCGTTTGGTGATGTTCTGCACTTCAATTGTGTTGGTCATGCCATTTTAGCTCCCTGATGCAATGCTCAACATCGTTATCGTAGATGATAACGATGTTGTTTTCAAGAGGGAGGTGCGTTGCCCAAGATTTTAATCACCCTATAATGTGTCTACGCAACGCCGCATCTTTTGTTGCATCTGACTAAGGCACGAATTTTGACTCTGTGCTATGCTTTTAAGCGGTGCAAAAGAGTTTCTCTTGGAGAGGCTTACCATGACGTTTCGCAAAACGACTGCCCTTTTGATGTGCCTAGCTCTCGTAGCGGCATTCCTATTCAGTGCGTTTGGCAGCACTGTTACGGCCCAAACTACTCTGCAACTCTGGACAAAATTCAACGATCAGAACCCGCAGAACACACAAGACCTCTGGTTAGCAGATACGATCGCCCGCTACCGTGAGCAGACTGGCGTTCAGGTGGTGAACACCTTCCAGCCTTTCGATCAGATCAATGCCAAACTGAACGTGGCTGTGCAGGCGCGCGGCGAAGTGCCAGATGTGAGCTATGTGGATAGCCAGCAACTCGGCTTCTTTGAGCAGAATGGCGTGCTAATGGACTTGACCGATTGGGTGAAGTCGCGCCCATGGTTCTCTGACCTTGATGCGGGTGCTTTGGCAGCTTGCACTACTGCAGATGGCAGGATTCTGTGCGTGCCTGCGCACTCCGCTGTCCATTTCCTATACTTCTGGACGGACGTTTACCCAGATGGCGTGCCAGCGACCACGGATGAATTCCTTGCCAAAGCCGCTGAGCTAAAAGCCGCCAATCCGAATGCTTTTGCTTTCACGGGCAAGCTGGCAGAGAAAGTGGCAGTAGAGCGCTTTTACTACAACCTGATCGTCAGCTATGGCGGGCAGATCGCCGATGAGGAAGGGCGTGCCACTTGGGCGAACGACGCCACTGTCAAGGTTGTTGAGTTCGTGCGCGCTCTGTTTGCGAACGGCTACGCAGCGCAGGAGTCGCTTGCGCCCGGCTTTGATAATGAGCAGCCCTTCATGCGCGGCGAGGCAGGCGCTTTCGTGGCAGGCTCGTACTCATATGTCTACTTGACACCGCTCACGGCGCCCGACGGCACCAAGTTCGAAGGCGAGATCACTGGCACCTTTGATCCTGAGGCGCTTTCGGTCGGTGCGGCTCTGAAGGCAGGCAAATTGGGCATTGCGCCTCAGTTCGCAGCACCGGGCAGCAAGCCCGCCTCCCTGATTGTCGCCTCCGCATGGGCGATTCCGATGGGCGCAAGGAACGTCGAGGCGGCGAAAGCCTTCATTGACTTCCAGATGACCACTTCTGAGAATGTTGCCTACTCAGCGGCTTATGGTGCGCTGCCTGCGCTTGTCTCGGCGGCACAGGCTGAAGAGTTCCAGACGCCCTATTGGGTTGAGGTGGCGAAAATCCAGAAGGAATTTGCTGTTCCAGCGCCCACTTTTGCAGACTACGACAAGGGCATCACGCTCTTGGCAGATGCTATTGTCCGCCTGATCACGAACCCATCATTGGACATCATGGCGACCTTGCAGGCTGCTCAGGATGAGTACAACGCAGGGCTAGACTGAGTCATAGCCGACTGTGCTACTTTTCGTTCATTAGCGCATGGGCGGGCCCCAAGCCCGCCCATATTGATTTACCGATCCTTTAGCTCAGGAAGTCGTTTATGAGTAACCTCACGCTGAGCGCCAAAGCGGATGTTGCGCAGCAGTCCTTCAGCGGCGGGCGCAAATACCGCTGGTTGCCCTTCTGGTTGCTGCTGCCCTCGATCCTTGTGCTACTCGCGCTGCAGGTCTATCCGACGCTCTATTCAGTCTATCTCAGCACAACTCGCGTGCGGCGCGGCGAGTTTATGTACGTCGGACTGGCTAACTTTGAGCGGCTGTTGCGCACGCCCAGTTTTCTAGAGAGCCTGCGCACGTCGCTTGTCTATTCGGTCAGCTACATCATCCTGACCGTGAGTCTGGGGCTGATGTTGGCGCTGCTGCTCAATCGGCGCTTCAAGTTCACAGGCGTCTACCTTGTGATCATCTTCATCCCATGGGTGATCTCAGAGGTAGTGGCAGGCACGATGTGGCGCTGGCTCTTCCAGCCGACCTATGGCTTGCTCCAGTCGTGGATCAATGCCTACTTGCCGTTTTTGGGCGAGCGGCTCTACACCACAGCCGGCGGCGCGCTGGCTATCGTGATTGCAGCAGCCGTTTGGCGCGGCTTAGCGTTCACCACGCTGCTCTCGCTAGGCGCACTGCAGACCGTGCCGCAGGAGATCATCGAGAGCGCCTCACTTGACGGCGCCAATCGCTCTCAGCGCTTTTTCCGCGTGATCTTGCCGCAAATCCGCCCTACAGTGCTGGTGATAGTGCTACTGACCTCGATTCAGTCCATTAACTCAGTCGGCTTGATTTTTTCGATCACGCGAGGCGGACCGGGCGGCGCGACGCGCACAGCTGCCTACTATCTGCTGCAAACTGGCTGGGAGCAAGGTGACTTTGGCACAGGCGCTGCGGTCTCGGTCATTTTATTCATGATTAACATCACGCTGACAATCGCCTATTTGAGCGTCATCGGACGCAAACGCGACTAGTTCGAAGGATTCACGCGCATGGTCACTTCAAAACTGACACGGCGCCTCGATCAGATCAGCACGCACCTTGTGCTTGGCTTGTTCGCCTTGATCGCCATTTTCCCGATCACCTACACCTTGATGACCTCGTTCAAAAATCAAGATGAGGTGCTAACGCGCCCGCCGACCTTCTTCCCGCCGACGTGGCGCTTTGATGGCTACATCACAGTTTTCAACAGCGATATGACGCGCTTTTACCTGTGGAATTCGCTTTTCAATTCCACAGTCTCTTCAATCACAGTGGTGACGCTTGCCTCGCTAGCCAGTTACACTTTCTCGCGCTATCGCTTTCGCGGTAGCCGCGCCTTAGAGCTGGCAATTCTCGGCTTGATGATGATCCCCGGTCTGACCAACCTAGTGCCGCTCTATCGCATTGCCAGCGACCTAGGCGTGCTGCGTCCGCAGGGATTGAACGCCAATTTGTTCATCTCAGCGGTCTATACAGCCGGGGGCTTGCCCTTCGCCATTTGGATCATCAAGTCGTTTTTTGATAGCATCCCGATCGAGCTGGAGGAGGCGGCGCTAATTGACGGTTGCACGCCCGTGCAGGCGCTGATCCGCGTGGTAATTCCCCTTGCAGCGCCCGGCTTGATGGCGGCATTCCTGCTCATGTTTGTGGATACGTGGAACGAGTTTCTGGCTGCGCTGGTCTTGCTCAACGGCACGGCGCGCACGGTCACGGTGGGCTTGTATGACTTCCAGAGCAGTTTCGAGATCGCCTATCACGTCTGGACGGCTGCTTGTATTGTGATCATGATGCCCGTGCTGATCCTGTTTGTGCTGTTGCGCAAGCGCTTTTTCGAGGCGATGCTGCAAGGCGCTCTCAAAGGCTGATGAGCGACTTTTCAAAAGCGCCGCACTTTGCTATCCTAGAACAGAAGTTCAAAAGAAAGCGAGGCAGTGCTCATGCCGCCTTTTGAGTTAGTCTCGCCCTATCAGCCGACGGGCGATCAGCCGCAGGCGATTGATAAGCTGGTGGAGGGCGTTCGGCGCGGCTTGCGCCACCAGACCCTGCTCGGCGCCACTGGCACGGGCAAGACCTACACCATTGCTCAGGTGGTGCAGCGCGTGCAGCGCCCGACGCTCGTCTTAGCGCACAACAAGACGCTCGCGGCGCAGCTTTACGCCGAATTCAAGGAATTTTTCCCGCGCAACGCGGTTGAGTACTTCGTCAGCTATTACGATTACTATCAGCCTGAGGCGTATGTGCCGCGCCTTGACCTGTACATCGAAAAAGAGGCGGATATCAACGATGAAATTGAGCGTCTGCGCTTGGCAGCGACTGCTGCTTTGCTCACGCGGCAAGACGTGCTGATCGTCGCTTCGGTCTCCTGCATTTATGGCTTGGTCAGTCCGCAAACGTGGGAAAAGGTGCTGCTCAGCCTGTCGGTTGGGCAGACCATTCGGCGGAATGATGTTCTGCGGCATTTGGTCACGATCCTCTATACGCGCAACGACCTTGAGCTGAAGCGCGGCAATTTCCGCGTGCGTGGCGATACGCTTGAGGTCATGCCCTCTTACCTTGAGACTGCCTACCGAATCGCCTTTTTCGGCGATGAGATTGAGCGCATTGTGCATTTCGATCCTGTGACGGGCGAGTTGCTTGAGGAATTGACGCGCCTTGATATCTTCCCTGCCAAGCACTATGTGGCAGAGAGCGACACGCTCAAAGCGGCGATTCGTGACATTGAAGTGGAGCTGGATGAGCGCCTTGCCGAGCTGGAGCGCGAGGGCAAACTGCTGGAGGCGCAACGGCTCAAGCAGCGCACGCTTTTTGACCTTGAGATGATCCGTGAGATCGGCACGTGCAGCGGCATCGAGAACTACTCGCGCCACTTTGATCGGCGTCCGCCCGGCACGCCGCCCTATACGCTGCTTGATTACTTTCCTGAGGACTACTTGCTGGTCATTGATGAGAGCCACATGACCGTGCCGCAGCTGCGCGGCATGTACAATGGCGACCGCGCCCGCAAATTGACGCTAGTTGAGTACGGCTTCCGCTTGCCGTGCGCTTTGGATAACCGTCCGCTCAGCTTTGAGGAATTCGAGGCGCGCATGGGACAGACCATCTACACTAGCGCAACGCCCGGTCCGTATGAGCTGGAGCGCTCAGAGCAGATTGTGCAGCAGGTCATCCGTCCCACAGGTATTGTTGACCCTGAGATCAGCGTGCGTCCGATTGAGGGGCAAGTGGACGATCTGCTCAAAGAGATCGCTGTTCGTGTCAAGCGCGGCGAGCGCACGCTGGTCACTACGCTGACCAAACGCATGGCGGAAGACCTCGCGCAGTATCTGACTGAGATGGGCATTCGCGTCCATTACCTACACAGCGAGATTGATACGCTACAGCGCGTCGAGATTTTGCGTGATCTGCGACTCGGCGTCTATGATGTGGTAGTCGGCATTAATTTGCTGCGCGAGGGTCTCGATTTGCCGGAGGTCTCTCTGGTTGCCATTCTAGATGCCGATAAAGAGGGCTTTTTGCGCTCTGAGCAGGCGCTGATTCAGACCATTGGTCGCGCTGCGCGGCATGTGAACGGACAGGTGATCATGTACGCAGATCGCATCACGGATTCGATGCAGCGCGCCATTGCTGAGACCGAGCGCCGTCGTGCCATTCAGCTTGCTTATAATGCGCAGCACGGCATTGTGCCTGCCAGCATTATCAAGCAGGTGCGCGACTTGACGGATCGGGTCAGGGCGCAGCAGGCGCTTGACGCGCAAGCCTCTCCTGTGGCAGCTGAGCCGACTCGCTCGCCGCATGAGCTGAGTCGGGCTGAGCTGGATAAGCTGATCCGTGAGCTGGAGCGCGAGATGAAGCAGGCGGCGAAGGATTTAGCTTTTGAGAAGGCGGCGGCGCTGCGCGATCAGATCATCGAATTGCGCAAGGTGCTGGTGCTGAAGGCTGATCCTAAAGACCCAATCGCCTTAGCCGCCGCTGATGTTTTTGATGAGTAGGCGTTAGGGCATTCGCACAGTGTAGGTCTTGAAATCGGCGGCGGCTTGCACGGCTTGCCAGATTGCCTCACGGTAGGGCGATTGGTTGTAGACGTACCATTGAATGTGTACCCACTCGGCGTCGAAGCCGCCTGCGTAGGTGTAATTTTCGAGGAAGTCAGGCGCGCTTGCCAGCACGCTGTAGTAGCCGCCGATTAAGCCGTGTCCGAAGTTGTAAACCGTGCCATCGGGGAAGGTGTAGAAACCGATCAGGTCAGGGCGGCTGCCCAGCACATAGCCGATGATCCATAGCCAGCCGCGCTCTTTGCCTTCCCGCGCAATCCGATTCTCATTCAAGCCGACTGTATCCATGTGGCGCACGCCGCTGACAAAGGGCAAGATGCCCGCGTCGTTATAGGCGACTGTAATCTGTGAGGCAGAAGGCAGTCGTGCCAGCGCCATGCCCATGCGCCTGTTGACATAGAAGAGATCGCCGGCTGATTGTGGCTCTGCCACGCTTGCCGCTACCGTTTGTGCTGTGGAGAGACACAGCAATACGCTCAGCACGCTGAAAAGGGCGTAACGATATACACTGCGGGCTTGCAGAATGCGCTCCGCAAGCGCTACCAAGCCGACTCCTGCCCAGAGGATGAAGACGATCAGAGCGGGATACACAAAACGATGATACAAGCCCATGAACGGGTAAGTTAGCGTGTAGAAAGCGAGCAGACTGAGCAGGGCGCCGTTCAGCGCGAGGAAGGCGAGGCTCAGGCGCGGGAAATCTTTGAGGATCGATCCGATCCCAATAGCGAAAAGCAGCCAGCCTGCTATCGGCGCGACCGCTTGCTCAAAAAACTCGTTAATGTAGAACAAGCCGGGCAGCAGCGCGGGATCGGTCACTTTGACGTAGAACGAGTTGGGCAGAATCGCGCCGAAGTAGCTCTGCAGCCATAGCAGGTACACTCCGCCTGCCATGCCGAAGGCAAACGCTGTGAGGAACACGGCGCGCCGCCGTCGGCTGACTATGAACAGCGTTCCGAACCAGAGCGCCGCGAATAGGACGCTCTCTGGGCGCGTTAGGCAGGCGAGGAAGGTGACTACAGCGTGCCAGATCAGCCAGATTATTCGCTGCGTTGCCACGAACTGCAAGCCAAGCACAATGGCGGCGAACAGCAAGCCCGTCCAGAAAGTCGTTTCCATACCAGTCAGGGCGTTGATCAGGCTGAGGGGCAGAAGGGTCGCCGCTAAGCTGGGCAAGACGCGCAGAAACGGGCGTGCGAAGAATAGGCGCGCCATGCTGTAGAGCGCAAGGCTGATCAGCGCTAAGCCGAATGCATTCAGAAGGTGCGCCATGTGAACCGCTTCAGCGCCAAACCTGATTCCAAGGGCGATCAGGATGACGAACAGGAAATTGGTGTAGCCTTGCGTCGGCACGTCGCCCACATTCCAGACCAAGCCGTGTCCGTTTGCCAGATTGACAGCGTAGCGGTAGCTGATGTAGGCATCATCGTAGATGTAGCCGTTTTCGGGCGCTGTATGCCACCAAAAGAGCATTGCCAGAGGCATTGCAACAATCAAGAGCAGCTCTAGCCACGTAGAGAGCGGTTGACTCAGAAGTTTTCTCATGCTCTGGGTGTTTCTCACGGTTAACGCTTGACCGACTCGCTCAAGGCGGGTATGATTATAACATGGTGTCCCCGTAGCTCAGCGGATAGAGCGTTGGCCTCCGGAGCCAGAGACGTGGGTTCGATTCCCGCCGGGGACGCCTGAGGCAGGCAAGCTGAGCGCAAACGGAGAGCGTATGCTCTCCGTTTGTTTTTGCATCATAGAGTGTGTCTAGCGCTGATCAAGCGGCTTCCACTCCAAGTCCATTGGACCGATGTACTCTACATCGGGGCGGATCAGGCGGTTATCTGCCCATTGCTCCATGACGTGCGCCGTCCAGCCGGGCATACGGGCAATAGCGAAGAGCGGCGTGAACTGATCCATCGGAATGCCAAGCGTGTAGAGCGCAATGGCGCTGTAATAGTCCACATTGGGATAGAGCTTCTTCTCGATGAACTCTGGGTCTTGGCGCGCCACCTCTTCCAGCTTGACGGCAAGATCGAACCAGTGCATGTTATTGGTAGCGCGGGACATCTCCTCAGCTTTGCGGCGCAACACGGCAGCACGTGGATCGAGCGCCTTGTAAACGCGGTGACCCATGCCCATCACGCGCTTCTGCTTGGTTTTGACGTAGGTATTGAACCAATTCTCGACGTTATCTGCGCTGCCGATCTCGAAGAACATGCGCATCGCCTCTTCATTGGCGCCGCCGTGCGCCGCGCCTTTGAGCGTGCCAATGGCAGTGGTCATGGCGCTGTACATATCTGAAAGCGTGCTGGTGGTGACGCGGGCGCTGAACGTGCTGGCATTCATGCCATGCTCGGAAAGCAGCACAAGGTAGGCGTCAATCACTGCCGATTCTTGCGGCTGTGGCTCAGTCCCTTTGAGCATCCACAGGAAGTTTTGGGCGAAGGAGTAGTCTGGGCGAGCAGGGATCGGCTCCTTGCCGTTGCGGGCGCGCTCCCACGCTGCCACGATCACGGGTACTTTTGCCGTCAATTGGAGCGCCTTGCGCCGATTCTCTTCAACGCTGTTGTCATCCGCCTTCGGATCGTAGAGCGCCAACATTGAGACGGCTGTGCGCAGAACAGCCATTGGCGTGGCGTCCTTTGGGAAGGCGTAGAGCATCCCCATGACGGCGGCGGGGAGGTACATCTCAGCTTGGAGGGCCTGGCGCAGTTCGGTCAGCTGCTGGCGATTGGGCAACTGACCGTGCCACAACAGGTAGATCACCTCTTCAAAGCTGGCATGCTCAGCGAGGTCTTCGATTTTGTAGCCGACGTAGATCAGCTTGCCTTCTGTGCCATTGACAAGGCTCAGGCGCGTTTGCCCAACAACGACGTTTTGCAAGCCTTTGGCGGCTGCAGCGGCTTTATCAGTCATGGAAAAAGACTCCTTTAGTTGTGCAAGCAAGCACAACCTTGCTTCGGCGGCGCATGACAGGATAAACGTACCGCCTCACAAAGTTGCGCATGAGTAACCTTAGTGAAAAGTATAGCAAAAGGCGTATGGCGCGGCTAGAGCAGCCGCAAGAATCCACACGCCGTCGGTGAACTGCTGACTCTTTGCGCGCCTAAAGTGCCTTATGCTCAGCGCGCAGGTACAGACGGGCTGTATATGCGAAAATTGCCGCTCAGCTGGAGCAGAGCAAACATATACAGCATGTTGTCATAGTAGCGATAGCGTCCCCTAGTTAGAGGTGCCTCCCAGAAGGCGCGCACGAAGTCCCAGCGGATAGGGTCTGTGGCTGCTAGAGCGGCTGTAGCATTCATAGCCACTAAGGCGACGGAATTGTAGCGTGGCTCAAGCGATCTGCCTTCAAGCGTGTAGACCGAGGGATAGTAGCGCGTGCCTTGCTTGTGGAAGAAACGCAATAGGCGGTTGCTCTGCTCAATCTGCCAATCATCAGCTGCGAACCATGTGTAGTCAAGCGCGACCTGCATAGCGCAGCGCCAAGCATCTGCGCTGAAAATCTCGCCGTAGTCTCCCCAAACCTTAGGCGTGCCGTCAAAGTTGGCGTAGTTGGGCATCAAGCCCGTTTGCGGATGGGCAGCGCGCCGCCAAAAAGCCCGGCTCGCCTCGGCGATCTGCAGCAAGCGCTCTCGATCCTGAGCGCGGTCTGTCCAGCGCGCCCATAGTTCATAGAAGTGCGGCGCGTGGTAGGAAGGATTAGTGAAGCGACTCATGCGCCCGCGTCTTGGACTGAAGACCACGAGATTAGTCTTCATGTCGAACATTGAGGTGAAAATCTGGCTCGTCTCGTGCTTGTGGAGCATCTCGCGCAGCAGCGTGTTCGCCTCAGCTTGATAGTTGAAGATACCTTCGCCGTTGCCCCAGCGCGCCGCTGCAAAGAAAAGCGCTGTGACGATCCATGTCTCAGCATCAGGCGCTGCATCGTAGCTCAGGCGCGTGCCATCCGTGGCGTGTTTCCAAGATAAAAAGCCATAGTAGCGCGGATCCGTGTGATACATATACGTCCGCGCCCATTTCCACAGCCGATTGAACTCTTCCTGCTTATCCAGCTGGACGGCGATCATCATGCCGTAAGAAATGCCCTCGCTGTGGACAAAATCTTGGTAAACATCGAGGATGTATGCCATGTCCTCGCCAACTGGGAAATACACGCGCTCTGTCTGTGGATCGCCGTAAAACAGGGAGTGCCAGACCTGCTCAATCCGCGCTTGGATAGCGCTCTGCGGAATGCCTAGCTCAGCTAGCAGATTGGGGTAGACATGGCTTGAGAATGCCCCGCCGCGTTCTTCATACACTGACTGTGCTTCAGTCAGCTGTCCCGCTGCGCTGACCGATCCGAAAGGCGCAAAAATGAGTGCAGAGATTATGAGAGCGCTCCCAAATTTCAAGAGCCAATAATAACCAGCAGTGTTGACCATGCGACATTTCCTTTCCGATTTCTCGCAGTTGGTTCTGCGTAAGAAAATAGCCTAGCTTCGACGTTCAGCAAATCACAAAAACAATACAATATTTGCAGAGCATCTATGTGATGAGGTGAAAGCCATGCCCGGCACCACTGCCCTGATCTTCGGGACGCAGCTCTATGCTGAGCATCCTGCTCTGCGCGGCGCAGAGCGCGTCTTGATGGTGGAGAGCGAGGCGCGCCTGCGCAGCAAGCGTTGGCACGCGCAAAAGCTGATCTTCGTACTCTCTGCCATGCGCCACTACGCTGAGCGTTTGCGCGAGCGCGGCATCCCTGTGGATTACCGCCGTGCGCCCACCTTTGAGGCTGCGCTGCAGGCGCACATTGTCCAATATCAGCCTGAGCGCATTCAGTGTGTGCCGCCGCATGAGTACGCCGCTGATCAGATTATGCGGCGGCGTGCTGAAAAGTTAGCCATACAGGGCATTGCGCTGCATTTTGTGGACGATGATCCTGCTTTCCTCTGCTCACGGGAGGCGTTTGCGGCATGGGCGCGTGGTAAACGCCAATTGATCATGGAGAATTTCTATCGCTGGCAGCGGCAGCGACTCGGCTACCTGATGGATGGGCGGCAGCCGCTGGGCGGACGCTGGAACTTTGATGAGGACAATCGGCAGGGCGCTGCAACTTTGCCGTCTGCGCCGCCTCTGCCTGCTATGACACCCGACGTGCTTACGCAGAGCGTGATTGAAGAGGTGCGTCGTGATTTTCCCAATGCTTTCGGCGCGCCTGAGCCATTTCGCTATCCCGTGACGCACGCCCAAGCGCAAATGTGGCTTGAGCGCTTCATCGCAGAGCGACTCGCCAACTTTGGGGCGTGGGAAGATGCCATGAGCGCTGATGATCCGTTTTTATTTCACAGCGTGCTGGCGCTTTTGCTGAATATCGGCTTGCTCACGCCGCGCCAAGCCGCTGATGCCGCGCAGCGCGCCTTTGAACAGGGCGGTATCACGATTCAGAGTGCTGAGGGCTTCATCAGGCAGATCATCGGTTGGCGGGAGTTCATCTACGGCGTCTATTGGCTGCATATGCCCGCTTACGCTCAGCACAATTATTTTGAGCATCGCAATCCTGTGCCAGACTTCCTCTGGTCAGGTGCAACGCCTATGCGCTGCCTCGCTGAGACCGTGCGCACCATTCAGCAGCACGCTTACACGCACCACATCCCGCGCTTGATGCTTCTGGTGAATTTCGGCAACCTTGCCGCCCTCGATCCGAGCGCTCTGACCAACTGGTTTATGTCTGTGTATATTGACGCTTATGACTGGGTGATGCAGCCAAACGTGCGCGGCTTCCTCTACGCCGACGGCGGCAAAATGGCGACCAAGCCGTACATTGCCAGCGCTGCCTACATCAAGAAAATGTCGCGGGGCTACTGCGATCAGTGCCACTATGACGCCAATCAGCGCCTTGGCGAGCGCGCTTGTCCCTTTAATGCGCTCTACTGGGACTTCCTAGCGCGCCATGCCGAAAAGTTGGCTAAAAATCTGCGCATGGCGCTGATTTTGAAGGGTTTAGCGCGGCGGGATGACTTGGCTGCGCTGCAGGCGCGTGCAGAGGCGCTCCGCCGCGAATGGTCGGCTCAATCGGCAGCGGATTTGGGCGCTGAGGCTTGAGAGTCAGCGCGGGCAGCCAGAATTTGCTCCAGACTGATGCCGTGCCGCCGTGCGATCTCACGCGCATAGCCGCGTCCGTGCGGCGCGCCGCGCTCAATGCGGAAAGTCGGCTGTGCCTCGCCTTCAGCATTTAGGCGTATGCCTGCTACGAGGCTGAACAGTGCACTCTCACCTTTGACCGTCTCGTGCATTTCAGGGATACGCTCTGGCAAATCCATCAGGTGCGTGGCATAGAGGGCGCGTACGCCAATGGCGCGCAAGCCACACAGCACGTCTTGTGCGAGGTAGGTCGCCTCGCTTGCGACCGTGCTGGAGAGCGACTCGTTCATCAGCACTAGGCTATATGCGGTCGCGTGCAGGCAAATGTGGCGCAAGCGCGAGGCTTCTTCAGCAAGTCTGCCCTGTTGTTGGGTCTCAAGGGCGGGGAAGTGCGTGAAAATGGCGTCCACAGGGCTGAGCTGGGCATGGCGCGAGGGGATCGGCAAGCCCGCCTGAAACAGCACGTGCGCCAAACCGACTGCTTGCAAGTACGTCGTTTTGCCGCCGCTGTTCGGACCGGTCAAAATGGCGATTCTGCCCTCGTCATCAAAGTGGGCGTCGTTCGGCACGGCTGTCACTTTGGGCTGCTTCAAAACGAGATGCAAGTTCACCAAGCCCTCAATGTGTGTCAGGCGTGCTTCGATCGGCGCGACCTGCGGCTGAGTCAGCGGGATGCCGCGCTCGCGCAGGAGGCGCACAAGGCGCACAGCCGAGAGGTAAAAGGCAAGCTCCTGCTCAAGAGCGGCAAGCGGCGCAGCGCTGATGCGCACGTACTTGCCCAGTGAGCGCGCTACAGGCTGCACCACGCTGCTCACAATGCGCTCTAAATCCTGAAAGAGCGGCGAGAGCAGGCGATAGTGGCGCTCTTCAGGCAGACTGTGCAGCGGCGCGATCGGCGATTCATCGTTAGAGTCGGCGCGCTGACCGATCAGCTTGCTCAAAAATGAGCGCGGCTCACCGAACGGCTGTTCATTAATGCTCAGCAAGACCGCAGCACTTGGCTGCAATTGCGAGTCGAGATTCACGCCAATGGTCAGGCTCGCCAATTTTTGCAGAGGGCGCTGCAAAGCGGGCAATTCCTCGCGTAGGGCGATGAAATTCGGATCAGCGATCAGACGGACAAGGATATCGCGCAGAGCGATCAGGGCTGGAGCGCGCAGGGTCGCGTTTTGGAGCGCCTCATGCAGGCTCTGGGCAGTGCTGATGAACAAGTCCAGCTCAGCCAGCCGATCCGCCGTCTCCAAAAGCGGCGGACGTTGCCGCTGACCGAAGAGCGAACGTCCCTGCCGCAGATCGGAAAAGCGCGGCAAGAGCTGCTCAACGGTCTCGGTCAGCGCTGCGTTATCGAGCAGATCGTTCAGCACAGCTTGCCGCCAAGCGATCACGTCAGGGTCAGCGTTGAGCGCGGTCAGCGTTTGGCGAATGAAATTGGCATAGCGCGGCTCAGGAGCAAAAGCGCTGATCAGATCGTCAAGGCGCAGATCGCGCACCCAAGCCGACTCAGCAGGAGCGGAAGGGCACTTGCCATGTGGGAAAAGCAGGCTAAGCGGCGGAAAATCAGGCAGTGTGCGTAGACGTGCTTTCACTCAGGTAAAACCTTAAATAATCTCTGAAATATTTATAACAAAGGCGTCTGAGGGAGGCAAAGGCGCTCAAGACGCTTGTATATGCTGAGCGGCACGCTGCCAATCAGCGCCGCAAGCGCGAATAGCCGCCAATGCAGCGCCGTAAAGCGGCGGCAAAGCGGGCGCGCTCAAGCGTATGGGCAATTGGCAGATGGCGCGCTCAAAGCGCTCACGCAGACCCTGCACATGCTCCCATGCGCCGCCGATCAAGGCAAGCGGCAAGGGCTGATCTGTGAAGTCCATAGCGCGGTAGAGTGCTTGTACGGCGTGCGCGAGGGCAGTTGCGCCTTCGGCAAGAATGCTCTGCGCCACGTCATCAGCCTGCGCTGCCGCCTGCCCGATCAATGGCGCAAGCGCTGCGAAGCCGCGTGCGCCGAAGTCCGCTGCATAGACCAGACGCTTGATCGCACGTACCTCCCTCACGCCGAAGTGCTGTTGCAGCAGCGCTGTAAGTAGAGTCGGCGCCCCGACTCCATCTTCGGTATGAAAAACGGCTTGTACAGCTGCTTTACCCAACCAGACCGCGCTCCCTTCATCGCCCACCAGCCAGCCCCAGCCCCCGACGCGCACAATCCGTCCGTCGTGGCGCAAGCCGACGAGGATACTGCCTGTCCCGCTAATGGCAATGGCGCCCGCCGCGCCCAAATGCGCCCCGATCAAGGCTGCCACGCCGTCATTCTCGATCCAAATTTCCTCAGCCGATACCAACTCGCTCACGATAGCGCGGGCAATGTGGGCTTCAGGCGCCTCAGCGCGCTCTATCCCCGTCAGACCCAGTCCAATGGCGCGCACGGACTGCACAGGCAGATTCGCTGCCGCAAACGCCGCGCTGATCGCCTCCCAAAGGCTTTGACGGAGGCGCAGCGCGCCGCCCTCCGCTGCTAAGTGGAGCAAGCCGCCGCCGCTGCCCATGCCGAGTGTATGCCCATCAAGCGTGAGCAAAACGCACTTGGTCGCAGTCTGACCGCCATCTATGCCTAGCACGTACATCGGCTACACCAATGCTGCGTAGAGTTGTGCCAATAAGCCCATGCCAAACTGCGAAATAACGCGGTAATCATCGCGCTGGAGCGCCTCACCGCCCTTGTTGACTTGGGCAATGCCCGTCAAAAAGCCATCAGGCGTCAAGGCGGCGCTGAGCGCCTGTGCTGCGTGCGCTGCAGGCTCGCGCATGGCACTAGAGAGCAACTCTGCCTTCACACCGAGCGCAAGCGCTGCTGCAATGCCCGCTGAGGCTGCAGTATCCGTCTGCACCTCATTTGCATCTACAAAGGCGTGCCACAAACCCTGCTTGTTCTGCCGACGGACAGCCCACTGAGCGGCTTGTGCAAATGACTCGCGCAGGTCGCGGGGCGGATCGGGCAGAAGGGCAAGCGTGCGCGCCAAACCGAGTAGATACCACGCCGCAGCACGCGCCCAGTTCACAAAGGTGCGCGTCCCGTCGCTATGCAGGCGCAGAGCGAGCGTGTTACTTTTGAACAGCGCACGGCGGGCGCGCAATTGCTCTAGTGCCATAGCGATCAGACTCGGTTCATTGCGCAAGACGCCAATTTGTGCCATTGGATAGGCAACTGTGTAGCTCCCTTCAGCAGAGAGCATATCGCCATCTTGGATAACCCCGTTCGCAGCACGCGACTCCTGCCAGAAGCGGATTGCCGTCTTCAAAGAGGGATGATCGGGCTGTGTACGGGCTAAGACGGCGAACGGGAGCGTGCACTCAATCCCATAGACCTCGCGTCTGGGCTTGCTGAAGTCATCTTCATAGTCGAGGTTGCCCTCTGAGTCGAAAAAATGGGCAAAGTGCGCCTTGATGGTGCGCAAAGCGAGGTCTGGCTCTAACAGACCCACATCCGCCATATCCAGCAAGCCGACTAGCACGCAGCCCTCTTGCCAGCCGAAAAATTGCAGCGAGGCGAGCGAGTTCAGGCGGTAGCGAAACGCCTGCAGACGATCCGCGCTTGTGCCGATGAGGATGTGTGGCATCAGGGCAGGCTCAGCATCGCCATTGGGATCGTGCAGCAACCATAACGGCACGCTCCCCTGCGCAAGGCGCAAGCCAAGCCCCTCTGCCACGATCTCACGCGCCGCCTGCCCTGAGATCGCCACCTCAAAAGGCTGAAAGGCGTGGGCATAGCGGATATCAAAGCGCGCTATGACTCGTCCGCTTGCCAGTGAGAGCGCCTCTAGGATCACTTCCTCGCGTGAGTCAAGTGCCACGCTCAGCCGCAAACGCGGACGTTCGCCCACGCTCACGCCACTGACTGCCTCCCAATGCAAGAGGGTCGGCGCGGCGTGCGGTGCAACGGGAAAAGCGTGCCAGCCGCGAGTCAGGCGCAAGCCCTCTGGCAGTGGCACTTTGCGCGCAGAGACCACGCGCCCAATTAAGTATGTTAAATCGCTCATTTCAAGCCCGAACGGGTTAGTCCCTCGACGAAGTAGCGTTGCAATAGGATAAAAATAATCAGCACGGGCAGCATCATCACAAAGGCAGCCGCTAGAGCCAGATTATACTCGCTAGAGTACTCGCCAAAAAAGCCCGCCAAGCCTAACGGCAGAGTCCGCATATTTACCTTGGTAACCGCGACAAGAGGCCAAATGTAGCTATCCCAACTGCCCAAAAAGCTGAAGATCGCCACAGCCGCCAAAGCAGGACGGCTCATCGGCAAGATGACGCGCCACAAAATGCCCAATTCGCTTGCCCCGTCTAGGCGCGCCGCCTCGATGTAGTCATCGGGCAGGGTCAGGAAGTGTTGGCGCATCAGGAAAATGCTGAAGGCATTGACCGCCTGCGGGATGATCAGTCCCTGATAGGTGTCAAGCCAGCCTAGGTCGCGCACCACAAGGTAGAGCGGCACGAGGATCACTTGCACGGGCAACATCAGCGTGCTGAGGATCGCCAAAAAGGCAACTCCACGCAGGGGATAGCGAAATTTCGCTAGGCTGTAGCCCGCCAGACTCGCCACCACAAGCGTAATGGCGATGGTCGCTGCAGCGGCGAGAATACTGTTCAAAAAGTACGTGCCAAACGGACGCTGCTGGAAAGGTATGACGAAATTTTGCCACTGCCACGCGCTTGGTAGAAGCTGAAGCGGAATGCGAAAGACCTCTTCCTTCGGCTTGAGCGCAGAGAGAAACGACCACAGCAGCGGGAAGATGATCAATGCTGCACAGACGATCAGCACGCCGTAGGTGGCGATTTGTGTCGCATCTATGCGCACGGCGGATTTGCGAGAGAGCGCTGACATGTTGCCTCCTACTGATTGTTGCGGAACAGTCTGAGTTGAACGATAGTGAAGCCAAGCGCGATCAGGAACAAAATGACCGACATGGCTGAGGCGCGCCCCATATTGAAGCCGATCCAGCCCGTCTCGTAAATCAGCACAGAGAGGACAGTGGTAGCATCGCCCGGACCGCCGCCCGTCATGATCCAGATCGCGTCGAAGTGACGCAGCGCGTTAATGATCGAGACCACTACCACAAATAGCGTAGTCGGGCGCAGAAGCGGGAAGGTGATATAAGTGAACAGCTGCCAGCCGTTAGCGCCGTCAATGCGCGCCGCCTCATAGTACTCATTAGGAATGTTCTGCAAACCCGCGAGGAAAATCACGCCGTAGTAGCCCGTGGCGCGCCAAATTGCCATGATGATCACAGCAAGAAGCGCGTATTGACGGCTATTGAGCCATGGGATCGTCTCGCTGCCCGTGAACGGCGCTAGAATGACCGAGTTGATCGGTCCGAAGGGATGATAGAGCAGCGTCCAGATGATGGCAAGCACCACTAAGGGCATGACAATCGGCGCGAAGAAGACCGTCCTGAAAAACGTGCGGAAGCGGATATTCTGGTTGAGCAGGATCGCTAAGCCCATTGCCAGCACCCAGATCGGCACGCTGACTCCCAGCGCATAGACCGCCGTCGTTTGCAGGGAGCGTCCAAAGGCGGCTGAGGCGAACAGGCGCTCATATTGGCGCAAACCGACGTAGCGTTTCTCCGAGAGCAGATCGTACTCATGGAAACTGAGGTGGATCGCATTCGCCATCGGATAAAAGGCGAAGACTGTGAAGTAGATCAGGGCAGGCAGGATGAACAGAATGCCCGTCAGTGCCAGACGGCGGCGATAGGTGAGCAACGGCGCACGCACAGTCGTTTGGGCGGTCTGTGTAGTTGAGTAGGGAAGCATAGCTCACTCCGTAAGGTAACAACAAGGGCGAGCTGCGCGCCCGCCCTCTGACAAAATCGCCTTGCGAACTGACTTGGTTACTGCAGGACTGACTCAATCTCTTGGCAGGCTTCATCCAGCACTTCTTTGGCGTCCCTGCCATTAAGGACTGCCTCCTGAACTGCCTTGTGAATAATGGTGCTGATCTGCCCGCCCTGCGGATGGATCAAGCGCGGACGCCCATACTGCATCTGGTCAATGAAGACCTCTAAGCCCTTGAATTCCTTCGCCTCAGGCGCGTCCGTCCAGCCGAGACGCGGCAAGATGTAACCAGCTGCAGGCAACCAGCGAGCGCCCTGCTCAGAGGCATAGTTGATGAACTTCCATGCCTCAGCTTGCTTATCGCTGCGCGCATTCACAACCCATAGCCACGTTGAGAGCATCACGACGCGGCGCTTGGCATCGCTCATCTGCGGCAAGGGGATAATGCGGTAATTGGCAACGACCTCAGGATTGCTGGCGAAGGTCGGCACTGCCCACGGACCGAGAATCCACATGGCGACGCGCTCTTGCACGAAGTCTTCCATAGCGTTTTGCGCTGTGGAGAGATTGATGCCCGGCGCGCCCGCGCCATACTTGGTGTACATATCCTGCATGGTCTGGAGCGCCTTGACGCCTTCAGGGCTGTTCAGAGCGCAGGCATTGCCCTTGTCATCATCGCTCAGGATTGAGCCGCCCAGCTGGTAGAGCAGCGGCGAGTAGAGCAGCATCGTCCAGCCCGGAGTCAGGAGATTCCACGCGAAGCCTTGCCGCTCAAAGCGTCCGTCTCTGACAATTGCCAGCTTCGCGCCAATCTCACCGACCTCTTCCCACGTCTTGGGATAGTCGGTCTCAGGGTTCAAGCCCGCCTCGCGGAACATCTTGTCGTTAATGACCATTGTCCAGGAGTTGTACTCAAAGGGAATGCCATAGACCTTGCCGTCAGCACCTTTGAACGGCTCAAGGCTGCCGGGGACGTAGGCGTTCAGGAATGCCGCTTCATTCTCAAAGCCGAAGGCAGTTACGTCCACAGGGGCGAGGATGCCACGGCTGGTCAGAATGGCGTGATTGGCGTCGTTAATATCGAAAATATCGGGTAGTTGGTTGCCGGCGGCTGCAGTCAGCACTTTGTTGATGTATTCGCTGCTGGGGATGATCTCTAGGCGAATCTCAACATTCGGATTGGCAGCCATGTACTCTTTGATCAGCTCTTCGGTCAGCACATCGGCGGGCGGGTGACTGTGCTTCCAGAAGGTCAGCACGATCTTCTCTTGCGCGTTGGCGATGGGAGTCAGCGCTGCGGCAAGCAGACTCAAGCAAAAAAGAGCGGCGAGGGCGATGCGCCCAAAACGAATGGCAGTCATGGCTAAATTCCTCTTCGTAACCCAAGACTCTCTTCAAAGTGCGTAGCACTCCACATCAGTATGCACGAATGTGCATTTTTGTCAAATTTGTGCTGAGCGGCGCAAAGCTGTTTGTTTTGCATGGCGTCTCATGCTACACTGGGAGCGTCTTCAGCCCATGCCGCGCCTCTGCACGGCTAGAATTGGACACAATCGCCATGCGCGGAGAGCTGGTTGCCCTTGACCTTGAGACGACGGGACTCGATCCCGCCGACGCGCACATCATCGAGATCGGCGCGGCAAAGTTCCGCGATGGCGCGATCCTAGCGACCTATAGCACGCTGGTCAACCCGTCGGTGAGCATCCCCTCGCGTGTGACCGAGATCACGGGCATTCGCAATGAGGATATGATCGGCGCGCCCAAACTGGAGCAGGTCTTGCCCGCTTTGCAAGCCTTCGTGGGCGATTCAGTCCTAGTGGGGCATAGCATCGAGTTCGATCTGCGCTTTTTGCACAAGCAGCGGCTGTTCACGGCGCACCAAGCTGTGGATACCTACGAACTTGCCTCTGTTTTGTTGCCGACCGCTGACCGCTACAACCTGAACGCGCTCATGCAGCTGTTCAACATTGCGCCGGAGGGCGATTACCATCGTGCGCTGACCGATGCTATCGCCTGTGGCAGGCTTTACTATGCGCTGTGGAATAAACTGCTCACGTTGCCGTTGAATCTGCTGCGTGAGATCGCGCTTTTGGCTGCGCCGTTAGCGTGGCGCGGGACGTTGCCCTTTGAGGCGGCGCTGCGCGAGCGCCAAACTGATCCGCTAAGCCTTGCCGATCCGTTAGAGGGCGCTTTCCATGCTGCACCAGAACAGGCGCCTCTCGCGCTGCAGAGCGAGTTGCCATCGCCACAGCTGGAGCCGCTCTCGCCGCTCGTGAATGCCTTTGAGTCGGCGCATTTCTTGATGTTTGAGGGCGTGCCAAGCACCGAGCCGCCATACCTTGAATTAGCGGCGCGCTGGGCACTCCAGCACGCTGAGCCTGTTGTGATCGCCTATGGCAGTGAGGCGCTTTATCAGCAACTGCGCGAGCGTGCAATCCCTGCCTTACAGGCGCGCTATCCTGCTCTGCGAGCGCATTTTTTGCACAAACGCGCTGACTATTTGTGTCCAGAGCGCTTGCAAATTCTCAGACGGCAAGGCGCGCAGAGTGTAGAAGAGATGCGCCTCTTGGCAAAGACGCTGATCTGGCTCTGGGAGGGCAGAGCTGAGCGGGCGCAGCAGCCCTCCATTCGTGGGAGTGGAGAGTATGTGGCTTGGGCGCAACTGAACGCCGAAGCTGAGAGCTGCACGGCTGAGCGCTGTCAGAGTCAGATGGGCGGGCGTTGTCCTATGCATCGAGATCGGCGTTTAGCCGCGCAGGCGCACTTGATCATTGTTGATCACGGCACGTTAGCGGCTGAAATCAGTGAGCGCGATCCGCTCTTGCCGTCGTTTGAGCGCTTGATCGCCGATGAAGCCAATTGGCTGGAAGACCTTGCCACTGAAAGTCAGCACACGCGCCTTGATGCAGCGCGCCTGAAGCGCCAATTGGCTGAAATTAACAGCGCGCAGCATGGCTTGATTGGCGATATTTTGGCAGAGGCGAAAGGCAAGTTGCCGCCCAAGCCCGATCTCAACTTGACGCGCTTTTGTGGCAACCTTGCCGATGCTGCCGCCCAGACCCCTTATCATTTGGAGAACCTGTTCCGCGCTTTGCAAGCCTTCTTCGAGGCGACCACCGACACGCCACTCGGCGAGTACGGCTTGACGATCCGCTTAACCGATGAGATGCGCCACAAAGCCGCTTTCGGACAGGTGCGCGCCGCTTGGAGTATTTTGGGTCAGTTTACGCAGGCGTTGGCTGAGGCGTTAGCGCAACTGGCAAAACAGCTGGTCATCTATCATGAGAAATATGCCTTAGCGCGCCAACTTGCTTTTCGCACAGAAGGCACGGCGCATATGGTGCAGCGCTTGCACGAGCTGCTAGAGGCGTGCATCAGCGGCACGCGCCCTGAATTTGTCTTTTGGGCGGAGCTGAGCGCAGAGCCGAATCGGGGCAAGCGCCTGACTTTGCACAGCGCGCCCCTGCAGCCCGGCGCGCTGCTCCAGACTCATTTGTGGCGTAAATTGGAGACTGCTGTGATCAGCGGCACGGCTTTGCGAGTCGGCGACGATTTCAGCTATCTGCGGCAGCGCCTCGGCTTGCCGCCTCAAACGCTGACCTACGTGCAGCCTGCTCGCGAGCCACAAGCGCGCCATACCTTGATCATTCTACCGACCGACGCCCCAGAACCCGCTGAAGGTGAGCGTTACTTGCGCTATTTGGAGCGCGCCGTGATCGAATTAGCGGTCGCAGCAGACGGGCGTCTGTTGGCGCTGTTCAGCAGCTTTACGCAGCTGCGTCAATTGGCACAGACCATTGCAGCGCGCCTGCGCTTGGGCGATTTGAGCGTGCTGGATCAATCTGATGGGAGCAGTCAGGGCGCTTTGCTGGAGACGTTCCGTGCTTTGGGCAGGAAAGCTGTCTTGTTGGGCGTGCGCGGCGCATGGGATGACGTCACTTTTGGTGAGGATGAGTTGCGCGCTGTGCTGCTCACGCGCCTGCCTTTTGCTGTGCCAAACGATCCGCTGTTCCTAGCGCGTGGTGAAAGCTATGAGAATGCTTTTCAGCACTATGCTGTGCCTTCAGCCGTGCTGCGCTTCCGCCAGACCGTAGGTAGGCTGATCGGGGAGCGACGCCGGCACCATGTGCTAGTCATCCTTGATAGGCGCATGATCAGCCGTGACTATGCGCAGCTATTCCTCGATAGTTTGCCGCCTAGCATGATTGAGCGCGTGCCATTGACAGAGATGGCACAGCTAGTGCGCACATGGCTTGCCGATTAGCGTTCCGTCATGTAGGCGCGAATGGTGTGCAAGATCACGCCTGTGAAAATGGCGAACACGCCGATGATACACAGCGTGATCGCAATTAGCGCCGTGCCAAGCGCGAGAGATGAATACGTATTGTAGGTCGAGACCACGCTCGCGCCCAGTATCAAGCCTATCAGAATGGCTAACATGCCCGTGACGCCGAAGAAAAAGAGCGGACGGTGCTGTCCGACAAGGCGCAACACGCCCGTCAAGACCTGGAAGCCGTGCGCAAATGGGTTGCGTTTGGGCTTTTCATCGTAGTTGACGCGAATCGGCACCTCAAGCGCTTGAAGATTGTGTTGACGCATCAAGAATTGCATTTCAGACTCAACCGAAAAGCCGCGTGAGGTGAAGTTCATCAGGCTGAGCGCCCGTTGTGAGAGCGCTCGAAAGCCGCTCTGCGAATCTGAGAGCGCCACGCCTGAGGCGGCATTTGTTAAAGCTGTGAGCGCCTGCTGCCCGATGATCCGCCAGCGCGGCGTGTTGCTGGCTAAGCCCATGAAGCGCGAGCCGACTACCAAATCGGCAGCGCCGCGTTGAATTGGCTCTAACAAGCGCGGAATATCGTTCGGATCGTGCTGTCCGTCGCCATCAAGCAGGATGACAGCAGCGGCGTTGCGTGCTTGCGCAGCCGCCAGACCTGTGTTCAGCGCCGCCGCCTTGCCGCTATTGGCTTGGCGGATAACTTCAGCGCCCGCCGCCTCTGCCAACCATGCTGTCTCATCTTGTGAGCCGTCATCTACCACGATCACGTGATCTACATGGCGGCGCGCCTTCAGAACCACGCTGGCAATGAAGCGATCCTCATTGAAAGCAGGGATAACCGCGATGAGCGGCGCGGCAAGCGCATTTTTCGCTTGTTGGAGAGTCTCTTGGCTAACCATGGCTGCCTATTTTACCATGCTGCAGGCAATTCAGCACAACAGCGCTCTTGCGCCCCTCAAACACGCTTGAAATGAATGATCGGGAAAGCTACAAATCCTTACAGACTCCCTACATTCTACGACAATGCCCTTCACAGGCTCTGTGGTATGATGTTTGCAGCAGTATTCTATCAGGCAATCATTCGCGTGGCATCGGCAAGACGCCGAACCGAAGGCAGCTTATTTGAGGGATGCTTATGCAAAAAACGTTGAAACAGCTCATCAACGTTCTTGATGGAAAGCCCAATGCCGCCAAAGGGCAAAGCCTAGTCGAATCGGCGATCACCTTTCCGATCCTGATTCTGATGGTGCTGGGCTTGGCTGAGATGGGCTTTGCCATGAATTACTATCTGACCATGCTCGACCTGGTGCGCGAGGCAGGGCGGCGCGGCGCTAATCTCAGCCCTGTGTTCTGGGATGAGAGAGATACGCGCAATTACAATCGCCTAGACTGTGATACGTTCATCCCGCCGCCGGGTGGGGCGCATCTCTTCAACCTAGGCGATAACCTGAACCAAAACCGCCAAGTGCCACGCGGACCAGATGCAGCACGCTATGGCTATGTTGTCGGTCCTGAAGGCGCTTTTGGCTTCTTCGATGGTATCGTCTGCCAGATCATCTTAAGTATGCCGCCGATGGAGTTCGAAGACTTGCGTCCATGGGGCTCTGACGGACGCACGCCGCCTACCAACCCTGATCGCAGCGCCGAGTTCACCAGAAACGACATTGTCGTCTCAGCTTTTTCGTACACCATGATGGATTTCAATAAGCCCTTCAAAGATGCTGTGCCGGGCGGCGTGCGCGGACCAACTGTGCCAAGCAACGGCTTGTACGTTCGCATTACAGGTCGCTACCCACGCGATAATCGCTATTGCACCACAGCTGATGGCAGCGGCGATGACCGCGATCCCTTTGATTACAAAACGCCCGATCTCTACTCAGCGTGGCGGCGCGGGCGTCCGGCCGATCTAGATGAGCTAGGTTACGGCATTCCCATAACAGATCCGCGCTACAACAGCGCACGGACTAACATCACTTCAGAATCGCAGGGCATTCGCGGTTTTGTCTTCACAGGCAACGCTGTTGGCACTGTGAACCCTAGCAACCCGAACGATTATTGCCTTGGCTCACGCTTTACGGTCCAAGAGGTTGAAGCGCGGCTGAATGCTACGCTCTCCACAATGGGACTTGACGCCTACCGACCGAACGGCGGTTTGGTCTTGGTCGAGATGTTCTGGCAGTACCACCCGCGTTTCTTCCAGCCGGTTGGCGTGATGTTAGGCGGTGGCATTGACGGATCGCTCGTTAACAATCCCGTTTTCCATGTCTATGCTTTCTTCCCGGCACCCGGCGCCCAAGCAACTTTCACGCCTGAGACAATGACCGGGAACTAACTGTAAGGTAAGGAGAGAGGCTCAATGCAGTCATCCTTCAATCAGTTCATTCGCTTGATGAATCGGCGTAGCCGCAATGGGCAGTCCCTGCTGATTGTGGCGTTCGCCTTCGTCGCCCTCGTTGCCTTTGTGGGCATTGCCGTAGACGTCGGTTTGATGCTGGTGCGCTACAGCACGCTTGTGCGCGCTGTGGACGCTGCAGCGATCGCCGCAGCGGGACAAATCCGCGAAGGCACAGATTACCGCACTTTGGTAGCAGCAGCACAGCAGTTTATTCGCCTGCAGGGCAACATTGAGGTCAGCAGTGTGTTTGTGGATACCTGCGAGACCGAAATGGCGGACTATGTGCGCAGGAATCCGGGGACGATTGACCCGCTACCCGCCTTGCTGAACAGCGTCCCGCCTTCGGAGCTGTGCCGCCCTGATCCGCAAAAGCTAGTGCGCGTCACAGCCCAGATGCGCTCGCCCACTACCTTTCTCTCATTCATCTGGGGTCCAGAGATCATCTTAGAGGCAAGTTCGGTCTCACAGACAGCTGTGCTAGACGTGGCACTGGTAATTGACACATCGCGCTCAATGTCTTCGGAGACATATTTTGGGCAAGTAACCTATCCAAGAATCCCTAACAATGTTGATCCTGTAGAGACGAACCGTGAGGCGCTGCGCGCTTTTCAGCCCTTCCTTGAGCTGGGCTTGCAACCTTACCCCTATCGGACGCCTAGCGATCCGCTTGATGCGCGCCCTGAAGACCCTGGAACAGGTTTAGACCCGAATGGCTTCCCAGCAATCCGCCGTGAGTGCTGGTACATGGATCCGCGTTTTGTCTGGTATGAAGCGAACTACGCCTCGAACTATGCGTGGGGCGCCTGTTGCAACGATCCCACGACGCAGCAACCTCCGCCCTCTAGCGGGGACTACGACCGCATGAACTGGTATATCTATGACGATCCGAGCCTGCTTGAGGCGAAGATCATGACCAATGGCATTTTGCCTACCAATCCGCCTGTGGTCGGCGGCGCCTCAAGAGTGGTGAGCGGTCTGCCAGATGGCAACTTCAGCGACTTGATCTGTCAGCCCTTTAAGAAAGTGCGCGATGCTGCCCGCCGCTTCATCAAGCGCCTTGACTTTGTTCGTGGCGACCGCTTAGTGCTGGTCACTTTTGATAATGAAGCGCGTATCATCAAGCCAAGCGACGCGCCCGGCGCACCGCCTTTTATGCTTGACAAGCTAACAGCGGTAGATACGCTCAATAGAAAGGTAGGCATCGTCGTCAATTCGACTGGGCGGCAAAGTCTGTCTGAGTGCTACACGCTGCCTTACACCTCCGCACCTGACTACATCAACCAGCGGCGTGTCCAGAGCTACTGGGTTCACTCGCAGTGCGCTGATACCGATATGGGCGGCGGCATTTTCCAAGCGCGGGCTGCCATTACCAATCCTGAGTACATTCGGCGTGAGGCGGTCTGGGTGATGGTTCTGCTGAGCGATGGTTTTCCGAACCGTACGCCTGACTACCGCTTCTTCCTAGGCAGCGGGCAAGCTGCTGGTGGCGAGGCGATGAGCGCGCCTCAGAATTGGTTGGCAGTGCCTGCTGGCTCAGGTGTGTACGGGCCAGGTACATGGAAACCTGCTGATCTTTCACCTCAAGAGATTGTGCGCTACTGCCGCTGTGAGCAGGACTTCGACGGTGACGGTGATATAGACGACTGCCGCCAAGTTCTCAATGATATTCGTAGTGGCGTGCTCACGCGCAATGATCTATTGCCCGAAATGATCGTTGAATTGCCCGGCGGTCGCTTTGACCTCAAGTTTGGGCGCGAGCCCCAATATTGTGTTGAGGAGAATGGCTGGCCGCCACCCGACGGTCCGGAAACGCTACCGTGGGGCATCTCAAGATATGAGGACGGCAGTTATCGTGCCAGCTTTGGCTTCTGCCCGTGGTATACCTTCTGCAACCAAGCCAATGATGAACGCTGGGCTGGTCCTATCCTGCCACAATGCACGGCTAACGATACACGCCCATTCTGGTGGTCTAGCATGGTTAATCCTGCTAACGGGCTGCCCTATCAGTGGTTCGGCGAGCCTGCGCTGCCCTACTGTGTAGATGGTGACCCTGACACGCGGCACTTTTGCATGGATGAGTATGGGCGGCTGAATCTCAACGGTGGCAGATGCGATCCGCAGTATGACCCTGATGACTACGTACGCGATCAGGCTGATTTTGCAGGCTTGATTGAGTTCAGCGATAGACAACGCGGCAACTTTATCGCCATGTTCACCATCTTCTTTGCTCAACGGGATGCGCAGGGGCGGCTTACCAACACAGCCTTTAATATCTTGGGCGTCAAGGCGCTACGCTACATTGCTGATGCTGGCGATAACGGTATTATTGACAACCATCTGCAGGCGTGGTATCGCGCTACACGCCCAGACTTTGCACAGATGCAAGCTATGCGTAACTTGATGGGCGATGGCTACTTCCCGCCGCCCGGTCACGAGGCGTATCGCGTCGTGCGCGATGGGCGCACGATTGTAGACCCCTCGCGCCCGCCTGATCCGTGTTCGGAATATGACTACACGCATCCGCGCCTGCGCAGCGTCTTGCCCGGTGATGCTGCTTATGAAGAGGCGGCGCGAGCTAACTGTGGTCAGTTCTGGTTTGCTACCGATATCCGTGCAGTGAACGACGCCTTCACAGAAATTGCAGGGCGGCTGTTCACACGGCTTTCACGCTAACGCTCAAGAGGGAAATCGCGGCTATGTTCAACTTCCGCCGTCAACCGAATGCCCCACCTTCTGCGGCACGACGCGCCCGCCGCAAAGGGCAGACCCTAGTCGAGTTTGCGCTCACACTACCAATCTTGCTTGCGCTAATGTGGGGCATCATTGAGTTTGGGCGCATTTTCCAAGCCTGGCTGACCATCCAAAACGCTGCGCGTGCTGCTGCACGCTACGGCGTCACGGGTCGCTACGATCAAGTGCTGTTCAACAACATCAATAACCCTTGGACGCCTCATATTCCCGCTAATGTCGCAGAGCCGTGGGCAGATGGGACGGGCGGCACAGGCGCGAGTGGCGATGGTGTTCCATGCGTTGTAGGCGATCAGCGCGGGAGCTTCAACCCTGTTGGCAGCGCCATCAACGGGGATCGTTTCCGCTTCGATCGGTTCACAGGTCCAGCGTTGCCCGGCGTGGATAAGATGAACGATGAATCATTCTTCGCCTCGCGCTACAACGGCATTGACTGCGATCCGACTCTGGATGAGCACCGCTGGCTGCGCCAAGACGTGCTGCGACTTGTCTCTATGACCACGGCAGCGCGTGTGGCAGCCGGCGGCTTGGCGCTGGAACCTTGGTATCGCATCCCCGGCACTGGGATTAACACTGAGCCAGGCGGCGATGCCTCCATGCGACCGGGCTGGTTTCACGTCTTCGTGTGTAGCTCGCGCCCAGCAATAGGTAACGGGACGCTCATTTCCTCGCAGCCTCGCTACAGAAACGAGCTTGGGTATGTCACGAATGCTTCCAACAAAGCTGTTTACGGCTATCAGGCTGAGGGTATTCGCCTCTGTACTATCAACGAAGTGATTAAGCCTGATGGCGTAACTGACATGAATGCCCTGAACGATTACGGCGACAACCTCGATCTGCGACAGGGCATCAATCAGTTCGATCCGGGCGGTCCGGGCGACTTTGTGGAAGTGGTGGTTTACTTCAATCATCCACTTATCACGCCTCTCCCCTTTTTGGAGCGCGATGCTAATGGCGATCATCCTGCCTTCATCCGCCTTGAGGCACGCCGTACGATGATCAATGAAGTCTTCCGCTCGGCGCGTGTGCTAGAGCTGCCGCCTAGCGGTGGACCGACCTTCACGCCGTTGCCTACACAGCCCAGAGATTTCACGCCTTCGCCCGGACCTACCGCAACGCGCACGCCTACCAGCACTTTCACGCCAACGGCTACCCCGAGCATTACGCTCACGCCCACAGCCACGCCCAGCTGTGCTAACATCCGTGTAGTGGGCGACCTGCGCTTGGAAGGCAATTTCGTGCGTGTGGATATCCAGAACGACAATCCCGGTCCGATGTTTGTGGAGTCGATCCTAGCCGCTTGGACGAACAATCCGCTTTATCCGAACGTCTATCCCGATCAAGTCGGGCTTGTACCGCCCAATCCTTTCACGCCTTATACGCCGATCTGGACTTATGAGACGGTCTTCGCGCCTGTGCGTTCCGGCGATACCATTGACCGCAACCGCCGTGTCTGGAACAATGGCACAGCACCTAACTGGACTCATCGCGCAGTACGTGGTGAAGGCGCTGTCACAACGTGGCAGATGCGTATGGTCAATGGACCGGCGAACCTGAGCGATGCTTTCTCGCGCTTTGACTTTGCCAACTTACGCATAGTGCTGACCGAAAACGGCAATGGTGGCGGTCAGCGCTGCGAAGTCGGCTTCCCGGGCGTGCCTTCGCCTACGCCACCTAGCCCAACACCGACTACAGCGCCCAACTGTGCGCTCTACTCGTTCACCTTCCAGACCTTCCAGACCTTCGGCGTTGTGCGTTTCCAGTTCACCCATAACGACCTAGCCTACGGTCGTCCGGTCTCTATCGTTGGCTTTGACCTACACTGGAGACGCTACTTCGTCGGAATGTCTCTACCGCGTGTAGCAGCTAAAGGCGCGAGTGCCTTCTCAACCGATACCGTCACCATGTGGGAGCAAAATCCAGGCGCCACGACTTCACCCACCATTGGGCGCTCTACCGATGCTGAGTGGCGCACCTCGCCCTTCTTCGAGGTTGGCACTTCGCATCCCTTCTGGGTGGACTTTGACGGCACGAACCAGAACCTGCAATCGCAGTTCCCAGGTCTTGTGTTCGTCTCAGACTTCAATAACTCATCCGTGACGCTTGATAATGGCTGCGTGATCGTTATCCCGCCAGCGGCAACGCCCATCGGCACAGCGACCTTCACGCCGACGCCCTCGCGCACCCCGACCTTCACGCCGTCGTTCACGTTCACGCCATCTAACACACCGACGCGCACAAATACGCCCACGCGTACGAATACGCCCACGCGTACGAATACGCCCACGCCAACTTTCACGCCCTCACGCACGCTGACGCCCTCGCGTACGCCAACCTTCACAGCGACTTTCACGCCGTCTATCACACTGACGCCCTCACATACGTTCACGCCCTCGCGCACGTTCACGCCATCTAACACGCCGACGCGCACGCCAACGTTCACGCCGACGGCAACGTTCACACCGACTGCCACGCGCACGCCCACACAGACACCGTCGCGTACGCTCACGCCGTCTATCACGCCGACGCCGTCCCAGACAGCGACGCGCACGCCAACGCGCACGCCTTCAGCTACGGCAACTAGAACGGCGACGCCAACTCCCACTGTGACGCAGCCGGCAACAGCGACTCCAACGCCCAGCCGGACGAACACGCCACGCCCCACGGATACACCACTGCCCGCGTGCTGGCCGTTCTGCCCGTGATTGGCTAGAGAAGAACAACAGGCGGCAGGGAGAAATTCCCTGCCGCCTTTGTTTTTGGGAGAGTACCTGTGCAGAAAGGTCAGGCGTTTTGGCTCTGTTCGGCTTTGTAGGCAGCGATGACTTGCTGCGCAATATGGCTTGGCACGGTCTCGTAGCGATCAAAGGTCATGGTGTAGACGCCGCGCCCGCCCGTCATCGAGCGCAGATCGTTGCTGTAACGCTGCATCTCAGCCAGCGGCACGTATGCAGTCACTACGCTACGCCCTTTTTCGGTATCCATGCCTAGCACGCGCCCGCGCCGTGAGGTCAGATCGCTGATCACATCGCCCATGTTTTCCTCAGGCACTACCACGCGCACTAGCATGATCGGCTCTTGCAGAGCGGGTGCTGCTTGTAGGAACGCCTCTTTGAACGCCTCGCGCCCTGCGATCTGAAAGGCAATGTCTTTCGAGTCCACAGGATGCATTTTGCCGTCTACCACTGCCACTTTGACGTTCACAATCGGGCAGCCTGCCAGCACGCCTTGCTCCATCACGGAGCGGATACCTTTCTCAATAGACGGGATAAATGTCTGTGAGATGGCGCCGCCGACTACTTCGTTAACGTATTCGAACTCGCTATCTGCCAGTGGCTCAATGCGCAGATGCACTTCGCCGAACTGACCCGCGCCACCTGTCTGTTTTTTGTGGCGATAGCTAGCTGTGCTGACTTTTGTGATCGTCTCGCGGTACGGCACTTTGGGCACCGAAGTGGTCAAGCCAACGCCCATGCGCTCTGCGCGTGCCACAGCCACAGCAATGTGGATATCGCCCATGCCTGAAAGCACTACTTGCTTGGTGGCGGGGTCTTGCCGCCAGCGCAGGGTCGGATCGGCTTGCACCAGCTGCGTGAGCGCTGTACCCATTTTGGTGCCATCAGCCTGCGTTTTCGGCTCAAGCGCCACTGAGTAGATCGGATCGGGATAGGTCGGTTTGCGGATGACGAAGGGATGCTCTTTGGTCGAGAGCGTGTCGTTCGTCTGCGTGACGCTCAACTTCGCCACAGCGCCGATATCGCCTGAGTGCAGCACGGGTACGGGCATCTGCTCTTTGCCGCGCATGACCAACAGCTGTCCGAGCCGTTCCTCTTGCCCTTTTTCGGCGTTGAAGTAGGTGTGACCGCTCTCTAGCTTGCCACTGAAAATGCGGAAATAGCTCAGTGTGCCGACGTAGCGATCAAAAACGGTCTTGAAGACGAAGGCGGCGGGCGGCTTGTCATCTGACTGGGGACGATCTAGGAATTGCACTTCCTCATCGGGCTTATTTTGAAGTGCGACGCGGCGCTGTGAAGGCGGCGAGACATACACTAAGAGCGCCTCCAGCAGCGGATAAGTGCCGATGTTCAGTTCGCCGCTGGCAACGAGGACTGGCACGGTCTTTAGATCGGCGTCGCGGGCTGCCATGCGCATCCCATCACGAATTTCCTCAAAGCTGAGCGTCTGAGTCTCAAAATATTTCTCGACCAGCTCGTTACTCGCCTCAGCTGCCGCCTCTACAAGGGCAAGGTGCGCTTTTTCGATCTCAGGGAGCATTTCGGCAGGCGGTTCGCTGCGCTCGGCGCCTGTGCCGTAGTATGCCTTTTGGGTCAGCACATTGATCACGCCTTTGAAGGCGCTCCCCTCACCTATCGGCAGCAGCACAGGGATGAATTTATACTCAGGGAAGCGCACATGCAGCGCTTCGAGCGTGCGCGCAAAGCTGGCATTCTCGCGGTTAATCTTATTGATAACGACTAAAATCGGCTGATTGAATTCATCAGCAAATTGCCATGCCAGCTCCGTGCCAACTTCAGGTCCGTTCACAGCATCCACGACTACGACAACGGAATCGCACACGCGCACGGCATTTTTCACTTCACCTTGAAAATCGGTATAGCCGGGCGTATCCAGCACGTTGATCTTGTGGTCTTGGAACTCAATCGGGATGAGCGAGGTGCTGATGGAGAGTTGGCGCGCCTTCTCTTCTTCGTCATGGTCAGAGACTGTGGTGCCATCTGCCACTTTGCCCATGCGCGTGGTATTGCCCGCTGTGAAGAGCAGCGCCTCCGTTAGGCTGGTCTTGCCGGCGCCCTGATGACCGACCAAAGCCACGTTTCGTATAAATTCAGTGGTATACTCTTTCATAGCGTTCGCCTCATCGCGGCGATTTCCCTTTCTCTAAAGATTACTTCCTTGAACAGTGTCAAAAAGCTATCGCTGTACCATTTTTTTGGCACAGCGGGTTGCTTTTGCAGCGCTATCCGTTAAATGGATTTTAAGTCGGGCGGCGCTGCTTGTCAAAAAGAGCTACGGGAAACTCTGCTTCGTCCATTGCAGCGGATCAACTTGCACGCCTCGCACGAATAGCTCCCAGTGCAGGTGCGGACCAGTTGAGCGTCCGCTGCTGCCGACTGTACCGATCACGTCACCTGCTTGCACGAATGCACCTGCTCGCACACCGATGCTCTCTAGGTGCCAGTAGCCTGTGAAGATTCCCCAGCCGTGATCAATGATGATGGCGTTGCCGCGCACGGTCAGTGGCTCTGCCAGCACTACCATGCCCGCTGCAGGCGCATAGACCGCAGCGCCCGGCAAGGCGGCGAAGTCCGTGCCTGTGTGGATGGTGTTCAGCGCGCCGCCATTGTAGCTACGGCGCGTCCCAAAGGGCGAGGTGACCGGCGCCGCGCAGGGCAAGCCCATCAGACCGCCGAAATAGCGCTGTGGCGTGATTACACTGACTGCTTGCCGCACGCGCTCTTCCTCAGGCTGCGTGATAGTAGGATTGAGCAAATCAAGCTGATTGGCAGTGAGCGTAATTGCCTCGCTGCGGTAGCCACCATCAGCCACACGGACGCGCCATTCAGCCGTGTGCTGTGTGCCATTGGCGGATGTAGCGGTCACGCGCAGCGGATAGAGATTCGGCTCTGCCAGCGCTTCAATGCCCAGCAGTGCTGTATGCATCACGCCCGATTCATCGCTGAAAACTGTCACGGACTTGCCCATAAAGGCGATCGCAAGGCGCGTCGGCTGCACTGTGACCATTCGTAACACGCTGGTGCGCCCTTGCTCAGCTGCTGTCATCTCAAAACGGACAAAGGGACGCGGCAAGTCAGTCAGCGGGATGCCGCTCTCATCAGTGGGGATGATCAAGGGCTGACCGATGTAGAGCATATCGGCGCGAGGCAGGCGATTGATCAGCCGAATCAAGTCGGCGGAGGTGCTGTAGCGTGCTGCAATGTGGTAGAGCGTTTCGCCGCGCTCCACGCGGTGAATCCAGCCTGTTTTAATGCCTTGTGCGCTCTCTGAGCCTTCCTGAAGGGCGATGCGCTGCCCGATGTACATTTGGCGCGGATTGGTGATATAGTTGCGCTGCGCAATTGCCGCCTCTGTGGTGCCGAAGGCAGCTGCCAGCTTGAAGAGCGTATCGCCAATTTGGAGCGTGTATTCTGTTGGAATGCCGATGGATGACTCTTCAGGCGGCACGGGCGCGCTTGGCACAATGAGACGCTGTCCGACGGTGAGCGCTGCAGGATTTCGAATGCCGTTCAGCCGAACGAGGTCTTCGACAGTTGTGCCGTAGCGTTGCGCAATGCGGAAGAGCGTCTCGCCGCGCTGCACCACGTGAATGGTCATGCCCGTAGTCGGTTTATCGCCGCCCTCTTGCGCCTGTACGAGCGATAGGCTGCTCAGCGCTGCGCAGAGCAGCAACAGGCTGAGTAAACGCAATAAATGGACTCGCATCCTAGCATCCGAACTCAAGATAGGCAGATTATACGCTGTAGGCTTAGCGCTTCAAAATGCCGCGCCAAAAACCGAGTCCCCATGCTAGGTGGATCGTCAAGAAGATGAGCGGCAAGCGCAAGAAGTGCGCCATGCCGTGCCTGCGCGCCACGCGCCAACTGAAAAAGAGATTTGTTGCAGCGTAGAGTGCCAAGCCGAGCAGCCATAACGTCCGCAGCAGCGGGCTGAATGGTGCGATCAGCGCGCCGCTAAAGACTCCTGCCACGAATAACGGCGCAACCAGCTGCCGCACGCGCAGCGACTTCGGATGTTTCTTGAGAGTCTGCACACGCCCGATCCCGTAGCGATAGTATTGCTGCCACAGCGCTGGGAGGCTCTGCCTGCAGTAGTAATCGGAGCGGATTTCAGGCGAGAAATAAATTTTGCCGCCCGCCGCCCGAATCCGATAGTTCAGCTCATAATCTTCGTTGATGGCGAAGGCAGGATCGTAGCCGCCTGCGCGCTCTAGCGCCCAGCGCCACCACGCGCCCATGTAGACCGTATCTGTATAGGCGGGCTGCTGGCTGACGTGGAAAGCCGTCGGCACGGCAAAAGCAGACCTGCCTGCTGCGGCAATCGCTTTGCCCATAGGCGTCTCACCGACAGGATACATGCCGCCGCCGACGTTCCAAGCCTCTGTGCTTTGCAGGGCGCGCACACAAGCGCGCAGATAGTCAGGCGCGATGATGGTATGCCCGTCTACGCGCACGATGATCTCGCCTTTGGCGTGCGCAAGGGCGATGTTCATCGCTGCTGCCTGAATGCGCTGCGGATTATCCACAATGCGCACGCGCTCCGCCTCAGGCAGGCTTTGAATGACTTGGCGCGTAGCATCTTGGCTCATGCCGTCTGCCACGATCACCTCAAAGCGCTCTGAGGGATAGTCTTGCGCCAAAACTGCGCCTAAGCTTCGCGCAATGAAGGCTTCCTCATTATAGATGGGCATGATCACAGTGACGAAGGGATAATTCTCAGACATAGTCCATATCTAGCCGCATGATCAGCCATAGTGTAGCACCTCAGCGCCCAGTCGCCCTGCCCAAGCGCGTCGCTTTTGTGTAAAATTGCCGCGCAACTGACACTTCCTAGATCGGAGCATAAATGCGACGCATCGAGCCGTTTGGCGGCGCTGTATACTACCAATTTGAGCAATGGGCGAACGAATCGGCGCTGCAACACGGCATTTTCACGCGACTGGGCGGCAGCAGTCAAGCGCCTTTTGCCGCCCTGAACGTCGGCAGCACAGTCGGCGACGATCCCGCGCATGTGCGCGCCAATCTCCGCCAAATCTACGAGACGCTTGATGTAGACGGCAAGCGCGCCTGCACGGTCTGGCAGGTGCATAGCGCCGACTGCATTGTAGTGGATCAGCCGCATCCAAGCCAAGACTGGTTAGCCCAAGCCGACGGCATGGTCACGAATCGGCGCGGCGTGCCGCTGATCATGCGCTTTGCCGATTGCGTGCCGATCCTGCTCTACGATCCGCGTCGGCGCGCCATTGGAATTGCCCATGCCGGCTGGCGCGGCACAATTCGCGGCGTCGCTCAGAGCCTCTTGCGCACTATGCAGAGCGCCTACGGCACGCAGCCCGCCGATGTGCAAGCCGCCATCGGACCGAGCATCAGCGCAGCGCGCTACCAAGTGGGCGCGGAAGTGGTTCAGGCAGTGGCGAGCGCCTACGGCACGCTTGACGGGCTGATTCAGCGCGCTGAGGACGGGAGCGCCTATTTTGACCTCTGGGAGGCGAATCGGCGTGCTTTGGAGCGCCAGGGCGTGCGCCAAATTGAGATCAGCGGCATTTGTACGGCAACGCGCACAGATGAATTCTATTCGCACCGCGCTGAGAACGGCAAAACTGGGCGCTTTGCCGCCGTCTTTATGCTGAGAGAGTAGTTATGAGCGAACTCGCTGAACGTCTAGAGGCTGTGCGCCGTGAGATTGAGGCGGCTTGCCGCCGTGCTGGGCGCCCTACTGATTCAGTCACACTGGTCGCAGTCAGCAAGACGCACGCAAGCGCCACTATCCGCGAGGCGATCCGCTGCGGGCAACTCGATTTCGGCGAGAGCCGCGTGGAAGAGGCGCTAGAGAAAATCGCTGAGATCGGCAGTGCCGCCATATGGCACATGATCGGGCATGTGCAGAGCCGCAAAGCACGCGACGTGGTAGCGCTCTTCGACTACGTCCATTCGCTCGATAGCGCCCGCCTTGCGGAGCGCTACGCCCGCCTATTAGCCGATGGCGGGCGCGGCGATGCGCGTCCCTTTCGCGTCTTGATCGAGGTCAACATCTCTGGGGAGCCGAGCAAGCACGGCGTGCTGGCTGCCAACTGGCAACACAATCGCGCCGTGCGCCAAGCGCTCTGGGCAGAGATTCAGCGCATGATCGGCTTGCCGCTCGTGCAAGTGGAGGGCTTGATGACCATTGCGCCCATTGTCAGCGACCCTGAGCAAGCCCGCCCGTACTTCGCCTCGCTGCGCGCCTTGCGCGACGCACTTGCCGATGATTTTCCGCAGGCGGACTGGCACAGCCTGAGCATGGGCATGAGCGATGATTACACGGTCGCTATTGAGGAAGGCGCGACGCATGTCCGTATTGGACGCGCTATATTTGGTGAGCGCCACTGAGCCATGCACATCGCCCTGATCGCCACTGACCCCACTGAGACGCATGGCTGGAGCCGCCACGCCTATGATCTAATTAGCGCCCTTGCTGCACATGGCGTACAGCTCACGCTGATCACCTCGCGCCATGCCGCCTCGCTCGATTTGCCCAACACAACGATACGGCGTCTGCTCCCCAGCCTGACCGCGCCGCCGCGCCTGCTCACGCCGCGCCTGATCGCTGCAAATTGGGCAGTGGGGCGCACTGCACACCACGCTGACCTCTTGCACGTGCTAGCAGAGCCATACACGCTTGCCGCCCTCACTGCCCGCAAGCCGCTGGTGGTGACTGCGCACGGCACCTACTTGCCTCTGACCGCCCAAATGCGCCTGTTCGGCGCGCTCTACCGCCGTGTCTACCGCCATGCTGCGATCATCTGTGTCAGCCGCTATACAGAGCAGCGCGTTAGAGCCGTCTTGCCGCACGCCCAGACTCGCGTCATACCCAATGGCGTGAACCTCGCCCGTTTTGCACAACCCGTCACCCTGAGCGCTCCCAAGCGCGCCCCGACTGTCCTCTCAGTCGGGCAGATCAAGGCGCGCAAGGGCTTCTTAGAGATCGTCGAGGCAATGGCACTTGTCCGTGCGCAGATTCCAGAGGCGCAAGCCGTCTTCATTGGCGAGACGAAGGGCGATCCGCAATATGTGGCGCAACTAGAGGCGCGCATCGCTGCGCTCGGCTTACAAGACGCTGTCCACGTGCTTGGTCGCCTGCCTGAGCCTGAGCTGAAGGCTTGGTACGCCGCCGCCGATATCTTCGCCCTACATTCGCTCAATCAAGGGCAGAGCTTCGAAGGCTTCGGTCTAGTTTACCTTGAGGCAAGTGCTGCAGGCTTGCCCGTCATAGGCACGCGAGACTGCGGCGCCGAAGACGCGATCCGCGAGGGCGAGACGGGCTTCCTTGTGCCACAGGGCGATGTGCCAAGCCTATCTGAGGCGATCATCCGCCTGCTGCGCGACCCCGATCTGCGCCGTCGACTCGGCGCTAACGGGCAAAAATTTGCCGCACAGCACACCTGGGAGGCGGCTGCGCGGCAAGTCCTAGCCTGTTATGAGCAGATTCTTACGGACACGAAATCACGCCGTAGATGATCTCGAACAGGTTATTCGCTTTGCCGTTCGGACCTTCGTTGACCTCATTGTTCAGGTCTACGATCACAGCATCTTTGAAGTTGCTCCCAACGTATAGCACGCCCGAATAGGTGATGACGACAGTCGTCTGCTGCTGGCTTGCCAAGCCTGGCACATTCACTGCCCCGTAGACGCCTTGGAAAGATGCCGCCACAGCGAATGGACCGGCATTCGCGCCACCCTGATTGCGTATCGTCACCGTCAGGTTGAACGGCATACACACCTTTAGCGGATTCTGGCTCAGGAAGGCACTGATCACTACGAGATCAGGGAAGGGCGAGAGCGTGGGCGGCGGCGGTGTGGGGGTGGCGACGGGCGTGCGCGTCGGCGGAATTGGCACTACGGGCAATGTGCGCACATTCCCGAAAATGCTCACCAAGCGGCTATCGCCTGTGATCCACGCCAGCTGACCCTGAAAATTGAAGCTGAACCAAGTGTAGGTGGGATTTGCGCCCAGCAACTCAACTTTGGTGCCGCGCGGCAAGCGCCCGATAGGCGGATCGTACTCCTGACCGGGTCCATAGCGCACATTCACGAAGTCGTTCAGCACGGTCAGCTCCACGAAGGCGGGTGTGGCTGTGACCACAACAGGGGGCGGCGGCGGCGGCAAGGTCGCTTGAACGAGTGGCGGCGGAGGAGGCGGCAAGGTAGGCTGCAGCACTTGCTCAGGCAGATCGGGCAGACGCTGCCCCGCACGGTAACGCGCAAAGAGCTGCCCGCCGCCCGTCGCGTTCGTCTCAAAGATCACAACGTTCTGAGTTGTCTCGCCGCCGCCAATGGACGGATCGAACGTGCCTTGCAAGGAGGGCTGCGCGGGCAGAGTCAGCAATCCAACGAATAGCTGGGCAGGTTGCGCCCCGACTCGCGCAATGGCAGCTAAGACGGCATTCGCCGCATCGTAGGCTGCCGCTGCGATCGCATCTGGCGCCTCGCCGAATGCCTCCAGATAGGCGCGCACAAATGCCTCACTCACAGGCGAGCGATCCGTCAATAGCCAGTTGCTCACGCCGAGCATACCCGCCAAGGGCGCCGCACCTAGACCGTTGATAAAGGCGCGATTATCCGCCTGATCGGTCACGAAGCGTCCCGTGAAATTCGCCTCGCGCAGCGCCTCATACAGCTCCACCAGCTGATCCACCTCACCAAAGGCGACAACCGTATCTGGCTGGGTCTCTAGCACCACCTGCGCAGCTGCTGCAACAGGTCTATTCGGGTCTTGCAAGATGGGAGTCGCCGCCACTTGCCGCTGTGCGAGCGCCACAACTAACGCTGTTGCTGCGGAGGGCGCGCCTGCGGATGTCCCCTGATAGATTGTGATCCGCCGTGCGCCAAAATTGCCGATCAGCGCATCGGCAAGCGCCGTCATGCGCGCCGTATCGGACGCACGCGAGCGGAAACTATTTGTGGCAAGTCCAATTGGCACTTCGTTGCTGGTCGCTGCTGTGAAGAGCGGCGCGCCATTCGGCTCTCGATTGGCAATGGCACGCGCAAAGCCCGCGCTATCCGGACCGAAAATTGCCGAAACGCCGATCTGCTCTAGGCTGCTGATCGCGGCAATCACCTCTTCTGCCGTGCGCGCCTCTGCCACTGCCGGGCTGACACCCACCCGCTGACCGTTCGGCAAGAGCGCGCCGCCTTGCTGATTGATCTGCTCCAGCGCTAAGCGCACGCCCCTAAAGGTGCTACCATTGGGCGAGCCGATGATCCCAAAAATGATCGGCTGCCCTTGCGCCGTCGCGGCTGAAAACGGCACAAATACAGCGATCAGCGCCACGCTGAGCGCCACTAAAAGGAGTCTTTTCATCGCAAGTCCCTCTTTTGGAATAAATTGTGAACCCTGCTTATGTCTATAATACCGCAGATGGGGCAGCGATGTTGCGCTCCCTGCCCTACGCCTCGCCTTCGCTTAGCGCGACCGCTTGCGCGCTTGCTCGCAGAGCCGACTCGTCAATTTGACGCTCTAGCGCTACTGCGCTGCTGCAGAGCCTGCTGCGTGAGCAATGCTTGTGCAGATCGAGCAAGGTCTGGACAGTGCAACGATCTAATTGTGCCTAGCACACTCACGGGATATTATCCAAGTCAAGTGCCTTGACAGGAACGCGCTCAGTCACCGCATCATCAATTGAAGCTGCAGGTTGATGCTCTCATCGGTCTCGGCTTCCGTTCATACCAGTGCTGATCCTGCCCACATTGGCAAGGAACATTGAAAAGGCGGGGTTAAATAAAAGTTTGGCTCACGTTGTGACGTGAGCCTAGCAATCAATCAGTGCAGAGAAATGCAAGTTAGCTGAGAAAACGAGCGATTGTCTGAAGCAACTCAGTGCGATTGATCGGCTTTTGCATGTACTCATCGCAGCCGGATGCCATGATGCGCTCACGGTCGCCTTTCATGGCGGCAGCAGTCAGTGCAATGATCGGAATGTGCTTGAGGTCAGAGCTTTTCAGGATCGCCGTAGCTTCCATGCCGTCCATGCCCGCCATGTTGATATCCATTAGGATCAGGTCGGGCACCTCGCGCTTGGCGACGGCAATGCCTGTCAAGCCATCTTCCGCCTCGATCACCTCATAGCCCGCTGCGGTGAGAATCTTGCGCACCAAGCGCCGATTCTGAAAGTTATCCTCAATGTAGAGAATCCGCCTTGCCGACATGCGTTTTTCCCTCTTTGTGTTGCGTCATAATTTGGCGTAGTTGCTCTGGAAAAGTGCGTGTGTCAATCGGTTTGCTGATAAAAGCATCGCAGCCGAAGGCAAGCGCAAGGCGCTTGGCGCGAGCGCTGCACTCTGCCGTGAAAGCGACAATCGGCAGGTGCTTTGACTCAGCCGAGCCGCGCAGCCGCGAGACCACCACCTTGCCCTCTAAATCGGGCAAATCCATATCCACAAGGATGATCTCCGGACTGAGCTCGCGGGCGAGGCGCAGGCCCGTTAGACCGTTTGGGGCGTGGTGGACTTCAAAGCCGTGCGGCGCTAGAACTTTGGCAACCATGCGCGCCGCATTGTGATCGTCCTCAATCAACAGTAGCGTGACCATCGTAGAACTGGTTTCCTCTCATCTCAACACCTGTGGCGCCGTTGCTGCGGTCACGTTGAACGTATAGCAGGCTCACTTTGCATTATACGCGCAAAATAACGCTCAGCTCTCGCCGCCATATAACGGTCTTCTCTCAAAAAGATCGGTAAGATGCCGTGTTATATATTCATTTTTTCACAAGGGTAGGATAAAAAGATAACGTTGTCAACAAAAATTCCATTAACAGTTTATGAAGAACATAAAAAGTCTTTATTTGTCAAAAATTCATGAATGCGCGCATTGACCTGTTCAGCGGCATCGTAAATGGCTGCGTGCCCCACATTGGGCAGGATTTCGGCGTGTATGTTCGGGATGTAGCGTTTGGCGCGCCGCACTGCCTTGCCTGAATCGAAAATGCCTTCGTACTGCCCAACTAGGAGCAAAGTCGGGACGCGCACGCGCCGCAACACACGGCTCGGCTCGCCGCGCACAAACTTGATCAGGGCGCGTGTGCCGCGCAAGACCTCACGGAGGGTCGGTTTGGCGCTCATGCCTGCCAGCGCACCTGCATTGTAGTGCTTCACAACCAGACTGAGCGCATAGAAGACCTCACGGTTGAATTTCAGGTTGCTGCGCGGCGGCACAAAGACCATGCGCATCAGGCGCTGACCGAAATACGTCGGATCGTTGCGCAGATTCAGCACCAGCGGCACGCCGCTGCGCCAATAGATACGGAAGGGCGCAATGCCCACAGGACTGAGCAAAATGGCGTGGCTGACTCGCTCTGGGGCAAAGGCGGCAAAGCGCAAGACCATCCAGCCGCCCAAGCAGGTGCCTGCTAGAGCTGCCCGCTGCAGCGCCAGCCCGTCTAGCACGTCCTGCAGCCACCAAGACCAGCCGTCATCTAGCAGGCTAGGCGGCGTAGTGGCGCTCCTGCCCGGCTGACCCACACAATCAGGCGCATACAGGCGATAGCGATCCGCCAAGCCTTCGATCTGTTGCCGCCATAGCGGCGATCCCGCGCCATAGCCGTGAATCAGGACTAGCGGCGGCGCGGACTCAGCGCCTGCGCAGATCACGTGCGTCTGACCGAAACGAGTTGGAATGTAGCGCGTCGTGATCGGCACGCGGAAGGCGCTCAGCGCCTCATCGTACCACTTTTCTAGCACGGCATAGCCTTCAGGTGAGCGATAGAGAAACGGATCGTAGGGCATAGGGTTGTGATCGAATAAGTCTCAGCTTACGCTAGAAATTAGCCTTTGGGACTGTCACAAGCGCTTAGTTTAGACTATAGTCTTGCGCAGAAAACGGCATCTCAACACAGGTAAATGTATCAGGAGTGGCTAATGAGTAGCAAAAAGCGCCGTCCGAGCAAGGCACAGCCGCAGTCCAAAGGCAACGCGCTGATCGTGCTGGGCGTGGGCATTCTGGTGATTGTAGCACCGCTCGTAGTAGGCGGTATGGCAGCTGCCAGTCCTGATACGCCGACTGTGGGCGCGGCCGCGATGCGCGGCGGCTTGATCAGCCCGGCGGAGTATGTAGCGCAGTTCAGCGACGTGCCGCACTTGCTCTTGGACGTGCGCACAGTCGGCGAGTTTCAGAGCGGACACATCGCGGGCGCAGCGAATATCCCAGTAGAGGAACTCTCGCGGCGCCTTGCTGAAGTGCCAAAAGACGTGCCAATTGTGCTGTATTGTCGCAGCGGCAATCGCAGCGCCCATGCAGCGCGCATTCTGCGCAGCGTAGGCTACGAGGTGGTGTACGATCTGGGTGGACTCATCGCCTGGCAGGCGCGGGGCTATCCCATTCAACGCTAAGCCAAGCAGGGAGAGGAACGGTTGATCATGAGCTTTCTATTCGGTCGCAGACAAGAGGCATACGGCAATTTGAGCGTGCAAGAGTACCGTCAGCGCTACTATGAGCCAGAGACGGATCACGTCTTGGTGGACGTGCGCACAGTGGGCGAATTCTTGAGCGGACATATCCCAAATGCGCTGAACATCCCGCTCGATCAGCTCTCGCGTCGCCTTGGCGAGATTCCCCAGGGCAAGCCTGTGATTGTGGTGTGCGCCAGCGGCAATCGCAGCAGAACGGGCGCGGATATCCTTGTGCGCGGCGGCTACACAGAGGTTTACAATCTCAAAGGTGGCACAATGGCTTGGATGATGAGCGGAGGAAAGGTGGAATAACCATGCTGATCAAATATTTTTACGATGAGCGTCTAGCGCAAGCTTCCTACCTAGTCGGTTGCGCAGCAACGGGCGAGGCATTGGTGATCGATCCAGAGCGCGACGTGGAGAAGTACATAACAACAGCGGCAGCGCACGGTCTGCGCATCACGCACGTCACTGAGACGCATATTCACGCCGATTTTGTCAGCGGCGCTCGTGAGCTGGCTGCACTGACAGACGCCACACTTTACCTGAGCGATATGGGGACGCCTGAGTGGAAGTACACTTACGCAGACTCAGCTAACGCTGTGCTGGTGCGCGATGGCGATTGGTGGATGGTCGGCAATGTGAAGGTCGAGGTGCTGCACACGCCCGGTCATACGCCTGAGCATATCAGCTTCATGATCACTGATACAGCTGTTGCCAACAAGCCGTTCGGCGTCTTCACGGGCGACTTCCTGTTCGTAGGCGATGTTGGGCGCCCTGATTTGCTAGAAGAAGCTGCTGGCATGATCGGCACGAAGGAAATTGGCGCACGGCAGCAATTCGCCACAGTGCAGCGTTTCAAGCAACTGCCCGATTACCTACAAATCTTTCCGGGTCACGGCGCAGGCAGCGCTTGCGGCAAAGCATTGGGCGCCGTGCCCACCACGACGCTCGGCTATGAGAAACTGTTCAATCCCGCCTTCCAGTTTGAGGATGAGGCGGCATTTATAACATGGTTGCTAGAGGGTCAGCCTGAGGCGCCGCGCTACTTCGCGCAGATGAAGCACGTCAACAAGCACGGACCTGCCTTGCGCAGCGAGTTGCCCATCCCGCAGCGCTTAAGCCGCGCTGAGCTGGAGGCACTGATCGCTGAAGGCGCCTTCGTAGCAGATTTCCGCTCTGAAGAGGCGTTCCGCAAGGCACACCTGCCCAAGACAGTCAGCATCCCTGCTACGAGCCAGAGCTTCAGCACATACGTCGGCTGGTTTGTGGACTATAACAAGCCGTTCTACTTCGTGACGGAGCGCGACTCAGACGTGCCAGAGCTGCTGAACGCGCTACGTGCCATTGGCGTGGATGACGTGCGCGGCTACCTCACAGCCGATGCCTTGCAAGGGCAGACGGACTCCTTGCCGCTGATTGACGCTGATAGCCTAGTGGCACGCCTAGGTGAGGTCTTTTTGCTGGACGTGCGCGGCGCGACTGAGTACGCCGAGCTGCACATCAGCGGCGCACGGAACATCCCTGTGGGGCACTTGCCGCGCCGCCTTGCCGAAGTACCGCACGATAAACCGATTGTGGTCTATTGTGCCAGCGGCTATCGTTCGCAAGTTGCAGCGAGCTGGTTGCGCGCTCAGGGCTACACACAGGCGCTGAATTTGCCTGAGAGCAAGGCGTTGTGGTCGCGGCGACTGCCCACTGAGCGCGGTGCAGCGCAGATGGAGAAAGCGCTGTGAGCCTTGAGAGCCTTCTGCTCAACGGCGTGTTAGGTCTGGTGATCGGGCTGACGCTGGGCTTGCTGGGCGGCGGCGGCTCGATCCTGACCGTGCCGATGCTCGTCTATCTTGTCGGACAGACGCCTCAAGCGGCTGTGATGGCGTCTTTGGTCATTGTCGGCGCCAATAGCGCGCTCGGCGTGCTGTTTCATCGGGCAAACGGCGCAGTCAATTGGCCGATCGCTCTGCTGTTTGGCGGCGTGGGCATGGTGTTCGCCTACCTTGCTGCCAATTTCTCCAAATTTTTCCCTTCAGAGGCACTGATGATCGCTTTCGCCTTGCTGATGCTAGTAGTCGGGACGCTGATGCTGCGCAAGAAAGGCGAGTCTGGTGCGGAACAGACAGAGCTGTGCTGGCGCAAGGTGCTGATCGGCGGGGCGGCTGTCGGCGCGTTGACGGGCTTTCTGGGCGTGGGCGGCGGCTTCCTGATCGTGCCCGCACTGGTCATGCTGGTCGGTTTACCAATGAAGCAAGCCGTCGGCACTTCGCTTGTGATCATCACTATGAACAGCGCGGCGGGTCTGCTCGGTCACTTGGGCGAGACAGCGCTTGATTTCGGCATGATCGCAGTCTTTGTGGCTTCAGGCTTGCTTGGCACGTTCATCGGCGCCCGCCTGACGCGCTGGCTGAAGCCTGAGCAGCTGCGCCAAGCCTTTGCTCTGTTCGTGATCGGCTTGGCAGCTGTGCTGCTGATGGATAACCTGAGCAAGCTGCTCTAACGCGCCTTCAGGCGCACTTGTGGCGTACCCTCAGAGGCGGGGAATAGCTCTGGCAGGAGCTCTGGAACATACTGGGCGACCATCTCGGCGCTCAGTCCATTCTGGGCGCAAATCTCGCGGTATAGCACGGCGCTCAGGCGCTGTGTGCGCTGTTGGGTCTCGAAGTTGGTCTGATACAAGCCAAAGCTGTAGCGCGGATCGTAGCCCTCTGCCCATTCGAAGTTATCCAAAAGTGACCAGAAGAAATAGCCGCGCACGGGATAATTGAAGCCAAGCGCCTTCCACAGGGCGCGCACGCTCTGCGCGATCCATTGGCGGCGCAAGGTATCTTCAGGGTCAGGCACGCCGCTCTCCGTGACGTAAATCGGCTTGCCGCAGCGCTTGTAGAGCCGCTCAATCACGCCGAACAGGTTCTGCGGCACGAGCCCGCCCCAGTCCTTCGGTCCGACGGGTACGCCTTTCGGTTTCTCTGTGCCAATGGCGTTGCCCAGCTTGAGCGGATTGAAGGTCGCAAGGCGCTCTTGATAGTACTGCACGCCGAGCCAGTCAAAGGCGCCCTTAGCCGCAGCGACCGTCACAGGGCGCGTGAAAGGCAGCTTGAAAACGCCTGTGAGCAGCGCGTCGTTAAAGGCGAGGTTCATCAGGCGATCAGCGGCTTGGGCGGCAAAGCGATTCCAGAAAGCAGGCGCCTTCGGCTGTATGCCGATGTGATGGTGCGCATAGCCCACCTGACTATTCGGCTGCACTGACTTTATGGCATGATAAGCAGCAGCGTGCGCACGCAGCAAATTCGCAGCGACCTGCGCCATTGCCTTCATGCTCTTCATGCCCGGCGTCCAGTAGCCGAACAGGTAGCCCTGTGTGGCAAGCACCATTGGCTCGTTGATGGTACACCACAGCTGGCACAGGTCGCCCAAGCCTTCAACGGCGCGCCGCACAAAGCGCACAAAAAGCGACGGCGAGTCATCGTTCAGCCAGCCGCCGCGCTCCGCGAACCAGATCGGGTTGGTGAAGTGGTGCAGCGTGACCATCGGCTTCATGCCGCGATCATGTAGCGCGACCAACATCTCGCGGTAGCGCCCAATGGCAGATTCGTCAAACTGCCCTTCATTCGGCTCAATGCGGCTCCACGCAATGGAAATGCGCTGCGCGTTATTGCGCATGGTCGCCGCCCGATCAAAATCCTCAAGGAAACGCCCGCGCCACCACTCACAAGCGGCGCCGCTGCGCTGATTCTGATAAATCCTACCGACTCCCTCTTCCCACTGCGACCAGTCATCCACTGAGTCGCCTTCCACTTGGTGCGCAGCAGTCGCGCAGCCCAACAGGAAGCCGTCGGGCATTAAGAAAATAGCTTTGACGCTCATGGTTGTGCCGCCTTTCGGGCAGGATGCCCTAAGTAGAGCGCCTCAGCGAAAATTTGGCGGGCGCCAGTATCGCGGTAGCCGATGCTCTCCGCCAACTTGACCGACTCGGCGTTGCTCGGCTCAACCAAGTAGATCGGCACGCGCCCGCTTGCGCGCACGCGCTCGGTACACGCCATGACCACGCTCCGTCCCCAGCCGCGCCCGCGCACCTCTGGATCAACATGCACGTAAATCTCGGCAAAGCCTGAGGACTGCCAATTGACGCCTGCCACAGCCCGATAGCCGCCATTGCTGATCTCCGCCATTGGCGTGCCGTTCGGCGCGGTCTTCAGGCGCACTAGCACATTGATCTCAGGCTTGAAGCGCGCTAAATCCAAAACGTAAATCGAGAGAATCCGTTCGTTGCTCAGCTGCAGACTGCCGCCGACCAAAGGCAACTGATTCAAGTTGCTGAAAAACAAGTATTGCCGCCCGGCTACCAGAACCTCTGCCATTAAATCGGCGGCGACCTCAGCATGGCGGCACTGCATCACCACAAGCGGGCGGAATAGGTCAATCCCCGTCTGAAAACGCCCTACAAAGCCGAGAGGCGCACCGTCGGAGTCCGTGCGCAAGGCGAGTGTAGAGCGCTTGGGATCGTGATCGAGCGCATAGTAAGCCGTCGGCGCGTCCACTGGACTAGTCACGTCCAGCAGGGCGCTCAGGCGCGAACGTTGCTCACGCAGAGAGAGTGCCGCCATACTGCCCTAGCGTTCTACTAACGCCGCCGATAGAAAAAGCCGTAGATGAACAAGACAATCGCTGAGCCAACAAACGCCACGATGATGTCAATCCAGCGAATGGTGATGCCGCCTTGCAAATTCTGCGGCACTTGGATGTTGAGCAAGCCGAAGAGAAAACCGCCCACAAAAGCGCCCAGCAAGCCGATAATCAGACTCGGAATCAGCCCATAGAGCCTGCCGCGCGTGAGCAAACTCGCCAATGCGCCCGCGATCAAGCCGACGATCAGCCACGTGATCAGCGCCATCACGTCTACGGTGAAAGCTGGGATAGTCACTTGCCCGTCCATTCGGTCACTTGTCCTTTCAGATTACGGATAGGTGCGCTTGAGCATACGCGGATAAGGAATCGTCTCACGGATGTGCGGCAAGCCGCAAATCCACGCCACAGTGCGCTCCACGCCCAAGCCAAAGCCGGCATGTGGCACGCTGCCAAAGCGCCGCAGATCGAGATACCATGCATAGCTCTCCCGATTGATGCCGATCTGGGCGATGCGCTCTTCCAGCAGCGCTCGGTCGTAGATGCGCTCGCTGCCGCCTGTGATCTCGCCATAGCCCTCAGGCGCAAGCAGGTCTACGCTGCGGCACACCTCCGGGCGACCCGCTACAGGCTGCATGTAGAACGCCTTAACTGCTGTAGGGTAATGATAGACAAAGACAGGGCGATCAAACTGCTGTGCCAGTGCCGTCTCATGCGGCGAGCCGAAGTCGTTGCCCCATTCAATGCGCAACGCCGCCTGTTGTTCGGGATCGGTCGCCTCAGCAGCCAGTTTGTTCAAGCGCTCTACAGCCTCATCATAGCTGATGCGCGGGAAAGGCGCAACCACGCGCTCTAGCGGCGCCATATCGCGCTCTAGGATGCTAAGCTCCATGCGATGCTTTTCCAGCACGCGCTGCACAATCGCGCTGACAAACTGCTCTTCCATGTCCATCAGGTCTTCAAGGGAGAAAAACGCCATTTCAGGCTCAACCATCCAAAATTCGGTCAAGTGGCGGCGCGTCTTGGACTTTTCAGAGCGGAAAGTCGGTCCGAAGCAATAGACTTTGCCGAAGCTCATCATGTTGGCTTCGTTGTAGAGCTGACCCGTCTGCGCCAAATACGCCACATCATCAAAATACTTGACCTCAAACAGCTCAGTGGTGGACTCGCCAGCAGTCGGTGTGATGATCGGCGTATCCACTAGCAAATAGCCGTGATCGTCAAGCCAATCGCGGATCGCCTTGATGATTGTGGCGCGAATGCGCAGAATCGCCCATTGGCGTGAGGATCGCACCCATAAATGGCGATGATCCATCAGGAACTCAACACCATGTTCCTTCGGCGAGATCGGATACTCATCAGCGACCTGAATGATCTGCGCGTCCGTAATGCCGATCTCATAGCCGCCCGGAAAGCCCGGCGCACGGCTATCAGCGCGCACTGTCCCCGTCACGATCAGCGAGGATTCTTGCGGCAAGCTGCGCAGCGCATTGAAAATTTCCTCCGGCAACTCTTTCTGAAAGGCAACTGCCTGAGCGATCCCGGAGCCATCGCGCACTTTGAGGAACTGCAGCTTGCCTTTATCTGTACGGTCGTAGAGCCAGCCGCGCACGGTCACGGTCTGCCCTTCATAGCGATGCAAGTCAGCGATCAAGACGATAGGTGCTGTCACAGCGATATCCTTAACTCTGCACAGACGATTTTACATGGTCTTGATTATAGCGCAGGGCGTCAAGCGCGCTGCAATGGGCAAAACAGCGTGTCTGTGCGATTTTTTGAGATCAGGAGCGTCAAAAATGACCGCAACAGACAAATCTGAGCGCGTGGCAGTGCTATATGACGGCATGTGCGTCATCTGTGTGAACTCAGTGCGGCTATGGCGGCGCCTAGATTGGCGTAAGCGCCTTGAGTTGATTGACGTGCAAGACTGGAGCTATGTGCAACAGCGCTTTCCGCAGATAGAGCGCGATGCAGCGCTAGGCGCTATTCACGTGATCGCGCCCGACGGCGCGATCTACACAGGCTACGACGGCGTGCGCTGCATGGCGCGTTACGTCCCGCTTTTGGCGTGGAGCGCGCCGTTGCTGGGCTTCGCGCCGATTGCATGGCTGGGCAGGCGAGTCTATACTTGGATCGCACGCCGCCGCTATGCGATCAATCGCCTGTTCGGGCGTCCCGTCTGTGATGAGGCGTGCCGTCCGCCTAGCCGCCCGTGATCGCAGGACGAATCGCGCCCAAGCGCCCATCAAGGTCAGCAACCGCAAGCGCATCGAACAAGCGCAATGCCAAAGCGGCCAAGCCCGCGCTGCTATTCGCCTGATAGGCGAGGCGATAGGCAGTCACGGCGGCTTCAGTGTTCGCTGCACGCGGACCGACGCCCAGCAAGGTCAGTCCGCTGAACGCCAGACCCTGTGCGGCAAGCGCGTCCTGATTGTTGGCGTTATGCTCAAGGGCTTGGCGCGCTTGCGCAATTGCCTCTGTGAACGCCTCTTGTGCAGCTATGTCATCGCCTTGCCGCGTTGCGATCACGCCTAGAACGGTCAGGGCGTTGTGGTTATTCTGCGGCGTATCGTAGAGCCGCGCCATCTCTGCAGCGGCACGCGCCTGCTCCAAATCGCCCGTGAACAGGTAGGCACGCGCCAGTGAGACTCCTTTGTAACTCTTGCCCCGCGCTGAGCCAGTCTCTTCATCCAGCTGCAGACCGAGTATCAGATTCTCAATCGCCTCAGCGTAATGTTCGCCGATGATCAGCGCGTCGGCGAGGCTGCCCAGACGCCGCGCCTCTTCAACGCGGCTGCCCATTTGCCGCGCAATCTCGATAGCCTGATCATGGGCGGCAACGGCGCGAGTGGCTTGCCCAAGCGAGGCGTAAATATTGCCCAAATTGCTCAGGCAGAAGCCTTCCATACTCAGATCGTTGAGTTCGCGGGCGATGCTACGCCCTTGATCGTAGCACTCAAGCGCCTTTTCCATCTGCCCAAGATAGGCATAGCAAGTGCCGAGTGAAGCGATGTTGAGCGCCTCCGCACGCCTATCGCGCTGATCGCGTGCGATCACAAGCGCCTGCTCATAGTACGGCACGGCACGCGGCGTCTGACCCAAATTGACGTAGCGGTTGCCCAAATTGGTCAGCCAGACGCCCTCATTGACGCGGTCGCGGTTGCGCCGTGCGATCAACAGAGCGCGCTCTTGGCAGTCAATGGCTTTTTCCATCTCGCCTAGGTAGGCGTAGGCGCTGCCCAGCTCACCCAAGTTATTCTGAGCCAATTTGGGATCGTCCAGCTTATCCACAAGGCGCTCACGCAGCTCCACTACCAAGCGATGATGTCCCCAGCGCAGCAGATAGTTGAACGAAATTTCGTTCAGCAGCGTCGCCGCCGTCTCATAATCTTCGCCTTGCACGCGCAGATCGAATTCGGCAAGCTGTGGCGCAAGGTCTTCAAGGCTGCGCCACGCCATGCGCGGCTTGCGGCGCGTTTTGAAGTACTCAGCAGCGCGGTCTAAGAGGGTGTAGCGCGTGTAGAGCGGTTCGCCGCGCTCATAGCGATCTGAAGGCTCGCCCGTCTCAAGCGTGGCAAGTGCAGCCTGACAATCGGCATCGTTCAGGAAATAATGACCGCGCTCGCGCCCCACAAGGCTTGGATACTCATTGAGCAGCTGTTCAAGGCGCGCCTCAGCGCGGATTAAGTCCAGATTGGGTAAAAATGGGCGCAAAACTTGACTGACTGCGCGTGGCGTCACGGGTTGCCCGAAGATGGCAAGCACCTGCACGATTTTTTGCCCTTCGGCATCCAAACGGGCGAAGATTTGTTCAAAGGTCATAGCGCATCCTAATTTGCGCAGCGTAAATTCTACTTATAAAGTATGGACGTTTGTGCCTTTTCGGTCAAGATGTATGGTGAACCTGACAGCCCTGCTTGCCCTTGATCGGTCTTTTATGGTACACTTGTGCTATGCAAAATTTAGCACAGACTCTTGCTGATTACGATCTAGAGCTTTTGCGCGTCATCGCTAACCGCTGGGACGTGGAATTGCCGCGGAGCGTCAAGGGCGCTGTGGCGGCGTTGAGCAAGGTCATGCTCGACCGCGAAAGGGCAGCCGCGATCTGGGCGCGCCTGAGCGATGAGCAGCGCGGCGTGCTGCAAACCCTATTGGGTTCTGCTGGTTACAAAATGCCCGCGCCGATGTTCAAGCGGATTGCTGGGGAAGTCCGTCAGATGGGCGTGGAGCGCCTTGTGCGGGAGAAGCCCTATCTGTCTCCTGTCAGTCACGCGGAGGCGCTTTACTATCTCGGCTTGATCGCTTTTGGCGGCGGGCAGGCTTTCGTCTACGTGCCAAGCGACCTCGCACCGCTCTTGCCGATTGAAAAGACGGGCTATGATCTGAGCGCGCCCGCTCAGCGGAGTGAGCCGTTGCTGAGTCTGCCAGAGCCGCAGGGCATTCGTGCTGCAGATACCTCGCTGGTAGACGATCTGACTACGTTCCTTGCCGCCTGCTATAACGAAGATGTGCCACTAGTCAATGAGTCGCTCTCTGATGAGCAGCGCATGGCGCTAGAGCCGTTTTTCATCGGCAAAGTGGAGGTGGCACGCTTAGCGCTGATGGTCAGCCTTGCCCTCGATATGGGCATTGCGGGTCTGGAGAGCGAAAAGATTAAGCCTGTGCCTGCCAAGGCGCGCTCATGGCTCGATGCGCCGCGCCCTGCACAGGTGCGCGCCCTTGCCGAAGGCTGGCAGGGCAGCCGCCGCTTCAACGAACTCTTCCACGTGCCGACTCTCAAAGTTGAACGGACTGGCACATGGCAAAATGACCCGCTCCTAGCCCGCCAAGCCATTTGCGGCTACCTTGAGATGGTGCCGCCGAACGGCTGGTGGTCTGTGGATGAGCTGATCGAGACGATTCATGAAGAAGAGCCTGACTTCATGCGTCCCGACGGCGACTATGAGAGCTGGTACATCCGCGACGCCAAGACCAACAAATATTTGCGCGGCTTTGAGCATTGGCACGCCGTAGATGGCGCAGTCTTACGTTTTATCCTGACCGTCCCGATGCACTGGCTTGGTTTAGTGGATATCGCTGAGAATGGCGCGGTCTGCCGCCTGACCCCCTACGGGCGCGCCTTAGTCGGCGTGAGTGAGTGGCCGCCCAATCCGCCGCCGAACGCGCCCAACGAAGGCAAGCCCATCACAGTGGACGCTGAGGGCACTTGCCGCGCTATGCGCGCCACCAATCGCTACGAGCGCTTTCAGTTGGCGCGCTTCACCAATTGGATTGGTGGCGTCTCTTCAGTGGAAGGCTATCAGTATCTGATCACGCCTGAGAGCGTGGCACGCGCTCAAAAGCAGGGCGTGCGCGCTGAGCAGATCATCACCTTTCTGCGGCGCGTCACGGGCGATAAAGTGCCAACAGCGGTTATTCAGCAGCTGCAGACGTGGGCTTCTGCACAAGCACAGACCGCTACCTTAGAGCAATTGTGGGTCTTGCGGCTGCCCAGCGAGGCGCTCTTGGATAAACTGTTTGAGCTGCCGAAAGTGCGCCGCTTTCTAGGAGCGCGGCTTGGTGCGCAGGCGGTTGCTGTGCGCGCCGATCAGCGTGAGGCGCTGATCAAGGCGCTGCGCGAGAATAATTTGCAAGTGGAAGTGAGCGGCGCTGAATGACCCATCCGTTGGCAGAGCGCGCTTGGCAACTGCCCGATCCAGAGCCAGATATCCCCGCTGATGTCCTAGACGCCTGTGACTCAGATGAGCTGATCGCAGCGATCCTCATGAGGCGCGGCATTCGTGGGCCGAGCGCGATTCGCGCCTTTCTTGATCCTGCTTCTTACATACCCGCGCTCCCTGAATCTTTGCCCGATCTGACCCGCGCCTCTGACCTCTTAGCGCAGATTGTGCAGCAAAGGGGCAAAATTTTAATCTGGGGCGACTTCGATGTAGACGGGCAAACGGCAACTGCGCTTTTCGTAGAGGCGCTCCGCCGACTCGGCACGCAGGTCGCTTATTATGTGCCGAGTCGGGCTGCTGAGTCGCACGGGATCAAGGCAGAGCGGCTTCAGGCGCTGATCGCTCAGCATAAGCCCGATCTGTTGCTCACTTGCGATACGGGCATCAGCGAATATCGCGCTCTTGAGATGGCTCAGCGGCTTGGCTTGCCCGTGGTCATCACCGATCATCACGAGTTGCCAGAGCGCCTGCCTGAAGCACAGGCGATTGTCAATCCCAAGCGCTTGCCGCCTGAGCATCCCCTGCGGACGTTGCCCGGAGTCGGCGTCGCTTTTAAGCTGATTCAGCACTTGTTCGCCACCTTTGAGCAGACGCGCCACTTACGCAACCTGCTTGACCTTGTAGCGCTCGGCATTGTCTGCGATGTGGCGGAACAGGTGGGCGATACACGCTATTTGCTGCAATTGGGCATGGAGCAGCTGCGCTTGGTAGAGCGAGTTGGTGTGGAGGCGCTTTTGCAAGTGGCGCAATTGCCGCCGGAGCAACTCACAGCAGAGCGGGTCGGCTTTGCGCTCGGTCCGCGCCTGAACGCCGTCGGGCGCATGGGCGATGCTATGCTCGCGGTTGAGCTGCTCACCACACGAGAGAGTCCGCACGCTTTGCAGATCGCTCAAGAGCTGGAGCGCTTGAATGCGGAGCGCCGCCTGCTCTCGCGCCAAATCGAGGGCGCGGCGGTCGCTATGTTGGACTCGGATCGCAGCCTGTTGAGCGAGGCGGCGCTCGTTTTGCATCATCCTGAGTGGCATATCGGCGTGCTGGGCGCCGTGGCGAACAGCCTCGCAGAGCGCTATGCGCGACCCGTTGTACTGTTAGGTGGCGCGGGTGAGATTGTCAGCGGCTCAGCGCGTGCCTTCGGCGGACTGGATATCTACGCTGCGCTCGCCCAAGCCGCTGACCTGCTGCGCAACTTCGGCGGACATCGCCGCGCTGCTGGACTCTCGCTGCACGTCCACAATGTGCCTGCCCTGCGCAAGCGCCTGACTCGCGCCCTGCTCGATCAGCGCCCAGAGGCGATTGAGCCGCTCCCGTTAGCTATAGACGCGCTGTGCAGCCTCTCTGACCTCGATCTAGCGCTTGTGACGCGCCTGAATCGGCTCTCGCCCTTCGGTGAGGGCAATCCGCCCGTCGTTTTAGCGACGCCTAACCTGCGCGTTAGCCACGCTGCTACCTTCGGACGCGACAACAATCATTTGCGCCTAGTCGTTGAGGATGAAAATGGCGTCAATTTGCCGCTGATCGTCTGGCGAGGCGCCGATTTGCCCGTGCCGGAGGGCATGTTTGACGCCGCCTACACGCTCAGCACAGATTTGCGCGGCGATCTGGAGGCAGTGCTAGTTGCTTTGCGGCTGCACACGCCGATCACGCTTGAGAGCGACTCAAGCGAGAGTGCGCTCACCTGGCAGGATTGGCGGCGCGATCCAGAGCCTATGGCGCGCCTTGAGACTCTCATAGCCCAAGAGCCAGAGGCGCAAATCTGGGCAGAGGCTTACAATCGGCGCGACTTTCCACATTTCCGCCGCCGCGCTGAGCTGAGCGCCTGCCACACGCTGATCATCTTGAGCGCGCCACCCGATCTTGAGACGCTGCGCAGGGCGCTCAGCGTGACTGCGCCGCAACTTGTGCATGTGATCGGCGCGCCGCCTCCCATCACGCGCTTTGAAGACCTCTTACGCCAATTGACCCTTGCTTTGAAGAACGCGCTTACGCATTTCGGCGATCAGGTGAGCCTTGAAACGCTCTGTGGCGCGCTGGGGGCTAGTCCTGACTTTGTGCGCAAGGCGTTAGCCTTCCTCGCAGCGGAGGGGCAGATCAGCTACAGCGAGGACTCAAGGCAGATTGTGCATGTAGCAGTGCCAGAGGCGCATCAAAACGTCAGCCGCGCCGAGTCAGAGGCTGCTCTGGCGCGGCTGCAGATCGCTTATGAAGAGATGGAAGCCTTTCGGCGTTACTTCCGCCTGATGCCGCTCAAACTGCTGCTCAAGCAGCCTAGTTCATAATCAGCGACCTGATATCGGCGGCAATCACCTCAGGATCAGTGCCATAGCTGTAGATGCGCGCTAACTCACCCTTCGGATTGACCAGAAAAGATGAAGCAGTGTGGTTAATCAGGTAATCCGCCTGCGTGCCTTCGGGCTTGACGATCTCGTAGCGCACGCCGAAAGCTTGCGTCACAGGACGAATTTCCATCTCGCTGCCGGTTAGCCCGATAAAGGTCGGATCGAAGTTGGCGATGTATCTGCTCAGCACCTCAGGCGTATCGCGTGCGCCATCCACACTGACAAAAATGAAAGCGACGCGCTCCGCCTGCTCACCAAGCGCACGCCTGACCAGCGTGAAGTTTGCCAACGTGATCGGGCAAACGTCAGGGCAGTGCGTATAGCCGAAACTCATCAGCGTCCAACGATCCGTGAGGTTTTGGCGCGTGAAGGGCTGATTGCGTCCATCAGTCAGCCTGAAATCAGGCAGAGCGACGGGCGGATCAAGCGGGCGCACGCCCGTCGGCAGCGGGACGGGCGTCTGCGTCGGTACGGAAGTGGGCGTGGGCGCTGCTTGCGCACAGGCGCTAAGAAATACTGCCAGTAGCAAGACAAGTGTCGTGAGTTTCATCGGAAAGCTCTCTCCGAAAGCCATTTGGGGCGATTGTTCGCATAGCAGGCGCTGCACAAGGCGTAGCGATGGTTCAAAGGCAAGCGACAGCGACATTGCACACAACGGCTGCCCGTATCAATGCGCCGCAACAGCGCTGCATCAATGCTCGTAGACCATTCAGCGCGCAAAGCCCGCAGCCACGGCTCTTCAGGCGCGAACTGGGCAAACTCTGAACGGCAAGCTAACCACAAGTAGATATCCGCACAACTGATCGCCTGCTCAATCACCTCTAGATCGTAGTCATCTTCGATGCTCAGCGGCGGCTCATGCGGCAAGGGCATAGACTGATGGTTCAAAATGGCGCGGGCGCAAGCGTACCAATAGTCGCGGCTGCCTTCGCGGGTTGGCGCGTTGATCAGCTGCACAGCTGCTGCCAAACCCAGTTGCTCCACTTCGCGGTCGCTGAGCATGGCAGCAAGGGCAATGCGCTCATCAATATCAGCTGGCTCGATCACATCGCGCAACGAGTCAGGAATAGACTGCAACTCGCGCCACCGCGCCAAACGGCGCGCCAAACTGCCCGGAATTAGCTCAAGGTCTTCGAGGGCAGGCGAGACCCGCGCCCGCTGCAATTCAGGCGGCGCCGTCTCCATCAAGCGGCGCAACGTCTTCAGATTAGCGCGTGTGGTAGCGCCCACCACGCCTGCCTGAGAGAGTCCGTAGCGACCGGCGCGCCCCGCGATCTGATGCACCTCCTGCGCGCTCAAAGGGCGCACAGCGTTGCCATCAAATTTCTCCAGCTCAAAGAAACAGACATAATCAGCGGGCAAGTTCAAGCCCATGCCCACAGCATCCGTAGCGATGCAAATCTCAGTCACGCCGTCGGCAAAGCGATCCGCCTGCTTACGGCGCACTTCAGGCGGCAAATTGCCGTAGATGACCGAGACATGCCGCTGTTGACGCTCCAACTCGGTCTTCAAGCGCAAGACCATACGCCGCGAGAATGCCACCAAGATCGTGCGCGACGGCAAATGCTCCAATGGCCAAGGCTCGGTTGCCACCTGAAGCGGCGCAAGGCGCTCATGGCGCACGATCTGAGTCGGGATCAGAGCCGCTGCCGTCAAGCGCTCAATGAGCGTCTGAGCGAAAGGCGGCGCGATCACGCGAATCTCAGGCGCACGGCATTCCATCAGAGCGCGCGTCCAAGCCCAGCCACGGTCAGGATCAGCCAGCATGTGCGCCTCATCAATCACCACGCAGGCGCCGCTACGCTGCGGATTGAACATCTCAATGGTCGCTGCTGTGACGGTCGCGCCCTCCACCTCGATATGCTCTTCGCCCGTGAGCAAATTGCAGCGCACACCATCACGGTTCAGCCGATCGAAGACTTCGAAAGCGAGCAAACGCAACGGCGCCAAATACCAGCCTGAGCCAGCTGCGCTGAGCGCCTGCAGCGCTTGATAGGTCTTGCCGCTGTTGGTAGGACCGACGTGCAGCAGCACCAACTGATCAGCGCGCCCTGCATGTTGCCACGTCGGAAAAGCCGCCAAAAGACGGGCGCGCAATTCCTCCTGCTGACGGCGCTCTTCCTCGCGGCGCTGGCGCAGCAGACGGCGTTCCTCAATGCGGCGCTCCTCCTCAAGGCGCGCCTTTTCTACCTGCTGAACAAGCCACGCGCTACGCGCCGCCCGTAGCAGCTCGCGGAAAGTCTGCAGGCTGATCGGCTCATCCCAGAGCAACTCGCGCACCTGCCCCCAGCGGATTCGGCTGGCAGAGTCCTTGCGCCATTTGCGCAGCGCGTCGCGCAGGATTTCCTCTGGCGGCTGTCCGTTGACCAAGAGCAGCAAATCTTGCACTGCCACAATCTCTTGATCCTCAATCGCCTGAAAAAGCACTGCGTCGTTGCGAATGGCGTTCACCTGAGCAGCGCTCACGCGAGTCTGCCCTTCAGGATCAACAAACGCCTCGATCAGGCGGGCGCCAATGGCATTCTGAAGCGTATCGGCGCGAATGCCCAATTTCTTTGAGGCAGCAGAGAGCGAATACGAACGGGCTAAGACTTTCTCACGGCGCGTCTCACCGTCATGATTGGGTTGACGCAGCACGTCGCCGCACAGCGCAAGCGCCGCCTCCCAATCCTCATCCCTAGGCAAGACTGCAGCCTCCGCTGCCGCCAATGCCGCTTGCGGATCAGCCTCTGCCGAGCGCAACCAGACCGTCTCGCCAAGCGGCGCTTTGACGGTAAACGGCACGAGATCGCCGCTTTCAACGGCGCGCTGTACGGTCTTCATGCCGTAGCGCTCAACCAGATCAGGGCGCAAAATGGTCTGACCCGGCTGCGCAGCGACAAGTGCCAATAATTCCTGCCGAATTGCCTGCCAAAAATGGCGATCGAAGATCGCACTCAGGCTTGGGCGCGTGAGGCGCAACGGATCAAAGGCGTAATCATCCATCTGCTTGAGCAAATTGGCAGAGAGCAGCAGACTCAACGCCACTTCCTCGCTAGGCGTCTGGCTCAGCGCACTGATCGGCAAATAGCCAAGCGTGCCTTGAAAGCGCTCCAGCAATTGGCGGCATTCGGGCATCCCCAGAATATCAAGGCGCGCCTCACGCTGAGCTAAGCGCTCCCGCAGTGGGCGGACAGCGGGCGTACCGTCAGGCTTAAGCGTGGGCAAGGCGCCATCATAAAACTGGGCAAAATGACGCACCTGCTCAGCGCTCAAGCGCTCAGGATCGTACAAATAATCGCCCTTACGGGCAACGGCGCCCTCGCGCAGAGCGCCCTCAATAGCAGCGGCGCGGTCGCCCTCACCTAAGCGCTCATCGTTCAAATAGCTGATATGGAAAAAGCCCTCAGGCGAGGTCTGAATGAGCGCGATCAAAGCACGAGCGCTCAACGTGCGCACAGCAGGTGATGATTTAGGCATGATAACTCACAGAGAACTGTACAACCGCTACTTTGAAACGAGTTCGCGTGCCATATCAAGGGCAGTGAAGCGTAACAGACGATACCGATCATCTACATGGAGGCTCGGCGCGCTACGCGGCGGATAGCGACGTAGCGCAATGGCTCGCGTCTCTCTAATTTTAACATAATACAGGTAAATTGTCCCACCATCAGGTTGATCCCAATTTTGTATGAAAATCTCAACGTCTTGTAAAAGACGGTTAAGCGTCCCGCCGACAACGCGCTGCCAGAATGGCAATGCCGCCCAGACCTTATAACGCCCGATCCGCACCACGTCCACCAGACCCTCTACCGTCTCGACGGCGCCGAAAAAGTAGTGCGGCGGGCGATTAGCTAGATTGATCAGCAGGCGGCGCAGACGCTCAGGCTGGCGCACCACATCCGCCCGATCCCAGAGCGGACACGGCGCTGCAAACGGCTTGAGCGCAGCCAAAAATACCGCTACATCGTCTGAATCTGGTAAAAGCGCGGCTGAGATCACAAAAGCAAACTTGCCTTGCCCAATTGCCTCCTGCAAACTCTGCAGCACTGAGACGCCCTTGCCCAAAATGTAGAAAGTGGCGCGCAGCGCGCCTTGCGCATCGGTCAGGCGCACATCAGGACTCTCAGGTGCGTTGAGCAGGTCTTCTAAAACGTGCGAGACGCCCTCCAGCAAGTCCTGCGTGTGAGTCTGGTCGCAGAGCGCGCACGCCCATGTGAAGGGCAAGACGCGCCGATCGTTCAGCGCCTCATCAAAATGCAGAGCTAGCCAACGGCGCAACGCTGCAATGCTGACCGACTCCGAATCGCACTGATTGGTCTCAAGATGGCTGAAATGGTGCTGAACTTGCGTCCCAAGCCTTGCAACCATCCCGTTGCGGCACAACGGGCAAATGTAGCGCTCACCACGCTGCGCCAATGTGATCGGCACAGGGCGATCCGCAGCGTTCAGCGCCCAACGATACTCAACAGGCGGCTTATCCATACCACACAACTACGGGCGCGCCGTCGGCGTTGGGCTGAGACCAAAGTCAGCAGGGCAACTGGTAAGCGTTGGGCGCTCTGGCACCTCAAAGCCCAGAAAACGGCTGATGAACTGCTCCTGCAAGCGCGCCCGCGCTATCATCCAGTGCTGTTCAATCGCCTGACGCGCCGCCGCCTCCTTAAAAAAGCGGAGCGCCGCCTGCCTGATCTGCTCAGAATCAAAAGCAGCGCCTGCAAAAAGCGCCCTGCCAGTGGCTGTGCGCAAACTGTCCGTGTTGATTTCACAAGTCAGCACGCCCACCTGATTGGTCTGCAAATCAGCGCCAAGCGCCACACGAACCTCGCCCGTGGCAGAGGCGCTCTCGCCGTAAAGCAGACTCAAAATGCCCATATCGCGCTCCACGCGCACCGTTGCACTGACCACAGTCTCATAGACGATCAGCTTGAGGGCGGGATTGCCCGTCACGCTGAAAACAAAAGTGTAGACGCTCAAGCCTGCGCCCTGCGCGCTCTTGATCAACTGATCGAAAAAGGCAGGCGCAAACAGGGCAGTCGCGCCGCACAAGCCGAAGATCAGCACAAGGATGATCAGCACAAGGCGAAATTGCCGCCATGCCCAGCCGAACGGCGCCAACAAACAGCCCAAAGGATTGAAGCCGCGCCTTTTTGCCACGTGCGACCTCCCTTTAACAGACGCGACGATCTGGGCTGAGTTTACCACGTCTCGCCTCACAAGGATAAATAAACAGAGATCGGCGTGTGCCGATCTCTGCTTGGTGCGCGCTCAGTTGCGCAATGGCTTACCGGTTGTCAGCATGTGCTGGATGCGATCCAGCGTCTTCTGCTCACCCAGCAGGCTCAGGATCGCCTCGCGCTCCAGATCGAGGAAGAGTTGCTCATCAACCCATGTGGGCGCGCTCAGATCGCCGCCACACAAGATGTGCGCCAAATGCCGTGCCAACTTCGCGTCATGATCGCTGGCATACTTGCCCTGATGCATTTGATAGATCGCCATGTGCAGCGCCGCCTTCGCGTCGCGCCCGGCAGCGTAGAGCTTGTGCGGCGGAGTCGGCACGTAGCCGCCTGCCAACAGCTCTAGAACAGTCCGCTTTGCCTCTGCCAACAGGCGCGAACGATCCATCACAATGCGATCTACGCTGCGCAAAAAGCCCATCTCACGTGCCTCCATAGCGCTGTTGCTGGTCTTGGCTAGGGCGAGTTGCTCAAAGGCTTTCTGCAGCGGCGGCAAGGGATCGGCGTTTTGAACCTGCATGGCGGGCGTGATGATGCGCTTGACCATCTCTTTCGTACCGCACCAGGCCGGTATCAAACCGACTCCGACCTCCACCAAGCCGATGTACAGCTCAGCGTGCGCCACCACGCGCGCCCCTGTCATAGTGATCTCAGCGCCGCCGCCCACTGTGACGCCAAACGGCGCTGTGACAATCGGCTTGTGGAAATAGCGCATGGTCTGCATCAGCTGCTGACCGCCTGTGATCATCTGTTCAATCTCGGCGAACTGCTTGTTTTGCGCCGCCATTGCCATGATGAACAGATTGGCGCCGGCGGAGAAATACTCGCCTTGGTTGCCGATCACCATGCCGTCAAATTCGCCGCGATCCATGCGCTCTAGCGCACGCTGAATCAGCGCGAAGATGTCATTATCCAGCGCGTTCGCTTTCGTGCGGAACTCAACTAGGCACACGCCGTCGCCCATGTCGTAGAGCGCAGCGCTGCTGTTTTCCTCCACCACCTTGCCGGCTGAGCGCAGCTGGTGCAACATCACAATATTCTTATCAGGCAACACAGCGTCGTATGCCCTGCGCTGCGGATCGTACACGCCCGTGACTGCGCCGCTTGAGTCGCGCTGATAGAAGGTCTCGCAGCCTGCAGCAAGCATGTCATCTACCCAGACAGGCACGCTGTAGCCATCTGCTTTCATGCGCGCAGCGCTCTCGCGCACGCCGATAGCATCCCAAATTTCGAACGGACCCAACTCGTGATTGAAGCCCCATTTATTGGCGTTATCAATGCTGGGGATATCATCGGCGATCTCGCCGAGCATAGCAGCGGCGTAGCTCAGATAGAAAGCATGCAAATGCCACAGATACGTGCCTGCGCGATCCGTCTCAGCGATCAGCGCCTTGATGCGTGCGCCCGTGTCAGGCGTCTTGCGATGCTTATCCACGCTCTCAAAACGGACTTTCTGTGGCGGCTCATACTCAAGCGTACGCAAGTTCAGCGCCCAGAATTCGCGCTGACCGTTCTGCTCCACCTTTTTGTAGAAGCCCTGTCCCGCTTTGTCGCCCAAAAAGTTGTTCTGCATCAGAAACTCGGTCACCCGCGTGATGCCCTCATGCCGCAACACCTCGCGTTGCGGATCGTTCGGGATCGCAGGATAGAGGTTCTGTGCCACGTATGCCAATACATCCACGCCCACAACATCAGCAAGGCGGAACGTACCAGACTTGGGACGCCCGATCAGCGGACCGGTCAGCAGGTCAATTTCCTCAACTGTGTAGCCGTGATCGTAGGCGTAGTTCATGCCGAAGCCGCCGGCAATGCTGATAAAGCGATTGGCGATGAAATTGGGCGTATCCTTGCAGATGACCACGCCCTTGCCCAAGATATCTGTGGCAAAGCGCGCCATGAACTGTACCAAAGCAGGGTCAGTGTGAGCGCCAGGGATGATCTCCAGCAACTTCAGGTGGCGCGGCGGATTGAAAAAGTGTGTGCCGAGAAAACGGCGCTTGAACGCCTCGCTGCGCGCCTCAGCAATGGCATTGATGGAGAGTCCTGAGGTATTCGTTGAAATAATTGCGCTTGGCTTGCAAACCGCCTCCAGCTTTTCCATCAGCGCCTGCTTGATGGGCAGTTTCTCCACTACGACCTCAATGACCCAGTCACAGTCGGCAAGGCGCGAGAGATCGTCATCGAGGTTGCCGATGCTGATCCGCTCAAGGTCATTGGGATGAAAAATGGCAGGAATGCGGCTTTTCTTCAGCCTCTCGATGTTCTCGATAGCGATAGCGTTACGCTTGGCGGGCGGATCGCCTGCTTGTGTATCCTTAGCAGCGATGTCCAGCAGCACAACAGGGATGCCGACGCCTGCCAGCAGCGTGGCAATGCCGCCGCCCATTGTGCCAGAGCCGATCACGCCGACTTTACGAATTGTATAGCTCATCAAAAAGTCTCCAATCTGGAAATTTAATTCAACGTCCGTTCAATTTTACTCACTTTGGGCAAGGTTATCAAAGCCTGAGCGACTTCGAAATGTTGCGCAGTGGCTTAACAGAAATGTGCTACGCTGAGCCTGTCCGAAGTGGATAAGAGGAGTAGGACACGATGTTCAAACAGCGGCAGCTGGTCTTTCTGGTGTTGGTGCTGTGTCTGAGCGCAGCAAGCCTGAGCGCAAAGGCGCAGGAGCGCCGCAAGCGGGTATAGTGATCTACCAAGATGTATCTCAGGGCGCAATTGTCTATCGAACGGAAGCAGGTGAACAGCGTCGGGCTGTGCCAAGCGGCTTTTCCCCCGGCTCTATCGGCAGCTTTTCTAGCGACAATCGCAGCATCGGACCGTCTCGCTTCTACACTGTGAAAGTTTCACCGAGCGGGCGCTATGTCGCCCTCATGCTCTTCAGCAAAGATGAGGCGGAGCTGAAAGTCTATGAGCTAAAAAGCGGACGCCTCGTAGTGGATAGTCCTGTCAAAACTATCTGGCTTGCCTTCAACACCGATGGGACGCGCCTTGCCATTAGCACAACAGAGAATGCCATCTCTCAGGAGCAAGTAGCGCAAGGCAAGCTCTTGGTCTATGACCTGACAGCGCCACAGACGGTCCGTGAGCCGCTCTTGACGCTACGCAAAGCGGCGTACCGAGCGATCCTGAGCTAGTAACCACTCTCAAAGCGCCGAGCAGTATGCTGCTGTGGATGGGCGATAGCGAGTAGGCGCGTTGCAGGCTTGCGCCCTCTGCCGTACAATCAGCGCGCTGGAGCGTGGCAGAGCGGCGCAAGCTATCTTGTTACAGAGAGTGGCGTGTATGAGCTATTTCATCGGCATTGATGGCGGCGGCACAAGCACCAAGTTCGCCCTTGTGGACGCCGATTTGAACTTGATCGGACGCGCTGAGCGCGGCGGCGCTAATCCGAACGTAGTGGGTCTGGAGGCGGCGCGAATGGCGCTTGCGGAGGGAGTCCGTGCAATGCTGGAGGCGGCGGATGTGCCGCTCAGCGCCGTGCGCGGCATTGGCGCGGGTCTGGCAGGCTTGGATCGTCCTGCTGACCATGCGCGCTTCAGCGCGCTCTTTGCCGAACTGTTCCCAAATGTGCCTGCTGTGCTCGATAACGACGCTGTACCTGTCTTATACACAGCAAGCGGACGCGCCTTTGGAATTGTCACAATCAGCGGCACGGGCATGATCGCGCTAGGCGTGAATGAGCACGGTCAGCGGGCGCGCAGCGGCGGCTGGGGACACTACGCCGATCATGGGAGTGGTTATGTGGTAGCCCGTGAGGCGCTCCATGCGCTCTTCAGCGCCTATGATCAGGGCGAGGAGTCGGCGCTTGGCACAGCAATTCTTGCTCGGCTCGGTCTATCGGCTGTGCCAGAGCTCGTGGAGTGGCTCTACGCGCCTGAGCGCCGCGTCAATGACGTGGCGGCACTTGCCACAGAAGTGGTACGCCTAGCGGAGACGGGCGATCTGAGCGCTGTGCGCATCCTCTGTCAGGCTGCTCAAGCGCTTGCCAATGCTGCAGCAACCGTCGCAACGCGGCTGAACTTTGGCGATCAGGCATTCCCTGTGGTCTTGAGCGGCAGTCTGTTTGCGCACTCCAAAGTCCTGCGCGATTTCTTCGCACATGCCCTGCAGAGCCAGCATCCGCGCGCCTACCTGACTCAAGCGGCGCATAGCGCTGAGATCGGCGCGGCAATGATGGTCATGGCGGCGCAAGGTATCGCATTGCCTACCTCACAGCCACCTCAGCCCGCTCAGACGCGCATTCCCCCTCGCCGCGCCACTGAGCGCCGTCATCCGCTCACTTACGGCGCGCATCGCCGCCCTACTTTAGACTTCCTAACTGCCATGAACATCGAGGACTCGCGCATAGCGCACTTGATGCAGCCCATCTTGCCTGCCCTTGCCGCGCTGGTTGATGAAATCGGGGTGCGTTTCCGCGAGGGCGGACGTTTGATCTACGTGGGCGCCGGTACCTCAGGACGACTAGCTGTGCTGGACGCGGCGGAATGCGTTCCCACGTTTGGCACGCAGCCTGAGCAGGTGGTCGCTGTGTTAGCAGGTGGAATGCCCGCGCTCACTTTGGCGGTTGAAGGCGCTGAGGATGATCGGGCGGCGGGCGGTGCAGCAATCACAGCGCTTGACGTGGGCGCGCTCGATAGCGTAATTGGCGTCGCAGCCAGCGGCAGCACGCCCTTTGTGATCGGCGCGCTAGAGGCGGCAAAGGCGCTCGGCGCACTGACGGGCTGTGTTGTGAATGTGGTCGAGTCGCCCATAGCGGCACTTGTGGCACACTCGATCTGCATTGCCACAGGCGCCGAAGTTTTGATGGGATCAACGCGCCTGAAGGCAGGCACAGCGCAAAAACTCGCCTTGAACATGCTCTCAACAGGCGCCATGTTGCGCGCAGGGCGCATCTATGAGAATTTGATGACAGATATGCGCGCTGCGAACGTTAAATTGCGCGAGCGTGCTGCTGTGATCGTGGCGGAGGCAGCTCAGCTTGATTTGGCGCAAGCGCGGGATATCTTAGACGCTTGTGACGGCGAGATGAAGACGGCAATTGTGGCGGCGCGGCTGGGCGTGTTACCTGAGGAGGCGCGGGCGCGTCTGGTTGCTGTAAAAGGCGATCTGGGCGTGCTGCTGGGCTAGACGGCTTTTTTGCGGTATGGTTAGCGCCGATTGATACGTTTGGAGAGATGGGCATGAGTACACAAGGCGTCCGCCCGCCTTCAGCGGGCAAGATTGCGCGCTCTGCGGTCATTGTGATCGGCATTATGGGCTTCGGCAAGCTGTTCAGCCTATCCGAGAAATGGATCGGCTTGGATCGCTTCGGCGTCGGCGTGGACTGGGATACCTTCGCAGCGGCGAATCAGCTGCCGGAGCAGCTCTACAATCTGATCGGCGGCGGTGCGCTCGCCTTCGCTTTCATCCCGATCTTCAGCGGCATTTTGGCGCGTGGCGACCGCGATCAGGCGTGGAAACTCGCCTCCAATGTGCTGAACACGATCTTTTTGGCGGCGTTTCTGCTCAGCACGATCACGTTTTTGTTCGCGCCGCAGATCATCAGCACGCTGATCGCGCCCGGCTTCGCCAAACCATTCTTGCCTGTGCGAGTCCTGCAGCAGCCCTTCAGTGGCGACCTGTTCCTCTACCTCGCACGCCCCGATCTGGTCATGCAGACCGCCTATCTGATGCGCATTCTGCTGCTGAGCCTGATGATCTTCTCGGTCAGTGGCTTGTGCAGCGGCATTTTGCACACGCATCAGCATTTTGTGGCGCCGGCGCTCGCGCCGATCATGTACGACGTGGGCAATCTGCTGGGCGTGGCATTTTTGGCGCGCTTTTTCGGCATTTATGGCGCGGCAATCGGCGCTGTGATCGGCGCGGCGCTGCACTTGAGCATTCAGCTGGTCGCGCTCGTCCGTGTGCGCGCCCGTTGGCTGCCCTATTTGAATTGGCGCAATCCTGAGCTGCGCCAAGTTATCCGTCTGATGATTCCGCGTGCGATCAGTCTCGGTTTGGCGAACCTCGACCTGCTGATCGCCTATAACATCGCCTCGACGCTTGGCAGCGGCTCGGTTGCCGCCTTCAATCGTGGCTGGACGCTGATGCAGTTGCCCCAGACCCTGATCGGCACGGCAATGGGCATTGTCATCTTCCCGACTCTGGCTGTGCTGAGCGCCAATGGCGATCTGAGCGGCAAGCGCTCTGCGATGTCGGGCGCTTTGCGCTTTGTGCTGATCGCTTCAATCCCGGCAGCGCTGATGATGGTAGTGGCAGGGCGTCCGCTCGTGGCAATTTTGGAGGGCGGCGCCTTCGATCCTGCCAGTGCGGATCGCGTCTTTGCCGTGCTGCAGATGTTCGCGCTGGGCATTCTGACCTGGAATCTGCTGGAGATCGTAGCGCGCAGCTTCTACGCTGATAAAGACATGATCACGCCATTAATCTCAGCCGTGATCGAGACCGTCGTATTCATCAGCCTCGCGCTCATGCTGACTCAAACATTGCAGACGGCGGGTCTGGCTTTGGCGAACAGCATTGCAGTAGGTGTGCAAGTGACCTTCCTTGCGGTTATTTTGCGGCGGCGCTGGCAGGGCTTGGATGCGGGCGCGCTGTTCAGGAGCGTTTTCAAGGCGTGCATCGGCGCGGCGGCAATGGTGGTGGCGATGTTGGCTATCGCGCCTTTCGTAGAAAATCTCGTCTTGCCGCTGGATCGGCGCTTGCTCCTTTTGGTGCAGGCAGGTCTCCAGATTGGCGTGGGCGGCGTGGTGTATCTTGGCGTGATGGTGCTGCTGCGCACGGAGGAAGTCTTACAGTTGCCGCGCCTGATCCTAGCACGGCGGCAAATGCAAACCGTAGGGGATTAGTGATGTGAGTGTAATATGCCAAAACGTCTTGTGCTGAGCGTGCTTATCTTGAGCGCTGCGCTCTCAGGGGTGCTGGGTGTGACACGGGGTGTTGTGCGTGCCACACAAAACGACTATGCCTGCTTACAGTTTTACTACAATGCGCGCCAAAACTGGGTGCTTGACCTGAACAGCGGCACATATTTGCACGATAAGCGCATAACCAGCTCGCCGCTCGATATTCGGCGCGGAGCGGTCTCGCCTGATGGCGCGTATGTGGCGTACGTCACACAAACGTGCGTTGGATTCTTGAATTTGTATGTGCAGCCTAACGACGCGCCCACGCTGAACATGCCCACGCTCTGCACGGATGTGATGACCTGTTGGCGCTCACAGGCGCCTAGCGCTGCTGCACGGCAATTGCAGCTTGATACGCCTGCCGCGGCTATTGGCTGGTCGCCCAGTGGTGAGATGCTAGGCTATTTGTGGGGAGCGCGCATTGGCGCGATCAAAGTCGCGGTAAGCACGCCTGAGGGACGACTCATAGCGGAGCGGAGTGTGGAAGGCGATCATTTCATGCTACATGGCTGGTCAGCAAGCGGACGCCACCTGATTTTCAGCACGCAAGAGCGCCTAGATGAGCGCTCACGCCTGAGCCTGCATTTCTGGGCGCCTCAGCAAAATGTGCTGCGTAGCTACCCCCTTGAGGATGTCCGTAATGTATCGTGGTATAGCCTCACCAGCATTGCGCCGCAGGCGGAGCGGATCGCTATCGTCGCTACAGGGCGTGACAACATGCCGACTCTGTTCATCGTCTCTGCCCAAAACGGGATTGAGCGCCATGAGACTCTGCCGCTGCACATTGATTGGCGTGCTAATTGGTCGCCCAAGGGCGATTCGCTCGGTCTGTATCACTTTGATCCGCCGTATTGGCATTTCAGCCTTTATGAAGTCTCCGGTGCAACCCATCGCAGCATTGGCGGCGTGACCACAGGCTCTAGTCTTGCCAAGCGTGACGGCTTGCGCGAGTTCTACTGGGCAGTTGATGGGGAGTCGGCGGCTTTTTTGCGCCCGAACCGAGATGAGACCAGCACGCTGGTGCGCTACCGCCTCGCTGACCGCCAAATCGTGCCAATGCGTGAGGCTGTGCTGAGCGCTTACGAGTCGCCTGCCAAAGGGCGTGTGGCACTAGTGCGGCGCGAGGGTGATCAGATGGCGCTTGAGGTGCTGGACGTGCAAAGCGGCAGCGTACGGTCCATTGCAGTGCGCCCACACATAGGTGATGTTCTGTGGTTGCGCGGCGCCGACGCCCTCGTTTTCACCTCAGACTCGCCTGAAGATGGTTTGCTCTATGTCGAACACGCCGATCTCAGTCAGAGTGCCGTGCAGACGCTCTTTCGCGCTCAGACGCTCTACGACTCTCTGAATCAAGAGACCGCCACGAACCTTCTGACGGTCTGGTGGCGCTCCGAAGCAGGACAAACCTACTTTGACGCTTATACGCCTGCAGGCAGACGCGCCTATCGCTATCGCCTGCTGATCGGGCGCAGCAGCCGTCCCCCGATTCTGTTCAGCACGGCGGATCGGCGCGCTGCGCTCATCATGGTCAGTGATGAAAACGGCGCAGATTACTTGCAACTCGCCTCTGGGAATGGTGAGCGCGCCCTTTTGATTGACAATCAGCGCCACTCGACTACTGCGCTGTGGTCGCCTGACAGTGAGCGCGTCGCCATTGTGACCTCGCCACTGGGCAATGCGCCCAGCAAGGGACGGCAACGTCTGCGTGTGCTGGATCAAAGCGGCGCGCTGCACTATGACTTTCAGGCGATCACAGTCGGGCTGCTGCACGCTTGGACGCGCTGCGGCTAGGCGCCTTGCCAGCCGCAGTACTCGCCGCCGCCCACGCGATGCTGCACCCAGAACTTCTGTGCCGTCTCAGGGCGCACAAAGCGTACGTTAATGCGCTCTACATGCACGATCTGCCCCTCCAGCAGCCACTCAGCGCTATCCCGCCGATAGAAAGACGGCGGAATCAGGCGGACGGCGCGCAGAGCTGACCAATGTGCCTCTGAGAGATACTGAGTCTGGATCATGCGGATGTGCTGAACGGCAAGACAGGCGACTTGATCGGCTGTGGCAGACTCAGCGCACGGGTCGAGCGCGATCAGGTCGCCTGTGGCATAGTGGAGGCATTGATACAGGCAGATCGCCTCAACTGGGAGTGCGTGCCGCCACGTTGTATAGGCGCCGACAAAGTGCCATGCGCCGCCTTGCTGATAAATATCATGCCGATTGCTGGGCGCCAGTAGCGCCCCTGTGCCGCTCTGCGCCTCAACTGGCTCAAAAGTGTGTGCGCTGAACAATTTGACTTGCCATCTCATGGGTATGCCTCCTGAAAGCCCTATTCAGCGGCAACCATGCGGTTCTGATCGGCGCGCACACCTGCTGGGGATGAAAAAAAAACCGCTTCTCCCTTGCACCAGAAGACGCGGTCATGCGTGGGACAGCTAATTGCTCACTGACTGAGCCACATCCCTTTGCAGGCAGGCACCTTAGGCTGTCCGACCCAGGTTGCCGAGCTTAGCGTACGCTAAGCTACTCCTGATGCTGTACCACCTAGCATAGCGCAAGCGGATGTAGAGCGCAAGAGGGGAATTGCGCTTTATTACTTTCTGATTACACTGTAATAATGGGTTTAGTAGTTGTAAAGGAGAGTATAATGGAACTTGTGATCGAGGGCGTTTTGCGCGCTTTTGTGCTTATCTCGACCTTTCGGGCTGAGCATGGCTTGCTCAGCACCTTTGGTGTAGCGCTCTTCGAGCCGAAAGATTTCAGCGGGCTTGGGCGCATTGATCAGGCGGCACGTACGGGCGCCCTGCAACAGCTGCATGAGCGTGTGCTGGAGCAAACGCCTTCGAATCTGCCTGTGCTAGAATGGCTAGAGGCGATAGAGCGCCTTACTTACTTTTTTGAGGCGGGCTTGCGTGCCGCCAATGCCCAGATTGGTTTGCGCGAGGCGGAGATCGGCTTTGCGGTCAGTGGCTTTGCCGATGCACTAAGCGCTTACGCCTATGCCGCCCTGCGCGCCACTACCGAGCAACACCCGCTGCCTCGTTTCAGCGATATCTACAGTCAGTGGTGCGCTAACTCAGTCCGCCTCTCTCAGACTCGGCACGTTTATGCGCACGGTGAATCGGTCTGGCAGGTGCAGATCGTCTATACGGTCTACGGGCGCGTCGGTTTGGTGGTGCAAACCGATCAAGCGCGCCATTATGTGGCAGATGGTCAGTACACTTGCCCAGCAGAGGGCTTCATGCGCCGTCTGATGGAGGCAGTGGCGGCAAAAATCAGCACAACGCAGCCTGAGTCAGCCTCAGCCTAACCTCTCGACTATTTTTATGGTAAAATTCAGAAAAATCAGCAGAGAGCGCGCAGGTGGGTCATGACGAAGCGTGTGGTCGTAGCCATGAGCGGCGGCGTGGATAGCTCAGTGGCGGCGGCATTGATGGTGCAAGCGGGCTATGAGGTGATCGGCATCATGATGCGGCTGTGGGCGGAAGATGGAGAGGGCGCTCACGGCTACAATCGCTGCTGCACGCCCGATCAAATGACCGATGCCGGCAGAGTGGCGCGGAAACTGGGCATTCCCTTCTACGTGCTGGATACGCAAGCCGTCTTCAAGCGCCAGATCGTGCAATTCTTCGTCGAGGGTTATGCACGCGGCGTCACGCCGAATCCGTGCTTGGAGTGCAATCGGCATATCCGCTTTGAGTGGCTGCTCAATCACGCGCTCTCACTTGAAGCTGATTACCTCGCTACAGGGCATTATGCGCGCATCCGTCAAGCGCCCGATGGCACATATCAGTTGCTCAAGGGCGTGGATGAGAGCAAAGATCAGAGCTATGTGCTGAGCGTGCTGGGACAAGCGCAATTGGCGCGTGTGCTGTTCCCGATTGGTGAGCTGCACAAGGCGCGTGTGCGCGAGATCGCCGCTGAACTCGGTCTGGCTGTGGCGTCTAAGGGCGATAGTCAGGATTTGTGCTTCTTGGCAGATGGCGACTACCGCCGCTTTCTGCGTGAGCATAGTCCTGCGCTAGTGGGCGTGCAGATCAGCCGCGAAGGCGAGATCAGGACGCGAGATGGGCGCGTGCTGGGCAGGCACACGGGCTTGCCGAACTACACCATTGGTCAGCGCAAGGGGCTAGGTATCGCAAGCCCTGAGCCGCTCTACGTGATCGCACTTGATACCGCCAACAACGCCCTGATCGTCGGCACAAAAGATGAGCTGGGCAAAGCCCAGCTAACAGCGGCTCGAGTCAATTGGATCAGCGGCACGCCGCCCAAGACGCCCATTCAGGCAGAGGTCAAAATTCGCTATAAGGCGCAGCCTGTCTCTGCTTTGATCACGCCCCTGCCCAATCATCGCGTCCAGATAGACTTTGAGACGCCTCTGCGCGATATCACGCCCGGTCAAGGTGCGGTCTTCTATCAGGGCGATGTGTGCTTAGGCGGCGGCATTATTGAGAAGCCTGTTGAGCCGTCTCATTCAGTTTGATGAGCATGTACAAGTTGCCGAATTGCAACAGATCGCCCTCGCGCAGGCGATAAGCGCGATTCGGCTGCAAAAGCTGACCGTTCAGGCGCGTACCGTTCGTGCTGCCCAAGTCGCGCACGTGCAACTGACCCTCCAGCGTGATAAACTCAGCGTGCCGACGCGAAACGCCCTTATCGCGCCCGTGAAAAGGTGTGGTATCAATCTCAGGCATGAAACCCTCTACCTCATCAGGGCGACCGATCACAGCGCGCTGACCCACGCTCAGACGCAATGGTACGCTGCGCTCGTCTTGCACCAGCAACGTGACCTGCCACGCCGCGCTGCTCTGACCTGTATAGAAGGGCGGCACAGCAGATTGGGCTGAAGAGGCGCCTTCGCTGAGGCGCGTAGTGCTGCGTTCGGAGGCTGTATTGGATGACTCGACCATGTGTAATGCTCCGAAAATAGTGGAACTAACAGCTCCATTGTGTGGCTCTGAAGCGCTGACGATCTTACTCAAAAGCAACGTATGAGCAACGGCTTTTTTACACTTTCTAGCCGTTTCGCAATCCTTGTGCTATGCATTTTCCTCTTAGTAAGCTGCACAACGGCTGATCGTTATGAAACTGGGATACGGCGCTTTGAACGCGCCGTGCCAAGCACTGTAGCGCTCTTCGCAGCGCAGCGCGACGCATGGATCGCTTGGGCAGGCGATCTGAGCGCGCCGGACCTGCATGTACAGCCGATTGGCGCAACGCAAGCATGGACTTTCCCGATCAGCGGCGCGCCCACAGACCTGCACTTATTGCCGTTAGCGGAGCGCCGCCTTGCCTTGCTCTGGTTAGAGCGCTCAGCAGGCGGCGCGCCAAGCTTACAGGTCGCTACGTTGGAATCCGATGGCACGTTGCGCCGTGCGCCCTTTGAGATCGGCGCCGCACAGCGCTATACAGCCCTCCCGACGCCCACAGGCAGCATTTTGACGTTCCTGATCAACGCCGAGTCGCTCTCGATAGGGCTATTAGATCGGCTAGGGCGACCTTATGGGACAGTGCGCGTTGCTGAGGCGGCGCACATGGCGGCAGCAGCGCTTGATCGGCGCGATCAGCTGCATGTGACGTGGCTCGCGCCCAGTGACGGCGCGCTATGGCAGTTGCTCTACCTCAGTTTTGATCTCAGGCTGCTCGATCAGAGCGCGCCACGCCTCCCCGCCCCGACCCTCCTAGCCGTCTTGCGCCTTGCCGAAGGGGAGTACATCGAATCGCTGAGCGCAGGCGCAGACCCTGAGCGTCTATACATCCTTTGGAACTTAGTTAACGTGGGACGCGAGAGCGAATCAGCGCGCTTGGAGGGCTTGTCCTTTCCGCTGGAGTCGCCCTTGCGCAGCCGTCAGCTGGATGTAAGCGCGCTGCCCGCGAATCTGCGCCAAATCAGCTTGCTCTCAACCGATCAAGCGCAGGGCGGCGCGCCGACTCTGGTCGGACGCCTCGCGGATCGCAAAATCGTCTTTGGCGCCTTGGCAGAGCAAGGAGTCTTTCGCGTGCAGCAGGTCAGAGCAGCAGCAGAAGGCGAGGTCTTGAGCAACGTGATCGCAGCACTCAGTCCGAATAACGCGCTGCACCTCGCTTGGATAGTGCAGAATCAACAAGGGAGGGCAGCGCTGCGCTACGCGGCTTTTCCGCGTCCGCAGCCTGCCGTTGCGCCGCGCTAACCGACGCGCTCCCAGCGCCCGACGCCATCAGCGCTCTCGATCAAGGCAAAAGTCTGGCGTCCGAGCGTGGTGATGAAGTGTTTGCCCGGTCCGGGCACCCACTTGCCATTGGCATCAATAAAGCCGCCCGGCTGGTAGACATAGGAGGTATTCAGGGCGAATTCAGGCGTAGTTGCCCAGCCAAGCGCCTCGCGCAAGCCCGGCGTGGTGCGCCATAGCTTGCCAAAGCCGCGACGTGGCTGGAAAAGATTTTCGCTAGGCGGGATCAAGTTCAGATCGAACTCAGGCTCGCCCTCTGCGAAAGTATCGGGATAAATGCGCCATTCGCCCGTGTTCGGGTTGCCTGGCGTGTTGATCAGCACCCAGATGACATTGCGCGTGCTGATCCAGAACATATAGCCATTCTGGAAATCCTGATGGGCAATAAAGAGCTGGGCGCGGGTCTCCGTAGGAAAGGCGCTGAGCGTCGGAGTCAGCGTTGGAACAGGCGACTCAACAGGTTGAGCGACAGTAGGCGGCTCTGTTGAGGTCGGGAGCAGCGTTGGCGTAGTCAATCCGTTAGGAGTCGGGATCGGCGGCGTGACCGTGATGATGATAGTATTCGGGTCGGGCGTGGGCGAGATGATGACCACTAGCTGCATCGGCGGCAAGCCGCAGCCGACTAGCACCAGCAAAGCAAGCGTCATGAGCAGCAAAGCGCTGCGACATGTCTTTCGCATAACAGTCTCCCTCTAACACAACAATGAAGCATCGTTCATGGCGCGGATTCTACCACAAGTCAACAGCTGCGCTCAGACGCTTGCCCTACGCCTAAAAAAGCCCGTCTGCGCTCAGACGGGCTGTGGCATCACTTCAAAGATCGGGGATCGAAGGCGTCGCGCAGTCCGTCGCCTAAGAAATTGATGCCCATCACGGTCAGCATGATGAACACAGCGGGGAAGAACCAGTAGAACCAGCTATCGAGGTAGCTATTCGCCTCGCCCATGATGTTGCCCCATGTGGGCGTGGGAGCGCGCACGCCCAAGCCCAGAAAGCCTAAATATGCCTCCAGCAAAATGGCGGCTGCCACGCCAAGCGTGGCTGAGACAATGATCGGGGCTGTGCAGTTGGGCAAGACGTGCCGAAAGATGATCCGCCAATCGGAGGCGCCGATTGAGCGCGCTGCTGTCACATATTCTTGCTCACGCAGCGAAAGCACCACTGAGCGCACAATGCGCGAGACGCGCATCCAGCTGGTCAAGCCGATCACGAAGATGATCACGATCATGGTGCTGCTGAAGCGCCTGCCCATGAATGTGAAGTCAGGGAAGCGCGTGGGATCGGAGAAAATGCGCAGGGCGATCAGGGCGAGGAACAGCTGCGGAATGCTCAACATTGCCTCCGCAAGGCGCATGAGCAGGAAGTCCACAATGCCGCCGACGTAGCCTGCAATCAAGCCGACCGCTGTGCCGACCAGAATTTGCACCAACATCGCCGTCACGCCGATGAACAGCGAGACCTGTCCGCCGTAGATGGTGCGCGCCAAGAGGTCGCGCCCGATCACGTCGGTGCCAAAGGGATGCTCAGCCGAAGGCGGCTGCAGCGCTCGACGTGGATCGTTGAAAATCGAGACCGACTCCGGGATGAGCAGCGAGCCGATCAGCACATACAAAAAGACGAACAAAAGCAGCAATGCGCCGAAGATCGCCATGCGATGCCTGCGCAAGCGGCGCATACTGCGCGCAAAATTAGAGACTCCCTTGACGTTCTGCTTAGGGTCAAGCGTGAGGACAGGCTTGCTCTGCAGGCGATCAGTCTGTGTAGTCATCAGTGGAGTCTCCTTTATGAGTAGCGAATACGCGGATCGAGCCAAGTGTAGACGATATCGGTCAGCAGCTGGAAGACGACCACAGCAATGCTCAACACCATCAAAATTGCCATCATAACAGGGATATCAGCGCGCTCAAAGCTCTCGATGAATAGCCGTCCCATGCCCGGCCAAGCAAAAATGCGCTCCGTGACCACAGCGCCTGCCAGCAGGAAGGGCAAATCCAAGCCGATCAGGGTCACAAGCGGTAAGGAGGCGTTTTTGAAGGCATGGCGGCGCACTACGTTGCCCTCTGCTAAGCCTTTGGCGCGTGCCGTGCGGATGTAATCCTGACTCAGCACCTCCAGCATGGAGGAACGGATAAAGCGCACATAGCCCGCCAGCTGAATCGCCACCAGACAAAAGACGGGCAGCACCATGTGCTGCAACAGACTGCCAAAGCTGCCATCGCCCGTGCCGCCCCACTTGATCGGCTCTAAGCCCCAGCGTCTGAATTGCACGGCAAAAATGTAGATCGAGAGCAGGGCGATGAAAAAGATCGGCATGGAATAGAAGAAAAACGAGAGGCTTGTGATCAGGTTATCCCAGAACGAATATTGGCGCACAGCTGAGAAAATGCCAATAGCAATTGCCAGCACCACCACAATGATGTAGGAAGGCACCATCAGCACAAGTGTCCAAGGCAGGCGCTCTTCAATGCGCGTCCAAGCGGGGCGGCGTGTGACAAAGGATAGCCCCAGATCGCCGCGCAGCACGCCGCGCCGCGTGCCTTGCTCATAGCGCACGCCGCCGTCATCGGTCGGAATGGCAATGGGCGGCATCCAGTCGTTACCGACCAACCAAATCAAGTACTGCTCCAGAATCGGGCGATCCAAGCCCAAGCGCTTCATGATGATCTCACGATCGCGGGCGCTAGGGCGATTGCGCGATTCAGCAAAAACTGCCATAGGATCGCCCAGAGCATTGGTGAAGTTAAATAAAATGAAGCTGATGATGAACAACAGCGGAATGGACTGCAGCACGCGCCGCAAGATGTATTGAGTCATAAGCAACCTAAGTGAAAATCATGCGTTGATATAAGCTACAGAGACGGGCAAGCGCCCGTCTCTGCGGCTAGGGTAGCGCTCAGGCTTACCGCAATTCCCAATTCATGATATCGAACCACTGGTTGCCCACGCCTGAGCCGATCCGAATCTCGCCGACGAAGCGCTTGGTGTTGTAAGCGTAGTTATCGCCGCGTGGGAACAGATTGATGAGCGGCACTTCGTCGCGCATGATCTCCTGGATGCGGTAGGCGGCGCGCAAGCGCTCTTCAGGATCGAGCGAGGTCTTGGTCACCTGTGAGAGCGAGTCCATTTCCGCATTGCAGAAGCCCGTCCAGTTGTTACCGCTCGGGTTCTCATCGCTGACGATCTGGGCGCAGCTGAGCGACTCGTCTACGGTCACGTTGGCAGGGTTGGTCAGCGCCGTATTGTTGGCAAACTGGCCGATATCGAACTGGCCTGAGGCCACGACGCCGTTGTTGGCGTAGGTGCCGAAGTACTCAGAGGCCGGGTACTTCTCAAGGATGACGCTCACGCCGACCTTGGCCAGCTGCTGCTGGATAACTGCCTGAATGTTGTTGCGCCAGCCGGCAGTTGTAGTGCTGTAGCGCAGCTCCAGCTTCACGCCGTCTTTCTCACGGACTCCATCAGCGCCGACAACCCAGCCGGCCTCATCCAACAAGGCGGCCGCAGCTTTAGGATCGTAAGGCGTCACGCCTAGCTCTTTGTTCTCAAAGGGCGAGCCTGCATAGATACTATCGGTCGGCTTAGTGGCGCCTGCCAGCAGCTCGCGCGTGATCGTCTCGCGGTCAATAGCCAGGCGCAAGGCACGGCGCACGCGCACATCCTTCAGCGCAGGATGCCCTGCCCGCGGGCCCTTGCCTTCTTCCTGCAAATTCAGCCACAAGCTCTCGATGTAACCGCCGAAGACGGTCACCAGCTTCAGATCGGGATTGCTGGCAGCTACGCGCGGCAGGTCACCTTCGCTGACATTCGGCACGAAGTCCAGCTGGCCAGCAGCCAGGGCAGCGTACTGCGAATCAGTATCAGGGAAGAAGCGGATCAACACGCGCTTGATCTTCGGCTCGCCGAAAACATAGTTCGGGTTCGCCTCAAAGAGCATGGACTCGCCGCGCTTCCACTCGCGCAGGACGTACGGTCCGCTGAAGACGGTCGGATTCTGGTTTTCTTCAGCGTTCTCAATGGTGCCGTTGGCTTCATAGATCGGGCGGAAGACGTGCGCTGGCAAAATAGTGGACAAGCCAGGCGAGCCGATCAAGTCCTCAGGGAAGGGCTTGGGCGCGTTGAACTTAAGGCGGAAGGTGGTCTCATCGACCAGCTCAACGGATTCGAGCGCATCGCGAATGCTGCCGCCTTGAATCATATTGTTAGCAGGGTCTTTAATCATCTGGTAAGTGAAGACGAGGTCCTCTGCCGTCAAAGGCTTGCCATCGCTCCACTTCAAGCCAGGCTTGAGCTTGACGGTATACTCAGTGAAGTCCTCGCTGATGCCGCCATTCTCGCGCGTCGGCACTTCAGCCGCCAAGACCAGCACAGGCTCCAGCTTATCGCTGAAGTCATACAGGCTAGCTTGCACTAGGTCGTTAGCCCACTGCGCAAAGGCCATGGCGCTGTAGAAGCCGTTCATGCTGTCAGGCTCCTGAGCGAAGCCGACCACGAGCGTTGAGCTATCCTGAGCATAAGTTGGCGTGGCCAGGCTCATGCCCGTCAGCGCCATCACAAGGCTCAACACCAAAGCCAGAGCAAAACGTACGCGGTTTTTGATCGTCATAGAAGCGATCTCCTTAAATCTTGTGGCCATTTTTCAGCCAATTTTGAACGCCCTCAACATATAACGAATTCGAATAGCTTTCGCAAGGGAGAGCTTGCCCGACTATGCAACTTACCAAGCCTGGCGCGCCCTTCACAGATGCTGAACGCGATCTTCATAGCTTCTTCATCACTCTCAGCCCGATCTCTGCTACGATTGAGATACCTCGGCTCAACAAGGAGTGAGAAACATGAAGAAGCATCTGGTCACGACAATCGTCCTGGCAATGTTGGTCATCTTGAGCGTGCCAACTGCCATCAGCAAAGCGCAGGAACTGATCAGCCTGCAAGAGGCGATCAGCATCGCCCAAGGGCTGTATCCGAACACTGAGGTGGTCAAAACTGAGTTGGTACAGTCGGCGCAGACGCCTTACTACATCATCGGTTTGAGCAACGGCAAGTCGGTCTACATCAACGCCACGACCAAAGAGATCATCCAGATCACGACAACACAAGCGCTGTCAGTTGGCGGCCTGGCTGCGCCGCCATTGAACGTCGTGCCGCCTGCAGCACCTGTCGTGCCACCTGCAGCTGGCACAGGCGCCTTCATCAGCTATGAGCAAGCGCTTCAAGTGGTGCAGAGCCGCTTTCCAGGTGCGCAGCCGCTGGATGTCAAGCTGGAGCGCAAAGGCAGAAAGCACGGCTACGCCACGGTTTGGAATTTCAAGCTCAATAACGGCTACGAGGTGGAAGTCAACGCCGCTAACGGCACGATCTTTGAAATCAAGCCAATGCGACGCTGGCCATACACGATTGATCCTGCCAATGCTGCGATCAGCCAAGCGCAAGCTGAGCAGATCGCCAGCTCAAACTTCGGCGGCAGCGCAGTCTTCTCGCGCTTGAAGCAACTGGGCAGGCAAGATGGCTACGCGCTGGTCTGGGAAGTGACCTTGAACAACGGCTATCGCGTCGAGGTGAACGCGACTACAGGTGCCATCGTCAAGGTGCGCGGCTTGTGAGTGCACAAAACCAGGGCGAGTTAGCCAACTCGCCCTGGTTTGCTCAATGGCTCTGCAAGGCTGCTTGGCGGGCTGCTTGCAGCTCGGCGGCGCGCTTAAAGGCAGTCACGATGTTATAATAGCCCGTGCAGCGGCATAAGTTGCCCGCGATGCTCTCCTTGATCTGCGCTTCATCAGGCGTGGGATGCTCTTCCAGCAATTTGGCGCCGCTCATCAGAAAGCCGGGTGTGCAATAGCCGCACTGCACAGCGCCCATCTCGATGAACGCTTGCTGGATCGGATGCAATTGCTCAGGACTCCGCGCCAAGCCTTCCACGGTCACAATTTCGGCGCAGTGCGCACGCGGCGCCGGCACCATGCACGCCATGACCGCCGCGCCATCCAAAAAGACTGTGCAGGCGCCGCATTCGCCCTCAGCGCAGCCTTCCTTTGTGCCGATTAGCTTGGCGTTCTCGCGCAATAGGCGTAGCAGGGTCTTGTGATTGGCGCCGTGCAGCGTGTACGGCTTGCCGTTGATGGTCGTTTGAATGGGCTGATCGTCATGTAGCGTGAGTTGGGAGATCGGCGCAGCGCGTCCCCTTACTTTGCCCCAGAGCATGGCGGGTGCACTGGGATAGTTGCGGCGCTCCTCGCCGCTGCGCAAGGCACGGAGCGCACGCTTGGTCAGCGTTGCTGCCATAGCAAGGCGATATTCCGCGCTGCTGCGCACATCGCTGATCGGCGTGGTTGCTAGTGCAGCAAGGCGCGCTGCCTCAGCGATCACGTCATCACTCAGTGCTTTGCCAACTAGATACGCCTCCGCTTGTGGCGCGTTGATGATGGTCGGCGCCACACAGCCGAAGGTCAGGCGTGCGCTGCGGACGATCTCGCCCTCAAAGCGTAGAACAGCTGCGATATTCACTACTGAGATCGCCTGTGTGTGTCGCAATCCCAGCTTGATGAACATGCCGCGCTCATCAGCGGCAAGCGCAGGGAAGTGAATGGCGGTCAGCATTTCATCAGGGCGCATGACCGTGCGCCGCACGCCCGTGTAGAACTGATGGAGCGGCACGCTGCGCTCCCCTTGCACTGAGGCAAGTGTGACCGAAGCGCCAAGCGCCCACAGCGGCGTGATCGTATCATTCGCAGGACTCGCCGTGATTAAATTGCCGGCGACCGTTGCACGGTTGCGGATTTGTGGCGCTCCAACTTCCCATGCTGCTTGCGCCAATGGCAAGGCATGTTCAGCAATTAGCGGACTGGCGACTACTTGGTTGTGTGTGACTAACGCGCCAAGCCGAATTTCGTCGCCGTAGCGCTGAATCTTATCTAGGTTTGGGAGGCGCGAGATGTCAATGATCGTCTCAACTTCAGGGCGCTGACCGCGCTCTAGCTCGATCAGCAAGTCAGTGCCGCCGGCGATCAGGCGCGCTTTTGCGCCGTGTTCAGCCAGCAGCTGGAGCGCCTCACTGATGCTTGCAACCGTGTAGTAGTGCTTCCACATGCGGAAAAACCTCGCTTCCAGAGGCGAATTATCGTGAATATGTTGAGATTATAGCGAGGCAGGTTGTGAATGGCGCAGACGAAAAGTGCTGAGCCACTGCCCAGCACTTTCGAGTCACAGTCTACTGCAGATTCCAGGCGAAGACGTTGCTGTAGCGGCACTCAGTGTTGCTGGGATTGCCCTCTTCGTTGAAGAGCATGGTAGCGAAGCGCCCGCGCACGGAGCGCGCTGTGGTCTCGCGGGTGATTTCAATGCCGTTTAGGAACAAGGTCAGTTCGTTGCCGTAGGCGATGACGGTGATGAAGTGCAGCTGTGTGCGGTCAAGTTCGTAGTCAGCGGCGTCAATGCCCTCTAGCTCATCAATCACTTGGTCAAATTCAACGATGTTTTCGCCGCGATCCCGCTGCACAAGGATGATGCGCCGATCGGCAGTCAGCATGACATAGCTGAAGTCATCATCGCTGACGATCCGAAATGCCATGCCGCAGCCGTTGGTCGGGCTGGGCAGTTCAGCAGCGCGCATTTCAAAGTGAAGCACAAAGTCGCGCAGTTGCGTGCCGCGCCCAATCGGGAAGTACCAGAAGCCTTGGTTGCGCACGTTGATAACTGTGTGCGGCACGGTCAGCTGCTGGGAGCCGCCGCCGGGAATTAGATTTTCGTTGCGCAATTGACGGATTAGGTCAAGCGGGCGCATACCGGGCGTGATTTTCAGTTTAATGCGCTCCGAGTTGCCTTGCGCATGGACGCTAAGCGCGCCGCTGCCAAGCGCTACGGCGGCGAACGTCACGATCAAAGTCAGGTAAAGTGCTTTCTTTAGCATGAGCTTAGCCTCTTGAATAGAGCCTGCCTTCTACTGAAATTGTAAGGAAAGCGCGCCCTCATGCAAGCATACGAGACGCTGAATCGCAAAAAACTTGTAAAAAATTCATGGCAAGGGTGCACTAAGGCGCTCTAAGGCACGTTCGGCGCGCAATTTGAGCATATCTTCAGCATGTTGGTAAGCAAAACGATAACTTTCTATCGCGCTGCCCAGATCGCCTTGATGTTCCAGCAGAACAGCGAAGTAGTAGCGCGCTCGCGGATTTTGGCTATCAAGGGCTAGGGCGCGTTGTAACTCGGCGTATGCCAGCTGCACCTGCCCGTTATAGAGCAGCGCGTAGCCGTAATTGGCTGCAATTTCGGGATCAGCGGGCAGGAAAGTGAGCGATTCGCGCAGAAACGCCATGCCTTCGCCATTCAGGGCGTAGTTTTCATCGGCATAGAAGGCGGCTACGGCGCGCCGCAGAGCAGCATCTTGTGGCGCAAGGCGCACGGCGTTGTTCAGCCAGCGCGCTGCTTCAGCCAAGTTGCCACTTTGCCGATAGGTCTGCCCAATCTCAGCCGCCAGACCCGCGTTTTGCGAGTCGAGCACGTAGGCAAGGCGCAAAGCAGAGAGCGCCTGAGCCAGATCGCCGCGCAAGCGCCAATACAGACCCGCTGCATATTGCACCAAGGCGTCATCAGGCGCGGCTTGGAGCGCTTGTTCAATCAGCGGGATGCCATCACGTCCATTGACGCTCTGTGCTAAACCGAGAAAGGCGCGGGCAGCAGGCAGATCGACGCCTTGCGCATTGGCAAGGCGCAGCGCACGTTCAGCGTACTGCCATTGACGCGCCTCGATCAGCGCCAAGCCGCTCCGAAAGGCAAATGTCGCGTCCGTTTCTTGATCATGAGCGCGGATCAGCGCACGTAGAGCGGGCGCAGCGCCGAAACGCGGTTGATCGGGCAGATCGCCCAGCAGAGCGGCGGCGCGTTGCGGCTGATCAGGCAGGCAGAGCAGGGCGAGTGCGTAGCGCACGTCAGGATCGTCGGGCGCAAGGGCATGAGCACGCTCAAGATGCTCAGCAGCGCGCTCCCATGCACGCCGCCTGAGCGCCGACTCCGCCAAAGCGCGCAAAAGCAGGACATCAGCAGGCGATCCCTTCAGAGCAGCGAGTCGGTGTGCATCAGCAGCGTAGGAATCGCCTTGTGCAGCGAAAAACTCCGCCCAGAGCCGATGTAGCGCGCTAGAGTAGCTGTGTTGTTCGGTCAGCTGCGCGAGGTAAGCCTGCGCAAGATCGTAGCGGCGTGCTGTGAAGGCGATTCGGTAGAGCTGCTGCAGGATGAAAGCGTCTGAGGGCAGAAAGATGAGCGCTTGATGATAGGCGTCCAGCGCAATGCCCAGATCGCCGTTGTGGAAGGCGTTCGCGCCGCGTTCCAAATACTCGCGTAGCGCTATAGGATAGGGCGCACGCACTGCCAACAGGCACAGACTCAACAGGGCAAGGCGCGGCACAACGCGCTTCACAAACGTGCTATAATTCGCAGCCATGATTGACTGAGTATAGCGCACTACAGCTCACTACAGGCAGAATCAGGATGATCACAGCTGAGACACGCACAGTTTTCTGGCAAGATGGGCAGGTCTGTTTGATCGATCAGCGCAAACTGCCCGACTCTTTCGAAATCGCCCGCTACCAGACCTACACACAAGTGGCAGAGGCTATTCAGACTATGGTAGTGCGCGGCGCGCCTGCCATTGGCGCGGCAGCAGCTTTCGGCATGGCGTTAGCGGCGTATCAGAGCGCCGCCCAAGACCGCGACGCGCTCTACGCTGATTTACAGCGTGCAGGAGAGGTGTTGCGCAAGGCGCGCCCGACGGCGGTCAATCTCTCGTGGGCAGTTGTGCAGATGCTGAAGTACGCCGAACACGCCGAGTCAAGTGACGTAGACGCGCTCAGGCAGGGCTTGTTGGCATACGCGCAAAAAATCGCCGATGATGATGTGCAGATCAATCAGCGCATTGGCGCGCATGGCGCGGCGCTTGTGCCACAGCAAGCGACCATCATCCATCATTGCAATACAGGCAGTCTGGCTACCGTCGGCTGGGGAACAGCGCTAGGCGTGATCCGTTCGGCGCACGCGCAAGGTAAGCGTTTGCACGTGCTGGTAGATGAGACCCGTCCGCGCTTACAGGGCGCCAAACTGACCAGCTGGGAGTTGCTCCAGCTGGGCATCCCGCATACGATCATCGCCGATAGCGCCTCTGGACACTTCATGCGCCGTCACAAAGTGGACTTATGCATCGTAGGCGCGGATCGCATCGCGGCAAACGGCGATACTGCCAACAAAATCGGCACGTACAACTTGGCGATTGTGGCGCGGGCGCACGGCGTGCCGTTCTATGTGGCGGCGCCTTGGTCGAGCCTTGATATGACCCTCCCGCACGGCGACCTGATCGAGATCGAAGAGCGGAGCGCCGATGAGGTGACGCACATCAACGGCGTGCGCGTTGCGCCGAACGGCGCTCAGGCGGCTAATCCCGCCTTCGACGTGACGCCCAGCGAGTATATCAGCGCCATCATCACGGAATACGGCGTGCTGCGTCCGCCCTTCACAGAGAGCTTGGCGGAATTGGCGGCACGCCTCAAAGAAAGGACAATCTAGCGGAGAAGAGAGCGTATGTACCGAGAGCGAGGCGGCTCAGCGTGGTTAGCGGCGATTATGGCAGCGCTGATCGTCTTTGGCGGCTACTTTTTGTGGCGCGGCGCGCTCACTTTCCTCAGCACAGCCGGCAACATCACAGCGCCTGCTACCGCTACTGCCGCCGCGACCGTCACTTTGCGCCCGACGCGCACCTTTGAGGTGCCGCCCATGAACTTGATCTTCGGCGTGCAGCCGACGGCGCGCCCTTGCCTTGAATTTTATGTGACGGTTGTGCGCGCCCGTGTGCGCGAATGCCCTTCCGAGCGCTGCGAGACCCTCGCTATGCCCTATCAGGGCAATCGTATCTGCGTCTATGGCAGGGCGGCAGAGGCGCCGGAGTGGTATGAGGTCAATTTATACCCAAACGACCCGATCCCGCGCAGCGCCTACATGCACCAGAGCGTGATCGCCGCTGTGAACCCGACGCCGCGCCCTTCCGCCACGCCGCGCCCATCAGCAACGTTCACGCCCTCACACACGCCCACGCCCTTGCTAACTGTCACGCCGCGCCCCGTCACACCGACTTTCCCGCCGATGCAGGGCGCGTAGCAGGCGTCTCTTCAGCCATAGCCAAGCGTGCCGAGCATGGCAGGCGCGTCTTGCCCATCGGCGTAGCTCAGGACAGGCGCGCCATGTGCATCAACATCGAGAATCAGCTCGCCGCCCTCCGGCAGCAGGCAGTGATGCGCGCCGCGTCGCCCGCCGAGCGTCTCTTGGTAGGCGCCGCACTCAAAAAAGCCGACGATCAGACCATCTGCCTTCGCAGGCAAGAGCAACGGCTCGGAGTCCATGCGGCGCGTCGGATAGACATCATCATGATCGCAGGTCAAGCCCGCCAAGCGCGCCTGCACGAATTCGCCCTCCCAGTTGTTCACAGGCAGCACAGTGAACGTCTCGCCTAGCGCCCAAGCATCGGGAAAACTGCTCATGATGCTACCGTCAATCATGTAGTATGGCACGCCGTCGCTGCCCATGCGCGTCTTGACCACTTTGAAGAGCCGCATGGCGTGATCCTGCACCATGTAGCGCCCTGTCTCAAAGATCAGGTCAGGCACGGGGACGCCTTCCTCTGCGCAGACCGCCATGATCGTGCCGAGCGTCTGGCGCATCCACGCCTCAAAGTTCATGCCGCTGTAGCGGGCAGGCAGACCGCCGCCGAAATTGAAGCGATGCAGAGTCGGCGCAACGCGCCACAGCGCTGCGTAGCCGCGCAAGCTGTAGATCAGCCCGTTCTGATAGCCCAAGCCACGCGCCGCTGAGACAGTCTGCATGGCATGGTAGGTGGTCAGGCGCAAGTGCGGCAAAGCGGCAAGGCGCTCAGCGGCGTAGCGCAACGTCTCGGAGTCCATGCCGAAGCGATTGGGCTGATCCGAGAGCGTGCGCGCCCGCAAGCCGACCTCAAAAGGCAAGCCTGCAGCCGCGAACAGCTCCAGCTCCTCTAGATCGTCAAAGATGGGCATGATGTTCTCGAATCCGTCGGCGCGCAAGCGCAGGAGCGTGTTCGCGTAGCGCGGAATCTTGAAGCCGTTTGCCAAGATCGGGCGCGAGCGATCTAGCCAGCCATTTGCCGCTGCATGGCGCACTACATCTACGTCGAAAGCGGAGGAACACTCATAAGCAGCGCCCGCCTGCAAAACGGTCTTGACAACAGGCGCCGAAGGGTTTGCCTTGCTGGCGTAGGCGATCAGCATATCGCGTGGGTAGCCGACCTGCGCCTTTGCCGCAGCGAAAACAGCGCACAAGTACTCATAATTCTCGCGCAGGGCGCTCAAACGACGTACATACAGCGGCGTGGCGGGATGCTCCAAGCGTCCATTGACGAAAACAGGGCGCTCCACCAGTGCCAACACGTCCAGCCCGCGATAGAACAGGCGCCCATCAGCGACCTCATAGCCTGCGGGCAGGGCAGGCGCAGCGGTAAAGGGTAGCGGTAGGGTCTCGATGCGTGGAAGTGCGCTCATTTCCTCTCCTAAACCTCAAAGCTGTGCAACGGCAACGCACGGGTTGCCAATCCGACGATCAGGCAACGAAAAACCGCCACGCTTTTGCGCGGCGGCGTTGCACATGCATGAGGCAGCCTGAGCGCTAGGCGTGGAGGTGGCTCAGCTTCGCCGTGCGGCTTGCGCAGGCGGCGTGCTGATGGTGTGTGGTCAGCTGTGACCGTGTTACATGGGCACTCATACAGCCCGTTCAACTAGCCAACGATAGTGCGCGCATTATAGAACGTCCTGCGCGGCTGTCAATCCATTCAGGGGGACGTTGCAAAAATGTTGCTTTGAGCAGGGCGTTTGACCGCTTGGGAGGCGGATCGGGGCGGGATGAACGCGGCGGACGTCACAAATTTATGACATCCGCCACGAAAGGCGGCGCGGGCTACTCGCCCTGACCGCGTGTGAAGCCTTCCTCGCCGTTGAACGTATAGAGGTTCTCAGTCTTGATGAAATCGTAGCCTGCGACAGCCACGCGACCGAGCAAGCTGATGATCTGCTGGTGAGAGATCGGGGTCTTGTTGGGCGAGAGGAAGCGGCAGCGCCAATGATCCACACAGAAGGTCTCTGGCAAGCCATCTGGATAGACTTTCTGCCCGCGATTGCTGATCATTGAGAGCGCCAAGCCTTCGTCGCCAAGCGTCTTGAGCGCCTCGCCCAGCTTGTTCGGGTCGCGCTCGCGCCAATGCAGGAAGATATCCACGCCGACTAGCTCCTTATGCGCAGGCGTGTAGTTCAAGTTCGCCTCAACAGCTTTGGTGACGCCGCTAGCTGCCGAATAGCTGACCGCCTTGAGCTGCTGCGGTCTCTGTCCCAAGTGTTCTACCACTTTCTGGGCGAACTCGCGGGTGCCGACTTTCTCACGGCTGACGCCTTCCTTGTAAATATCGTAGGTGTGGTAGCCGTTCTCGATAGTGGCGAGCCATGCATTATGGACACGCTCCGCCACCTCAGGCTGCCCGATGTGCACCATCATCATCACGCCTGCCAGCAGTAAGCCCGAAGGATTCGCCAAATTCTGACCGGCACGGCGCGGCGCTGAGCCGTGAATCGCCTCGAACATGGCGGCGTGCGTGCCGATGTTGGCAGAGCCTGCCAAGCCAACTGAGCCTGCGATCTGCGCCGCCACATCCGAGAGGATATCGCCGTACAGGTTCGGCAGCACGATCACATCGAATGCCTCAGGCGTATCTGCCATCTTCGCCGCGCCGATATCCACGATCCAATGCTCTTTTTCGATGTCAGGGTACTCCGCGCCGATCTCATCAAAGACGCGATGGAACAAGCCGTCGGTCATCTTCATGATGTTATCTTTGGTGAAGGCAGTGACCTTGCGGCGTCCGTTTTGACGGGCGTACTCAAAGGCATAGCGGATGATTTTCTCGCAGCCGGGGCGCGTGATCAGCTTCAGACATTGGTAGACTTCATCAGTTTGGCGATGCTCAATGCCGGCGTAGAGGTCTTCCTCGTTTTCGCGCACAATCACGATATCCATGCCGGGATGCTTAGTGCGCACAAACGGATCGTAGGCGACGCACGGGCGCACATTGGCATACAGACCGAGCGTCTTGCGCGCCGTCACGTTCAGCGATTTGAAGCCGCCGCCCTGTGGCGTGGTGATCGGCGCTTTGTAAAAGACCCGCGTGCGCCGCAGTGATTCCCACGCGCTCGGCTCAATGCCGGCGGAGTTGCCGCGCAAATAGACCTGCTCACCGATCTCAATCGTCTCAATTTCGATGCGTGCGCCCGCCTCCTTCAGGATGAACAGGCAGGCTTCCATGATCTCTGGACCGATGCCGTCGCCATAAGCGACTGTAATCGGGACGGGTTGGGACATATTGGGTAATACCTTTCTGAGCGCGTGCGAATCGGCACGCTGACCTTTGGATATGTTCACTGCGCTCAAATTCTAGCGAATGTGCAAGCGCTGCACAACTATGCGGTACGATGCCTTGATTCACCTCATTCACCTCTAGGGCAGTCCCTCGTGCCTTGATTTTCTAGACCCTACACGCTAAGGCGCCGGGCGACCCGCCAGATCGGTCACGGAAAAGTGATACAGCACGTTACCAGAGGCGACGAAGATGTTATCGCGCTCAGCGTAGATGCTGCTCAGTGAGCGGAACAGGTTCGGATCGTTCGCACGGAAACGATAGCGGAAGGCGCCTGAGAGCGTGATCTGATAGACCGACTGATCGGCTGAATCGAGCAGGTAAATAGAAGGAAGTGGCGAGTCGCCATCAAGATACATGGCGCGCCCGCTCTTCAGACCGTCGGCGGGCATGCCGCTGAGCGCAAAACGCTGCTCAATGCCGCTGGTGAATTTGCGCAACTGCCCATCCGCGAAAAAAATGTAGACGTTGCCGTTCGGATCAATGCCGAAGTCCACAGCTGTGCTGAGGTCAGGGCGCACCTCGCCGTTGAAGTACTCCTCAGGCGGATTCGGGTAGCTATTCCCCAACGGACGGTAGCGCCAAATCTGATTCGCCTCAGGATCGAGCAGATACAAGTTACCGCGCCATGTGGCAAGCGCTATGGGCGCTCCCCATAGATCAGCGCCGGGCAGACGCTGCGCAGTAGCGGGCGCAAAGGTGGGCGAATACGTGATCAAAATGCCCTGCGTATCAAGCGCCGCTAAAACGTTCGCACGTTGCACTCCGCCCTCCGCTAACCAGAGCATGTCCACTACCTCGCGCACGGAAAAAGCGCCGACTGCTTGCCCGCGCTGCACCACGGGCTGCGTGTTGCGCGTGATGAGCATGTTCACCTCAGGCGCAAGGGTATCGCGGTAGATGGCGCTGCGATTGGCGTCTAGTGTATAGACATCAGCGCCGCCGCGCACAATCACACTGACCACTTGCGCACCCTCCCCGAAATTGCGTAAGGGAGTCGGCGTCCGCCGCGTGACCTTGTCAAAGCGATCCAGAATGCCCTGCGCCTTCAAACGAATGCGATTGAGCGTCGGATCGTTGGTGCGCCCGCTAGTGGTCTCAACATACGCCACGCGCTCTAGGATGCCCAGCCAGACCGTGCGCGCTAAGCGCTCATCCTGCAGATCAACCAATTCAGCCTGCCTGACCGCTGTCTCAACATCGCGCACCATCTGCTCAAACTGAGTCAGGTCAAACTGTGAGAGCTGCAGCGCCACCATGACGAAAACGACCAAGATCGGGACTAAAATTGCCAAAATCGCCGCCACCATAGTCGGGATGCGCGGCGCGTTTTCCTCGCTTGGCTCTGGCAGCAGGCGGCTAAGCGCACGGCGCAGACCCTTTGCAAAGCTGCCGAGCGCGTTGCCTGTAGCAAGTGCCGCCCGCTGACCGAGTGGCGGCTCAGGCTTGGATGTAGGCTCTGAGGGCGCAGCGGCTTGGGTAGGCGCAGGGGCAGGACTAGGTGGCGGCGCCTCCACACCAGGCGCAGGGCTTGGAACAGGCTCCGAGACGGGCGTGCTTTTGCGCGGCTTAGGGATCGGCGTGGGATCAGGCGTCTCAGGTGTGGCAAACTGGATGATCAGTGCCTGCGTATCGCGGTGGGCAAGCGCCTTGAGCGGCTCCAGGATAGCGGTCAATTCGCGTTCGGCAAGGGCGGCGTTCAAGGCAGCACGATCAGCACGGGCAAGCGCGCCATCACACAAGACCATCAAGTCGCCGGGCGCTACTTCGCAGCGCGAGAGCTTGATCTCAGGTGAGGATGTAGCGCCAAGCGGCAATCCTTCGCCGATCTGATCGGGATGATAGGCAAAATCGCCGTTTTGGCGCAAAATGCATACGCTCTCAGCTGTGCGCGCCAAGTAAACCTCATTGCCGCGCAGCACAGCACAGATCATATTCAGCGTGTAGCGCTGACCCGCCTCTGAAATCTGGCTGTTGACGGCGTGAATCGCCTCGCGCAGCCCACTGGTGACGCCGCCGCTGCTGCGAAAGTAGACCTCAGCGGCAAGATGAGTCAGCGCCTCGTAGATGTTGGCAGTGGCATGTGTTTTGCCGTGTGGCGTGATCAGCGTGAAGAAGGTATCCGCCTCGCGCCCGCGCTGCGCTTTGCGCGGCGGTAGCTCCACAAGGGCGCCGGGCGGCGTTGCGCCGACGGCACGCCCGCCCACCACAAACAAGTAGCCGACTAACGCCTCGATAGTCTCCAGCATCTCGCTCATACATCATCTGACCGCTACTCTACCGCCTATGCGATGACCGAAGGTAGGCGGCGTCTCTTAAGCATAGCGAGGAAATAGAGTCAAAGGCAAGCAAAGGCGAGTTTGCTTCTATCCGTGAGCATCAAGACCGCATAATTGAGCGCTCGAAGGATTTTCGGGAGCGCAGGAACTTTGCAAGCCGCTCCAGAGCAACTTCGGCGTCCAGCAGAGTGTGGTGCGCGTAAGCTCCCTCAAGCTGCACTGCGAACGTCCGACGGATGGTACAGGTGTAGTTGACCAAATAGATGCACTTTTCCAGCTGGCGCGCAATTGCGACCTCACGCTCTACCCACTCTGACCGACCCTCGCCAATGAAAGAGATTGCTACAATTGCCCATACTCAGATTATAACTATTTCTACGTCTTGAAGCAAACTATCTGTGCGACTCAAGCTATCATAATTTAGCGATCTAAGACCGTTAGCGTCCAAAGAAGCGCGCACTCGGTGCATGAGTTCCCGATCGAAGTAGCTATAGCACACGAAACATCAGCCATCTCAGGATTCCTTATCAGAGCTATTTACATAAATTATACAACAAAAGTTCGATTTGAAAAGCAGTCTATAAGCAATGTTTGAGTGTCGTTTGTGCTTGCCGTTCGGCGCAAAATGTGGCATAACTAGCGCTATGAAGCCATGCGCCACACGAATGCCGACCGATCATAGGCAGTCCGCCCGCACAGCGCCTTGACTCGCTGTGCTGAGATGCTCACGCTGCCCTGCAACCGCTGATCTTCGGCGGTTGTTATTTTCTTGAGCGCCGTGGCACCTGCATAAGCTGGAAAGGAATACAGACCGTGCCTGAATACATCCACGTCTCAGTGGCTTGGCCCTACGCCAATGGCGACCTGCACGTCGGGCATATGGCAGGCGCCTACATCCCTGCTGATATCTTTGCGCGCTATCATCGCCTGAAGGGCAACCATGTGCTGATGGTCAGCGGCTCGGATTCGCACGGCACGCCGATCCTGATCGAGGCGGATAAGCGCGGCATGACGGCGCGTGCGCTCTTTGAGTACTATCACACGCGCTTTCTGCACACTTTGAAGGCGTGCGGCATCAGCTATGACCTATTCACACATACCGATACCGAAAATCATCATCGGATCGCGCAAGATATCTTCCGCACGCTCTATGAGCGCGGCTATCTCTACCGCGAAACGCAGCGCCAGCTCTATAGCGAGACCGAAAAGCGCTTCCTGCCCGATCGCTTTGTCGAAGGCACTTGTCCCAAGTGCGGCTATCCGAATGCGCGCGGCGATCAGTGCGATAGCTGCGGCAGCCTGCTGGACGCGCTAGAGCTGATCAATCCGCGCAGCAAGACCGACGGCAGCACGCCCGTTGTGCGCGAGACAGAGCATTTTTTCTTCAATCTCGCCGCGTTCATCCCACAATTGACGGCTTACCTCGCTGAGGGCAAAGAGCATTGGCGCCCGAATGTGTTGACGCTCTCGCGCAACAAAGTGGCAGATTTGGTCGGGCGCCCGATCACCCGCGACATTGACTGGGGCATCCCTGTGCCTGTTGAGGGCTACGAAGGCAAGTGCATGTACGTCTGGTTTGAGGCGGTCATGGGCTACTTCACAGCCAGCATTGAGTGGGCGCACAACACGGGTCAGGCGGAGGCGTGGCGCAAGTGGTGGTACAATCCAAGCGCCAAGGGCTTCTATTTCATGGGCAAGGATAACATCGAGTTCCACACCATCATCTGGCCCGCCGAATTGCTCGGAATCAACGGACTCTACGCCGCCGAAGGCGACTCGACGCCGATCAACCTGCCCTACGACGTGCCTGCCAACGAATTCATGAACATCGAAGGGCAGAAGTTCAGCAAGAGCCGCAATTGGGCGGTCTGGATGCCCGACATTCTGACCCGCTACGATCCTGATGCCATTCGCTATGCCATTGCCGCCGCCATGCCCGAAAGCAAAGACGCCGATTGGAGCTGGGCGGATTTCGTCATGCGCAACAACAACGAACTGGTGGCGGCATGGGGCAACTTAGTCCATCGGATGCTGAGCTTTGCGCGCAAGCACTTCGAGAACGCCGTGCCGCAGCCCGCTGCCTTCACTGAGGATGATCGGGCGATCCTTGCGCTCTCAGAGTCGGCGTTTGAGCGCGTCGGCAGCCTGCTTGAGGCGGTCAAGCTGCGCGCCGCGCTCGGCGAGGCTATGGCGCTAGTGCGCGAGGCAAACGCCTACCTTGATCGGCGAGCGCCATGGAAGCGCATCAAAGAAGACCGTCAAGACGCGGCGACGGCTGTCTACACAGTCTTGCGCGTGATTGATAACCTGAAAATTCTGCTGGCGCCGTTCCTGCCCTTCAGCGCACAGCGCCTGCATGAGTACTTGGGCTATGACGGTCAGCTATTCGGGACGCTGAGCATCCGCGAATACGCCGAATCCGAACGGACTCATGCTGCGCTGGTCTATGACGGCGCAAATGCAATTGGTCGCTGGCAGGCGAGCCAACTGCCAGCTGGTCAGGCGCTGCGCGAGCCTGCGCCGCTCTTCAAAAAGCTGGGCGCGACTCCCGCTGAGGAGTCGGCGATCATCGAGGCAGAGCGCGCACGACTCGGTCAGCCCTATGAAGAAATGCCCATTGAGTCGTTGTGAGGGACGCTATGTCGTTTTTCAATCAATTTTCGTTCATTGTGATGTCTGCCACTGTGCTGATTGTGGCAGGCGCCTTGCTCTGGAGTGCGCGTAAAATACCTGCGGCTTTGCGCATCGGCGGCTGGGTTATCCTGCTGATCGCCTTAGTTGTCTTCTGGTTCGCAGCGCGCCCTACCGATACGCCTGAGATCAATGCATTGGCAGATGTTGAGGCGCGCATAGGCAACGGCACACCTGTAGTCCTAGAGCTTTACTCAGAGTACTGTCTGGGCTGCATGGCGCAAAGCAGCGCTGTAGAGGCGCTTCAACAAGCGCTAGGCGAGCGCGCTGCAGTGCTGCGCCTGAGCATTCATACAGAGGTCGGTGGGGCGCTATGGGCGCGCTACAAAGGCGAGACCACGCCGACGTTCATCATCCTTGATGGCGAAGGGCGCGAAGTGCGCCGTACAAACGCTGTGCCTTCCGTCGCACAAGTTTTGGAGCAATCGCCCTAGTTTTACAGCGCTTGCCGCCCTTGCAAGGCGCGTGTGAGCGTGGCAGCGTCGGCGTATTCGAGGTCGGCGCCGCTAGGCAGACCGCGTGCAAGGCGGGTCAAGCGCGGGCGCAGATTCGCCGCCTCAAGTTCGCTCTTGATGTACATGGCGGTTGCGTCGCCTTCCAAGCCGGGATTGGTGCCGAGAATCAGCTCCGTGATGGCGCCTTCCCGCACGCGCTTGACCAGCTCACGAATTTTCAGCTGCTCCGGTCCGATGCCGTCGCGGGGCGAGATCACGCCGTGCAGCACGTGATAGCGTCCGTTGTAACTGCCCGTGCGCTCAATTGCCAGCACGTCTAGCGGCTCTTCCACAATCATGACCTGACTGGCGTCGCGCTGCGGATCGGCGCAAATGGCGCACGGCTCTTCCTCTGTGATGTTGAAACAGATCGGGCAGAGGCGCGTCTTGGCTTTCAGCTCGGCAATGGCTTGTGCCAAATTCTCCACGAATGGAGCAGGCGCACGCAACAGAAAGTAGGTCAGGCGTGAGGCTGTTTTGTTGCCCACGCCCGGCAATTGCGCAAATGCCTCGATCAGGCGCGTGACGGAGGCAGGGATCGCTTTGCTCATGCGCTAACGCGGCTCAGCCGCCCAACAAGCCGTTCAGACCGCCGCTCAACATCCCGCTCATGCCGCCACTGACTGCCTCCATGCGTTCGGCGGCGCGCTGCTGGCTCTGCTCAATCGCCTGATTGATGGCGACTACAAGCAAGTCTTGCAGGTCATTTACCCATTCAGGATCGCTCGTATCGAGCAGCTCAGGCTTGATGGTGATGGACTTCACGCGCTGGTGACCCGTAATCACCACTGTGATCGCGCCGCCGGCTGCTTGCACCTCTAGCGTCTCTTCGGCAAGCGCCTCTTGCGCCTTGACCATATCCTCTTGCATCTTCTGCAGCTGCTTGAGCATAGCGTTCGGATTAGCGCCCATGCCCGGTCCGCCGAAGCCGCCACTGCCACGTCGTTTTGCCATGATCACTCTTCTCCTTCAGTCTCTTCTATGGCGATTGCGCCCGTCTTGACTTGCTCTTCAACAATTGGATCGTCTAACATTATATCATGCTCAGCGCTGCCTGTGCTGTCTGACACCACTACCTTGACCGTGACAGGCGTCCCAAGCGCGTTGCTGAGCGTTTTGTTCAGCATCTGCTGCTTGGCAGGGTCGCTATCTACGTTTTTCTTCGCCCAAACCTCTTTTACGGCAATAGTAACTTGCCTATCCTTAACGCGATATGGCTCAGCGCCCGCCTGCTTCAGGAGCTTCCCTAGCGGAAGAAAATCCTGATGAATGCGCGCCACTACGCCCTCCCAGACTGAGCGCACCCTTGCTAGAGTCAGCCCAGAAGTCTTTGGTTCAGCGACCTCAGGCGTCTCAGGGACAGAATCAGGCGGCGGAATAGGCTTAGTAGGTCGCTGAGCGGGCGGCTGAGACGCGACAGGCGCACTCTCAACGGGCAAGGGGCGCGTACTTTCGATCAAAGCTAACTCCAGCGGCAACTGCGGCTGCCAGCCGCTCCGCACCTCGCTCAGCGCGCTGTTAAAAGCGCGAATGGCTCGCAAAAGCAACTCACGGCTGGCTCTCTCAGCTTGCTGGGCAAGCACAGCACGACGCTCATCGCTAGTCTCTACCAAGTGCGCGCCGCCGACGTGAGTCAGCAGCAATTGGCGCAAATATTCCACAATTTGGCGTCCAAACTGAGCAGGATCGGCGCCCTCAGCAATCGCTGTAGCGATCACGTCCAGACCATCAGTCGGATTGTTATCGAGGATCGCTTGAGCCAGCTTGCTCACTAAACGGCTGTTCGCCGTACCGAGCATTTGCTCCGTCATCTCAAGCGTGATACGCTCACTGGGCGCCGCGATCAGCTGATCGAGCAGACTGATGCTATCGCGCACGCTGCCCGTCCCCTGCTGCGCGACCAGCTCCAATGCCGTACGATCAATTCGGACGCCCTCAGACTCAGCGATCCGAGCAAGGCGCTCCACTACATCGTTCAACGCGACGCGCCGAAACTCAAACGTGAGCGAACGGCTGCGAATGGTGGGCGGCACCTTATCCAGCTCAGTGGTCGCCAAGACGAAGATGACGTAGGGTGGCGGCTCTTCGAGAGTCTTGAGCAGTGCGTCAAAAGCGGCGCCAGAGAAACGATGGACTTCGTCCACAATGTAGACCTTGTAACGTCCCTCAGCAGGCGCAAAAGCGACCTTCTCACGCAAATCGCGCACGTCGTCCACGCCGTTATTGCTGGCAGCGTCAATCTCGATCAAGTCGAGAAAGCGCCCCTCGTTGATCGCCACGCAGTTACGGCACTCATTGCATGGGCGCGCTTCGCGGTCAGGGTGCAAGCAATTGACCGCCTTCGCCAAAATGCGCGCCATAGTGGTCTTGCCTGTGCCACGCGGACCGTTGAACAAGTAGGCGTGCCGCAAGCGATCCTGCACAATGGCATTGCGCAGCGTCCGCGTGATGTGCGCCTGACCGATCACCTCGTCAAAGCCACGCGGCCGCCACTTCAAGTACAGCGCTTGATCAGACACAAGCCGAGACTCCTCACACGGCGGGCGTTCAGGATACGCTGATTATGGCATGTTCACGCCCAGAAGCCAACAGGAAGGTATCCCCTTGGCGTCTGGGCAATTGAATGCTCAGCCTTGGCTAGCGGCATGGCGCGCTGCCGAAGTCCATCACCTCGCCGCGCACATTGATGAACTCCCAGCTGTAGCCCCCGCCTCCCAAAACCATCTTCAGGACGCCCCAAAACTGATTTTGGCGATATTCGGTAGCTGGGAAAGGCTGATCGCGTAGGGGCGTGAGGTAGCCGCCGCCCGTGCCGACCACAAACTGGCGAATGCCGCGCTCACGGTCAATGCGCCCGTTCGCGTCCATAGGCGCAAAGCGCTCATAGTGGTGCGCATCGCCGCTGATGACCACATCCACGCCGAAGTCCATCATCATGCGCCAAACGGCGTTCATGCGGCGCGTCACGCCGTAGAGTCCAGAGCTATAGACAGGATGATGCCAGATCGCTAAGGCGCACGCCGTCGGATTGGCGGCAAGGGTCGCTTTTGCCCATTCGTACTGAGGCGTGCCAGCATAGGCAGGCAACATGCTGTTCAGCACAATCACAAGCCATGAGCCTGCATAATAGCTATAGTAGCCCAAGCCTCGCGGACCAGCTGCTTCCTCACCAAAATAATCGAAATAGGGATCAGCGTTAGGCGCACGCTGATATTCATGGTTGCCAAGCGCAGGGCGCGTGCGCGCCTTGTGCCTGCCCCATGTGGGATCGTAACATTTCTCCCAGACCTCAGCTGTGCCGTCATCTTGCACAGTATCCCCAGCTGTGAAGACGATTCCTTCGATGTTATCGAGCAGATTCGCCGTCAGATCGTCGCCCTCTGAGCCGCACGAGGCAATATCGCCCGCCCCGACCAGCACCACGCCGTCGGCATACAGATTCAGCTGCGGCGAAGGCGCCAAACCGATCAGCAGTGCCACCACACAGCCGACTAGCATACCAATTCGCCAATAACGCATGAGATTCTCTCCTAATCGCCTGTTTTCTGAAAATAAAGGGCGGACGCCCTGCCCGCCCTTGCTATCTCCGTACCATCTGGCGCATTATGCCCAACGGATCAAGCCGCGTAGGAAAGGCGTCGGCAAATCCTCATGGTTCGGCAAGACGCGCACAGAGAGCCCTTGATTGCCCGTTGTGTGATAAGCAAGGTGCGCTTTGAAGGTATAAGTGCCGCCGCCATTCGCCTCTGCGGGCTGCATGTTGACCGCATTGCCCACGATGATGTTGCCATGCGTATCCAGATCGCCATAGTAGACTTGCACGATCACGTCATCAGGCGTCAGGCTGCCCAGCTGAACCACTGCCGTGATCTCCTGTTCGCTGCCGACCTTAAGTTCCTCCGCTGAGACGCTGACTTTCAGCACCTGCACATTGTTCCACTGGCTATAGACTTTCTGTTTCCACTGGGCAAGCGCCACGCCACGCGATAGATTGGGCTTGGTCAGGCGCTGATAGCTCTCATAGGCGGGCATGTAATAGCGCTCTGTGTACTCAGCGACCATGCGATGTGTGTTGAAGAACGGCGCCAGCTTGCGGATGCTGGCTTTCATGCGTGCAATCCACTCACGCGGCAAACCATCACGGGAGCGCGTGTAGAAAGTCGGCACAATATCGTTTTCAAGGATGCTGTAGAGCGCTTGTGCCTCAAGGTAATCCTGATGCGCCCATTGCTCAGGCGGATATTCCTCGCCGCGCCCGATCTCCCAGCCAACGTGCGGATCGTACGCCTCATCCCACCAGCCGTCTAGAGTGCTGAAGTTCAGATTGCCGTTATAGATCGCCTTCATGCCGCTAGTGCCACTTGCCTCTTCAGGACGGCGCGGATTGTTCAGCCAGACATCACAGCCTTGCAGCATCATGCGCGTGATCGCCATATCGTAATTCTCAAGGAAGACAATGCTGTGGCGGAACTCCGGCAAGCGCGAGGTATTCACAATCTCACGGATCAGCTCCTTGCCGGGCGTATCGTGCGGATGCGCCTTGCCCGCAAAAATCAGCTGGACGGGGCGATCCGGGTTGTTCAAAATGCGCGCAAGACGCGCCTTATCGCGCAGGATCAGCGTGGCGCGCTTATACGTGGCAAAACGACGCGCAAAGCCAATGGTCAGCGCGTCTGGACTCAGCACTTCCTCTGCCAGCTCGATCTCGGCTGAGGGCAAGCCCAGCGCGATGTACTGCTTGCGCAAGCGCTCACGGCAAAAAGCGACCAGCTGCTCACGGCGGCGCTCATGAGTGCGCCATAGCTCAGCATCGGGGATTTTATCTACATCCCACCAGATATTTGGGTCGGTCGGGTCTTCGCGCCACATTGGATCGAGGTAGCGGTCATAGAGCGCCGCCATCTCTTGGCTCACCCACGTCTCAACGTGAATGCCGTTGGTCACATGCCCAACCGGCACGTCATCTTGCGGCACATTCGGATACATCCAGCTGAACAGCTTACGGCTGACCTTGCCGTGCAGCTTTGCCACGCCGTTCACATAGTTCGAGAGCCGCACAGCCAGCACGGGCATACTGAACAGGTCATAGTTGCCCATATTCTCGCGCCCTAGCTCATGGAATTGCTCACGACTCAGCTTGAGTTGCGTCCAGAGGTAGCCGAAATGCTCATCAATCAGATCAAAGCCGAAGCGCTCCAAGCCTGCTGGCACGGGCGTATGCGTAGTGAAGATGTTGCTGGCGGCGCAAATCTCGCGGGCTTGCTCAAAGTTCAGCTCAGGGTGCGCCTCCATCAGCAGGCGGATGCGCTCTAAACCCATGAAAGCGCTGTGCCCCTCGTTCATATGGTAGACCGTCGGATTCAAGTTGAGCAAGCGCAAGAGCTGAATGCCGCCAATGCCCATTAGAATCTCTTGGCGAATGCGCTGCCGCCGATCCCCGCCATAGAGCCGATCGGTCAAGTCACGATCCTCTGGCAGGGTATTCTCCGGGATATTGGTATCTAGCAAGTACAGCGAGACGCGCCCAACTTGCACGATCCACGCCTGCGCATAGAGCAAACGTCCCGGCAATGGCACCTTGACCAAGACAGGGCGCCCATTGGCATCCAGCACGCGGCGCACAGGCTGATTGGCGTAATCGTTGATCGGATACGCCTCCTGCTGATAGCCGTCGTTATTCAAGTACTGGGCGAAGTAGCCCTCCTGATAGAGCAAGCCAACGCCGATCAACGGCAAGCCGAGATCGGAGGCGCTCTTGAGATGATCGCCCGATAGCACGCCCAGACCGCCGCTATAGTTGCGCAAGCACTCCGTCAGACCGAATTCCATCGAAAAATAGGCGACCATTGGCGTGCGCGGCGCCTCTGGATAGCGCTTAGCGTACCATGTGGAGCTGGTCTGGCTCATATAGCGGTCATAATCTTGGCAGACGCGCTCATAGTGCGCCATGAACGCCTCATCGTTTGCCGCCGTATTCAGTTGCCGCTGATCGATCATCCCTAACATCAAAACGGGATTGTGGCTACATTTCTCCCACAGATCGCGGTCTAGGCGCCGAAAGAGCGCAAGGGTCTCTAGATTCCATGACCAACGTAAGTTGTAAGCCAGCTCTAGCAAGCGCTCTATGCTGCTGGGCAGGTTTGGGACCACAGAGACGGTCACAATTGGCTTGATCATAGCGAGTTCTCCTACTCGTAAATTGCTTTGACAGCCGCTTCAGCGGTCTTGGGATCAATGCGCGTCTGACGCATGTAGTCAGCGCGCATCACGTCCAAGAGCGAACGGAGATCTGCGATCGGCACAACCGGCTGGCGCGCTGTAATGCTGGCTGCGGGATGGGTAAAGACCACAATGGCGTAGACTGGCACATGCGCTAAGCCGCGCTTGGCAAGATACTTGCGCAAGGCAAGCACATCTGCCACGCATTCACGGGTCAGGTTCAGGCGCGAGAGGCGCGCCACGCCATCAGCGCCGCGCACCAGCCAATCAGCCTGCTCATTCATAAAGACTCCAGGCTGATCGTGAATGCGAAAAACGAGCGCACCGGGCGGTCCGACCAAGATGGCGTCAATGTAGCCCAAGCCGCGCCGACTGACATTGCGGATAAAAGCGTATTCTGCACCCAGCGCGCTGCTCAACGCCTGCGCCACCACCTTGGCAGGCTCATTCTCGGTGCGCAGGGATAGCCCACGCGCCATGACGGCTACGCCTGTCAGCACGGTCAATACGCCGATGCCCATAGCGCCCAAACCGAAGGTCGGGCTGGAAAATAGCAAGACGGTCAGCAGCCCGATGCTGCCGATCAGCAACCCGACTAGCACCACTAGCGCGCCGATGATCATCAGGTCGCGCCCGCGCCGCGCGATATTTCGCACTGGATTCAAGTTTTGCATAGCTATCTAGTATCTGCACGGCGTGCCGTGCTACAGCGTGCCAAAACAAGCGCCGATTATAGCCGCCTTTGGCAAATGCGCCAAACGCGGAGCGCTCAAGGTAAGGGCGTGGCACGCGGCGGCAAAGTGGGCAGAGTTGGCAGGGGAGTAGGGGTAGGCGTTGCGCTTGGAGTCGGGCTAGGCGTGGGAGTCGGCGTGGCGCTAGGCGTGAGCGTGGCAGTTGCGGTAGCGGTTGCTGTGAGCGTTGCCGTCGGACTGGGCGTCGTGGTTGCTGTGAGCGTAGGTGTAGGGCTAGAGGTTGCTGTAGCGCTTGCCGTCTGACTCGGCGTGAGAGTCGGCGTGGCACTTGATGTAATGGTGGCAGTGGGCGTATGAGTCGCCGTGAGCGTGGCTGTGAACGTCGCAGTGGCTGTTGCTGTAGCGCTTGGCGTATGTGTTGCGGTCGCTGTGAAGGTCGGTGTAGGAGTCGGCGTGTGAGTCGGCAACGCCTCGAAGGTCTGTGTGAGGGCGAGGGCGCGCCGCGTGCCTTCAATATCAAGGGCGAGGGTCTGTGTGGGCGGCAGAGTGGCACTGTTCAAAGGCGTTCCGCCCATCAGCGCCGCGATCAAGACCGCGAGGGCGACCGTAGCGAGGGCGATCAGAGCGATGGGCAGCGCAGCGCGCCGAAACGAGGGACGCTCAAGGCTTGGAGGCGCGCTCGGCAGCTCAGCTTGCGGAAGCAACCACAAATAGAGCAATCCGCTGCTAAATGTATAAGCCGACTCAGGCAGAGCGCGCACCATGCCGCGATATTCAAGGCTGCGCAGCGCAGCGGTAAGGGTCATCAGGTGCGGAGCGCTCTCGCTTTCATGGACCAGCCAAGTGTGCAGGTCATCTAGGCTCACAGGCAGACCGCGCCGCGCTCCAGTCAGGGCTGCAAGGGCAGTCAGCGCCGCTTGCTCGTTGGGCGTCGCCGACTCCCAGAGTTCCTCAAACAGCGCACCACAGGCTTGCAACGCAACAGGTAAAATCGCGCTGATATCATCAAGCGTGGGCGGCGCAAAGTTACGTGAAGCGGCATTTTCCCACAGCAGAGCGCACAGCCACTGTAACAGGTAGGGATGTCCGCCACTTTGCGCGAGCAGCACCTCCACAACATCGCTTGAGAGTGCGTAAAAGGGCGCGCTCAGCTGCGTGATCAGCGCCGTTGCCTCTGCATCGCTAAGGGGCGGCAAGCGATGCTGATTGAGCGGCTCACTCAACAAGGCATACTGAGCCAGCTGCGGCTCATAGGCGGCGTCAAAGGCAAAGACCAAGCCGATGCGCTGTTCCTCATGACATAAGGCGCCAAGCGAGTCGAGAAAATCGGGCGGCAAGTCGCCGCGCTGCACAGCCTCCAGCAGCCCTTGCGCATTGTCCAGACAGTAGATCAGGCGCTGAAAGCGGCGCACCACGTCAAAGATCGGCGTTAGGTGGGTCTGAGTGAACCAGCGCCATAGAACAGCGGCGTCTTGCGTCTCGGGCAAGTCGGGCAGGTAAAGCGACGGCTCAGCTGCCTGCAACGCCGCCTGTGCTGCCTCGATCAGCGCGCCCACAAAGGCAAACACGCTCTGTGTAGGCTGCGGATCAGCCAAATCAAGATAAACTGTCAGGTAGCGCGCCTCCAGCCGAAAAGGTAGCTGCAATAAGACTGAGGTCTTGCCCATGCCGCGCCCGCCGATCAGGATCGGCGTCTGGTCGCTGTGGAGAGCTTGACGCACAAAGGCGAAGGTCTCAGTGCGCCCGAAGAAATGGCGCGGATCGCGGCAAGGCTGATCGGGCGCATAGGGATTAGCTGGCTGATTCATACCGAGCAGTATACCGCAGACATCTCTGATTGTGGTAGAATGGCGAAATCTGACAGTGAAAAGCGCACAGGGAGCGCCAATGATGAGTGGATCGCTGCACGTGCTCGTGACAACAGTCGGAGCTGGATCGCGCAAAGACGAAGTGACTTATTCTTCTGCCAAATATCAATTTGACACAGAACAACCGCGTGAGGGCAAATTTTTCTCAATTCTGCTCCACGATTTTTTGAAGGAAAAGGGTAAGCCCGTCCAGCAGGCAGTAGTTTTGCTCACGAAAGGCGCAAAAGAGCATCCCAATTGGTAGGGTACTGCCAGAGAAAAGGGGCTGAAGGGGCTGCTGGAAGAGCGCGAGACTCAAATTATAGAGGTAGACATCCCCGATGGAAGGGATGAGACCGAGCTGTGGACGATCTTCGATGCGATCAGCAAAAATGTGCCGCAAGGCGCTACGGTCACACTCGATATCACGTACGGTTTCCGCTCCCTGCCCTATGTGATGTTGTTAGCCTGCGCCTACCTTGAGGTCTCAGGCAGGTTTGACCTTGCTAATGTGTACTACGGCGCTTTTGTGGATGCAAATACCGTCGCGCAGGCAGTTGATCTGACGCCAATGCTCACGCTCTTCGAATGGGCAAACGCTGTAGACGCTTTTAAGCGCGGCGGCAACTTGCGCCAAATGGCAGATTTGCTTGAGAGACGTCACACAGCGTTGTATAAGACCAAAGCTGTAGGAAAACGTGATAGGCTGCCGCTTCGCCCAATTGCTGATCAAATGCACACACTCATGGACGCTATCGAACTAGGGCGCTTGTGGGATATTGATGAGCCAGTGGCTGAGATACGCCGTCTGGCTGATGAGGTGCGCTCCTCAGCTGAGCGCTGGGAAAGACCTTTTGTCAGCCAGATTGATGAGGTCTTGGCACAGCTAGAGCATTTCCAACTTCAGGATGATCAGAACGTAGATGAGCGCTTGGCGGCTGAATTCAGGCTGATTGAGTGGTATCATCAAAATGAGTTCTACATCCATTCGGGCTTGTTGCTGCGCGAGTGGGTCGTTGCTTATGTGATGAGTCAATCGCCTGAACATCGCGGCAAGAGGGCTAGAGATATTTTTGAGGACAACGACCTGCGTGAGGAGGTCTCACGGCAGCTCAACGAAGCCTCCAAAGTGAGCAGAGAGATCGGAGGAGATATCTCGAAGTTAGCTGCTGAACTGGCTCAGAAGCTGAACGCTTTACCAGCTGCCTTCCGCGCTGTAGTCGGCATTCCAGCCCTTGAGGGGCGCCTTGATACAACGGCTGTCCTGAGCAATGCTTGGGATGAATTGCGCGAATTACGCAACGATCTCGCCCATTTAGGGCATCGTAAGCAGACCCTCACGGCTGAGAGAGTTAAGCAGAAAGTGGGCAGGTTAATCGAGAGCCTGAGAGCGTTTGTCCCCAACATTCCGCCCGTTGAGTCCGCCCCACCTGCTGAATGATCCGCCGTCTGATTCTCACGCTCTGTCTGCTCTTCAGCCTAGCGCTCAGCGGCACAGCCAATGCCCAAGCACCTGAGCGCTACGCCCTGCCCGCGCCGATTTGCGCTCTGAGCGCCGCCCGACTCGTCTGCTATGATGTGCGCACGGCGTCGCCGCGCTTCATCACGCCGCCTGAGGATCGCGTCATTGCCTTTGCGCTCTCGCCCGCAGCCGATGCAGCGCTCTATCGCACTGAAGATGGGCAAATTGCGATCGTGGGACTGGATGATCCGCGCCCGATCCTGATCGCCGAGAATATCTCTCTGCCCGCACTTTTGCCGCACGACTCGCACAGCCTCGCTTGGGCGCCTGATGGAGTTGCGCTCGCTTACCTCACCGCTGAGGGACTGCAGATCGCCTTGCCGACGCCGAACGGTGCGCCGCTGATCCTCTCAGAGACAGCCCGTCAATATGTGAATTTGCGCTTTTCGCCCTTTGGCGGGCGGCTTGCCGCACAGGATCATTTGGGCGGCTGGACGGTCTTCACATTGGTGACAGAAGATGGTATACGGCGCGGCTTAGCGCGGATCGGCAGCTTTGATGAGCCAAGCGATGCAGCATGGCTAGATGATAACAGCTTGATCCTCGCGCCGATCAGCGGCGGCTTGCTGCGCCTGAATGTGATCGAGACAGCGGAACAGGCATTCCTCACGGAGGCATGGCGCACCCGCGAGGGCGCTTTCACGCGCCTGACGAGCGCCTATGACGGGACAGTCCGTGCTATGCAGCGCGTCGGCATGACGCCTGAGGGCACCTTGGTCAGCATTGGCGGCGACGGCACAGCGACGCCCTTCGGCGAACGGCGCGTGGATATCGCCATGAGGTGGCTTGGCAATGGCAGTCGTTTAGCGTACATTACAAGCGGCACGCCGATTGTGGTCATCCCTGAGTCGGGCGTGGAGGATGCCTTGCCGCTGCAGCGCGTCCAAGCGCTGGACTGGGCAATGCCGATCTATCAGCGCGTCTCTAACCTCGCCCTTGACGCTGACCTGTACTTCCTCGCCTTTGACGGCATTGATAATCTCGATTCGTATCGGATTCAGGAGAGCGGTGTACCGCAGGTGTGGCGCTTGCTAGGCAGCGGCGAGCGCGCCGCTGAACAGCTCTCGCGCCTGTCCGAGGGAGTCCGTGCTTTTGCACTCAGTCCAGATCGGCGGCAAATGGCGGTTGTGAGCGGGCAGGCTGTGGCGATTTTGCCCGCTTTGAACGCTGCGGAGTTGGCTGCCGCTGCTACTGCCACGCCTGCGTTCAGGCGCGGGACGCCTACACCTGTTCCGCTTAGCTTGCCGAATGTCCCAGAGTCGCGTTTGGTAGCACAGCTGCGTACAACCACGCTCTCAAGTGTAGATTGGAGCGCTGATGGGCGCTTGATCGCCTTTGTGGATACCGACGGCGCCTATATTGTTGAGGCGCTGAATGACAGCGTCACTTTGCCGCAACCGCTGACCGTTGCTGCTAGCACACTTGATCGGACATACGATTTTGTGCGCTTCAGCGCTGATGGGCGCTCGCTGCTCTTGGGCGCTACGCTGAGTGACGGCAGCCGCGAGTTTGCTGTTGCGCCGCTGAGCGAAAATGGCTGGCGCCTGCTGAATTTCCGCGCCGAAGTAGCGACGTGGGGGCTCAACGCGCTGTTCACGGTCAGGCGCGAGGGCGATCAGTGGCTGCTGAGCGCTTATGACGGGCAAAGCGAGACGATCTTGGCGCGTTCGGCGTATCCGATCACAGCTGTGCAACCGATAGGCGCTGCCGCCCGCCTTGCAGAGCAACAGGTCGTGTTTTGGCGGCAGGTGGGCTGGTCAGTGGCGGCAGCAGTGCAGCGCGTCAGTACAACGGGCAATCCTGAGGTAGTGCGCGTGGAGAGTCCGCCTTTCCCCTTGCCGAATGCCCAGTTCTCGCCGACAGCGCGTTTTGCAGTCGGGCAGGTGCGTGGCAGAAATGCTAAAATTGATCAACTAATCATACTCGACACAACCAATGGGCGTGCCGTCGCCTTGCGCAATGTACGCGCCCTCGATCATTTGCAATGGATGAGGTGACAGAATGGCAGAGCGCATCTTGGTGATTGAAGATGAGCAGCGCATTGCACAGTTTATTGAGCGCGGCTTGATCTATGAAGGTTTCCGTGTGGACGTGGCACATGATGGGCGCACAGGTCTAGCCATTGCGCGGGATAATCCGCCAGACCTAGTCATTTTGGACTGGATGTTGCCCGGCATTGAGGGGATCGAGGTCTGTAAGCGGCTGCGCAACGCCTCAAATGTGCCGATCCTGATGTTGACGGCGAAGGATCAGGTTTCGGATCGTGTGGCGGGCTTAGAGGCTGGGGCGGATGACTACCTGATCAAACCATTTGAATTTGAAGAGCTGGTGGCGCGCATTCGGGCGCTCTTTCGGCGCTCAACGGTCACTTCCAAGCCGGAGATTCTGCGTTTCGCCGATCTAGAGCTGGATACCGGCACCCATCGCGCTATGCGCAACGGACGCCCGATTGACCTGACCGCCAAAGAATATGAGTTGCTAGAGCTATTCATGCGCCATCCGCGCCAAGTCCTGACTCGTGAGACGATCTTCGATCGAGTCTGGAACTACGATTTTGGCGGCGAGAGCAACATCATCGAGGTCTATGTGCGCTACTTGCGCCAAAAGACCGAAGCACAGGGCGAGCCGCGCTTGCTGCACACTGTGCGCGGCGTGGGCTACGTGCTGCGCGAGGAATAGCGCGTTTTGCTCAGGTAGCTCTCATGGGAGGGCGCATGGGAGCGGATTAGAATCAGAAAGGACGTTCGTAGGCTTTGAACCTGACCTTTCTCATGACAATTCGCACGCGCCTGACGCTCCTATACTCTGTCTTGCTGGCGCTGGTCATTTTGATTTTCGGCATATCGCTCTTCAGGCTGTTGAGCTGGGCATGGCACAGTCAGCTAGAGGAGGGGATGCGCGGTGTCGCTCAGCAGATTGTTGAGATCGTCCGTGATGACGCCCTCAGTGATGACGAGTCGCACCCGGCTATTCGCAAGCAACTCGCACGGGCGCCCTATCTCACGTTTGCTGTGCAGATTTGGCGGCAAGATGGGCAACTTATCTTCACAACGGATAATGTGGCTTATAGCGCGCCCTTCGATGCTGAAAATCGCAACAGCCGTGTTGAGGTCATCCGCGATATCCATCTGCCCGCCGAAGGTATTCACGCGCTAGTCTTCACATCGCCGATCTATACGCGAGATAGCCGCTATCTCGGCAGCGTCCAGATTCTTTCGCCGCTGACCACGCTTGAAGCTGCCACTGAGCGCTTGCTGCGCGTGACGATCGGCGTTGGCGCGGTGGCACTGTTGCTTTCCTTCATGATCAGCTCCGTGCTGGCAGGGCAGGTGCTGCAGCCTATTGAAATGATCAACCAGACCGCTAAACAGATCACGGATGCAAACGATCTGAGCAGGCGCATTCCTTACAACGGTCCGCCCGATGAGATAGGTCAGCTGATCCTGACCTTCAATACCACGCTTGAGCGCCTTGAGCGCTTATTCAAGACTCAGCGCCGCTTCGTGGCGGACGTTTCGCATGAGTTGCGCACACCGCTCACCACTTTGCAAGGCAACCTTGACCTGATCAAGCGTCACGGCATAGAGGCTGCCTCGCTTGAGGCAATGGAGAGCGAGTTAAAGCGCATGACGCGCCTTGTGGGCGATCTGCTGCTCTTAGCGCAGGCAGACAGCGGATATTTGCCGCTTGAGGAGCGCGAAGTTGACCTTGATACACTCGTGATCGAGGTTCACAAGCAAGCCAAAGTGCTGAGCCAGACGGTTAAAGTGCGCTTGGTGCCGCCTGAGCCTGCTCGCGTCAAGGGCGATGCTGATCGGCTTAAGCAGGTCTTGCTGAATTTGGTGACCAATGCCATCAAGTACACGCCTGATGGCGGCGAAGTGATCCTGAGCCTGACAGCTGAAGGCGGCTATGCTTTCATTCGCGTCACTGATACGGGCATTGGTATCCCCAAAGAGGATTTGCCCTATATTTTCGAGCGTTTCTACCGTGTGGATAAAGCCCGCGATCGCCAAATTGGCGGCGCGGGGCTAGGACTCTCCATTGCCAAGTGGATTGTCGAGGCTCATCACGGGCGCATTGAGGTCGAGAGCGAGGTGGGCAAGGGCTCAACCTTTACCGTGCAACTTCCGCGCATGGACGCCGAAGTTGAGCCTGAGTCCCTGCGCGATACGCGCCCGCGCATCCCCATTTTGCGCCCTGCCAAGCGCAAGGGCTGAGCCACTCCTAGTGCTTGATGATCTTACTCAGGAAGGTTTTCATGCGCTCAGTTTTCGGCGTTGTGAAGATCGTCTCAGGATCGCCTTGCTCTACAATCTCGCCTTGATCCATGAAAATGGCGCGAGTGGCGGCAGCGCGGGCAAAGCCCATCTCATGGCTCACCACCAGCATGGTCATGCCTTCGCGGGCGAGGGCAAGCATCACGTCCAGCACTTCTTTGATCATTTCGGGGTCTAGGGCACTGGTTGGCTCATCGAAGAGCATGATCTTTGGACCCATGGCGAGCGCACGGGCGATCGCTACGCGCTGCTGCTGACCGCCGCTGAGCTGACCGGGATAGGCGTCCGCTTTCTCAGGGATGCCGACTTTCTCCAGCAGCTCACGGGCAATTTTGACCGCCTCTTTGCGGCTGCGCTTGCGCACTACGCGCTGTGCAAGGCAGATATTCTCCAATGCCGTGTAGTTTGGGAATAGATTGAAGCTCTGAAAGACCATGCCGACCTCAGCGCGCACTTTGTTGATGTTCGCGGCTGAGTCCAGCGCGATGCCGTCTACGATGATTGAGCCGCTATCGAAATTTTCAAGGCGATTGATGCAGCGCAGCAAAGTAGACTTGCCCGATCCGCTTGGACCGATGATCGTGATGACCTCGCCTACATAGACCTCAAGGCTGACGCCGCGCAAGGCATGGACAACACCACGCGGCGTGCGAAAGTACTTATTGACGTTCTGGATTGAGATGATCGGCGATTTGTCCATTGCGAAAATCCTCAGTGTGGTAGCGCTAGGCGGCGCTCAACGGCGCGCACTAGCACAGAGAGCAATAGAGTCATGCATAAATAAAGCGCGCCAATGGTGATGTACGGCTCAAAGACGCGAAAGGTATCAGCAGCGAAGATTCGGGCGCGCTGAGTCATCTCCGGCAGCGCGATCACGGTCAGGAGTGCCGTATCTTTGAGCATAGCGATGAATTCATTGCCCAGCGGCGGCAACACTACGCGGAACGCCTGCGGCAAGATGATGTAGCGCATTGCTTGCAGGTAGCTCATGCCTAAGCTGCGCGCTGCCTCCATTTGCCCGCTCCCGATGCTCTGAATGCCGGCGCGGAACAGCTCAGCGAGATAGGCGCCATAGCAGATCGCCAAGCCCAGAATACCGCGACTGAGCGGCGGTAGATCGCTATTGGCGGCGAACAATCCTATCACAACGATCAGCGTTGTCCCCATGATCGCAGCAGCGATGATCGGCTGCCAGAACGACTCCGGCTCTGTTTTAAGCAAGGGGCGCTTGCCCCACGCCTGCGTCAAAGCGACAGTGAGCGCCAAAACACCGATGATCAGCTGCAAAGTCGGCGCGATTCTGGGAAACTCATCGCGCAGCCAGACGTAGAGCGCAAAATTGACGAATAGAAGGGTCACGAGGAGCGGTACACCGCGCAGCACCTCTACATAGACCGTAGCCGTGTTATAGAGGATCGGATTATCCGAGATGCGCATGAGACCGACGATCAAGCCGATCACAACGGCAAAAGCAAAAGCGACCACTGCCACAAACAGCGTTAGGAAGATGCCTGAATCGCAGCCGACAAGGTTATTCAGAGCGCACTCAGCCGGCGTGTAGCGCACTATGTTCACAATGTCGCTTTGGCGCACAGGGACGATCACTTCGGGCGCAAGTTCGATCAGGAAACTATCCGCGCCTGCCTCCAATACAGTCCCGCTGAGTGTATTTGCCTCGCGCTCAGGGTTCAAGGGCAGAATCACGCGGCAGCGCCCCTCAGGGCTAGGCGGACAGTTTTCAGGGATACGCTGCACGCCCTCCATCTGAACATCGAACTTGCGCACCTCTTGACGATCGCCGTCGTCGGTCACAATGCGAAAACGTCCCATATCTTCGAAGATCAGGACGCCGCTGATCTGGGCGCGCAAGAGCGTGATAGTTGAATCAACGGGACATTCGCCCTCAGGCGCAGGTGGCGTGCAGATCAGCATGGCGATATCGGAGCGCGGCACGCGAATAGTCACTTGCCGACTGGTCTCCACATTCAAAACATCGCCCACTTGTCCCACAAAAATGCCTTCCACGCGCCGTGTGCCGCCATCTTCTGTGCGCACGTCATAGATCACATTGGCAAAGCGCGTGGTGGTCAGGCGCGGATCGTCGGTCACAAAAATCAGGGCGCGGCGATAGATCGGGCTGGTAAAAAACGAATAGAAAATCATCGCTAAGCCCGCCACAATGATGATTGCCCACCATGGCAGGCGCGCTACACGCATAGCAATGCGTTCTAAGATAGGTATGCTAGCGACTTCACGTTGTGCCATCTTTGCAGACATAATTAATCTTCAGCAGAGTGCTCGGAAAACTGGCTGCATTATAGCTTATTTCTCACGTCCGTGTGAGCGTGCTTGCCTATGGCAGGGGCAATGCGCCGTAGTAACGCCGCACGAGACGCTGCCCTTCAGGGCTTTGAATCCAAGCGAAAAAAGCCCGGTAGAGATCGTCAGCGGGCTCAGCGTTGCCCACGATCAGGATCGGCGAGCGCAGAGCATAACTGCCAACTGTGAGCGCTTCAGGCGTCGGCAAAACTCCGTCAAAAGCGACCATGCGCACGCCCTCGCCCACGTAGCTGGCTGCGACGTATCCGATGCTGTTGGGGTCAGCGCGCACTAGATCGATCACGCTTTGGCTAGTCGGGGCGAGGCGCGCTGTGCGCGTAATCGGCTGATTACCCAGCAAGAGCGCCTGCACAATGGCGCCTTCGCTGCTCTCAGGAGGGCGCGCTACCACCTGCACGGGGCGATCCGCGCCGCCCAGCTCAGCCCAGCTGATCACCTGCCCGCGCAAGATCGCTCGCGCCTGAGAGGGAGTCAGGTTGCTGAGCAAATTGCTGGGATGCACTACAAAGGCAATGCCCAGTTGCCCAACTGGCGTTGCCCACAGGCTGCCATTCTCCTCGACAAGACGCGGATCGGGCAGATGGCTGAGAACGGCGAAGGGAATTTCGCCACGCGCCAGCTCTATGAGAGCGAAGTGTGGCTCAAGCGTAGTGATATCCCAAGCGATCAAGGCATTGTTCTCACGGAAATTGTTGGTGAGGTCGCGCAGCAGAGGTGCGCTGGCGCTATCTACTAGCAAGCGCAGCGAGAAAGTCTGCGGCGTGGGACTGGCAGGCAAGCTGGCGCGGCAGCCTGCAATTGCCAGCGAAAGTGCCACAAGGGTACGCCGTGCTGAACGCCAAGAGGTTGTCAAGATCACGCTCACGCCCCTTGTGTGGCTGTGCTGCAGATTGAATGCCAACTCAAGCTGCTCAATCCTTTCTGAGTAGGCATAACAAAACCTGACTTGCTCTGAGCCAGAGACCCAAAGCAGCCTTAGCGCACAGCTGATCCCCACGATCAGCTGCGAGAGATGCGTGCGCCGTCACGAACTCGGTGGCGCAGAAGCCTCCTTGCTGGTCGGACGGTAAGCCGCTAAGAAGTGCGTTGCATAGGCTTCAAACGTGCCTTCGAAGATAGCGGCACGCATCTCTCGCATCAGGGTAAGAAGCAGGTAGAGGTTGTGTAAGGTGAGCAGTTGGTGACCGAGCAGTTCGTTGCTCTTGACCAAGTGCCGTAGATAGGCGCGTGAGAAATGCGCGCAGGTGTAGCAGGTGCAACCTGCCTCCAGCGGCGCGTCATCCTCAGCATAGTCGAGGTTGCGCAAGTTCAGCCGCCCGTGCCGCGTTAGCGCTGCGCCGTGACGTGCCATGCGCGTCGGCAGCACACAATCGAAGATATCTATGCCGCGCTCCACGCCGTTGACGAGGTCTTCGGGACTGCCCACGCCCATCAGGTAGCGCGGACGATCCACAGGTAAAAGTGGGACGGTATGCTCGAGCGTGGCTAACATCTCAGCTTTGCTCTCGCCGACGGCTAAACCGCCGACGGCGTAGCCGACGAAGTCGAGATCGGTCAGGAAGCGGGCGGATTCGGCGCGTAGATCGGGAAAAATGCCGCCTTGCACGATCCCGAAGAGCGCTTGCCGCTCAGGATCGCCGCTGCGCGCATGTTCCTCGAGACAGCGCAGCGCCCAAGCGTGCGTCCGATCGCAGGCGCGGCGTACTTCCTCTCGGTTATGCGGCTTGGGACACTCATCAAAGCACATGATCACATCCGCGCCCAAGTTATGTTGTATCCGAATGGACTTCTCAGGCGTGAAGCGGTGCGTTGAACCGTCTAGGTGGCTGCGAAAGGTGACGCCGTCATCATCAATGCGCCGCAGCGCGTCCAGACTGAAGACCTGAAAGCCGCCGGAGTCGGTCAGGATTGGGCGCTCCCATGCCATGAAGCGATGCAGACCGCCTCTGCGGGCGATCAGATCATCGCCGGGGCGCAGGTATAGGTGATAGGTATTGGCGAGGATCAGGGTCGCGCCTAGTTCGTAGAGTTCGCGTGGCTGCATTGCCTTGACGGTCGCTTGCGTGCCGACGGGCGCAAAAACGGGCGTCGGAATCGCGCCGTGCGGCGTGTAGAAAACGCCTGCACGCGCCTGACCGCTTTGTGCCTGCAGCTCGAATCTAAACATGCGCTTCCTTGATTGTTCCATGCACAAGCACAAATTATAGCAGCAGCGCCCTATAAGGCGAATCAAACTTTTCTGCCCTGAAAGCCGAGTAAGCTGCTTACTGCGCTATGAGAGTTAGCTGCACGGCATAGGCGCCTTGAGTCGTGCCTTGTGCGGCACCGTAGCGCGTTACCACTAGCAGGTATGTTGCTGATTCGGGTAAACGAATCTCAATGCGGGCGCTACGCGCTTGTGTATCATCAGCTATGGCATTGGCAAGCAGACGTGGCTCGCCGCCTTCGTATACATATAAGTAGAGAATGGGCTGCAAAGTGCCACTTTCGGCGATCAGCGCGATTTGGGCAAGTTCACCACGCTTGCCTGCAAAGGTGTAGTAGGCGATGTAGTGTTGATCGTCCAGAATGCCGCGCAAGACCTCGCCTGAGCGAATCGGCAAGACGGGCGGCGGCGCGGGCGTGGGCGTGAGAGGTGGGGTCAGGGCGCCGCTCAAGGTGAGCGTGTATTCGCCGCTGGCAGGATCGTTCACGCCGCCGCTGCGCACCACGATCACGTAGTGTCTACCGCTGCGCTCTAGCTCGATATTGCGCAGCGCTCCACTGCCGCTTGCCACTTGCTCAAAGCGCTCATCGGCTAACAGGATCAGAGCGGGCAGGGCGCTCTGTGCTTGCAAGAGCAGATCGGCGCGGCTGCCGCGCTGCGCCTCAAAGTGATAGAGCGTCGCAAAGCGCGGACTGAGCGCCCCGCGCTGCGCCATGCCCGCCACAAGGCGGACTCCCTCCCCAAGTGATGGGCGAGCAGGCGGCTCAGCCTCGCGCGTGAGTGTATAGGCGACTCCGCCCGTTGCACCCAAGCGCGAGACCACTAGCCAGTACCAGCTATCGGCGTTTGGCGTGAAAGTGAGCTGATCGGTCAGCTCAGCCGTGACGTGGCGCGTCTCAAAATCATAGCTGTAGAGGTACATGCCGACAGGCAGGTTATTCTCCAGGCGCAAGGTGACCTTCAGCGGCTGTGCGGCAGCCGCATAGACCGCGTACAGGCGGAACGGCGCTTGATCGCTCAGTTCAGCCCGTAACGACTCGCCTGCATTGAGTGGCGCAAGGCGCGGCGCTTCACCGAGCGGCGAGGGCGTGGGCGGCGGATTGAGCAGCTGCAAGCTGAGCTGAAAGTCGCCACTCAAGCGCTGACTCGCGGGCGATGCAATCACTTTGATCAGGTAGTCGCCGTTGCGCGGCAAGATGTGCCGCAGGCGCGCATGGACTCCGCCGCCGCTGTTGTCATCCAATGCGAAAACTTGCCGCTGATCGGCATCCAGCAGCATCACAAGCGGATCGAGCGCCTCTGGATCGGCTGAGTCAACTGTGATCAGCACGGCGTCGCCTTCGCGCCCGCTGAAGCGATAGCGCGCCTCTGCCTGCGCCGCGCTCAGCGTCCCGCGCACGGATTCGCCGTAACGTAAGGTTGCTTGGGCTGATGTCACTCCATACGGCAAGAGCGCGTAGGCGATTATCAGCGCGCCGACCAGCCAATGTCGCATTCGCGCACCCATCCCTCCGACTTTCAGCCGAAAAATCTACTCAATTCTAGCGATGTGTGCCACAATCTAGCCTGTAACTATTCGCTGAGGAGCAAAAGATGTTTGAGAACCTACCAAAAAGTGCGCTAGAGGCTATGGACTGGCGCATGGAACACTATCAGCCGTACTTTCAAACGCTCTATGAGACCGAGCTGACCGCTGAGAACGTCGCGGCGTGGCTGAAGGGTTGGACTCAGCTGGGCGACCTGATCATGGAGGTCTTTTCGCGCCTCGCCGTAGCGAACTCGCAGAATACAGCCGATCCTGAGGCGGAGCGGCGCTATTTGAGCTACGTCGAGAGCATGTTGCCGCCTCTGCAAATGGCGAACAACCTGTTGCAACGCAAGCTAGTAGAGAGCGGTCTGCAGCCTGAGGGCTTTGAGGTGCCGTTGCGCAACATGCGCGTGGAGCTAGAGATTTTCCGTGAGGCGAACTTGCCGCTCTTTGTGGAAGAGCAGAAGCTCGGCACAGAGTATGACAAGATCATTGGCGCGCAGACCGTGACGTGGGAAGGCGAAGAGATTCCGCTGGCTAAGCTGCAAACTGTGGCACAAAATCCCGATCGGTCTGTGCGTGAGCGCGCATGGCGGCTCGCCCATGAGCGCTATTTGGCAGATCGGGAGGCGCTTAATGCGCTGTGGGTCAAATTTTTGAACGTGCGCCAACAGATCGCTGCCAACGCAGGCTTCAGCACCTACCTTGAGTACCGCTGGAAGGCAGCGGGACGCTTTGATTACACGCCACAGGACTGTCTGAATTTCCACGCTGCGATTGAAGAAGTGGTGGTACCTGCAATGGTGCGCCTCTTAGAGCGGCAACGCCGTGCGCTCGGCGTTGAGACCTTGCGCCCGTGGGATATGAATATTGACCCGACTCATCCTATGCAGCTGAGCGTTGATCCGCATCCGCGCCCTGCTCTGAAGCCGTATCAATCTATTGAGGAGCTGGAGGCGCGCACAGAGGCGATTTTCCACAGCGTTGACCCGACTTTGGGCGAATACTTTGCCACTATGCGCCGCGAAGGCTTGCTGGACTTGGAAAATCGCCCGAACAAGGCGCCCGGCGGCTACTGCACGGCGTTTCCCGTTGCCAAGCGTCCCTTCATCTTCATGAACGCAGTCGGTTTGCATGATGACGTGCAGACTCTCCTGCATGAGGCGGGTCATGCTTTCCACGTCTTTGAGAGCGCGCCTTTGCCCTATCTGCAGCAGCGCGAGACGCCAATTGAGTTCGCTGAGATCGCTTCAATGGGCATGGAGCTGCTTGCTGCGCCCTATTTGAGCGCCGATCAGGGCGGCTATTACAGTCCTGCTGATGCTGCTCGCGCCCGCCTTGAGCATTTGCAGAACATGATCACCTTCTGGGCGTACATGGCAGTTGTGGATGCCTTCCAGCACTGGGTCTATACCAATATTGAAGCGGCAAAAGACCCCGCCGCCTGCGATGCTCAGTGGTCAGCGCTGTGGGATCGCTTCATTCAGGGCGTGGATTGGTCAGGTCTGGATGATTTCAAGGCGACGGGCTGGCACCGCAAGCTGCACATCTTCCGCATCCCGTTCTACTATGTGGAGTACGGCTTGGCACAGCTGGGGGCAGCACAGGTCTGGCGTGGCGCCTTGAGCGATCAGAGCAGCGCCGTGGCGCGTTACCGTCAGGCGTTAGCACTGGGCGGATCAGCGCCATTGCCACAGCTCTACCAGACGGCGGGCGCCCGCTTCGCCTTTGATGCTGCGACCCTCCGCGAGGCAGTGGCGCTGATCGAACAGACCATTGAGCAGCTCAGCGCTGTCCATTAAGGCGTTATTTTTCAGCCATCAATTTTGCCAAAAACTGTGCCATAATATCTAGTGAGCGCATTGGACGTTTCAGCGAGGCAAACGTCCAATGCCTCTAGATCGGAAACGGCACAGTGGTGGACTTTGGGCTGAGCGAACTGGCATTTACACAGGCGATTCTTGATGCGCTACCCGATCATGTAGCCATCCTTGCTGCAGACGGCACGATTCTCGCTGTGAACGCTGCATGGCGAGAGTTTGCGCGCCAAAACGGCGACCCACAGACCTTACACACCGATGTTGGCACAAATTATTTTGATGTTTGTCGCCGTGCCAGCGCGCCTGAGAGCGTTGAGGCGCTCAGCACGCTAGAGGGAATGCACGCCGTGCTGCAGGGCGAACTGGCTGACTTTCAGTTGGAGTATCCTTGTCACTCGCCTGATCGTGAGCGCTGGTTTTTGTTGCACGTCACGCCGATTCGCGCAGCGGCTCACAGTGCGCCTTCGGGCTTGCTAGTGCGCCATATTGAGATTACAGAGCGCGTGATTAGCGCACGCAAGGCTTGGCAAGCCCGCACACAGCAAGAGATTAACTCAGTGGCGCAGCTGAACGCGCCTGCAGCGCCCGTCACGGGACAGCTCTTCGGCGCACAGGCGCTTTACCAGAGTCAGCCACGCCTGTTTGAGCGGCTCAGCGCGGAATACCGAGAGCTGCTCGATCAAGCTGTTGCGCAGCGTCCTTTTGGCGAGTGGCACGAGCGCTCGGAGGCGCTGCGCCGCCTTGCCGCCCGACTGGGCGCTCTGCGCGCTGTGCCACGCGATATTATCGAGCTGCACGTGCGCACCATGCGCGCCATTATGGATGATGAGTCCAATCTCAAGGCTGAAGTCTACGCTGAGGAAGGGCGCCTTGCTGTGCTGGAGCTGATGGGCTATTTGGCATCTTTTTACCGCACGTATGCATTGGGCATTTTGCGCGCCGCACTGCCCAATCCGCTGAGAGAAGATTAGTGTATGTACGTGCTGAAATTATATGTCACAGGTCAGACGACGCGGACAGAACGTGCTATTTACAATTTATACGATCTCTGTAATAAATATTTGGCAGACAACTACGAGATTACAGTGATTGACGTTCTGGAATATCCGCAGCTGGCGGAAGAGGAGAAAATCCTAGCCACGCCGACCGTCATCCGCGAACTCCCCTTGCCGCACCGCCGACTGGTCGGCGATCTCTCAGACGTGGAGCGAGTCTTGAATGCTCTTGATCTCACAGTTCCCTTGAAACGCTCTGAAAAGGATAGGTTAGAGGAATAGTAGAGTAATGACACTGGAAAAACTGCCAACGTACATCGTTGGCTTTGATCATGTGGCGAATGGCGGCTTGCCCAAAGGGCGCGTCACGCTCTTGAGCGGCACAGCCGGCAGCGCTAAGACCGTTTTCGCCTGCAATTTTCTGGCACAAGGCGTTCGGCATGGCGAGACGGGCGTCTTTATCACTTTTGAAGAGTCGCCCGAAGATATTCGGCGCAACATGCGCGGCTTCGGCTGGGATATCGCCCAGTGGGAAGCTGAAAACAAGTGGGCTTTCGTAGACGCCTCGCACGTGCCTGATAGCCAGATTGTGGTCGGCAGCTATGATTTTGGCGCGCTCCTAGCGCGGATCGAATATACAGTGCGCCGCCTAGACGCCAAACGCCTCGTGATCGACTCGCTGAGCGCTATCTTCAGCCAATTCACTGATCACGGCATCGTGCGGACTGAGCTATTCCGCGTGGTGACCGCTTTGAAGCGCATGGGTGTCACGGCGCTAGTGACCAGTGAGCGCGATAGCGAGTATGGCGCTGTGGCGCGGCACGGCGTGGAAGAATTCGTCGCCGATAATGTGATCATCCTGCGCAACGTGCTGGAAGATGAAAAGCGCCGCCGCACAGTCGAGATTCTCAAGTTTCGCGGCACGTCTCATCAGAAGGGCGCGTTCCCTTTCACGGTCACCCCGGAGTACGGTGTGGTAGTTGTGCCGCTCTCTGCCATTGAGCTGAAACAGAAATCTTCGGATTTGCGCATCACCTCTGGCAACGCGGAATTGGATCAAATGTGCGGCGGCGGCTTCTTCCGCGACTCGATCATCCTCGTCTCAGGCGCCACTGGCACGGGCAAGACCCTCGTTGCCACCAGCTTTTTGGCGGGCGGCGTAACACAAGGCGAGCGCTGTGTGTTGCTCGCTTTTGAGGAAAGCCGCGAGCAGCTTTTCCGCAATGCCATTGGTTGGGGCATAGATTTTCCGCGCATGGAGGCTGCGGGTCGGCTGCGCGTGATCTCGGAGTACCCGGAGATCAGCAGCTTAGAGGATCATCTGTTGCGCATTAAAGCAGAAATTAATGACTATCGCCCGACGCGTGTGGCGATTGATAGCCTCTCAGCACTGGAGCGAGTCGGCACGCAGCGCGCCTTCCGCGAGTTCGTGATCGGCTTGACGTCGTTCATCAAACATCAAGAGATCGCCGGCTTGTTCACAGCGACCACGCCCAACCTGCTAGGCGGCACCTCGATCACAGAGGCGCACATCAGCACAATTACCGATGCGATCATCCTGCTGCGCTACGTCGAATACTACGGCGAAATGCGGCGCGGCTTGACCGTACTGAAGATGCGCGGCTCACTCCACGATAAAGATATCCGCGAATTCACGATTGATGGGCGCGGGATGCATATCGGCAAGCCTTTCCGCAATGTTTCGGGCATTCTGTCAGGGCAGTTCAGCTACCGCGATAAAAGTGAGCTAGATCGTCTAACAGGCTTGTTCCAAGACGACTCGCCAAATCTTGCAAGTAGCTAGGTGGCGCATTAGACTCAAGCTGAGCGCTTGAAGCGGGCAGGTAAAGCCGCATCTGACCTCTCGAAAGCGCTACGAAAGGTGCTACACCCTATGGACACCTACCAGCTACTCCTTGTGGCAGCTTGTGGCGACGATCTGGCTGATGTGCGCCGCCTGATGAATGCCGCCGCCCTGCCTGAGCCACTCCTGTACCTCGTTCGCCCTGAAGAGCGCACGCCGAACGCTCAGATTGCAACGCCCGATCTCATCCTGATCAAATACGGCGCGTTACAGCACTGTTGCAAAGGATTCCTTAGCCATTTTCAGGCGCAACTGCCTGAAGTCCCGCTCGTCCTCTTGGTGAGCGCCCAAGAGCGCGCTACGGCGCAGCCCCTTGCCGAACTCTACCACACGCTGCTCTTCGATTACACACAGACAGAGCCGTACATGCTGCATCAGATAGTCCGTTTTGCCATTCAGCAGCGCTATGTGCAGCACAGCCTTGAGCGAACCTTACAAGCCTTTTCAGATAGCAGCCGCCTGCTCTACAACTTGATCAATCACAACGCCGACGGCATGTTAGTGATTGATCAGGACGGGATCATCCGTTTTGCCAATCCAGCGGCTACTGCGCTGTTCGGGCGCACGACGGAGTCCCTGATCGGAATGCCATTCGGCTTTCCGCTCCTGATGGGGCAAATGGCAGAGCTGGACTTGCGCACGGCTGATGGGCGTGAGCGCGTGGTCGAGATGCGCCTTGTGAACACAGAGTGGCAGGGGCAACCAGCTTATCTCGCCACCTTGCGCGATATCACTGAGCGCAGCCTTGCCCAGCGCCATTTGCAGCGGCGCCTCTCCCTAGAGAGCCTGTTGGCGACTATTTCTGCCCAATTTGTCAGCCTGCCAATTGCCGAAGTGGATGAACGCATCAATAACGCGCTAGAGCAGCTGGGGAAATTCATCGGTGCAGAGCACGCCATGCTAGTTGACTTGACCCAATCATCTTGGGAGCGCGCTCTCACGCATCTATGGGAAGCAGATCACATTGTCGGGCGCTACCCATTCATCAATCCCGAAGTGGCGCATCGCTTCTACACAGAAGCCTTTCGAGAGCGGGATATCCTGATCATCCCAGATGCGCAGCAGTTTCCTGCTGAGCAAGACTTGCAACGCGCTTTGATAGCGCGCGGTGTACGCACGCTGATGGCAATCGCTGTGCGTCAGCATGGCAAGCTGCGCGGCTGCTTGGCCTTCACTGCCGTCAGCCAACAGCGCCCTTGGCAGTATGAGGACGCTGCTCTGCTCTCCATTGCGGCGGATGTCTTTGCCAGTGCCCTGCGCCGCGCTGAGATCAACCGTGCGCTGCGCGAAAGCGAGGCGCGCCTGCGCTTTGTGATCAACAGCGCGCCGCTGATCCTCTTCACTTTTGATACAAACGGGATTGTGAACTTCCTCGAAGGTGCTCTGCTGAATAAACACCTCCCCGAGCTACGCAGATGGACTGGTAGCAGTGCTCTGGACGATATCTACATTGGCGCGCACCTAGCGAGTGTGCTGCAAGGCGAGACACGCCGCGTTATTTTCAAGCCCTCTGATGAGAGCGTCTTAGAAATCCACTTGACGCCGCTGTACGACGATAAACGTGCGATCATCGGCGGCATAGGCATTGCTGTTGATGTCACAGAACGTCAACGCGCTCAAGAGGCTGAGCAGCGCCAAGCCATGCTCTTGCGCACGCTTGCCGAAGCCTCCACTGCCCTGACCAGCTCGCTGGAGATGAAGCGCGTGCTGGAGACGATCCTTGACTATGCCCAGCGCCTTGTGCCGTGCGACGGCAGCTCTGTAGTGCTGTTTGAAGGGCAGAAGAGTCAAGTCAGCGCTGCACGCGGGCGCTCTAGCCACCTCACACAGGAGCGCTGGGCGATTATCCTCGCCAATATGGACGTTCAAGCGCGCTTAGAGCATCTGCGGCAAGCAGGCATTGCAGACTTAATTCCAGACACAACTACCGATCTAAGATGGCTGCCGATTGAAGGCACGGAATGGGTTAAGTCTTATGTTGGCTTGCCTATTGAGCTGGAGGGGCGCGTGATCGGTCTCTTGAACTTTGATAGTGCCACGCCGAACTACTTCACACAAGAGCATGTGGAGCGCCTGAAAACGTTAGCAGGCTATGCTGCCATTGCCATTCAAAACGCTAACCTCTATCAGACTATCCAGCGCAACGCCAAAGACCTTGAGCGCCACGTACGGCGGCGCACTGCCGAGCTAGACGTAGAGCGGGCGCGCCTGCGCGCCATACTCGATGCAATGGAAGAGGGCGTGATCTTTTTTGAACTCAAGGATGTTTGGCGCGCCACATACACCAATCCCGCTTTTCATCGGCTTTTCGGCTATCGTGAGTCAGAGATCGTCGGGCAGTCCATCCTCGATATCGCCGCCCGAATCCCGCCGTCCGATTCGAGCCCGTCGCTCCCAGAATTAGCACATGCTATTGATCAGAATGGCAGCTGGCACGGCAATTTGCGCTTTCAGCGCGCTGAGGGCGGCTTGTTCGATGCGTACGTGGCAGCCACTAAGGTCTCGGAAATGCGCGGCAAGTTCGTCGGCACGGTCATCTTGATCCGCGATATCAGCAAGGAAAGGGCGCTGCAGGAACAGAAAGATCGCTTCATTGCCAATGCCGCGCATGAGTTGCGCACGCCGCTCACGAACCTCAAAATGCGCTTGTACCTGTTGCGCCGTCAACCAGAGGTGGCTGAGACGCATTTGAGCGTGATTGAGCAAGTGGTGCGCCGCATGCAGGGCATTGTTGAAGACCTGCTGGACGTGACGCGCTTTGAGCGCGGCATGATCACGCTCAACCGCGAGCGCATCTGCCTGACCGACGTGCTGCAAGATGCTCTGCACGTGCAGCGCCCGCACTTTGAACAGAAACAGGTCCAGTTGACGGGCGATCTGCCCGCTGATCCTCTGCTTGTCTTAGGCGATGCTGAGCGTTTGACGCAGGTCTTCACCAATTTGCTGGTGAATGCGCTAAACTATACAGGAACAGGCGGCAGTGTGCATCTGAGCCTGAGGCAAGACGGCGCAGAGGCAGTGATAGAGGTGCAAGATAGCGGCATCGGCATTGATTCCGAGTCGCTCAAGCACATTTTTGAGCCGTTCTTCCGCGCCAACTTGGGGACTCAACGTGGCACGGGGCTAGGGCTGACCATTGCCCGCGAAATTGTGCAGGCACACGGCGGCAGCATCGAGGCGCGCAGCCAAGTTGGGATCGGCACAACCATGATCGTACGTTTGCCGCTTGCCGAATGAGTGGATCGATTCGGAACAGGAGAAGTCACGCGCATGTCTGAGGCGCCACGCGCTTTTGAGATCAGCACGCCCATCACCATCCGCAGCTACGATATTGACTTCGCAGGCATTGTCAGCAACATCGTCTACGTACGCTGGCTAGAAGACTTGCGCCTGATGTGGCTAGAGCGCTTTTTGCCGCTGCAGCCGATGATCGAGCGCAACCACGGACCCGTGCTGGTTGCTACGCATATCGAGTATAAGCGTCCGTTGCGCCTGTTCGATCCTGTGATCGGGCATTTGTGGCTGGCTGAGCTGGGACGGGCGCGCTTCACAGTCGCGGCGGAGTTCAAGCGCAACGGCGAAGTAACCACTAGCGCAACTCAGCACGGCGTTTTTGTAGATTTCACCACTATGCGTCCGTTGCCCGTGCCGGAGGCAATGCGCCGCGAGTTCGAGGCGCTGCACGGGCGCACAGAGGGCGCTCAGTGACCGTTTGCCGCATAGCATGAGGCGTGTTATAACCATCATAAGTCAGAGTCGGCTGCGCAGCAGGCTGCAGCGCTTAGTTACAATGGTGTGTGCATATGGCGTTACCTGAATTGATGGGCGAGGTAGACCCCTTTGCGGCGCGCTCAACAACTTCAGCCGTGCAGTCGGCTGAGGATACGCTGCAGCGCCTAGCTGCTGCCCTTGAGGATGTTTTCCTGATTTACAACGTTGACTACCAAGAGCATCCCACGCGGGAAGGCAATATGGCACATGCCGTTGTCTTTCAGGGCAAGCTGCTCGCCGACTCCGAGCCGACCTATCCGATTTTGCTTAAGCGCTATAAGGCGCTGGGCTATACACCTCTATTGCGCCGCAAAGGCAACCTCGATCTGGTGATTCTGATCGAGGGTACAATACAGCCGCGTCGGATTAACTCACCTGTCTGGCTGCATATAGCGCTGCTCTTGCTCACCATCATCACAGCGACGCTCAGTGGCGCTCAGTTTCAGGGCGCGGCGCTCAACATGCGCGCCTTGCAGCGCGGCGACCTGAGCAGTCTTGGCACGGTCATTCAGGCAGGTGCGCCTTTTGCGCTTACGCTCTTGCTGATTCTGGGCGTGCATGAGATGGGACACTACTTCGCAGCGCGCCGCCACAAAGTGGACGTGACCTTGCCGTATTTCATCCCGTTTCCGTTTTTTCTGCTCGGCACGCTCGGCGCTGTGATTTTCATCAAGAGTCCGCTCAATAACCGCAAGGCGCTGTTTGATGTCGGCATCAGCGGACCGTTAGCGGGCTTTGTGGTGGCGCTGATCGCCTACATCATCGGCTTGTTTTTGCCGCCCAGCGGCGTAAACAGCCTGCTTTTGCAGGGCGTGGGCAATGAACGCATCGGAATGCCGATCCTGTTGCAGGGCATAGGCGATATTCTGCGTCCTGATTTGCTGCAGACCTACAGCGGACGCAATATTTCATCGCTCTCTGTGTTTGTGGCGCGCCAACCGATTGCATTTGCGGCATGGTTCGGCATGTTGTTGACCGTGCTGAACTTGCTGCCTATCGGTCAGCTGGATGGCGGGCATGTCATGTATACGCTCTTCGGCGAGGCAGCTTGGACAATCGCCGTGATCACCTTTGCTGTCATGATCTTCCTGGGGCTGACGATCTTCCCAAGTTTGTTGTTCTTCGCGCTGCTCGCCTTCCTCACAGGACTGCGCCACCCGCCGCCGGGCGATGATATCACGCCGCTCGATCCCAGACGCAAGCTGATCGGCTACGCCACCATTGTGCTGTTCTTCCTAATCGGCACAGCGACGCCCTTCACCTTCGGGCGCTAGGCAAAAAAATATCGCCCAGCTACGTGCTGGGCGATGTATCTCGCGCTCTCAGGCGCTCTGAGGCTGCGCTTGCTTATCAACGTTGATCAGCCAGTCCATTGCCTTGTCAGGATCAGTGAAGACGCGCACCATTACATCGTGGTTAGCGAAAGACTCAATAAACTGGATCATGTTCATGCGCCCCATGACCGACTCAGGCACAACGAGCGCCCAGTACTTCCAGCCTGCTTCCATAGTGCGCGGCAACCAGACCGTATCAATCCACTGCGACTCTTCGTCCGTTACACCTTCGATATCGCGGTTGTCCGAGAGCCACTTGAAGGCTTTGCGCTCGATCAAGTAGTCTGTGCCGCGCATGAGCGCCTCCTTCAGGTAGTCGCCGCCGATACCGTGCCGATAGACGTGATGAACGATGCCTGTATCCTCGTGGAACCACAGCGTAACGTATTGATTGTCAATTATAGTGATGGTAGACACGTGATATTTCCCTCGCGCTGGACGAATTGTCTGCAAAAGTATATTGCTCACAAGAAGATAGAACAAGCATCTGTTCGTAACAGTTGCCTAACAACTTGGGCGCATTGCTGAGCAAGCGCGCTTGCTCAGCCTCGTGCTATGCGGCACAATTGGACTTGCGTTAGAAGGAGGGAGATCGCGTGCGCTCACCTATCTATCCTGAAGTTGAGATGGTTGGCGTGATGATCGAAGGCGTGCATATCGATCACTGCCCACGCAGCGGCGGTCACTGGCTGGATGGCGGCGAATTGGCGTTGCTGGCTAAGCGCCCTGCTGAGGAAGTAGACGCAATCTTGCGCGCAGGGACGCCTGTCGAGCGCCTGATCCACGAGAGCAGCCGCCTTTGCCCACGTGACCACACGCCATTGCAACAGATCGAGTTTCCCAACTACGCACACCTCAAAATTGATCGCTGTCCGATGTGCAGTGGGGTCTGGCTGGATGCAGGCGAGTTGAGCCAAGCGCTCACTCTGTTGGGCAGACCCGCCGATAGCACTGAAGCACCCACACCAACCGGCGGCGTCCTGCGCTTGATTCAACGTCTGCTTGGACTGAGCTAATTGCGAAGGAGCGCCTATGCAATTGAATAGCCCCTCAATGGCGGACTGGCAAGCGCGCCGTCTGAAGTTCAGCCTCCGCTGTACAGCGGTAACAACGCTGTGCAGTGCCGCTTTTAGCTCGATCGCCACACATCAACTCGACCTTGTGCCGATCCTCAGCTCTGCCTAGCGGCGCGTGAAGCGCTCTAAGACTTGCACTGCAGGCTTGGGCGCGTAGTCTACTGTCCATAAGCCGAAGTGATGCTCAGCGTTATCGGCGCTGGGGCAGGCAAGCGGGATGCATGTCGCGTCTGTTGGAAAGTCGAAGGCTGTCCAGAGCAGCCAGCCGAGCAAATTGGCGTTTTCGGCCGTTTGAAGGGCGGCTTCAAGGCGGCGTGCCTGCTCCTGCAGCGCAGCGGGATTCGTAGCGCGGGCGGGATAGCCCAGCTCCTGCAGCAGGATCGGCTTGCGGCTGCCGGCGCGCAGCGCGTTGATGCGCTCATGTAGATTTCCAGCTGAGCGCCAATGATGAAAGCTGAGGAAGTCCGTAGCGCGCTCAGTGACCAGTGAGCCTTCGTTCCAGCCGGCCGTGAGCAAGTGATTGGGCGCCGCAGCGCGAATACGCGGCGCAAGCTGATTCAGCCACGCGATCACGTCCGCAGAGCGGGCATAGCCGCGCACGTAGTCAATATCGCCTTCGTTGCGCAGGTCAAAAGCGAGGATCGCGGGTTCGTCGCGGTAGCGCGAGACGATGAACAGGCTCTGCGCGTCGGCAATCGCGGAGTCAGTGTAGAGCGGGCGCATAATCAAGTCAGGCAGATCGTTCAGGGTGAGCAAGACGCGCATACCGCGCTCAGCAGCAAGTCGGATCGTGCCATCGAGACGCGCAAAGGCCTCTGGATGCGGCACAATCCCGCTCCCGACGCACTGAAAGAGCGCCTCATGCCAAGCGAAGATACGGATCGTGTTGACTCCAGAGGCAGCCAGTAGGTCTAGCTCACGGGCGATGATCGCCAGATCAGACTGCGTTAAGAAACGTCGCCATGGCGCACGGGCAGGATAGTAATTCACGCCGCGCGCCACAAACGGCGCGCCATTCGCTGTAAAGCGTCCCGCTTCTAAGCGCACGAAATCGCCTTTGCCGTACGGCGTGTAAAGCGGTAGCTGCGCAGCAGCGATCTCAGCCTCAGTGCAGGTCTCAGGGGGAGGTGGCGTGAGGGCGTTGTGGCGGCGCAGCGCCTGAGCCGCCTCCCTGCCCTGTGGCTGCACGGCAAGCGCTCGCCGATATGCCTCTAATGCTGCGGGCAAGTCGCCGCGCCGCTCAAGCGCAACGCCATAGTTATAGTAGGCGGGATAGAGCAGCAAGCGCGGCGACTCCGTCCCTTCGCAGCCTGCCGCTTGATTGACTAGCAGGGTCAGGGCGCCAATGACGCGCTGCCAATCACGATTCCAAGCAGCGTGCAAGTTGCCACACAAATCAAGCGGCTCTAGCAGGCGCAAGTCATCAGGAATGGCGAAAGCAGCCTCAATTGCTGCATCCGCGCTGCGAAAAGCGCTGGCATCATAGGTCGGAAGGGGTACGTGCGGCTCAGCAGGGCGCGTTGTGCCATTGCTGCTGAAGCTCAGCAGCGCAACCACGCCGATCAGTGCCATGCTATAAAGGATGAATCGCAGAGCGCGCCCCATCAAGCAAGCGCCTCACGCGAATCTCTGCTATGTTTCTGGCTGTTTGCCATGCGCATGTCCATTCCCAAGCTCATCATAGCACTTTGGGGCAAACTTTGGGAATGGACAGTGGGAAAGCGTTGAGTTGGCGTTTAATTTTCTGCAGTCAGGCGAATCGTCTTGAGCTGACCGCGATGATAGGCACGGAGCGTCACGCTGCGCCAATGCGGCGGCAAATTTGGCTTGATTTGCAATTCGCCGCGCTCATCTAGGCTCAGTCCGACAAAGCCAAAGGCGACTGCCTGCCAAACTCCGCCACACGCCGCTGCATGAATGCCGTCACGGACGTTGCCCTTCAGGTCTTCGAGGTCAATGTTCGCCGCGTACATGAAGAGCTTGTAAGCATCCTCAAGCAGACCGAGCCGTGCCGCGACCCATGCGTGCGTGGAGGGACTGAGCGACGAGCCGTGATCCACGATGGGATAGTAGAAGTCCCAGTTTGACTGCTGCACCTCAGGTGAGCCGAACTGATCGCCCAAGAGCGCCATCAGCATGACGATATCCGCCTGCTTGATGACCATTGTGCGCTGCGCTCGCTCATGACCGAGAATCCAGTCCATATTGGTGACGCGAGGCTGCCAATGCGTGAGGTCGAGCCGCTCCAGCTGGAAAAAGCCGTCAAATTGCTCTAAGACGCCTGTCTCAGGGTCGCGTGGGATATAAATCTTCGCCGCGATGTCTGACCATTTGGCGCAGCGCTCCTCCGTGATGTTCAAGCGCGCCAAAAGCGCCTCGCCCGCCTCCCGATGATGAGTCAGCAGCCAATTGCGGGCAGCAAGCGCCTGTTGCAAGTGCCAGCGCACCATGCTATTGGTGAAAGCGCTGTTATTCACATTCTCGTGATACTCATCCGGTCCGATCTGCATGGATAGCTCATAGCGATCCCGTTCAGCGTTGTACTCAGCGCGGCTGCCCCAAAAGACCGCCGTATCCAGCACGATCTCGGCGCCGTGCTTCACAAAGAACTCATCATCGCCCGTCCATTGCCAGTACTGCAGCACTGCGTAAGCAATATCCGTGCTGATGTGCTGCTCATTATCGCCCGTCCAGATGCGGATGCGCGTGCCGTCGGGCTGCGGGTGCGACCACTGCGGTGTGGTCTCTTCGCCTGTATCAGTGCTCTCCCATGGGAACATGGCACCTTCGTAGCCGTTGGCACGCGCCTTGTTCCGTGCGCCCTGCAAGTTGTGGTAACGATACATCAGCAGGTTGCGCGCTAACTTGGGCTGAGTCACGGTCAGCATGGGCAGCATGAATAGCTCGGTATCCCAAAAGACGTGACCCTTGTAGCCGAGTCCTGAAAGAGTCTTTGCGCCGATGCTGACCCGCTCATCATGGCGCGGCGCGGCGATCAAAACGTGATAGGTGGTGAAGCGCACAGCGCGCTGCGCCAGTTCATCGCCCTCGATCTGCACATCAGAGGTGTGCCAATACTGCTCCCAAGCAGCACAATGCGCCGCAAAGAGCGTCTCATAGCCCTTTTTGAGCGCAGCACGCGTCGCTTCCTGCGCCATGTGAGCAGGCTGATCGCCTTGGCGTGTGGTGTAGATCGCGCTGATCTTGGTCAGACCGACCTCATTTTCCTGCGGCAGGGCGAACGTATAGGATACGCGCTCAGCCTCGCTCTGCACAGCTGACTCAATGCTCAAGCTATGCGCGGCGCACACGGCAATACCATAGTTGCTCTGATTGGTGCGCGCTGTGACCAAAATCTCAGCGCCACTTACGCTTGTGTGCAGATCAGCAAGGTGCTGAACGCCAAGATTCGTCACATTTGCGTCCACTGATGAGCGGATAGTAATTTGAGGAGAGCCAAGCAAGGCACGCACGCGCACGCGCTGCACCAAAAGATGCTCATTGGTTAAACTGGCAAAGCGCTCAAAAGTCAGTTTGACCACGACGCCCTTCGAGGTGCGCCACAGCACTTCGCGGGTCAGGGCGGCGCGCTTGAGATCGAGCGTGCGCCGAAAGCCCAACACCTTGCCCGTCGTCATATGAAACGCTTCGCCGTCCACCAGCACCTGCACAGGCAGCGGATTGGGCAAATTCACAATATCTGGCACAAGGTCGCCTTCGGCATGGTTAAAAATGCCATGAGCAAGCGTGGTAGCTAGGTCGCCGCTGTAGCCCTCCTCAAACGTGCCGCGCACGCCCATGAAGCCATTGCCAACGGTAAAAATGGTCTCAGTGTGATGGAGTTTGAATGGATTGAACGGTGACTCGCTCACAAGCCATGTGCGCTGATCAACAGGAGAGATCATAGCAAGCCTCTTTTGCTTTCAGAGAGAAACCTCAAGGGAATTGGCGCTGCGGGTCTGTGCTGGCGCGGACGATCAGCTGCGGCGCGACCAAAATCTGGCGCTGTGGGGCGGGCAGACGCTCTAGCTCCGCCATGAGCAGCGCCACCACCTGAGCAGCTAGATCGTCCACAGGCTGACGGAGCGTGGTAAGCGGCGGCTGAATCAGCTCCGCCACAGGATCGTCATCAAAGCCACTGACCGCCACATCATAGCCCACCTGCACACCGCAGCGATTCAGATAGTTGATGACGCCAATCGCCATTAGGTCGCTGACACAAATGATTGCAGTCGGGCGGATTGAAGATGGCAGATCGAGCAGCTCAGCAGCTACAGCCGCTGCCGCTGCTGCGTTATTCTCAGCCCGCCTGATCCAGCCTGACTGTGGCGAGATCGCCGCGGCATCGAGCGCGTCAAAGTAGCCCTGTACACGCGCATCGCCGCTGAGAGAGCCTTCGGGCCAACCGATTATGGCTAGGCGCGTGTGACCTAGACTGATCAAATGCTCAGTCACCAGCTGGACGCCACATCGCCCGTCTACATCCACATATGGGAAGTCCCAGCGGTCGTTAGCGCGCCCAAAAGCGGCAAACGGCACACGCGCCTCCATCAGGTAGCGAATGCGCGGATCGTTGCGGTTAGTGTGTGCGAGGATGAAGCCGTCCACGCGATTGGTCTGAATCAGCTCTTGATAGGCGTCCGTCGGCGAGTCTTCGCTGTGAGCGAAGGTCAGCACATGATAGCCATACGACTCGACGGCTTGCGCCATCCAGTAAGTGAAACGATCCAAGAAAGGTGCAGTGTGACCGCGCTTCAAATTGTGCCAGCCATAGCCGATCAGCCGCGTCTTGTTGGCTTGGAGCGTGCGCCCGTTCACGTTCGGACGGTAATTGAGCGCTGCTGCCGCCTCCAGCACGCGATTACGAGTCGCTGCGCTGACCGGCGCGCTATCGTTCAGCACATAGGAGACCGTAGCGATAGAGACATTAGCCAGCGCCGCCACATCCTTGATGGTGACGTTGAGCGTATAGCCGAGCCGTTCAGCTGCTGCGCGGACGCTCTCACGCTCCGCTTGCGAAACATCCTCGGCGCCGCTCAGCGCGTGATAGGCGGTCAGCAATGGCACATTGGCAAGCGCCGCGACCTGTTTCAGCGTCGCCATCTTTCCACTCGTTGAAACGTTTCACCTATGCTCATCATAGCCAGAGTGCGCTTTGCTGTCAATGTACTAAACTAGCAAGTCTACTCAAAAGCTCATCAAGTTGCACACTCGCTAGGTTTGGCACAACTAGATCGGCGGCGCCAACACGGGCAGGATCGCCGATACCGACGGTATACATGCCGCACTCGCGCCCGGCAGCAATGCCCGCCTCAGCATCCTCAAACACAACGCATTCTGCAGGCGGCACATTCAGCCTGCCAGCAACCCAGACAAACAAATCAGGCGCAGGCTTGGTGCGGCTGACCGAGTAACCGTCACCGATAGCGTCAAACTGATCAGTGATGCCCAGTCCGTTCAGCACGTCACGCGCATTCTTGCTGGCAGAACCGAGTCCGAGTTTGATGCCGCGCTCGCGTGCCTGCGCGAGAAAGTCTGCCACGCCCTCCAGCAGGTCAGCGGGCGTAATACGCGCCAAAAAAGCCCGATAGTACTCATTTTTGCGCGCCATGTACGCCTCCATCTGCTCCTCCGGCAAGACCTTGCCCTTCAGCAGGCGCAACAGGCTCTCACGGCGTGAGACTCCCCGCAGTGCCTCGTTATCCTCGCGTGTGAAGGGCAAGCCCTCCTCATCAGCGAGGCGTTTCCACGCCAGATAATGATACTCAGCCGTATCCGTGATCACGCCGTCCAGATCGAAAATGAAGGCAGAGATTTTGGACATTGTTCATTTCCTTTGGTGAACCTCTCTTGACAATTCTCCCAAAGCCCATTATATTCGATCTGGAGTTAAACGTTTAAGTGGTTTAACCACAAAAGGATGTTGAGCCATGAAGAAGACTTTACGTTTCCTCGCTTTTGCAATCGCTGTCGCTCTGATCGCGGTTGCAGCCGTGCCTAATGCGCAAGCCGCGCAGACCGTCAATCTGGTGCTGATGGGCTGGTCGTCCTCACCTTCGGAAAATGAGCGTCTGCAGAAGATCGTGGATGACTGGAACGCCGCCAATCCCGATATTCAGGTCACGCTGAACCAAGTGCCGGATTACGATACCACATTGCAGAAATCGCTGGCAGGCGGCGAGCCCCCGGATGTTTTCTACGTTGACTCGTTCCGCTTCCTCGACCTTGTGCGCGCCGATGCCCTGATGCCTATCGGCGATCGGCTGACTGACATTGATGACTTCTATCCTGCCCTGCGCAACGCTTTCACAACGAACGGTCAGTTCTACTGCCCGCCAAAGGATTTCTCGACCCTAGCTCTGCAGATTAACACCGAAATGTTTGAGGCAGCGGGTCTGAGCGCGCCGACTACGTGGGAAGAAATGCGCGCCGCTGCTGAGGCACTGACCAAGGACGGCGTCTTCGGCGTGGTGGTGCCGGCTGACTTCGCACGCTGGATCGCCTTCCTGTACGGCGCTGGTGGCTCTGTGACCGATGATGAGTTCACCACAATGACCATCAACAGCCCTGAGGCTGAGGCGGCGCTGGAGTTCTACACGGGTCTGTACATTGACGGGCTTGCCAAGACTCCGGCAGACTTGGGCGTGGGCTGGGCAGGTGAGGCTTTCGGCAAGGGTCTGGTGGCAATGGCGTTTGAGGGCAACTGGATCGAGCCGTATCTGAAAGATCAGTTCCCAGACCTGAAGCACCAAGCCGTTGAACTACCTGCTGGCCCGGCGGGCAAGGCGACCATGGCATTCACAGTCTGCTATGCCGTGCCGATGCGCGCCAAGAATCCTGAGGCGGCGATCAAGTTCGTGGACTACCTGACCGGTCCTGAGGGCATGAAGGCATGGACTGACCTGGGCTTGGCAATGCCGACCCGCGCCTCGTTGCGTGACGGCTGGTTAGCACAGTTCCCGAACCTTGAGCCATACTTGAATGGCGCGGAGTACGCGCGCAAGTGGCAGTTCGTGCCAGGCTTCCAAGCTGTGCTGGATAAGGTTAATGAGCAGCTCTCACTGGTGATGAGCGAGAGTCAGACCGTGCGCGGCGCCTTGGCAGAGATCGAGCGCGTCGGCAACGAGGTGCTTGCCTCGCGGTAAGCCAGTTAATCAGTTTGTAGCGCTGTAAGTTTGCGCCTCGCCTGTGATAGGCGGGGCGCTTTTGCAAAAAATATCGCTTTTGGAAGGGAGCTTTATCCAATGGCAGTTGCAGCGCCATCTATCGGCAATAGGGGCGGCTTTCGGCTCAGCGCCAAAGGGCAAGAGCGCGCCGCCGGGTTTATGTTCATCCTGCCCGCGCTGATCATCGTCATCATCTTCATTTTTCTGCCACTCTTCAGCGCATTCCTGATCAGCTTCACCAATTGGAACGGCTTGCAGCCGCCCTTTGAGGCGCAAGGCGTCGGCTTGCGCAACTATGAGCGTATTCTCGGTCTAGACGGCACAACAGTCGTGCGCGATGAATTCTTCGTCGCCATCAAGAATACGTTCTACTACACACTGGGCGTCGTGCCGACCCAGACCGTTCTCGCGCTGATTCTCGCCTTCATTGTCAATCAGCAGTTCCTGCGCTTTCGCGGCTTTTTCCGCGTCGCCTTCTACTTCCCGTCTATCACGTCCTCGATTGTGATCGCCACGATTTTCCTGTGGCTGTTCAATCGGAATGGCGTGATCAACGGCGTGATCACGGCTGTGGCGGGCTTTTTGGGGCTGCAGTATACGCCCGTGACGTGGATCAACGATGCAAACGGGATCATTCACAACTTTTTGCGGCTGTTCGGCGTGACAATCCGCACAGCGCCTGCTTGGATGACCGAGACGAACATTCTCGGACAGACCATCTGGCAGTGGATCAGCGGACCGTCGGTCACCATGTTGGCGATCATGCTGCTGGCGATTTGGACAACGACCGGCACCATGATGCTGATCTTTCTGGCAGCGCTTCAGGATATTCCGCGCCAGCTCTATGAGGCTGCCTCTGTAGATGGCGCCACGCGCTGGCAACAGTTTCGCCTGATCACAGTACCCATGCTGCGCCCGACCACATTCTTTGTGCTGACCATCGGCTTGATCGGCTGCTTCCAAGTTTTTGACCAGATTTACGTGATCTCGCAGGGCAATCCCGCCGGCACCACCAAAACGATTGCATGGATCGTCTTCCGCAACCTGCGCGACTCGCAAGCCGGTCTAGGCGCGGCGCTTGCCTTTGTCCTGTTCGTGATCATTGCCATCTTCACGGTCATACAGCGCCGTATGGTCGGCAAGACCGTGCAGCAATAGCCGTGACAGCCGAAAGGAGACCGCAAAATGTCCACTGGTGCAGTTGCACAACCACGTTTTAGCACGCACGGCTTTGTTCTGCCGCCTAACACGGGCAAGATCATTCGCGCTGTGCTGACCTACGGCATCCTGATTCTCTTCGCCCTAGCCATGATCATGCCGTTTGTCTTCGCTGTGGCGAACTCGTTCAAGGAACTACCCGATATTGCCGCTAATCCCATGCGCTTGACGCCGGGCGTCCGCGCTGATGGCACGCCCTACAGCTGGACGCTGCAAGGCTACGAGCGGGCGCTCAATACGCAGCAGATCAACTTCCCACGCGCCATTTTCAACAGTTTCTTTGTAGCGATCGTAGTGACGGTCATGCGCGTCCTGTTCAACAGCTTGGCGGGCTACGCACTAGCGCGCATCCGCTTTCCGGGACGCGGCTTCGCGTTTGCGGCGTTAGTTGGCACGCTGATGGTGCCGGGCATTGTCTTGCTCATCCCGCGCTACCTGATCCTCAATCAGCTGGGCTGGATTGACACTTACTGGGCGCTGCTCGTGCCGTACTTTGCCGATGCCTTCGGCATTTTCCTGATGAAACAGTTCTTTGAGAGCATCCCGCGTGAGATTGAAGAGGCGGCGGAGATTGACGGCGCTAGTCGTTTCCGCATGTTCTTTGTGATCATCCTGCCTATGGCGATCCCGGCGCTCACGGCAATGGCGATCTTCGCCTTCCAAGGCACTTGGAACGATTTCCAAGGTCCGCTGATCGCCTTGAACCTAAACCGCGATCTCTACACGCTGCCGCTCGCACTCGCTTTCTTGCGCGGCGTCACGGGCGACGCCATTCAATGGGATTTGATGCTGGCAGGCTCGGTCATCACGACTTTGCCTATGGCGGTCATTTTCTTCATCTTCCAGCGTTTCTTCATTGAGGGCGTTAGCTACACGGGCGTGAAGGGCTAGAGCGTGATCGCAGGGCTGCGGGCGGTTTGGCGCGGTTTGGTCGTTTTTGAGCGCTTCGGCTGGGTCTTCATTGTGGCGAATCTGTTCGCAATGTTGCTCAGCTTGCCGCTCCTGACTGCGCCGCTTGCCCTCGCAGGCTTGGCACATATGGCGCACGCTGCGCACAGCGCTCCGACGGCGCATCCTGATGACTTTTGGCGCGGCGTGCGGCGCTACTTTTGGCATGGCTTGCTCTTGGGCGGGCTGAACATCGCCTTCTGGGGCGTGCTGTATGTCAATTTCGCCGTTTACGCACAACAGACGGGCGCGTTGCTCATTCTGCTGCGCGGAGTCTGGTTCATTGCAGCACTGACGTGGCTGCTGATGCTGCTGTACGTCTTTCCGCTGCTGGAAGAGATGGAGCGCCAGCACTTGGGCATGGCGCTCTACAATGCGGCGCTGATGGTGGTGAAAAATCCGCTGTTCAGCGTCGTGATTCTGCTGTGCGCGCTGCTGATCGTGATCGGCAGCGCGCTGACCGTTGTGCCACTTATCCTCTTCACGCTCAGTCTGCTTGCCAGCATTGGCAGTGCAGCCGTGCGCGACCGTCTAGAGCAGTTCCGCCAATCGGCTTAGGCGCGCGTCACAGCGCCGTGATCGTCGCAGTGATCGCCGTGCCGATGATGTAGCCGTCCGTTGACGAGATAGTCGAAGTGATCGCCGTGCGGCACCATCGGATGTCCGCAGCCCTCGTGACCGCACAGGCACTCAATCGGCGCACAGGCGTCGGGATTGGCAGTGCTAACCTCAATGACATGCTCATCGTAGTGATCGCCGTGTTCAGCGTGCAAGTGACCGTCATGCAAGTAGTCTACGTGGTCGCCGTGAACAATGCGGAGATGCCCACAGTGTTCAGAGTGCTTGTGCGGATGATCGGCGTGAATCTTGTGTTCCATGTGAATGCTCCTCATTCTTGAATGTGATCGAGACCTTGCTGGAAAACAGCGCGGATATGCTCATCGCTGAGCGTGTAGAAGACGTGCTTGCCCTCGCGGCGCATGGCGACGAGGCGCGCCTGGCGCAATAGGCGCAGCTGCTGCGAGATGGCGGGCTGTGCCATGCCTAGCAGCCTGCATAGGTCGCCTACGCATAGCTCAGCTTGCGCCAGGACGCCAATGATGCGCAGGCGGGTCGGGTCGCTGAGCGCTTTGAAGAATTCCGCCATGCGAAGGGCGGTCTCGCCGCTTAGCAGCGCCGCCTCTAGCGCTTGGAGCGCTGTATTGCTGCTGTGATCGCCAGTGCAAACCGTCTTTTCGCTCATGCTGATACTCGTTTCAATCACATGCGCAAGTGATTATGTGTTCAAGTGTAGAGTGAAACGCTGCTTTTGTCAAGTGATCGCTTGAAATTGAATGATTCGGTCTTGACAGGAGAGGGGAGTGTGCTAGAATGCGCCGCGTCGGGCAACGCAGGCAACGCAGCGCAAACGCCAAAGCAACCAAATCGCCAAAAG
>PGTK01000019.1 GCA_002794705.1 Candidatus Thermofonsia Clade 1 bacterium
TCCAAGGCTCAAGCTGGTCTGGCGCTGCCTCAGACATCATCATCGTCCAGAGCAGTTGCGCCTCTTCTTCCTGTTTTTGCAGCAGCCGCACCAAGCCCAGATGCCAGACAGCCGACGGGGTTGCAGCGTTTTCTTCGAGCAGTTGCTCTAGCGCAACGGCGGCTGCGTCATAGCGGTCAGCCCGAAACAGAGCGATCGCCTCTTGCAGCCTAGGATCAACGGGGGCGGCGCTATCAGACACAGGCTCGGAACTCAAAGTCAGCTCTGTCATAGGA
>PGTK01000009.1 GCA_002794705.1 Candidatus Thermofonsia Clade 1 bacterium
TCTCGCGGGCAATGGCGAGCGCCGCTTCGTAGTATTCAATCGCCCGCGCCACCTGCCCTAAGGCGCTGTAGGCGATGCCCAAGTTGCCCGCGCTGATCGCCGCCAATTTCCGACTGGTGATCTTGCCCTGCAGGCGCTCGTGCAGCTCAGCGACGCGTCTTGCATAGCCCCAGAGCAGTAGATAGTTGAAGTCAATATCGGTCAGCAGATAGGCAGCAGTGTCGTAGTCGCCCATCGCCATGCGATGCTCAAACTCCTCCAGCTGCGGCGCAAGGTCTTCGTAGCGCCGCCACTCGCGCTGCGGCTTGCGCAGGCGCTTGTAATAATCGGCGGCGCGGGCATTCAGGATGTAGCGCGTGTAAGGCAGCGGCTCACTTGGCTCAGCCGGCGACTCTGGGACATTCATGCCCAGAAGGCGCATGAGTTCCCTAAGCAATGTGTCTGCCTCTTGCTCAGTCGGCATATCAGCGCGGCTGCCAGCTGGCACGCGCTCCCGATGCACGGCGCGGTCGAGCGGATGCATGGCGTACTCGCTCGTCGCCTTGTTGAAGGCGAGGAAGTAGTTGCTCACCAAGCGCTTGAGCAGCGGCGCGATCTGATCGTTAGGCAGGAAGGGCGCCGCGACGTACTCCACAGCTGAGAGCGGCACGGGCTTGTTGAAGATCGCCACAATTTCCAAGAGGCGGCGCGCCTGATCGCTCAGGCGCTGAATGGCGCCCTGTACCACGATCTCCGCCGCCTTTGCCGAGAGCAGATCGGGTGCTGCGAGCAATTCGGCGACGGTCAGGGTTGGATCTTCCTTCAACATGCCGATGACCGCCTCGAGTGCACGCGGATTGCCCGCCACGCGCTCCACAATCTGGTCGAGCTGAGCCTCAGGCGCATCGCGCAAGCCCGCCTCGTTATCGGGGTCGCCCTCGCGCAGCAGGGCGATAGCATCGGGAGTAGGCAGACCGCTCTCTAAGGGCAGGCTGCGCAGGTGCGGCAAGCTGGGCGCGGTCAGGCGCTCGCGGCTGGTGAAGAGAATCTGTACGGACTGGCTCTGGGCGGCGATCACCTCGAAAAAGGCGCGCAGATCGGCATCCAGCAGGGCGCCGGTCGCAGCATCTTGGAGCGTCTCGAGGTTATCCAAGAGCAAGAGGTAGCGTCCGCCCTCTGTGGCGCGCAAGAGCGCCTGAGTCTTATGCGCAGCGGAGAGCGCTGGATCGCGGCGGGCTGCCTCAAAGTCCTTTTGAACGGACTCAGGCAGGACCTTGGCGAAATCATCGAGGATCAGCTCAAGGCGGATGCCGCTCTCGGTGAGCTCGCGTCTGCCGGTATCTTGGAGCGGCACAACGCCGTCGAGCGGTGCGTTGCCGCGCATGAGATCGTTGATCACCTTGCAGACGAGCGCGGTCTTGCCCATGCCCGCCCTGCCATAGACTCCGATCACGCGGCTGTTGGGCGCAACTGGCTTGCCCAGCAGATTGACCAAGTCCGCCTGCTCTTTCTGGCGATCCTTGAACGAGACGTCATCTATGTAGCGCGGCAGCGGGCGCGAGAGTCGGCGGCGGACCGTGTACTGTTCAGCGTGGCTCAACTGTTGCGCTTCTGCCTCAATTAGGTCCAGGGCGTGGCGCTCATTCTTGCGGAATTGCTCAGGCGAGAGCGGCTGCAGTTCCGCCGCACGGAGGCAATCGCGCAATTCTGCCATGGCGAAACGGAATTCCTTGTTGATGAAATCTACATATTGCAGCTGCTTAATCCGATAGGGCAACTTCGCCTGGATGACCATCAACGGGATGACAGGGCGCTTAGTGCTGAGCGCGTGACTGAGTTCATCCAAGCACGTCCTAGAGGCGATGCTGCCGGGCGTCACCACGAACAGGAACGCCTTGCAATTCTCAATGGCGGCTTCAATGGCAGTATCCCACTCAGCGCCCAGTGGGATGTCGCGGCGATCCAGCCAAGCATCATATCGGTCGCGCTCAAGGGCGTCGTGCAGGCGGTCAGCGAAGTCGGCGCCATCTCTGCGCGCATAGCTGATGAAATAGTGCAGCGGCGGCGTCACAGGGCGTGGCTCAGCGCGCCTGCCCTGTGCCTCGCGCACAAATGCGTGCAATGCCTCGAGCGTGGCGCTCAGATCGGCGCGTTCGGCGTGCGCAAGATTGTTGACGGCATCGCCCAAGCGCTGCGCAACGCTGAAAGTGAGCAGATCGCCCTGAGCGCGCAACGCCTCCAGCACCTGCTTGGCGGTCTGGGCGGGCACAAGCACGATTAGGTCAATCAGCAGGTCAGTGCGGGCGTTCAGGGCGCGTATCTCGCGCTGAACATCAGCGCGGGCAAGCGATTCGGCAAGGCGCGTCGCTTCGATATGCGTTAAGAGTTCGTCTAGATCGCGGCGAGTCAGCGAATCGCCACGCCGATCTTTGGCGCGCAGCTTCTGCACTGAGTCGCTGAACAAATCGCCGCCGATCTCAGTCAGCGGCGCGTGCGCAGCGCCATTCAGCATAGCGCTGCCGACGGCGAACGCAGCGATGAACACAGAAAGGCTCTGAGCGGTCAGATCAGAGGCAAGCGGGACAAGTTTGGCTAACAGGCGATGATCTTCAGGCACATTCGGCGGCACAGCGGGCTGAGTCATGTCGGCAATCCTCACGGCAAGCGCTCACATGCTATCATTGTAACAGAACTAATACTGGCCCGCAACTCGGTCTCTGGGAAAATTTTGAGTACTGATACCATTTTCACTCTACACCTAGCGTTGCTACAATTGGACTATCGCTCACGTTGAGTAACTTTCGAAAATTGATCGAAGGGCACACACACTATGCCTCAAAAGAAGAAACTGATCGAAGTTGGGCTGCCTCTGCGCGCCATCAGCGATGCGTGCGTATACGAAAAGAATATCCGCAATGGGCATCCCAACACGCTCCATCTGTGGTGGGCACGGCGTCCGCTTGCAGCGGTACGCGCCGTTCTATTCGCCTCGCTTGTGGACGATCCGGACGACCCGAGCGCAAGCGAGGCTTTCCGCGAGGCTTGTGCGTGCTTGTCGCCTGGCAAGCACACCGAAAAGAGCGATTCGCCCCGTATGCGCCTCTTCGATTTCATCGAGTCGCTTGTCCAATGGGAGGCAAGCACTGATGAGAACATCCTGGCGACTGCCCGCCAATTGATTCGGCTCTCCGCAGACGGCGACTTGCCGCCCCTGATCGATCCCTTCGCCGGCGGCGGCTCGATCCCCCTTGAGGCACACCGACTCGGCTTGGAGGCGCACGCCACCGACCTCAACCCCGTGGCAGTCCTGATCAACAAGGCGCTGATCGAAATCCCGCCGCGCTTTGCGGGCTTGCCGCCCGTCAACCCTGTGGATGCCAAGAAAGTCACCAAGGGCGGCTCTTGGAAGGGCGCCAGGGGCTTGGCTGAAGACGTGCGCTATTACGGCAAATGGATCGCCCAGAGAGCTGAGGAAAAGCTGCGCCACCTCTATCCCCAGCACAACGGCGAGACCGTGATCGCGTGGCTGTGAGCGCGCACGATCAAATCGCCGAACCCCGCTGTTGACGCGCACGTGCCGCTTGTGCGTTCCTTTCAGCTCTCTAGAAAAAATTGCAATCCCGTCTGGATTCGTCCGATTGTCGAAGGCAAGCGCGTGCGCTTTGAGATCGGGAACGCCAAACCGACGCCCGAAGGCACAGTTTCACGCGCCGGCGGATATTGCCTGATCTCAGGCGTCCCAATCCCTTTTGAGTACATCCGCGCCGAAGGCAGAGCGGGGCGCATGGGCGCAGTGCTGATGGCGATTGTCACGGCGGGCAAAGGCGGGCGCAACTACCATGCGGCTACTGCCGAGCAGCAAGCCATTGCTGAGAGCGCCCAGCCCGCTTGGCGCCCTACAGGTGACATTCCAGAGAGCGCTCTGAGCTTCAGGATTCAGCTGTACGGGATTGATGAGTACAGCAAGCTGTTCTCCCCGCGCCAACTGACCGCGCTGACTACGCTCAGCGACCTCGTGGTGGAGGTGCGCAAGCAGATCGAGGCGGACGCCCTAGCCGCAGGCATGAGCGCCGACAACACGCCCCTGCGCGAGGGCGGACGCGGCGCCCGCGCCTACGCCGAGGCGGTTAGCGTGTACTTGGCGTTTGCGGTGGACAAATGCGCCGATCGCAACTCGACCCTCTGCCCTTGGGATGTGTCTTACCGAAAAGTGCGCAACACTTTTGCTATGCATGCGCTCCCCATGGCCTGGGGCTACGTAGAGGCGAACCCGCTCTCGGAGGCAAGCGGGAGCTTCAGCGTTGCCGTGAAGTACGTGGCGGATAGCGTCGCTCAGCTCGGCATGGGGTCAGAGGGCAGAGCCTATCAGGCCGATGCACGGACGATCAACTACGCTCGGCATTTGGTCATCTCGACCGACCCGCCCTATTACGACAACATCGGCTATGCAGACCTGAGCGATTTCTTCTACGTCTGGCTGCGCCCGATGCTGCGCGAGGTCTACCCTGAGCTGTTCAGCACGCGCCTTGTGCCCAAAGAGTCCGAGCTGATCGCGTCGGCGCATCGGCACGCAGGCGATCGAGAGGCTGCCAAGGATTTCTTCGAGGGCGGCATGCGCCAGACCTTCGGCGCCATGCGCAGCCTGAGCCACATGGACTATCCGCTGACGATCTTCTATGCCTACAAACAGCGCGATGTCGTCTCTGCAGAGGACGCTGGTGAGGCGGAAGACGAGGCTGAAGAGCGCGAAGAAGGCGCCCAGTTGGCTGAGTCCGCGGGTCAGAATGGCGACTTGGTCGCCTCGAGCGGCTGGGAGACCATGCTGAGCGGACTGCTGGCTGCGGATTTCAGCGTGGTCGGCACCTATCCGCTGCTCACGGAGCTCGCCTCGCGCATGACGGCTCGAGCGTCGAACGCGCTCGCCTCTTCGGTGGTGCTGGTCTGCAGACCGCGTCCCGCCAATGCGCCTGATACCAGCCGCCGCCATTTCATGAATGCCCTGCGCCAAGAGCTGCCAGGGGCATTGGCGACCTTGCAGGCGCTTGAAATTCGCCCTGTGGACATGCCGCAAGCCAGCATCGGGCCGGGCATGGCGGTCTTCAGCCGCTATAAGCGCGTGCTGGAGGCTAGCGGAGAGCCGATGAGCATCCGCATGGCTTTGGCGCACATCAATCGCGCTCTGGATGAATACCTATCGGGGCAAGATGGCGATCTAGATTCCGAGACGCGCTTTGCCGTGCGGTACTTCGAACAGTTCGGCTTCAGCGAAGGCGCCTTTGGCGACGCCGACAACATGGCGCGCGCCAAGAACACTAGCGTTGATAGCGTCGTCTTGGCGGGCGTGGCAGAGGCGAGCGGCGGCAAGGTGCGCCTGAAGCACTGGACGGAGTACGATCCCGGCGCATGGGCGCCGGAGCAAGATGAGCGCATCACGGTCTGGGAGGTGGTGCATCACTTGATCGAGCGGCTGAATACGCACGGCGAGAGGGGCGCAGCCGAGCTGCTGAACCGCGTCCCGCCCGCTCAGCTGGAGCAGGCGCGCCAACTGCTCTATCTGCTCTACGACATCGCTGAGCGCAGGAAATGGGCTTCAGAGGCGTTTGAGTACAACAAGCTGGCATCTGTGTGGTCAGATATCAACGACTTGGCGCGCCAGAGCAGTCAGGGCAGCCTAGTCTGAAGAGAGCGACTCAGAGGGAGGTGATAGATCATGACTAAAGCGCCACGCGATTATGTGAGGGAAATCTTAGACCTTGTGAAGGCGGGTCTGAGCGGCTATGTGCTGCGCGAATACAAAGCCCGCTATGGAGCTGCGAGATACCTGAGCGAGATGCAGGATGTCTTGCGGACGCCCGGCTACGAGCCGCCTCACCTGCCCGATGAGGCAACTGCGCTGAATAGAATAGACACTGTGGGCTGGCTGAACCTGATCCACCGCCGATGGAGCGAGATATTCTATAACAAGCTGAAGCAGGCTGAGCGCTCCTATGTGAATGAGCTGATTGATGCGCGCCACAGATGGGCGCACGATCAAGAATTTGACCTAGACAGCGCCTTCCGTGTGGCGGACACTGCAGAGCGCCTGTTGTGGGCAGTTGGCGCGTCAAGCCAAGCTGAAGCGGCTGGTCGAATTTCTAACAAACTGTCCCAGCGCCCCGCCCAAGCATCGGAGGCACAGCCAGAAAAAGCGAAGCCCTCTAGAAAAGATAGAGAAAAGCCGCTGCCCTCTTGGCGGGAGGTGATCCTTCCGCACCAGGATGTTGCCAGCGGGCACTACACACAGGCGGAGTTTGCCGCAAACTTGGCTGATGTGGTGCAAGACAGAGCCGCGCCTGAGTATGGCGATCCGCACGAATTTTTCCGCCGCACCTACCTCACTGAGGGTCTGGCGGAGCTGCTGGCGGCGGGGATCAAGCGCCTGACCGGGCAGGGCGGCGAGTCAGTCATCCAGCTGCAGACCAACTTTGGCGGCAGCAAGACGCACAGCATGTTAGCGCTCTACCATCTGTGCGGCGGTGCGATCAGCCTGTCCGATATTCCCTACAGCAAAGCAATTGCCGATCGGCTTGGAGCGCCATTTGAGCGCTTGCAGGCGCGCCGTGCCGTGGTCGTCGGCACTGCCTTTGACGTCAACCGACCGCAGGAGCATGACGATTGCACAGTCCGCACGCTGTGGGGCAGCATCGCCTATCAGCTGGGCGGCATCGAGGCGTATCGCTTGGTCGAGGAAGCCGATTTGAATGGCACGAGTCCCGGCTCAGATACGCTGGTGAGGCTGCTGGAGACATACGCGCCCGCGCTGATCATCATAGATGAGCTGGTCGCCTTTGCGCGCAACCTGTACGGCGTGGACAGGCGTCTGTCAGCGGGCACCTTCGATTCAGTCATGACGTTCATCCAAGCCTTGACGGAGGCGGTCAAGCGCTCCGAGCGCTCAATCCTTTGGAAGAGAACTACATCCACTTGGCAGTGGCACAGCCCGGCGCGCCGCTCCATGTCTACGGCGATGCTCTGCGGCGGATGAGCAACACGCTGAACTATCTCTACACAGATGGCAAGCGCTACTGGTACGATACGCGCCCAACGCTCAATCGCTTGGCGCAGGATCGGGCGCAGGCGCTGCCCCGTGAGGAAGTGCTCGCAGAGGCAGCTGATCGGCTGAGCAGCGATGAGCTGTTGATCCAGCGCTGGTCGCCTCAGAATCTCCTCGAAGAGCTGAATGAGTATCTATGGCGCGATCAGCCGCACGTGGGCTTGCAACAGCTGTGGAGCTACTTGGCTCAATACTGCTATTTGCCGCGCCTGCGCGACCAAAACGTGCTGCAGGAGACGATCCGTCAAGGTGTGGCGAACAATGTGTTTGGCTATGCCAGAGCCGTCCGTGAAGATGGGAAATATGAGGGCTTGGTGCTAGGTGGCAGGACGGATATCCGCTTTGACGCTCAGTCCGTAATTGTGCGCGCTGAGGTGGCGCGTGCGGAGCTTGAGGCTATGCGCCCAAAGCCGTCTACACCTTCGGATACATCGTCAAGTGCTGGGTCGCTCACTACGAAGCCATCAGGGGAAGGCTGCATAGTGGATCCGCTTCCTCCGCCTCCGCCTTCTCCTTCGCTGCCCAAGATGCGCTATTACGGCATCGTAGACCTCGATCCGCGCTGCATGTCCGATCAAGCGCAACAGATCGCTGGGGAGATCGTTAGTCTCCTAACGAACTTGTCAGATGTAGATGTCACAATCACGCTCACCATAGATGCTGTGCGTCCTGATGGGTTTGATGAAAAGACTATGCGCGATATCCGCGAAAATAGCCGCACGCTGAACTTCAAGTCGTACGGCTTCACAGAGTAGGCGGCGCTCTTTGCTATAATACGCGCCATGCTCAGCATCACAGCAAGGCTCAGCAGCTTATGACACTTGCTTTGATCGGCGGCATGGCGCTTTGCGCGCTGATCGCGCCGTTTTTCAGTGCGTTGCGCTTGCCGCTTTTGCTGCTTGCCAGCGCGATCTTTCTGGTCTTATTGCAGTGGGATGTCTCACCGACGCTCTGGTTGCCTTTGGCGTCGGTGGGGCTGACCGTGGGCGTGTGGTGGCTGACTCAGCACGACTCGCCGTCGCGGCGGCGCATGGCGCTCATGGCGATGCTGTGCATCATCGGCATTTTTGCCGCGCTGAAGTTGCCCGCGCTGCAAGCGGCGGGCGGCGGCACGCTCAACATCGGTCAGACTGTGGCGTGGGTCGGCTTTTCGTATCTCGCCTTTCGGCTGTTGCACGTCTTGCTGGATTTTCGCAGCGGCAGATTGAAGCAGTTGCCGTTGCCGCAGTTCGCACTTTACGCGCTCTTTTTTCCCGCCATTGCCGCCGGCCCGATCGCACGCATTGAGCAATTCGCTCAGGCGCTTGCCGCGCCGCTCAGCGCGGAGCGCTTCAGGCAGGGCGCGCTGCGCGTTGTGCGCGGCTTGTTCAAGAAATTCATCCTAGCTGACTCTCTAGCGCTCGTGGCACTTTCGCCGCAATTGGCGACCGATGCACAGACGGGGACTTTGGTCAGCGCGCTGATGCTCTGGCTGATGGTCTATGCCTATGCCTTTCGGCTGTACTGGGATTTCAGCGGCTACACAGATATCGCCATTGGCATCGGCATATGGGCAGGCATCAAGCTGCCGGAGAATTTTGACGCGCCCTATCTCAAGCGGAATTTGCAGGCATTCTGGAATAGCTGGCATATCACGCTCTCAACGTGGTTCCGCCTGTACTTTTTCACGCCTGCCAGCCGCGAGTTGCTGCGCACGCCGCTCAAGGCGTGGCGCGAGGGCGTGGTCTTGCTGGCACAGCTCAGCACAATGATCTTGATCGGCTTGTGGCACGGCGCAACGCTGAATTTTGTGCTGTGGGGCGCGTGGCATGGTGCGGGCTTGTGGCTTTTCAGGCAGTGGTCGGCGCGGACGGCAAGCTGGGATGCTTTCGTGCAGGCGCGTCCGTTTTTGGCGCGCATAGTCGGCGTCTTGAGCGTGCTCACGACCTTTCACTATGTGGCGCTCGGCTGGATTTTCTTCGCCCTGCCAGAGCCAGCGCTGATCGGCAAGGTCTTAGGAGGCTTGATCGGCAGATGAGCGACTCGTTGCGCCTGTGGCGTGTCTTGATCAAGGCGGCGGCGCTGTTTGTCATGTTCAATGTGGCTTGGTATATGGCGCAGCCGCTCAGTTGGCTCAATCGCCTCAGCGTCTACGGCGCGCTCTTTCCGCCGCGAGAGCGCTTTCCCTTTGCAGAGTTTCCTGAGGCGTCCTACGCTGTGACCGTCAATAACATCGATCAGCTTTTTGCCTCGCATCGCATAGCGCGTCCGAAGGCGGCGGATGAGTTCCGCGTAGCCATGCTGGGCGATTCGGCGATCTGGGGCTACCTATTGCGCGCCGATCAGACGCAAGCGGCTTGCATCAATGCGCTTGATTTGCGCCTAAAAGACGGACGCCGTGTGCGCGCCTACAATTTGGGCTATCCTACGCTGACCGTGGTCAAGGATTTTTTGATCTTGCGCCGCGCCTTTGCGCACGCGCCCGATCTGATCATTTGGTCAACCTCGCTTGCCTCGCTGTATCCGTCGGATCAGCTTGATTTTCCGCTCATCTTGGCGCATCGGGAGGAAGTCTCTGAGCTGCAGGGGCAATATGCCTTCAAACTGGATCAGTATCCGTTGCCGCCGCGCTCATGGCAGGAGCGCACTTTCTTCGGTCAGCGCCGCGACCTTGCCGATTGGCTGCGCCATCAGCTCTACGCGCCCGCGTGGGCAAGCACGCGCCTTGATCACGTCTTGCCGCGCTTTATCGCGCCGCACCCTGTGAACTTGATCCCTGATGATAACGTCCTTTCGGTCAATGTGCTGCGCCTGCGCGAGGCGGGCAAGATCGCGCCCGAAGACCTGAACTTCGACGTGCTGAAGGCAGGCGTAGACCTCGCAGCGGCGCAGGGCGTGCCGACTATCCTAGTGAATGAGCCGATATATCGCAATGAAGCGAATCCGTTGCGCTACAATACCTACTATCCGCGCTGGGCGTATGACAGCTATCGTGTTGCCTTTCAACAGGTCGCTCAGCGCGAGGATTGGCGCTACCTTGACCTCTGGGACGCCGCGCCCGCCGATCAGTTCACAGACACCGACTTTCACCTGACCGCAGCCGCTAATTGCGCCTACGCCGAACGGCTCATCCGCCTCGCCCTTGAGGATCAGCTGCCCTAAAAGTGCCACACAGTGGCGCGCCTGCCCCCTTTCCCTGCCTGCGGGGAAAGGGTAGGGGATAGGGGGTCTTGCCTTGCCCGCCGACCTATGCTATACTCAGAACAAACGTTCTTTTGACAGTTACAGCGTGGCTGCCTTATCATTCACTCCGTTTGTATTCACAAGCACGCGAGAAAAGCACTGTGACAACACCTACAATCGGCTCGGTCAGACCCGTGAATATTGATGAGCAAATGCGCGAGGCGTACCTTGACTACGCCATGAGCGTGATCGTCGCCCGCGCCCTGCCCGATGCCCGCGACGGCTTGAAGCCCGTGCAGCGGCGCATTCTCTACGTGATGCACGAGATGGGCTTGCGCCCTGAGGCGCCCTACAAAAAAAGCGCACGTATTGTGGGCGAGGTGCTGGGCAAGTTTCATCCGCACGGCGATCAAGCCATTTATGAGGCAATGGCGCGCCTTGCCCAAGATTTTTCCGTGCGCTACGAGCTGGTAGATGGACAGGGCAACTTCGGGAGCATTGACGGCGACTCGCCCGCTGCTATGCGCTATACGGAAGCGCGCTTGACGCCCATTGGCATGGAGCTGCTGACCGATATTGACCGCGAGACAGTTGACTTCGTAGATAACTTTGATGGGTCGCTGCAGGAGCCAGCTGTACTGCCCGCCGCGATCCCGAATTTGCTGATCAACGGCTCTAGCGGCATTGCCGTCGGCATGAGCACGAACGTGCCACCGCACAATTTGGGCGAGGTCTGTGATGCGCTGGTCTACATGCTTGCCAATTGGGAGCGCCTTGACGAAATAGACGTGCATGACCTGATGCGCTTCATCAAAGGTCCGGATTTTCCCACAGGTGGGCTGCTCTATCGCGGCGGCGACGGCAAAAATGCCACTGAGTACGAAGATATGCTGGTGGCAGCCTATGCCACTGGGCGCGGCAAACTGACCCTGCGCGCCAAAGTCCATATTGAGAGCCTTGAGCGCGGCAAGACGCGCATTATCGTCAGCGAGATTCCCTATCAGATCAACAAGAACAGTCTGCTGGAGCGCATTGCCGATCTGGTGCGCGACGGCAAGATTGACGGCATCAGCGATCTGCGCGATGAGTCGGATCGGCAGGGCTTGCGCGTGGTGATCGAGTGCAAAAGCAACGCCGATCCCGCTGCTGTGCTGAAAGATTTGTTCAAATACACGCCGCTGCAAAGCACCTTCGGCGTGATCATGCTGGCACTGGTGGATGGTGAGCCGCGCACGCTCACGCTCAAGCAGGCGCTGCGAGTCTATCTCGATTATCGCTTTGAGGTGGTGCGTCGCCGCTCCCTGCACGATCTAGAGCGCGCTCGCGCCCGTGCGCACATCCTAGAGGGCTTGCTGATCGCCCTGCGCTTCCTCGACCGCGTCATCAGAGTCATCCGCGAGAGCGAAAATAGCGATGAAGCACGCGGCGCGCTGATGTACCAGTTTGGACTCTCAGAGGCGCAGGCGAGCGCCATTCTAGACCTGCAATTGCGCCGCCTTGCCGCCCTTGAGCAGGAGAAAATCCAGAGCGAATACCGCGAAAAGCAGGCGCAAATCGCCTACCTTGAGCAGCTCTTGGCGAATCCAAAGCTCATGCGCAAGGTTATCGCCGATGAGCTACGCGACATCAAAAAGCGCTATGCCGATCCGCGCCGCACCACGATCCTGAGCGGCGCCGCCGCTGATGTGCGCCCTGAAGACCTCCTCGCCCACTCAGAGAGCACGTGGGTCGCTTTGACGCACAGCGGCAAGATCAGCCGCACCTACCAAGACGCGCCGCCTAAGATCACGGCACAAACCCAAGACCCGCCCCGTTTTCTCTTGCGCAGCAACACGGCGGATATTCTGTACCTGTTCACCGCCGATGGGCGCGCCGCCACGATCCCCGTCCAGAACTTGCCGCTGACTGATGAGCCGAGCGAAGGCGGCGACGTGATCTCCATGTGCGATCTGCGCGAGAGCGGGCAAGTGATCGGCGCGCTCAGCCTCTTGCCCAGCTTCAAAGAGGGCTACCTGTTCCTAGCGACCGAAAACGGCGATGTCAAGCGCGTGCGCATCGCCGATCTGCCCGCGCTCTCAGCGCGTGCCGTCTCGATCATCAATCTAGGCGAGGATCGGCTAGTCGCGGCGCATTTCTCGCGTGAGGAAGACGAGGCGATCCTAGTCACAGCGGAGGCGCAAGCCATTCGCTTCAAACTCTCTGAGGTGCGTCCGATGGGCTTGGCGGCGGGCGGCGTGCGCGGCATTCGGCTGAATAAAAGCGACAAAGTGGTCAGCGCCCAGATCGTCCGCGCTGAAGGCGCGCTCTGGACAGTGACTGAGAACGGCGCCGCCAAAAGTTCGCCTATGGCGGAATATCCCGTGCAGGGACGCGGCGGCGCAGGCGGGCTGACCATGCGCCTGATGTCAGGCGACCGCATTGCGGCAGCAGTTATCGGCACGCCAATGGACTTGGTGATCGTGCTGACAGCGCACGGGCGCTTCCGCGTGGTGAAATTCCGCGATGCGCCGCATGGCAGGCGCGACCTAAACGGCGATCTGATCGGCATTCGCCTCAGCCGCGGCGATAGGGTCTGTGCCCTGATGCAGATCGTGGCGCGCCCAGAGCCGTTGCCGATAGAAAGTCCGAATGGGGCAAGCGATCCGACGGTCTAGAGCGGCTTTTTGGCGGGCAAGCCGGGCTTGCGGGGATAAGCGTGCGGTGTAGGCGCGATTTTCTCAATGATCACAAGGTAGTGCAGCTCAGCGACCTCAGGCAACGTCACTGGCACAATCCGTGAGACGCGCCCGCCTAGGATTCGTAGCGCGTTCGCTGCCTCGCCTGCCTCGCGCTCGGCGCTCTCGCCTTTCATCGCCACGCACAATCCGCCCACTCGCGCCAAAGGCAACAGGTATTCAGCTAGAATCGGCATGTGCGCCACAGCGCGCGCCACTACAAAGTCGTAGCACTCGCGCTGATCGGGCATGTGTCCTGCCTCTTCAGCGCGTGCGTTCAAGAATTGCACGTCGGAGAGCCGCAAAACGCCTGCCAAGTGCTGCAAAAAGGCTATCTTTTTGCTCGTAGCCTCCAGCAAGGTCAGGCGGAGGTCAGGGCGGACGATCTTGAGCGGTACGCCGGGAAAGCCGCCGCCCGTGCCAACATCAATCAGTCTGGCGCCCTGCGGGATATCCAACGCGCTCAAAAGCGAGAGCGAATCGAGGAAATGGCGTATCTCGATCGCCTCAACGCCCGTGATCGCGGTCAAGTTAGCCCGCGATTTGTTCCACGCCTCTAGCTCAGCAGCATATTGGACAAATTGCGCCTGTTGTGTTTCAGAGAGCCTCAAATTGAACAGGCGCTGGGCATAGGCAGCCAATCGCTCAGACATGGCTACAGACGGCTCTGGGCGGCGGCATTCAGCACCTTAGCGACCAGTGGCGCGCTATAGAAGGTCTGGCGCAACTGCATATCGCCAATGCTCTTAGCGATTTGCTCAAGGATATCAGCTGCGATGCTGTAGTGCATAGCGGCGGTCTCTGGCTGCGTGTGCGTGTAAGCCTCAGCGAGGGCAGCGTGGGTGCGCCAAATCAGCGCCCGATCCGACGTCGCCTGCGATTCAACGAATGCCTCATGGAAATACTCTTGCGCCTTAGCATGATCGCCTGCAGCGAGCGCACAATAGCCCAACACTAGCTCAGCGCGGAGCAAATGGCGCTTGGCGTCGCGCTCTTGCGCCAAAGTGAGCAGTTCAAGGGCAACCGTCTCAGCCTGAGCGAAGTCTTCGAGTTGCCAATGGGCTTCGGCAAGGCTGGCAAGTGCCTGCAACAGATTATCCATCTCGCCTTTCTCTCTAGCCAGCTGGACGGCGCGCTGCAAATATGCCAAGCCCTCTTCTGTGCGCCCTGTCGCCACGAGATCAACGCCCAAATTGCGCGCAATATCGCTTGTGACGTTACCCTCAAGCAGGTCGCTGGCGCGCTGGTGATAGAAAAGTGCCGTGCGCATTGCATACAGGCTCTGATAGGCTTCTCCAGTGTTGCTGCAAATGACGCTCAAGCCGAAGCGCTCATCGAGCGTCTCATAGAGCTGGATGGCGCGTAGCCAGTGTACAATCGCTTGATAGTAATCACCCAAGTAAGTGTAGCTGATGCCAAGCGTGTTGAGCGTACGCGCACGTCCCTCGAGATTGTCAATGCGCTCAAAAAGGGCTAGAGCCTGTTGGGCTGTTGAGATAGCCCGTTCCACCTCGCCTGAGAGCCACAGCACGTCAGCGCGGAAGCGCAGCACAGTCGCCAGACCTGCAGCGTAGCCGCAGCTTTGGGCAAGGCTGGCGCCTTCATCCAGCGCACGCAGCGCTTGCTCATAATCGCCCTGCCGATAGCACATGCGCGCCCAGAGCGCCAACCCCTCTACTTTGCCTTCGGGACGTTTGGTGGCAGCAGCCCACGTTTCAAGGGTCTGCCGCATCTGGGCGAAGTCAGTCCGCCGATCATGGCATTCCACCATGCGCTTGTATGCCTGATCTAGGAGCACCGCCCAGCGCGGTTCACGCTCAAGATTGGTCTGGATGATTTGCAGCGCATCTTGGGCGTGTTTCAGTGCTTCAAGATACTGTGTGGCGCGGTAGGCTGCCTGAGCGCGCCCAAGCAAAACTTCTGCACGCCCGTAATCATCCGTCGGTTGCGAAGTTTTTCGGAGCATAGCGAGCTCACCTCAACTGATGTGATGGGCGAATCATGACCAAAAAAACTTCGCACTGCAAGCATTTGTTGAGCAAAATGGCTTAGCAAATTTGACAAATGCGTCCTATATGTGCGCGATCAAGGTGTAAGCTGCTCTCGGAGACCTCAGGCTTTGTGGTAACTCTGAGCCGCGCTACGATGCACAAAAGCAAGTTGTGAAGCAGGGATAATGCCCTGCCGCGCCTGAAAGAGCGCATAGATACGCGCATTGCTCACGGGCAGAAACTGCGCTGTGGAGGCATCCACAAAGTCTTGGATGCGCATATCAGGCGACATGTGCCAGCGCCCCATGATGGCGTACTGCTCTGTGTAGAGCATCAGTGGCTCGCTGCGCGACGAAAGCACGATCCCCGAAGGCGGCGCGCTCTCCAGCGCAAGAACTTGAATGGCGCGCTTTAAGACCAATATTTCAGGCTGCACCATCTGTGCTGCCGGATTAGTGGTATGAACGCCTAACACAACGGCGTTAGTGATGGTCAGCGTGGGCTTTTGATCGTCGTTCAGGAAGGTCAGGAACGTGCCGAGAATGGGCAGTGTGCCGCGTATTTGAAAAGCGGAAGTCAAAATGGCGACGTTCACATTCACTTGCTCAGGTCCGCGCACAGAGGCGGTCATAGCAGTCTCTCCTAAAGCGTCTGCGCTACATAGACCTGATTGGATATCAAATTTAGCCTCTCGTCAAGTCACTGATCCTGACTCCTCAAAGGCTCAGCGTAATTTACCTATGCGCTGTGCGGCTGAACCAGACATCGCTTGATCAGACGGGCGCGATCGCTGAGCGCCTCAATTCCAGCAGCGCGCTGGCGCCCTCCCTTTGCGGGAGTGTGATATAATCGCGCCGATTCTGAGAGGGAGACGATGCAACTTTCTGATTATGTCCGTATTTTGGCGCGGCGCGGCTGGCTGATCGTCTTGGCAGTGGCGCTCACGGCGGGCAGTGCCTTCCTGTTCAGCCGCCTACAGACCCCAGTCTACCGCGCTACGCAAAAAATCCTGATTCAGCCCGCCCGTAACGACTTCGGCTTGGCGCAGACCCTCAAGCAGCTGATGAGCAGCTGGGCAACGCGCCTTGATGCCGACGAACGGGCTAACGACGTGATTCGTGCGCTTAACTTGGATATGACGCCCGCCCAGCTGCGGAGCATGGTCACGATCTCCACCAATCTAGACACGCTGCTCATCAACATTGACGTAGATATGCCCGATATCGAGACGGCGGGCAGAGTAGCGCGCACTTACGGTGAACAGTTTGTGCAGTGGCGCAATCAGTCGAATGCGCCGCTGCGCCTTGAGGATCGCATCAACGCGGAGCTGATCGATCAGCCCGTGATCGGCTTGTTCCGTCCGAATACAGCCTTCAATGTAGCCGCCGGCGCCTTGCTGGGCATCTTGATCGGCGGAAGTGCCGTCTTTGTGCTGGAATATCTGAGCGCTAACATCTTGCGCCGTCGTGAGGATGTAGAGCGGGCGCTGAATCTGCCTGTCTTGGGCGCTTTGCCCACTGCTGACTGACCTGTGGAGTACCCATGACCGATCTGATCACTCTGAAAGACCCGCGTGCGCCCGCTGCGGAGGCGTTCCGCGTTTTGCGCACCAACATTCAATTCAGCGCGCTCGATCAGCCGATTCACACTTTGCTGATCACCTCCGCCTCAGCCGATGAAGGCAAGGGCGTGGCGGCGGCGAATTTGGCGGTCACAATGGCGCAGGGCGGCAGCCGCGTCATCCTTGTGGATGCTGATCTACGCCGTCCCTCGCAGAGCGCGCTCTGGAAGCTGTCCGATGATCGCGGCTTGACTACGGCGATCCTTGAAAACCTCCAAGCGGACGCTCTCCCGCTTCAAAGTACAGTTGTAGAGGGGCTGCGCGTGCTGACTGCAGGCGCGCCTGTGCCGAATCCCGCTGATCTGCTGGGCAGCAAGCGCATGGATAGCCTGATCGCAGCGCTGAAGGCACAGGCGGATTACGTCCTGTTTGATGCGCCGCCTGTGCTTGCCGCCGCCGATGCGCCGCTCCTTGCCACCAAGCTGGATGCTGTGCTGCTGGTTGTGGAGGCAGGTAACACGCGCCGCGATCACGCGCAGCGCGCTAAAGAGGCGCTTGTGCGCGTCAACGCACGGATCATTGGCGTGGCGCTGACCAACGCGCCCCGCGATTCTTCGCTCAGCACTTACGGAAAGGTATAAAGTTATGAAGGGCTTGATCTTGAGTGGCGGCAAAGGCACACGCTTGTATCCGCTGACCTATACACGCGCCAAGCAGATGATGCCGCTTGCCAATAAACCCGTCTTGTTTCGCGTGATCGAGACCATTCGTGCCGCAGGGATCACAGACATCGGCATTGTTGTGGGCGATACCGCGCCTGAGATTCGGGAGGCAGTTGGTGATGGCTCGCGCTTTGGCGTGCAGGTCACTTACATCCCGCAGGATGCACCTCGCGGCTTGGCGCACGCTGTCCACATCGCCCGCGATTTCATAGGTGATGAGCGCTTTGTGATGTTTCTAGGCGATAACGTGATTCAAGGCGGGATCAGCCCGCTGATCGCCGATTTTGCCAATCATCCTGATTGGAACAGTCAAATTGTGCTGACGGCGGTTGATCAGCCTGAGCATTACGGCATTGCCAAGCTGGGCGCTGATGGGCGCGTGGAGCAGCTGATCGAAAAGCCGGGGCGCAACCCGCTGTATAAGGTTGCGCCCAGCAATTTGGCGCTGGTCGGCATTTATATGTTCGATTCGCGTATCTTCGAGGCGGTTCAACACATTCAGCCGTCTTTTCGCGGCGAGCTGGAGATCACCGACGCGATCCAATGGCTGATCGATCACGGCTATAACGTCTATCCGCATGTGCATCGCGGCTGGTGGATTGATACCGGCAAACCGATTGACATGCTGCGCGCCAACAGCCTCGTTTTGGAGGAATTGACGCCGTACATCGCAGGCGAGGTAGACGGGAACTCGCAGGTGGATCAGCGCGTGACGGTTGAGCGCGGCGCCCAGATCATCAACAGCATCGTGCGCGGCCCGAGCATCATCGGCGAAGAGGCGCGCATTGTCAACAGCTACGTCGGACCGTTCACTAGCATTTACCATCACACTGTGATAGAAAACTGTGAGATCGAGTACAGCATCGTGCTAGAACATACCGTCATCCGCGATATTGAGGCGCGCATTCAGGATAGCTTGATCGGGCGTAATGTCACGCTCAATCGGGCGGCAGCGCGTCCGCGAGTCTTGTCGCTCACACTGGGCGATCACAGCAAGATCGGCTTGCTCTAGCCTCCGCTAGGTTCTACTGCACTGGACAGCCTTGCGCTGTCCAGTTTTGTTTCTATAGGAAATTCTTTTCAGAATCTATGCCTTTATTTACGCAATTCTATTACAAGTGCGCTATTGTTCTAAGCGTATGAACTTATGGCACGCATGATATCGGGCGCGCCTAAACGCTACCCTGAAACTGGAGAGAGATCGCCGCCCATGAGCGAAATGACTGATCAAAACGCAGCCCAGACGCCACCCGCGGCTGAAGCACAAGCAGTCAGCGCTGAGATGCAGTCCCTTGAGGCGCAGCTGGAAGAGGCGCGCCGCAAAGCCGATGAATACCTCAGCGGCTGGAAGCGTGCGCTGGCTGAATTCGATAACTATCGCAAGCGCGCCGAAAAAGAGCGCGAGGAAATTTTCCAAAATGCCACCATTGAGACGCTACGACGCTTGCTGCCCGTCATAGATGACTTCGAGCGTGCGCTCGGCAGCATTTCGGCTGAAAAGGCTGAGGATGAAACGTTCAAAGGCTTTGTGCTGATCCATCGCAAGTTGATCAGCCTGCTAGAAAGCGCCAACCTGACTCAGATCGATCCAATCGGGCAGGCGTTCGATCCAACGCGCCACGAGGCGATCGGACAGGAGCCGAGCAGCGAAGTGGCAAGCGGGCATGTCTGCGCAGTGCTGCAGAAGGGCTATTTGTACGGCGAGCGCGTGATTCGTCCTGCGCTGGTGCGCGTAGCGGAGTAAGGCGAGGCGATCCTCGCCAAACGGTATCTGACACACACATTTCATATAGGTGAGGAGACATACGGACATATGGGCAAGGTAATTGGCATTGATCTCGGCACAACCAACTCGGTCATGGCAGTGATGGAAGGCGGTCAGCCGACGGTGATCCCCACAAGCGAGGGCAGCCGTCTGTTGCCCTCAGTGGTCGCTGTCAACCCCAAGACGGGTGAGCGCCTAGTCGGTCATGCGGCGCGCCGTCAGGCTGTGATCAACCCTGAGAACACCATTTTCTCGATCAAGCGCTTCATGGGGCGCAAATTCAACGATCCTGAGGTGCAGCGCGCCATGAAGATCGTCCCCTACAAGGTCACGGAGGCGCCCAACGGCGACGTGCGCGTGATCATGGGCGGCAAGGAATACAGCCCGCCGGAGATCAGCGCGATGATCTTGGGCAAGCTGAAGGCGGATGCTGAGGCGTTTCTTGGCACGGACGTGACTCAAGCGGTCATTACAGTGCCTGCTTATTTCAACGATAGTCAGCGCAATGCCACGAAGGATGCAGGGCGCATTGCCGGCTTGGAGGTCTTGCGCATCATCAACGAGCCGACGGCTTCAGCGCTTGCCTACGGTCTGGATAAGAAAGGCGATGAGACCATTGCCGTCTACGACATGGGTGGCGGCACCTTCGATATCTCGATCTTGGACGTGGGCGACGGCGTTTTCGAGGTCAAGGCGACCAACGGCGATACCTACTTGGGCGGCGATGACTTCGACAACCGCATCATCAACTGGATCGCCGATGAATTCAAGCGTGAGCAGGGCATTGACCTGCGTAATGACCGTCAGGCGCTGCAGCGGCTGAAGGAAGCGGCTGAAAACGCTAAGAAAGAGCTTTCGCAGACCATGCAGGCGGAAATTAACCTGCCCTTCATCACAGCTGACGCCAGCGGTCCGAAGCATTTGGTCATGCAGCTCTCGCGTGCCAAGCTGGAGCAGCTGACAGCTGACCTGATCGAGCGCAGCATGGAGCCTGTCCGCCGCGCCCTAGAGGACGCCGGCATCAAGGCAAGCGACGTGGACGAAGTGGTGCTGGTAGGCGGCATGACCCGAATGCCTGCCGTGCAGGAGGCGGTCAAGAAACTCTTCGGCAAAGAGCCGAACAAGAGCGTAAATCCTGATGAGGTGGTCGCTGTTGGGGCGGCGATTCAGGCAGGTGTGCTGAGCGGCGAGGTGAAAGACGTGCTGCTCTTGGACGTGACGCCGCTCACGCTGAGCATCGAGACGCTTGGCGGCGTGGCGACGCCCTTGATCGAGCGCAACACCACGATCCCTGTGCGCAAGTCGCAGGTCTTCTCAACCGCGTCTGATAACCAGACTCAGGTCGAGATTCACGTGGTGCAGGGCGAGCGTCCCATGGCTGCTGATAACAAGACACTTGGTCGCTTCATCCTAGATGGCATTCCGCCGGCTCCGCGTGGCGTGCCGCAGATCGAGGTCACCTTTGACATTGACGCGAACGGCATTTTGAACGTCTCGGCGGTGGATAAGGCGACTGGGCGTTCGCAGAACATTACGATCACGGCGTCCAGCGGCTTGACGGAGGCTGAGATCGAGCGCATGATCAAGGAAGCGGAGCGCAACCGCGCTGCTGATGAGCGCCGCAAGCAGGAGATCGAGCTGAACAACTTGGCAGATAGCACGGTCTACGCGGCGGAGAAAGCGCTGCGCGACTACGGCGCCAAGATTGATAGCGCGCTCAAGTCCAGCATCGAAAAGCAGATCGAGGCGGTCAAGAAGGCGCGTGAGGGGCGCGATCAGGGTCAGATTCGCAGCGCTGTGGAGGAATTGCAGCGCAGCGTCCAGCAGATCGGCGCCAGCATGTACGGTCAGCCGAACGTGGGCGGGACGCCGAACCAAGAGCCAGACGGTCGCCGCAAGGAAGACGTGGTCGAAGGCGAAGTGGTGGACTGAGTCCCTGAACGCTGAGATCGTAAGCACAACAGCGCGGATCGTTACGATCCGCGCTGTTTTTATCAGTCGTTTTCGTGGCGCTCACCGCCCTCGCCATAGATGGTCAGCAACATGCCACTGATCAAGCCCGCCACGTGGCGCACGGTCGCCACAGCGCGCCCGTAGCGCATTCGCGTCGGGCCCAAGACCAGCAGCGCACCTGTGGTCTGCTCTGGCACGCCGTAGCGGCTGACTACCATGCCCAAATGCTGAATGTCTTGCCAGCGCCCTTCGCCGCCGATCACCACGCGCACCTGTCCAATAGCTTGATCGGGCAGTTCCGCCACAATATCTTGTAAGACGTGCTGCTCTTCAATCGCCCGAATTGCCTGTTGCGCACCGATGCTCTCTGTGAACAGGGTCAGTACCTCGCTCAAGCCTTCGCGGTAGGTGAAGCGTACGGGCGCATGGTCAGCTTCGTCCATTACGTCGGCGATCACTTCAATGATCTCACGGGCAAGCTCATTTTCAACCTGCTTGGCACGGCTGCGCACTTGTTCAGCGTTTAGACCCTCGCACAGCGCATTCAGCTGATTAGCAATGGCGCTCAGCTGCTCTTGGGTAGGCGGCTCAGCCAGCGTGAGCATTTGTTGGCGCACCTCGCCGCCGTGCAGCACGAGGACCATCATCACAGCGCGTCCCTGTGTAGCGAGCAACGCGAGGTGCTTGTACTGACAGCTGACGGCGCGTGGTGAGGTCACGAGCGCGGCGCCTTGCGCATTCCGCGCAATGAGCGCAGCCGCGAGGCGCAAACCGCCCTCCAGATCGTGCGCCACAGGCGCAAAGGCAGAGTTGATCGCCTCCTTTTCATCGGGCAGGAGGTCATCTGAGAGCAGACGGCGCACAAAGTAGCGGTAGCCGATCTCAGTCGGCACGCGCCCAGCTGAGGTATGCGGCGCTGCGAGCAAGCCTAGCTCCTCAAGACGCGCCATTTCGTTGCGGATCGTTGCACTGCTCAGATTCGAAAGGTGCGTCTCTGCCAGGAACTTGCTGCCCACAGGCTCTGGTTTATTGGTGTACTCACGGATGATCAGCGCTAGAATGCGCTCTTGGCGCTCGGTAAGTTCGGGCAGTCCGGCTGCGTCTAACTGTGTACCTGCCATATTCCAACTCACACACCTTTCCGAATATGGTACAATTGTAGCGCAGAATCAGCCGACAAAGGATAGCGAAATGGGAAAGCACACCTTCGATGTGACCGATGCTAGCTTTCAGACGGATGTGCTAAGCAGCCCCACACCCGTCCTCGTGGACTTCTGGGCAGATTGGTGCCAGCCGTGCAAGATGATCGCCCCAGTTGTGGAGGAAGTAGCAGCGCGCTACGAAGGGCGTCTGCGCGTTGCCAAGCTGGATATTGACTCCAATCCACAGACCACTGAGCGATACAACATTCAGGGCATCCCGACGCTGGTTTTGTTCAAGAACGGCGCCGCTGTGCATTACATCGTGGGCTACCGCACCCGCGATAAGCTGGAAGCGGAGCTGAACAAGCACCTCGCGCCTACCCAAGCCTGATTCGGGCGCGCTGGAAGGCACTGAAATGAGGTCAGCAAGCCTGCTGACCTCGTTTTTATTTGTCAGAGGGCGCGCTCAGTGGTAGACTGTGCGTATCTTTCACAATTGTTCAAGAATGGCACACAAAAGTTGACTCAGCATGGCTCAGACAATGCAAGGCGTATTTTTCTTAGGCGCAGGGCAGCTTGAATTGCGCGAAGTGCCGATCCCGCAGCCCGCAGCAGGCGAGGTGATCGTCAAAGTGAGCGCTGCTACCACCTGCGGCACTGATCTCAAAGCATACAAGCGCGGACACAAGCTCTTCAAGCCGCCCATGCCCTTCGGACACGAATGGGCAGGCACAGTCGTAGCTGTGGGCGAAGGTGTGACGGGCTTCAAAGAGGGGGATCGCGTTACAGCGGCGAATTCAGCGCCGTGTGGCGCTTGCTACTATTGCAGGCGCGGCAAGCCGCAGCTGTGCCTGCACTTGGAGTCGCGCTTTAACTGGGGGACGTATGCCGAGTACCTGCGCGTGCCTGCCCACATTGTCAGCATCAATATGCATAAGATTCCTGTTCATCTCAGCTTTGTGGAGGCAGCCTTCATTGAGCCGTTAGCCTGCGCTGTGCTGTGCATCAATTATGCTGACATCGCGTTGGGCGATACGGTCGCCATCATCGGCAGCGGCGCACAGGGACTCATGCAGATTCAGCTGGCAAAAGCAATGGGCGCCTCACAGGTGATCGCCATTGGACGGGCGCACGGTCGGCTGGAGGTGGCGCGGCAATTGGGCGCTGATGAGACGATCAGCACATTGGATACCGATGCGGTCGCGGCTGTGAAGGCGCTGACCGAAGGGCGCGGCGCCGATGTCGTGATCGAGGCGGCGGGCAGTGCTGAGACGTGGCAAATGGCGGCTCAAATGGCGCGTCCCGCTGCGACGGTTGTGCTGTTTAGCGGCTTGCCCGGCGGCACACAGGTCAGTTTTGACGCGACTCACTTGCACTACGATGAGATCACGCTCAAGGGCGTCTTCCATCACACGCCGCGCACGGTTGAGCAGGCGCTCCATATGCTGATCAGCGGGCAGGTGAACGTCAAGCCGATGATCAGCGGGACGATCCCGCTCCGTGAGGTTGAAGAGGGCTTGAATCGCATGGCGCGTAGTGAGGTCATTAAGCTGGCAGTCTTGCCTGAGTTACACTAAGCGTGACGGCACGTCTACGCGCTTGACACAACCCATGCGCCGTGATACAGTGACACTCACAAGCCGTCTGCTGGTAGGCTGCATATGAGCCGCTCAGAGCATAAGCACGGTCGCTTGTCTCAGAGCTGATTGTTGAGCATTGATGCGCTCTGCAAATAACGTAAGCTAGGCGTCTAGAGTAATTCGGAATGGAAGTCTCAGACCGCTCGCATGTAGAGATGCTAGTGCAGATCGCCCGCCTGCTGGCGACGCTCGATCTGGACGACGTACTGTGGCAGACCATCGATCTGACCACGCGCACAGTTGGCGCAGCACGCGGCACCTTCTTCTTGCTGGATGAACAAGGCGAGACTCTCCAACGTTTCATCTCAGCTCAGAATTATGACGCTGAGACGCGCCAAATCGTCTCACGGCGCGTGCTGGAGCAAGGTTTGGCGGGCTGGGTGATGTTCCATCGCCAATCGGCGCTGATTGAAGATACGCTGACTGACCCGCGCTGGGTCATTTTGGACGCCGAAAAGGAGCTAGAGCGTGTGCGCTCCGTGCTATGCGTTCCGTTCTTTGTCGAAGGGGAGTTGCGCGGCGTAATGACCCTAGAGCATCCGCAGCCGCATCATTTCACGCAAGCGCATCTGCGCCTTGTAGAGGCGGCAGCCAATCAGGCGGCTGCTTCCCTGCGCAATGCCCAGCTCTTCGACCGTGTGCAGGGTCAGCAACGCCAGCTGCAGGCAGTGCTGGATAGCGTCTCAGAGAGCCTGCTGATGCTGGATACGCTCTTGTGTGTGCGCCTTGCTAATCCTGCAGCGCTCAACTTGATCGGCGTTCAAGAGCCTTCTGATGTCTTGGGCTTCAATCTTGAGGCATTGGCAGAGCGTTTGGCTAACCCCTTTTTGGCGCAACTTGCCCAAAAGCTGAATGCTGCGCTCTCAGAGGGCAATCAGGGTCACTTTGAGGTGCGCGATGAGCGCAGCAAGCGCGACTTCGTAGGGAATGTAGCGCGCATTCATGCCAAGCGTGCCTCCGAGAGCGGCTATGTAGTGGCGCTGAGCGATGTCAGCTCCCTCAAAGACCTCACGCGCCTGAAAACGCACATGATCCAGATGGCATCGCACGATTTGAAGAATCCAATTGGCGTGTTGCGCAATTATCTGGACGTGATCAGCGCTGACGCCCAGAGCGGTATCCTGCCCGATCCGCTTTTCATCGAGAATATGTATAAGGTCTTGGCGCGCATGGAGTCGCTCGTGGTCAATTTGCTGGACATTCAACGGGCTGAGGCAACTGAGCCGCTCAAGCGCGAGGTGTTCGATCCAAATGCCCTGATCGCAGCTGCCCTAGAAGATACCTTGCCCATGCTGCGCGCCCGCCAACAGACCCTTACGCAGAATATTCATCCGACGCTGCGTCCGCTCAAGGGCGATTTTGAGCGCCTGCGCGAGGCGATCAAGAATCTCTTGGATAACGCCAGCAAGTACACGCCCGAAGGCGGTAGCATCACTATCACTGCCAGCAGCGAGGAAGAGCGCTTCACCTTCAGCGTCAAGGATAACGGCTACGGCATTCCCGCTGATCAACAATCTGCCATCTTCCAGCCTTACTTCCGTGCCCGTAACGTCGCCACACAACACATCAGCGGCACAGGCGTCGGCTTGAGTTTGGTGAAAGAAATTGTCGAGCGGCACGGCGGACAAGTCTGGTTCATCAGTAAGGAAGGGGAGGGCAGCACCTTCGGCTTTTGGCTGCCCATTTTGAGCTAGAAAGGATGCACTGTGCATGGCTACTGAGCCGAATGATCCCACCCGCACACTACCGCCTGAGCCGCCTGAGATCGAGGCGCTTGATGCTGAGTCACCTGACCCAATAGCGCCCCTTCCGCCGCCACCTAGCTACGAGTCGCCCGCGCCCAGCTTGCCCGTGACCCATTTCTATCAGCCGGAGCGCTTCGCCTGCTTGCGTTGCGGCTCAACCAATTTGGCGCGTGGCTACATTGTGGAATTTGGCGGTCAGCGCTTTGAGCAAGCCCGCTTTGCGCCCCGCCGTGTGCCATTGAAGTGGCTGAACTCGCTTTTCAACCTCCGCCCATGGCGCAAGCTACTGCGGCTAGAGGCAATCGCTTGCCGCGACTGCGGCGCCGTCCTCTTGACCGTTGATCCAGAGGCATTGCGCCGCGTTGAGCGCGTTCGTGACGTTTGAGGCGCTGTGCAGCTTCACGAATATCAAGCCAAAGCCATTTTTGCCCGCTACGGCATTCCTACGCCGCACGGCGCAGTGGTCACCTCGCCTCAGGATGCCTACGCCACTGCCCGCGAGCTAGAGGGCGAGGTCGTTATCAAGGCGCAAGTGCTGACCAAGGGGCGTGGCAAAGCCGGGGGCATTCGCCTAGCGCGCACAGCCGATCAAGCCCGCCAAATGACCGAAACAGTGCTGGGTCTGACCATTCGCGGCTTGCCCGTCTACAAGGTCTTGGTGGAGCCAAGCGCTGATATCTACCAAGAGTTCTACTTGGGCGTGCATAACGACCGCGCCACTGAGCAGCCCGTCATCACAGCGGCTACGGGCGCCATCGGCATGAGCATCTCTGCCAGCAGGCACACCGGTAAGATCGGGCGCGAGGTGATCGATCCGCTGCTGGGCTTGCAAGACCATCAAGTGCGCCATCTGCTGCTCAGCCTTGAGCTACCGCGCTATCTCTGGAAGCCTTTCGGACAGATCGCCCATCAGCTCTACCGCTGTTTCGCTGAAAATGACGCCGTACGCGCTGAGATCGATCCACTCGCCCTCACGCGCAGCGGTCAGTTGATGGCGCTAGACGGCAACCTTGTGGTTGACGATAGCGCACTCTTCCGTCATCCTGAGCTTGCTGACATGCGCGATCTAAGCGCTGAGTCGCCGCAGGCAATGCGCGCTCACGCGCTCGGACTCGCCTATGTGCCGCTGGAGGGCGAAATTGGCTGTGTGGTCAACGGCGCAGGACTAGGCATGGCGGTTATGGACATGACCCATGCCGCAGCGGAGCGGCTAGGCGCGCCTGAGATCAGCCTTGCCAACTTCATTGATATCGGTGGCGGCGCCCGTGCGGATAAGGTGGTTGCCGCCATGCAGATCGCCACCAGTCAGGCGCAGGTGCGCGCCTTGCTCTTCAGCATTTTTGGCGGCATTACGCGCTGTGATGAGGTGGCGCACGGCATTCTGCAGGCGATCAACGCCTTTCGGCTGCGCTTGCCGATGATCGTGCGCTTGGCAGGCACGCATGCCGAACAGGGGCGCCTCTTGCTGGACTCAGCAGACTTACCCAACGTGCAGAGCGCCACTTCGCTGACCGAAGCCGCCGAAAAAGCCGTGCGCGCTGTATTGGAGGTCGCGCCGTGATGTGGCTGCCGACCCGTGCTAGCCGTGTGATGGTGCAAGGCATTACTGGGCGCGAGGGCGCCTATCATACTGCCCAAATGCTCGCCTACGGCACGAACATCGTAGCAGGCGTGACGCCCGGCAAAGGCGGTGAGTGGCTCTTTGAGCGCATCCCGATCTTCGACTCTGTACAAGAGGCGCGTCACGCCACAGGCGCCACCATCTCAGTGATGTTTGTGCCGCCCCGCGCCGCCGTAGACGCGCTCTACGAGGCGATCAGCGCACAACTAGAGCTGATCATCTGCATCACTGAGAATATCCCTGTGCGCGATATGACGCACGTCAAGCGCCTGCTCTCGCTCAGCAGCACGCGCTTGATCGGTCCGAGTTCGCCCGGCTTGATCGTGCCGAATCAGATCAAATTGGGCATTATCCCCAGCGAGATCGTCAAGGCGGGCAATGTCGGGATCGTCTCGCGCAGCAGCACCTTGCTCTACGAAGTGACCGAGATTCTGACGCGGCATGGCATTGGTCAGCGCGCTTGCATCGGCTTAGGCGGCGATACTGTCTCCGGGACGCACTTTGTGGACGCTTTTGCCCTATTCGAAGACGATCCGCACACCGATCGCGTGGTGCTGATCGGCGAGATCGGCGGCGTGAGCGAACAGCAGGCGGCGCGCTTCATCCGTGAGCGCATGACCAAGCCCGTCATCGCCTACATTGTGGGCAAGACCTCGCCCAAGAATCAGCGCATGGGACACGCCGGCGCCATCATCGAAGGCGAGATCGGCGGCTATGCAGAAAAGGTCGAGGCGCTGCGCTCCGCTGGTGTCCGCCTTGCCGATTCGCCCGATCAAATCGCGGCGCTGCTGAGCTGACCTCACGGCAATGGCGCCACCATATAGCCGACGCCGTGAATGGTGCGAATAAAGCGGCTGACATCTGCTTCATTGCCCAGCTTGGCGCGCAAATTGCGGATGTGCGCCCGCACGAGGTCAGCGTCACCGGTATTGGGCGGATAGTCCCAGACTGCCTCCAGCAGGTGGGCAGGCGAAAACGCCTTGTTAGGATGTTCCATCAGGTAGCGCAGCAGGCGATGCTCCGTTGAGGTCAGTTGCACGATCTTGCCGTTGAAATGCACTTGATAGGTGGAAGAATCAAGCTGCACGCCCCCCACTTCGATCACAGCGCGCTCCGCCTCAGCGCGCTGCGCACGGCGCAACAGAGCGCGCACCCGCGCATTCAGCTCAGTCAGCTCAAACGGCTTGGTGACGTAATCATCGCCCCCGGCATCCAAGCCCGCGATGATGTCATCTGTGCGCATATGCGCCGTCAAGAATAGGATCAACAGATCAACATAGTTCGGATCGGCGCGCAGCTGCTTACAGAGCGTCAAGCCGTCCATATCAGGCATAGTGATATCGAGGATCAGCAAGTCAGGACGGCGCGCCTGAATTTTCTGCAATGCCTCATGCGCCGATTGCGCCTGCCCCACCTGATAGCCCTCACGCTGCAGCGCCCGCGTCAGCGTGCCTAATACGTCTGGTTCATCATCAACCGCTAGGATATAATGAGCCATGAGCTGCCGCCTTTACAGATTTCACGCTTTGATTATAGCCGAATCGCAGCTTTTGTGCAGAGGTGATGCAGCTTTACCTATTGTCAACATACAGGAGAGCCTGCCCATGACCACGCCTGCCGCCCAAGCCCTTGAGCGCCTCTTAGCAGGCAATCGCCGCTACGTCGCCATGCGCCAAGTTCATCCGCGCCAGACCGAATTGCACCGCCAGACCCTTGTGGAAGGGCAACATCCCTTCGCAGCTATTCTGAGCTGCTCCGATTCGCGTGTTCCCGCTGAGATTATCTTCGATCAAGGGCTGGGCGACCTCTTCATTGTGCGCACGGCCGGTCACGCTGTGGATGCCCTTGTGCTTGCCAGCCTTGAGTATGCCGTTCTTGCGCTGGGCGTGCCATTGATCATGGTGCTGGGACACGGTCAGTGTGGCGCGGTTAAGGCGGTCTTGAGCGATCAGGCGCAGGCGGGTCATTTACCGTACCTTGCCGCCCGTCTGCGCCCTGCCCTCGCCGACTTACCTCCTGACGCCCTCGATCAGGCGATCAGGCAGAGTGCGCACGCCACAGCGAGCAGTCTTGCTGCTGAGAGCGACATTCTAGCCACTGCCTGCGCTGAGGGTCGCCTGACCATCGCGCCTGCCTATTACGATCTGCCCACAGGCGCTGTCAGCTTGCTCTAGCGCGCCCTGACTCATCTCTGAAACAAGTGCGTTTGATAAGTCCCATTATCGGAACTGAGATAGAAGTGCAGCCAAGCTGCGAAATTGCCATAAAAAGGCTGAAAAACTGTTTGACAGCGCGCTGTTTGCCCTGTAAGATAGCCTCAAAGCAGCAAAGGATCACCAACATGCCAGAGATCAGAGCCAATCCAAGCGCCCTTGAGGCGAGCGCGAGCGTCATCGAGTCGAACGCGAGCATCATTCAGCGCGAGCTGAGAGCTGCTAACGATCTGCTCAGCAGTCTGCGGCGCACCTTCATCGGTCAGCGCGCTGAGAGCTTTTTCCGCCAATACGATGCCGCCTTTGCCGAAATGCAGGGCGTTGTAGCGCAAATGCAGGGTCTGGCTGAGGAATTGCGCCAGAGCGCACGCGCCTTGCGCGCCGCCGATCAGGGGTAGCTGAAAGGGCGATGTCTGAGCCCGCCGCGGCTGAGCCGATCAGCCGTCCGCCGCGCCATCAGCCGCCTGTGCTGCATGGCGAGATCGATCTGCCCCCGCCGCCCGCTGAGCAGCCTGCAGCGCCGCTGAATGTGTTGGCGCTGATGCTGCCTTCAGCGGGACTAATCTTCATTGGCGGCATGTACTTGATCGTCGGCGGCGCGAGTGCAGCGTGGCTAGCCTTGCCGACGTTCGCCTTAGGCGCTCTAGGCGCGCTCACTGCGCTGATCGGCTCTGTGGCGAGTCGGCAGCAAGCACGTCTAGCGCGCTTGCACACGCAGCGCGATTATCACCGCCTGCTCGACCGTCGTCTAGCGCGTTTGCAAGCCGCCCGCGACCTACAACTGCTGGAATTAGCGCGCCAAATGCCGCCTGCGGCGCACTTGCTCTCATGCGCAGCGCAGCCTGACGGTCAGTTGTGGTGTCGCCGTCCAACAGATTCAGATTTCGCTGTGCTGCGGCTTGGCAGGGGTAAGGTGCGCTCTGCAATCGGGCTGCGGGCGCCCGATCCCGATCTATGGGGCGAAGATGCACGGCGCGTGCAGGCGCTCTACTTTGAGTATGGCACTCTGCCCAATGCACCAATTGCCCTCAATTTGCGGACGGTACGCGCTGTGGGCATTGCTGGAGCGCCTGAGGCGCGTGTGCAGTTCGCCTACGCCCTGATCGCGCAGCTGGCTGCGCTGCACGCCCCTTCGGAGCTATCGCTGTACGTTTTCTCTAGCAAGCAGAATCATCACGCTTGGCATTGGACGCGCTGGCTGCCGCATACCAGCAGCGCGCAACGAGGCGGCTTTCCCGATCAGATCGCTTTCGCGCCTGAGCAGGCGCGCCAATTGATCGCGCATTTGGCGCGCCGCTTAGAGGTAGACGCGCCATTGCCGCTGATCGTCGCCCTATTTGATGACGTGAACAGCATTCGAGAGGAGATCAGCTATCAGCGCGTGCTGGAGAATCCTAAGTTGCATGCGCTGTACTTGTGCAGCCGCCCTGAGGATGTGCCGAGCGCGTTCAGCGGGATTGTGACGTTAAATGAGGGGAAATTCCGCTTGACACTCTCTGATTCGGCATTGGAAGGCGAGGCGGAGTCGCTTGGGCGCGCTGAGATCGAGTTTCTTGCCCGTCAGATGGCGGGCTATCGCCTGCCGCAGCTTGGCGAGGCGAGTCGTTTGCCTACGCAGCTGAACGCCCTGCAGCTCTACGGCGTGGAGCGGATCGCTCAGCTGGGAATCGAGGCGCATTGGGCGCGTCCTGTGCCAGCTGATGGCGTCTTGCCGCTGCCCGTGCCGATTGGCAGTGCCAGTTTCTCTGCGCAGCAGATGCTCGATCTCTCGGAGCGGGCGCACGGTCCGCACGGCATGATCGCAGGCACAACTGGATCGGGCAAGAGCGAACTGTTGCAAACTTTGGTAGCAGCGCTCGCCATTGAACATCATCCCTACTTGCTGAATTTCTTGCTGATTGATTACAAGGGCGGCGCGACGTTTAACGTCTTTCGGCGCTTGCCGCATACTGTCGGGCTGATCACCAATTTGGATGAGCGCGAGGCGCTGCGAGCGCTTGCCGCCATTCAGGCGGAGAATCGGCGGCGGCAGCAGTTCCTCGCCGATCAGAATGCAGAAGATATCACGGAATATCATCGGCGTTTGCGGCGCTATGGCGGGATTTTTCCACCTGATTGGCAGCCCTTGCCGCATTTGGTGATCATCGTAGACGAATTCGCCGAACTGACCAGCCGTCTGCCCAATTTTTTGGACGAACTGGTGGCAACTGTGCGCCTTGGGCGCAGCTTGGGGATGCACCTTGTGCTTGCCACGCAGCGCCCTAGCGGTCACGTGACGGCGGAGATGCGGGCGAATCTGAATTTCCGCATTTGTCTGCGTGTGCAGACTCCTGACGAGTCGCAGGAGATTATTCGGCGTCCTGATGCAGCTTTTTTGCCGCTCGAAATGCCGGGACGCGCTTACTTCCAAGTTGGCAACGTGCTGCAACAGTTTCAGGCGGCGCGGGTCGGTGTTGAGTACCGTGAGTCGGCATTGGAGGCTGAGGCAAAGCCCGTCTTGCAGCTAGTGCGCTTTGAACAGGCGACCGACTTGCTAGAGACTGAGGCGGAGGCTGAATCCCAAGCGCCCTTGCCGACCTTGGCAGAGGCGCTGACCGATTATATGGCGGCGCGCTATGCGGATCGTCCGCTTGAGCCTGTTCTGCTGGAGTCGCTGCCGCCGCAGCTCAGTTTGGAGCGCGTGCTGCAGGCAGGCGATTGCGGCGGCTGGGACGGCACAACGTGGCGTGCAGCGGACGCGGATCGGGCGTGGGCATGCGCGCCTATCGGCTTGCTGGACGATCTGGCGCGGCGCGCTCAGCCGCCCATGATCGTCAACTTTGCCCAGAATGGGCATTTCTTGGCAATTGGCGCGCCTGCCAGCGGCAAGACCACGCTCTTGCGCACGTTAGCGCTTGCATTGGCGCACTTGTTCACGCCCAGTGAGGCGGCGCTCTATATTGTCAGCTTTAGCGGCAAGGCGCTCGATTCGTTGGCGCGTTTGCCGCATGTGGGCGCTGTGATCGGCGGCGATGAGCGCGAGCGGCTCTCGCGGCTTGTGCGCTACTTGCTCAGCGCCCTTGAGAGCCGCCGTTACGCCCTTGCCCGTCTGCACGCCGCTGATCTAGAGACCTACAATCGCCGCTGCAGCCCTGATCAGTCCGCGTTGCCTGCCTTGTTCGTGCTGGTGGATAACTTTGCTGAACTATGGCGGACGCTTGAAAGCGACTCCGAAGAGGCAGCGGACTGGTTGCGTCTGTTGCGCGAGGGGCGCGCTGTCGGCATTCATTTCGCCCTGACCGCGCCTTCGCTCAATTTGCCGTATAGCGTTTTGAACCTGATCGAGGCGCGCTTCGCCTTGCGCTTGCCTGAGCGCGGCGATTATCTGCAATTTTTGGGTCGTTTGCCTGAGCGCGAGGGCGATCCGCGCCCCGGCAGCGGAATTTTGGCGGGCAGACCGCCTCTGCACGCTCAAATTGCTTTGCCGAGCCTTGCTGAGGATGAGGATGAGCGCGACCGCGCCTTGATCGCCACTATTGAGGCAATGCACACTGCTTGGTCTGGGCGCCCGACGCCTGAGCCGATCCGTGCCATGCCCGAAAGCGTGCCACTTGGCCTCTCTAGCGCGCTCGATCACTTGCCTAGCCGCCATACAACGCCTGACTCGCCGCACCTTGAGCCGCTACGCAGCTGGCTGGGCATCGAAGGCGACCTGCTGCAGCCCTTCGCGCTGCATTGGCGCGATGCACCGCACTGGCTGGTGCTGGGCGCCTATGGCAGTGGCAAGTCCAGCTTGGTGCGAGCGCTGCTGCTGAGCGCGGCGGCGCGCTACGCGCCACACGAAGTGGCTCTCATCCTAGTGGACTTCAGCCGCGAGACGTTGCGTCCGTTGCGCCGTTTGCCGCATGTACTGAGCTACATCACTGATGCTGCGAGTTTGACGGGGACGCTGAAACGTCTGGAGGCGGAGCTGAGGTGGCGTCATAATGCGCTGATTGAGCGGAGTGCCGCTGAAGATGAGCGCGACTCAGCCGATGCACAGCCGTTCACGCCGATCATCCTTGCCATAGATGACTACGATCAGCTGTATGAGGCGCTCACGGACGATCTGCACGCTCAGCTGGAGGCTCTATCGGCTTGGCTGCGCCATGACGGGCGCTTGGGCTTGCATGTGGTCGCCAGCGGCGAGACGCTCACCATGCAGCGCGGCGGCGATGCCTTTTTGAGGGCGCTGCGCGCTTGCCGCTCTGGGCTGGTGCTGGGCGAGACTGAAGGCGTGGAGGTGCTAGGCGCTCGGTTAGCGCCAATGGCGCGCCGCGTCACTTTGCCGCTGGGTCGGGGCTATTGGGTGCGGCGCGGCGCGCTCCGACTCGTCCAGTTTGCGCACGCCGCCGATCCGCGCCGTCTGGTACAGGATATTGCGGCGCGCTGGACAGACTTTCCTCCTGCAGCGTGGGCGAATCGCCCTGAGGCGCCCGATCTGCCCGCGCCACGCCGCCCTAGCGCCACTTCGTTCAGTCTCGACTTCACCTTCGACCTTGAAGGTGCGCTAGAAGACTACAAAAAGCAGCAGGGTTACATTTAGGCACTCACTGGGCGCGCAACGCGGCAATGCCCTCATTAGCGCGTGAAATGGCGCGTGAGGCGGCGGTCAATAGATCGGCATTTTCATCCAAGACGGCGTTGATCGCCTCGCGCAGCGGTAGCCAGAGCGCCGCCATCTCAGGGCGATTGGGCAACGGCACGCCTGCGCTGTAGATCGCGCTTGCCAGCGGCGCCAAAAGCGACTCGGCGTCTGTGATGGGCAAGGCAGGGATGAAGCCGTAGTCAAAAGCGCGCCGCTGTGCCTCCTCAGAGAGCAAATATCGCCCTAGATCGAGGCTCTGTTGGCGGAGCGGACTGCCTATGCCGATGTAGAGCTGCCACGCCCGCGCCACAGGCTGCCATGCGCGTCCCTCAACGCTTGGGAGGGCGATCGCGTCTAGCTTTTCGCCGAGCGCAGCGCGCAGCACAGGCAGGCGCCAACTGCCCGCCAATAAGTAGCCGATCTCACCTGCCCGAAAGCGATCTTCAGGCGCGCCCAGCAGCACACCCTCGCTTGTGGCAAGCACCCGCAGCGCGATCAGGTAGTTGCCAAGCGGATTGACGCTCAGCGCGCTATTGCCGCCCTCATCCAAAAGCGCGCCGTTGAGCGCAAAGAACATGCCGGCTGTGGGATAGAAGTCGCGCGGCAAGATCAAGCCGTGCTGAGCGGCTTGAGCGGCTAACTCGCGTATTGAAGCGACCGATACATCGCCCACAAGGGCGCGATTGACATACAGCGTGTGGCTCTCCAGCAAAAGCGGCAACGCCCGTATTTGCCCGTCATATTGCGCCAATTGCCACGCCAAAAGCGTGAGGGTCTGGCGGAACTCAGGCGCGAGGTTGCGGTCAAGGGCGGCGGCAAAGCGGCGCACAGCGGACTGCGCAAGCGCGTCCGAAGTGCTGAGGATCATATCTGGCGGGCGCACTGTTGGATCGTCCAATTGCGCGCTCAATTGAGCAAGCGGCACATACTGAACGCTCACCGCAAGCCCGCCCTCACGGATTGGCGGATAGTCCGCTAACCACGCCTCCAAGAGCGCCGCTTGCGGCGGCTGCCAAGTGTGCCACAGCACAAGAGTCGCCTGAGCGCGGCTAGGCGCGCTGATCAGAGCGGCGCAAAGCAGGAGAAACAGGCTCAAGAGGCGCACGAATCGCATAAATTGCTCACTGGCTATGATATCAGCGCGAAAAATCTGATCTCAGGCAGAGAGGATATCTCTGAGACGCGCTATTTTCAACGGCAAGACGCTCCGTGGCAAAAAACTACCTCTCGCGCTGCGAAAAGGCGCCCGTGCGCGAGAGGTAGCCCATCTCAAGCCTGTCTAAGGCAGTCTGTGCGCGCTAGTTGGCTTTGCTTGCGCCCAGAATGCCCTCGATCAATTGCGGCATGTACCAAATTTGCTTATCGGTCGCCACTTCGCCCTCAGCGAGGAACGGCGTGCCATCTTGGTAGTTCAGCGGACCGACAAACAGGTTGATCGAGCCATCGCCCAGACCTTTCTTAAAGGCGGTCAGCGTCTCTTTCTCCGCTTCGGTCAGAGCATCGCCAAAAATGTAGCCGACGGCGGAAGTATCCAGATCGTTCACATCTTCCCAGTTCGGACCGTCCCAGTCCCATGAGGATTTCCACGTCCCGTCTATGACCGACTTGACGATCCGCACATAGCTCGGACCCCAGTTGAAGTACGGCACGCCCAAGCAGATTTTAGGCGCGACCTCACAGGCGCCGATGTAGTCGTAGGGAATGGCGAAGACGTTCTCGCCGCGCTGAGCGCGCTGATTGGCGACCACAATGCCCTCAGTCGTATCAATGCCGCTGATCAGCACGTCGGCGCCGCCATTGAAGAAATCGTTAGCGACCGCCGTCGGATCAGCCGTGACGCCGGGGATGTTGAACCAGAATCCGATCCACTTGACCTCAAACTTCAAATTGGCGGGATCGAGTCCGCGATAGTTCTGATAGCAGTAGCGTGCGCCCAAGTACGTAGAGACGACTAGGCGGCGCGTCTCATCGTTGATCAGCGGACCGAGGTAGGCGATGCTGTTGGTCTGAGTCTTAAGGGCAGCGGCGCAACCTGCCACCATCTTCATGAATTCCATCTTGCCCATCACATTGCCGACGTTCGGCGGCGCCTCGCCCTCTAGCACAGCTGAGCCAGAGACGTGGATAAAGACCACATCTGGGAATTTCTCAGCTGCCAGCAGCGTCTCCGTGCCGAAATCATCGGAGGCGGTGAAGATGAGCCGTGCGCCCTGCTCGATCATGTTCTCGATCACCTGCTCAAGCGTCACATTGGGACGATCAGCCGGGTTGACCTTATCCACTACGATTGACTTCACGTTGGGAATCTTTTCCTCAACGTACTGAGACGCCTCAAAGTGCGCCTGGCTCCAGCCGCGATCATTCTGCGGACCAACTAGCACATAGCCAACCACAAATTCCTCTTGGGCGTTGCTAGACGGGGCAGTCAGCAGCCCAAGCGAGAGCAACACCGCGATCAGCGCCACAGCAACGGCGCGCTTCAAAGATGAGTGAAGCATAGCTACTCTCTCCTTAGCAGTTTGATCTATGCTCACAACGGCATAGTGGCTAAGACCATACCGCGTTTGAGGGCGCTTGCCAATTGGCTGCTTTGCCAAGTCGAGGGAGTCACTTGACGCCGATCAGATAACTCGCTAGGAATTGCCCTGTGTAGCTGTGTGGACAAGCCGCGATCTGCTCAGGCGTGCCGACTGCGATCACCTCGCCGCCGCGATCGCCTCCCTCTGGACCCATGTCAATCAGCCAGTCGGCAACTTTGATGATATCGAGGTTATGCTCGATCACCACGACCGTGTTGCCCTGATCCACCAGAGTCTGCAGAACGGCGATCAGACGATCCACATCGGCGGCGTGCAAACCGACGCTCGGCTCATCCAGCACGTAGAGAGTCCTGCCTGTGCTGCGCTTGGCGAGTTCGCGGCTCAGCTTGATGCGCTGCGCCTCGCCGCCGCTGAGAGTCGTGGCAGGCTGCCCAATGCGGATATAGCCCAAACCGACCGCCTCAAGGGTCTGCAAGGGACGCACAATGTTGGGGAAGTTCTCAAAGAACTGAATGCCCTCTTCAACGGTCATTGCCAGCACCTCAGCGATGTTCTTGCCCTTGTAGCGCACCTGAAGCGTCTCGCGGTTATAGCGTGCGCCATGACAGACATCGCACGTCACAAAGACGTTCGGCAAAAACTGCATTTCAATCTGCAATTGACCCTGTCCCTCGCAGTTTTCGCAGCGCCCGCCCTTGACGTTAAAGCTGAAGCGTCCCGCGCCGTAGCCGCGCACCTTGCTCTCTGGCAGTTCGGCGAACAAGTTGCGAATATGATCGAACATCTTGGTATAGGTGGCGGGATTGCTGCGCGGCGTGCGTCCGATAGGCGTCTGGTCAATGTTGATGACCTTATCAATCGCCTCCATGCCCTCGATGCTATCATGCTCGCCTGCGCGCTCGCGTGAGCCGTTCAGCACTTGAGCCAAGCGCTTATAGAGAATCTCGATTAGCAGCGAAGACTTACCGCTGCCGCTCACGCCCGTGATTACCACGAATTTGCCAAGCGGGATATCTACATCCACATTCTTGAGGTTATTCTCGCGGGCGCCGCGAATGCGGATAACCTTGCCGTTGCCATTCCTCCGCACGCTTGGCACAGGGATGCGCCTACGTCCGCTTAAGTAGGCGCCCGTGATGCTCTCTGGATGCGCCATGATCTGCTCAGGCGTGCCTTCTGCCACGATCTGCCCGCCATGCTGACCGGCGCCCGGTCCAAGGTCTACGATCCAGTCGGCAGCGCGCATGGTCTCATCATCATGCTCCACTACCAACAAGGTATTGCCCAGATCGCGCATTCGCTCTAGCGTACGGATCAACCGCGCATTATCGCGCTGATGCAAGCCGATAGACGGCTCATCCAGCACATACAGCACGCCCGTGAGCTGGCTGCCGATCTGTGTGGCAAGCCGAATGCGCTGTGCCTCGCCGCCGCTGAGCGTGCCTGCTGAGCGTCCCAGATTCAAATAATCCAAGCCGACGTCTATCAGGAAATTGACGCGCTCTCTGATCTCTTTCAGCACCTGATGAGCGATAGTCCGTTCGCGCTCGCTCAAGACGGAGGGCTGATCAGCTGTGCCGCTGAGGGCATTGACCCAATCGCGCAATTGCAGCATCGAAAGTTTACTTGCCGCATGGATGTTCAGTCCGTTGACGGTCACGGCAAGCGCCTCTGGGCGCAAACGGGCGCCGTTGCAAGCAGGGCAGGGACGCTCAGCCATCAAGCGCTGATAGCGCTCGCGCATGAAGTCGGAGTCGGTCTGCTCATAGCGGCGCTGCACAGAGCGGCTGATGCCCTCCCAGCGCATGACCCATTGGCGCGGCACGCCGTCGCTGGCGATGTACTGAACGGTGTAGCGCCGATCGCCTGTGCCGTAAAGGATGATATCGCGCTGTTTCTGAGTCAATTCGCGCCATGGCTTATCCACAGGCACTTTATTCTCACGGGCGACGGTCAGCAAGACGGTCATGCTCGCCGATTCGCTCCCAACAGCCCAAGCCAGCTCACTGATGGCGCCCTCTTGCAACGAAAGATCAGGATTCGGCACGATCAGGCTCGGATCGATCTCTAAGCGTATGCCCAGTCCCTGACACTGCGGACAAGCGCCATGTGGCGAGTTGAACGAAAATGTGCGCGGCTCAATCTCAGGAAAAGAGCCGTGTCCGTAGACACAAGCGAGCTTTTCGCTGAACAAAATATCGCGGGGCGCGCTTGAGTCAGTCACATCATTGATGATGACCATGCCGTCGCCTAGCTCCAGCGCCGTCTCAACCGAGTCAGTCAAGCGTGAGCGCGCTGCTTGCGCCTCTTCGCCGTTTGGATCGGCGTAGTGGCGGATGACCAGACGATCCACCACAACCTCAATGGTGTGCATCTCATAGCGCGCCAATTTGATCTCTTCATCCACGTCGCGCACAGTGCCATCTACACGGACGCGCACAAAGCCTGCCTTGCGCACATCCTCAAAGACTTTTTCGTGGTGTCCCTTGCGATCCTTGACCAAGGGCGCAAGCACTTGAATGCGCGTTCCATCAGGCATTGCCTCGATCTGCTCAACGATCTGCTGAGCGCTCTGTGCCTTGACCTCCGCGCCGCAAGTTGGGCAGTGTGGCACGCCGATCCGTGCGTAGAGCAGGCGCAGATAGTCGTAAATCTCAGTGACCGTGCCGACGGTTGAGCGCGGATTGGCGCTCACGCCGCGCTGATCAATCGAAATGGCGGGCGAGAGTCCCTCGATCTGATCAACATCGGGCTTTTCCATCTGTCCGACGAACTGGCGCGCATAGGCAGAGAGCGACTCCACGTAGCGGCGCTGCCCTTCAGCAAAAATGGTATCGAAGGCAAGGGACGACTTGCCGCTGCCTGAGAGTCCCGTGATGACGATCAGCTTGTTGCGCGGCAATTCCACTGTGATGTTCTTGAGATTGTGTTCGCGGGCGCCGCGCACAATGATTTTCTCTTGCACCATATGTGCCAAAAGACCTCGTTAGAATGCTGAATGGCTCTGGTGAGCGAACTCGGCTTGCTGAGCGCTGTGTGGTACACGCTGCAATTGTACACCTGTTCGGATAAACTTGGCAAGCAAAACGGGAAGCCTCTCGACTTCCCGTTTGCCGTGTCGTGTAGCAGGAAACGTCTATTGCGCCACAGGCGCAGCCGCCTTGACCTCTTCAGTGGCACGATCCGCGTATTTCTCAAAGTTGGCGTGGAAGCGGCGCGCCAAATCGAGGGCTGCGGCGTCATAAGCAGCGGGATCAGACCATGTGTTGCGCGGATTGAGCAGCTCAGTCGGCACATTTGGCACATATTGTGGCACGTGCAGCCCAAAAATCGGATCGGTCTGGGTTGGCACGTCATCTAGGGCGCCCTCAAGGATCGCGCTGACCATTGCCCGCGTGTATTCCAGCTTCATGCGGCTGCCCACGCCATACGGACCGCCCGTCCAGCCCGTGTTAACCAGCCAAACCTGCGCGCCGTGCCTGCGCAGTTTCTCGCGCAGCAACTCTGCATAGACCATTGGATGCAGCGCCATGAACGGCGCGCCAAAGCAGGTGCTGAAGGTCGCTTGAGGCTCTTTCACGCCGCGCTCTGTGCCAGCGACCTTTGCCGTGTAGCCGCTGATGAAGTGATACATCGCCTGCTCATGCGTCAACTTGGCGACGGGCGGCAAAACGCCAAAAGCATCGGCTGTGAGGAAAATGACGTGCTTGGGATGCCCACACATGCCGCTCAGGTCAGCGTTTGAGATATGCGAGATGGGATAGGCGGCGCGGGTATTCTCAGTCAGCGAGTCGTCATCCAGATTCAGACGGCGCGTCTCAGCATCAATGGCGACATTCTCAAGGATCGTGCCAAAGCGCCGCGTGGTCTGATAGATTTCCGGCTCCCCAGTCGGGCTGAGGCGGATCACCTTCGCATAGCAGCCGCCCTCATAGTTGAAGACGCCGTCATCGCTCCAGCCGTGTTCGTCATCACCGATGAGCGTGCGCTTGGGATCGGCGCTGAGCGTGGTCTTGCCCGTGCCGCTCAAGCCGAAGAAAATCGCCACGTCATCTTTATCCTTGCCGTAGTTGGCAGAGCAGTGCATGGACATAATGCCGCGCAACGGCATCAAGTAGTTCATCAGCGTGAAGGCGGACTTTTTGATTTCGCCTGCGTACTCTGTGCCGCCGATCAGCACTAGACGGCGCGCAATGTTCAGCAGGATGAACGTGCCGCTATTCGTACCATCTTCCTCAGGATTGGCTGTGAAAGACGGCACGTCAATGATGGTGTACTCCGGCACGTGCGTCTCAAGTTCCTCGCGCTTGGGGCGGATGAACATGATCCGTGCGAACAGATTGTGCCAAGCGCGCTGTGTGATCACGCGCAGCGGCACGCGATATCTCGGGTCAGCCCCGATGAAGCAATCTTGGATGTATACACTCTGGTTCTCAAGGTAGGCGCGCATTCGGCGGAAAATACGCTCGAAGTTTTCCTCGCTGAAGGGCTTGTTGACCGGTCCCCACCAGATGTTTGCCTCGCTACTCGGCTCTTTGACCACGAACTTATCGTTCGGCGAGCGTCCCGTGTGGCTACCGGTGCGGCAGACCAGCGGACCGAGGTGCGCAAGCACGCCCTCGCGGCTGCGAATGGCTTGCTCGTAGAGCGCCGGCGCCGTCAGATTCCAGTGCTCTTGCCCAAGGTTGGTCAAGCCGAGCACCTCCAGTCCGACATGGCTGCGCCCCACTGTGTGTTCATGCTCGTGGATAACCATATCTATTTCCTTCCACTGCTTCGCTCGTGAAGCGGGTACAAGGGAGAGTTTAGCACGGCGGCGGCGCGATTCAAGCAACTGCCTGAATGTCAGCACAAAATTGTGACAATCATCACAGATAGATCAGCCGTCGCTGCCCGGCACAATGCGCCGCGTGCCAAGATGCTCCAGCACATTGAAAGCATCCAGCAGCCAGCGATTTTCAGCGTGCTGATAGCGCAAAAGTGTGATAGAAGTGTTATCCACCCAGATGCGCCCCTCACCGACCACTGCCAAGCGCTGTAGAATAGTGCGGATCGTGCCGCCATGCGAAACGACCAGCACATAGCCTTCCGTGTGGCGCTGAACCAGCTCGTGCAGAAAAGCGAGCGCCCGCTCCGCCACCTGATTCAAACTCTCGCCGCCGGGGCGCTGCGTGCCGAACGGATCGCGCTGCACTTGCTCAAAACGGCTGCCGTCCCAAGCGCGGATTTCATCGCCCGTCAGCCCTTGCCATTCGCCCACGTCAACTTCGCGCAGACGCGCATCAAGGATGAGCGGCTTTTTGAGCCGATCTGCCAGCATTTTAGCGGTATCGCTGGCGCGTCTGAGATCGCTGCTGTAGATGGCGCTGATCTGCTGACTATGTTGCAGCAGATAGTCAGCCAAGAGGCGCGCTTGATGCATTCCCTCTTCATTCAGCGGCACAGCGGCATGACCTTGCCAACGCCCCATACGATTCCAGAAGGTCTCGCCGTGCCTGATCAAACCGATTCGTGTCACCATAAGGCAGGTATAAACTCCTGTAGACAGGCGCTCATGCCTGATCAAAGCTGTATAGCCAAGAGTATAGCTGAACTCAGCATAAGTTGCCGTCTGTGCCATAAAAATTCTCTATTACCCATTCTGCCCGATCTTGCGGTATGCTCAAGCCGCCTTGAGAGCATAACTGAGTGGAGGAAACAACCCACATGAGCAAAATTCGCGTTGGCATCAACGGGTTTGGGCGTATCGGTCGGCAAGTGCTGCGCGCTATCCGCGAGAAATATCCGAACGAAATTGACGTGGTCGCCTTTAACGACCTGGGCGATCTGCATACCATGGCTCACCTGTTCCGCTACGATAGCAACTACGGGGCGTATCACGGGACAGTCGAGGTCAAAGATGGGGCGCTGATCGTTGACGGCGATGAGATCAAGGCGTTTGCCGAAAAAGACCCCGCCGCTATCCCATGGGGCGATCTGGGCGTGAGCATTGTGCTGGAAAGCACGGGGCGCTTCACAGAGGCGGATAAGGCGCGTGCGCACATCAACGGCGGCGCTAAGAAGGTGATCATCAGCGCGCCGGCAAAGGGTGAGGATATCACTATTTGCATAGGCGTGAATGAGGATAAGTACGATCCCGAAAAGCATCACATTGTCTCAAACGCCTCTTGCACCACCAACTGTCTGGCTCCGGCTGCGAAGGTTGTCCATGAGACATACGGCATTCGCCGTGCGCTGATGACCACTGTCCACAGCTACACGAACGATCAGCAAATCCTCGACTTGCCGCATAAAGACCTGCGCCGTGCGCGTGCCGCTGCCTTGAGCATCATCCCGACCACCACAGGCGCGGCAAAGGCTGTGGCGCTGGTCATCCCGGAGCTGAAGGGCAAGTTCGACGGCATGGCGCTGCGCGTCCCGACTCCAACGGTCTCGCTGGTGGACTTCGTGGCGGAAGTTGAGCGTCCCGCCACCCGCGAAGGCTTGATCGCCGCCTTTGAGGAAGCAGCAAAGGGGCGCATGAAGGGCATTTTGGCGGTCTCGCACGCGCCGCTGGTCTCAGCCGATTATAAGGGCAGCTCCTATAGCAGCATCATTGACGCTGAGCTGACTCAGGTCATGGGCGATACCATGGTCAAGGTCATGACGTGGTACGATAACGAGTGGGGCTACTCCGTCCGCTGCGCTGACCTGATGATGCTGATAGGCAGCAAACTCTAATATCCGCGCAAAATCTTCACAGGCGGGACGGGCGTTCCGCCTGTTTTTCAAGCATGGAGCAACTTGCCTATGAACAAAAAGACAATCCGCGATATTGACCTGAGCGGCAAGCGCGTGCTGGTGCGCGTTGACTTCAACGTGCCGATTGAAAATGGCGTTATCACGGATGAGACGCGCATCACAGCCGCCTTGCCGACTCTGCGCGCTATCCTCGATCAGCAGCCGAAGTCCCTTGTGCTGATGTCTCACTTGGGCAGACCGAAAGACGGCGTGCCAGACCCGAAATATTCGTTGCGTCCAGTGGCTGCCGCGCTAGAGGCGCACCTGAGCCGCCCCGTGACCTTCGTTGAGAATCCCTTGAGCGATGAGGCGGTGGCGCACGTCAACAGCCTGCCTGCAGGCAGCGTTGTGCTGCTGGAAAACACGCGCTTTTACGTCGGCGAGACGCAGAACAGCCCTGAGCTGGCTGCGCAGTTCGCCAAGTTCGGCGATGTCTACGTGAACGACGCCTTCGGCTCAGCGCACCGTGCGCACAGCAGCACAGAGGCGGTCGCCAAGCTGATGCCAGCCGTGGCAGGCTTGCTGATGGAAAAAGAGCTGAACTATCTCTCAGGCGCGCTGGAGGCGCCTCAGCGTCCGTTGATCGCCATTCTGGGTGGCGCGAAGGTCAGCGATAAGATCAAGGTGATCGAGGCGCTCTTGGCAAAGGCAGACAAGGTGCTGATCGGCGGCGGCATGGCGAACACCTTCCTGCGGGCGCAGGGACGCGCTACGGGCGCCTCATTGGTTGAGGAAAACGCACTTGACGTGGCACGCGACCTACTCGCCAAAGGCGGCACGAAGCTCATCTTGCCAGTAGACTTCGTGATCGCAGACGCCTTCAAAGATGACGCGAATACGCAGGTCATCCGCGCCGATCAAGACGTGCCAGAGGGCTGGCAAATCCTTGACATTGGCTCAGCGACCGTAGATCACTACAAAGCAATCCTGAGCGAGGCGCGCACAGTGGTCTGGAATGGTCCGATGGGCGTCTTTGAGATGCCGACCTTCGCCAAAGGCACGAACGCCATTGCGCAAATCTTGGCTGAGCTGACCGCGCAAGGCGTGATCACGATCATCGGCGGCGGCGACTCGGCTGCAGCGGTCGAGAAAGCAGGTCTGGCTGAGCGCATGACGCACATCAGCACGGGCGGCGGCGCCAGTCTAGAGTTGCTGGAAGGGCGCGTCTTGCCGGGCGTCGCTGCGCTGAACGACAAGTGACTTCTAAGTCAGGGCAGGCGTCACGACCTGCCCTGACCATTTCCATCTGTCTGAGTCTGCTGAAATCGCTCTCTCAGGCGCTGCGCTATCTCGGCTAGGCGCGGATCAACCCTGAATTGCGGCGGCTCGATCTGTTCAGCCCACATAATCTCAGGATAGTGCCGCTGAAGATCATGCGAGAGCGAAGCGTAGTTGGGCCGCCAGTAGTCTGAGTAGCCTCTGACCTCAGGCGCGAGGCAGAAAGTCGTATCCGTGCAGATGTAGACTGTGTAAGAGGTCTCAAGATCGTTGAGCGCGCCGTGCGGACAGATGAGATGAATCGCAAGCGCTCGAGGTGAGGTGCTTAGACAAAACTTAGCTTGATTTTGCGTGTTTCTTACGTTAGACTACTTGTCTATGCACATAATCTAAACTATAATCAAGGTTAGTCTAACGCGGAAAACATCCTAAGCGCAGACTTAGAGACGAGAAAACGGAGGTTCATATGGGCTTTTTCTCAAACGCAGAAGTTGAGAGCCGTCCCTTGCCGATAGGCTTGAGCATGGGCGATATCATGCGGCAGGTCTACCTGTGGTTGATGGCGGGCTTGCTGGTGGCGTTCGGCATCGCCTTCATTCTGGGCGCGCCGATCCGTGATTTGCTGAACGTGGCGCTCTCCGGCGAGGCAACTGCAGCACAACTCGCGCAATTGGAGCGCGCAATTACCAGCTCACCGCTGCTGAACCCAGTGCTGTCCATTGTCGCGCTGATCGCCTACTTCATCCTTGCCTTTGCGCTACAGCCGATCATCATGCGCGCTAACGTAACGGTCGGCGCTGCGTTCTACTTCCTGTTCACGGCACTGTTCGGCTACATGCTGGGCGGCATCCTGCTCGCCTACCAGATCGCGGACATCACAGCGGCGCTGATCGCCACAGCAGGCATGTTCGGCGTGATGAGCTTCTTGGGCTACACCACCAAGATCGATCTCTCGCGCTTCGGCAGCATCCTGATCATGGCGCTCATCGGCTTGATCATTGCCAGCATCGTGAACATCTTCCTGCGCAGCCCTGCTATCACGTGGATCATCAGCTATGCGGGCGTGCTGATCTTCGCGGGCTTCACTGCCTACGATACGCAGTGGATCAAGAACAATGCAGCTGAGATCGCGGCTACAGGCGACCAAACAAGCGCACAGCGCATTGCCCTGATCGGCGCGTTCCACCTGTTCCTCGACTTCGTCAACCTGTTCCTGTTCCTGCTGCGCATCTTCGGCTCCAGCCGCGAGTAAGCGCATACGGGTAGGTCTCCACACAGGCGGGAAAAAATTTCCCGCCTTTTTCGTCATAGGGATGCAGACCCATGCACGATGCACGCTCGCTCTCTCAGCGGCGCTTCAGCGACCTGACTGAAAATTACGTCCAGAGCCAGCTTCACAGCGGCGGTTACACCTTAGAGCGCCTGATCGCGCTCTTGCAGCCTTTAACGGACAAACTAGCACTGGACGTGGCGACGGGCGGCGGGCATGTGGCGCTGAGACTCGCACAAAGCGGCGCGCACGTCCTAGCCAGCGACCTGACCCCCGCCATGCTCAAAGCGGCGCGTGCCAATCTGCAGAGACAGAGCGCTGAAGTCAGCTATGTGCAGCTGGAGGCGAGTCATTTGCCGTTCCGCACTGCTAGTTTGGATGTGATCACAGTTCGCCATGCTGCCCATCACTTCCCCGATGTGCCGCGCTTCCTCAGCCAGTGCGCTCGAACGCTCAAATTTGAGGGCAAACTCGGTATCGTTGATCAGATCGCGCCTGAGCCACTCAAAGCAGCGCGTTACGTCAATGCCTTTGAGCGCTTGCGCGATCCGAGTCATTATCAGCAGTACCGCCTCTCAGACTGGCACGCGATGTTACGCGCCGCTGGGCTAGAGATAACTCATAGCGAGGTCGCTGTAACGCGCCTTGACCTCTACAGCTGGGCGCACCTGCAAAAAAACGACGCCGAGACCGTGCTACGCTTGCGCGTATTGCTCCACCAAGCGCCGCAAGCCGTCCGTGAGTTCCTCAAGCCGACTTTCCATCAAGACGGCAGCGGCAACATCAGTTTTGACCATCACTACGCCATTCTGATAGGGCGCAAGGCTCAATAAGCGGCGACCATGCCATCTTTGCGCGGATCGCAGCCGCCAAACAGGACGCCCGTCTCAGGGTCGCGGCGGATGATATCGCCACTGCCGAACACGCCGCGCCTTCTGCCGCTCACGGGGCGCACGGGATGTCCTAGTTCTGCCAATGCCGACATGGTCGCCACTGGGATGCCCTCTTCAAGCGCTACGATACTCTCTGCTGTGCCGTCAAGCAGGCAGAAGCGCGGGCGATCCAGCGCCTCTTGCGGATTCAGGTCATCATCCAGCATGGCGCTCAGGACTTGCACATGACCCTGTGGTTGCATGAAGCCGCCCATCACGCCGAATGCCGCCCACAACTCACCGTTGCGCAACGCCATGGCTGGGATGATCGTGTGGTAGGGGCGCTTGTTCGGCTGTAGAGCGTTTGGATGCTCAGGGTCGAGGCTGAAGCCCGCGCCACGATTCTGTAAGAAGAAGCCCGCCTCGCCTGCCACAATCCCTGAGCCAAAGCCCATGTATAGGCTGTTGATGAATGAGCAAGCGTTGCCCTCCCCATCTACTGCACACAAGTAGACCGTATCTGAGCTGCTGAGCGGCGCGCCAAAGCTGGGCGGCTGCATCGCCTGTGCGCCGATCAGGGCGCGCCGCTGCGCTGCATACGCCTTGCTGAGCAACGCTGAGACTGGGGCGGCACTAAAGGCGGGATCGGCAATGTAATGACGCGCATCGGCAAAGGCGAGGCGCATTGCCTCGATCATCAGGTGCAAGCGCTCAGGCGAGTCCCATGCCAGACCGCCCAGATCGAAGCCTTCGAGGATGTTCAGGGCGATCAGCGCCGCTAGACCTTGTCCGTTCGGCGGACACTCGTAGATGGTCACGCTGCGATAGTCAGTATGGATGGGCGTCTCCCATGTGGAGCGGTGCGCTGCGAGGTCTGCCAGCGTCATGACGCCGCCTTGAGCGCTCAGCGCCGCCACAATCGCATGGGCTGGCTCACCCTGATAGAAGGCGTCGGCGCCGCCCTCGGCGATCTGCTCTAGCGTGTGCGCCATGCCGCTCAGCCGCACGATCTGCCCGATCTGCGGCGGCGCGCCGTTTGGCAAATAGTCCTGTGTATGCGGACGCGCTGCTAACCACGCGCCGTAGCCCTGCCACGCCGTCCCGAAGACGGGCGCGACGGGAAAGCCCTCACGGGCGTAGTGGATCGCGTCTGATAGCACGTCGCGCAGCGTCATGCGCCCGTGCCGCTTGAGCAAGTCTTCCCAGCCGCGCACGGCGCCCGGCACGGTCACGGCATGCGGACTGTGCGGCGGCATTTCGGTTGCATCAGGATGCGCACGGCGCACAACCTCTAGGGTCAGGGCTGCGGGAGCGCGTCCGCTGCCGTTCAGCGCGCTGATCGTGCGCGTTCGGGCGTCGTAGTATAGGGCGAAACAATCGCCGCCTATGCCTGTTGAGGCTGGCTCCACCACATTCAGGACAGCAGCCGCTGCAATGGCTGCATCCGCTGCGTTGCCGCCCTGACGCAATACACTTACGCCCGCCTGCGAGGCAAGCGGGCTGCTGCTGGAGACCATGCCGCGTCGCGCCACCACCATAGAGCGGCGCGAGCGGAAGTCAAAGGACATTGGGCGCATGGCTATAGGTTACCGCGCCGTGCCTGCTCTAGCTCAATCGCCTCGAAGAGCGCCTTGAAATTGCCGACTCCAAAGCCGCGTGAGCCGTGCCGCTCGATCACCTCAATGAACGCTGTGGGACGATCCTGCAGCGGACGCGAGAAAATTTGCAGCAAGTAGCCCTCATCATCCCGATCTACCAGAATGCCTAGCTCTTTGATCTGTGCAAGGTCTTCTTTGATCGGTCCGACGCGCTCAGGCAGCACGTCATAGTAGGCATCTGGCACGCGCAGGAACTCCACACCGCGCTCGCGCAGCGCCCGCACTGTGCGCAGGATGTCGCCCGTCGCCATAGCGATGTGCTGCACGCCCGGCGTCATGTAGTACTCCAGATATTCCTCGATCTGGCTCTTTTTCTTGCCCTCAGCAGGCTCGTTGATCGGGAATTTGACGCGCCCGTTGCCGTTCTGCATCACTTTGGACATCAGCGCTGAGTATTCCGTGCTGATCTGCTCATCCGTGAAGCCCTGCAGCAGGCGGAAGCCCATCACTTTGTGATAGAAATTCACCCAGTAGTTCATCTTGCCCAGTTCAACGTTGCCCACAATGTGATCAATAGCGGCAAGACCCGCCGAGTCGGCGTTCAGCGCAAGCGGCTGATAGCCGGGTGCGAAGGCGCCGTGATAATCGCGCCGATCCACGAAGACGTGCAGCACCTCGCCGTAGGTATGAATGGCGGCTGTGCGATAGACGCCGTGTGCATCTGATTCCTCGCGGGGCGCCCACGCTGCACGTGCGCCGCGCTCAGCAGTGGCGCGGAATGCCGTCTCTACATCATCCACGCCTAGCGCGATCACCTTGACGCCATCGCCGTGCAGCAGGTGATGCGCCGCCATCTCATCTGTGGGATGATAGGGTGCCGAGACCACAAAACGGATTGTGCCGCTCTCTAGCACATAGGAGGCAAAGCGCCGATTCCCCGTCTCTAAGCCGCTGTAGGCAACAGGCTCAAAGCCGAACGCCTTCCACCAGTAATACATCGCCTGCTTAGCATTGCCGACCCACCAATGCACGTGGTCAATGCTCTTGATCTGCAAAAAATCGGCTTCTTCAGTCAGCGGGCGCGCCTCAGGCGTCTGAACGCTCATAACAATCTCTCCTTCGAAAGCGCTTTTTACGTGCATTATAACATATTGTCTTGCTACACCTGCCATACAGGAGAACCTGTATGGCTACCGGCAAGGCTTGACTCTGGCTCAAGTGATGTAGCTACGGCTCATGAAAGAACTACCTCCTGAAGGTTGGTTCAGGAGGTAGAACTGCCAACAGTGCACGTCCTATGTGCTACATTGCTGTGACAAGTGCTAGCAGCTATTCGAGCATTCTGCCTTTCGGCTTGGCTCTATGTCAATCCGCGCATACTCGGCGTGCTGCTGTTGGCGGCGCTCTCAGCTATCCGAGCATTCCTCGCTTGCGCAATTGGCTCACGTTACAATGCGCGCACCTTGACAAATTCTACCACAGAATATGGTAGATCAATGCAGTAACTGCGCTACAATAGGTGAAATTATATATAAAGTTTGTTGTGAGGCATTTGAGATGGCGCGTTACATCGCTCGGCGCTTGTTGCAGGCAGTGCCGCTCTTATTTTTGATCAGTCTGATCCTTTTTGCGCTGATGCAGACCGTAGGCGATCCCGTAGCCACGATGGGCGGCAGACAGCCGCTTGATGATGCGGATCGCATTCGGCTACGCTGTCAACTTGGCTTGGATCAGCCGATTTTGACGCAATACGTCTTCTGGCTGATCGGCAACGATTGGACGATCCTCGATACCAACTGTAACGGCGTGATTGATGAAGGCGATACCTACGGCAGGCAGCGCGGCGTGCTGCGTGGCGACTTCGGCAATTCGATCACGGATCGACGCCCTGTGACGACTGTGATCGGCGAGAAAGTCGGCAATACGCTCCTGCTGATGGTGCCGGCGCAAGCGCTGATCATCGTGATCGGCATTGGGATCGGCATTTACTCAGCGCTCTATCAGTATTCGCTGATGGATAACGTCATGACGGCGCTCTCATACATTTTTCAATCCATGCCGATCTTTTTGATCGCACTGATCTTGGTTTATACCTTCAGCGTGAACCTCGGCTGGCTGCCGCCAAACGGCATGTTCGATCCGCTTGGCGACCGTTCCTTCCTAGACGTGTTGCGTCACATGATCTTGCCCGTCTCAGCGCTGACCCTGATCAGCGTGGCGGGCTACAGCCGCTACATGCGCGCCAACATGCTGGAGGTGCTGAACGCCGACTACGTGCGCACAGCCCGCGCCAAAGGGCTGCCAGAGCGCGATATCAACCTGATCCATGCCCTGAAGAATGCCAGTTTGCCCATTGTGACCCTGATTGGACTGGACTTAGGCAGTTTGATCGCGGGCGCAGTGGTCACGGAGTCCATTTTCGCTTGGCCTGGCATGGGATCGCTGTTTTTGACGGCGCTTGGGCGCGATGATTATCCCGTGCTGATGGGCATTCTGATGCTCACAACGGTCTCAGTGATCGTCTTCCAGCTGCTGACCGATATCGCCTATACGTGGCTCGATCCGCGCATTCGCTATTAGGAGAGTCCGAGATGAAAGCAGAGGCGCTCTCACTCCAAGCCGCTGTGCCGCCCAGAGATGAGAATCGAGCGTGGCGACGCTTTCGCAAGCATCGCATGGCGATGGTCGGCTTGATTTTGCTGATCGGCTTGATTCTCTTCGTGGTGATCGGCTCAGCGCTGATCCCCTATGAGCGCGCTACCGTGCCGAATGTGCGCAATCGGCTGCAGGCGCCCAGCGAGCGGGCGCTTTTTGGCACGGATCAGCTTGGGCAGGACGTGCTGGCGCGGGCGATCTATGGCGGTCAGCTCTCGCTGCTGATCGGCACTTCAGCGATGTTGCTCTCTATCCTGATTGGCACGCTGATCGGCGCGATAGCGGGCTACTATGGCGGCGTGGTGGATAACTTGCTCATGCGCTTCACAGAGGCGGTCATGACCATACCGCGGCTGTTCCTGCTCTTGGTGCTGGCAAAATATTTCGGCGGACGAATGCCGAGTCTGCCCTTTTTTGGGCGTGAGCTGAGCGGCGGCGTGCTGGTGGTCGTGATTGTGATCGGCATCACCAGCTGGACGAGTCTAGCGCGCATTGTGCGGGCGCAAATTCTCTCGCTCAAGAACATGGAGTTCGTCACAGCGGCTGAGAGTCTGGGCGTGCCGCGCCGCCGTATCTTGTGGCGGCACTTGTTGCCGAATACTCTTGCCTCGATCATCGTCTCAGCCACACTAGGTATCGCCGGCGCCATCTTGAGCGAGTCCTATGTCAGCTTTCTGGGGCTCGGCGTAGACGCCAAGACGCCCACATGGGGCAACATGATGCAGATGGGCTACCGCTACATCAGCACAGCGCCTTGGATGTGGATTTTCCCCGGTGTATTGATTGTGATCAGCGTGCTGTGCATCAATTTCATCGGCGACGGTCTGCGCGACGCGCTCGATCCGCGCAGCCAAAAGGGCTGAATCGCGGTTATACTCTATCAAATCGAGACGCCGAAAGAAGCGCACCATGAACGCCTTTGAGCTATTGCATAACCGCATTGATCTGAGCGCGATCCCGTTCACGGATCGCGGTTCGCGCCTGCTGATCTTCCGCGAGGGCAACCGCATCGCCATTCGCCTTGCCGAACGCTGGGAGCGCTGGCAGGGCGAGGTCGGGCATTATCGGCAGCGCCCGCCGATCCTCGATCAGCTGACTGTTTTGAATGAAGACGGCTCACCGCAGCCCTTCGAAGTGGACTCCTATCCGCACTGTGTCACGCTCTGCACACCGCTAGGCAACTTCGCTTGGACGTTCGTTGAGCCTGAGGCGGTTTTGATCCGTCTGCCTGTGGGCAGCTACGGCTTGACCTTCGAGGCGCACGCCACCCGCGGCGCTACGGATCGGCGGGGCGGCACGCTGCACGGCAAGCGCAACATCGCCTACACCACGAACGCCCAGATCGTGGAAAATCAGCTTTTTGCGCTCACAGGCGACCGCTTCCGCATCAACTTGCGCCTGCAGGCACGCGAGGGCAACGTACTCCTGCTCAACATCACGCCGCGCTTGGGCTACAACCGCGCTCTGCCGCCGCCCGAAGAGGCAATCGGCGCCTCGCGTGCAGCCTGGCAAGCATGGTTCGACTCCGTGCCGCAAGTCCTGCCTGAGTATGAGTGGCAGTATGCCCATGCCTGGTGGATCATGCGTGCAGGCTTGCTCAACACGCGCTATTACTTCACGCGAGAGGCGCTTGTGCCGTCAAAAATTCACTATGTGGGCGTCTGGCAGTGGGATCAGTACTTTCACGCGCTCGCCTATCGGCATATTGATACGCGCCTTGCCGAAGATCAAATCCGAATCGTGCTGGATCATCAGCGCGAAGATGGCATGCTGCCCGACGCGATCCATGATGAGGGACTGGTCACGCGCTTGACGCGCCCCGTAGATGCCGACGTGACCAAGCCGCCGCTCACGGCGTGGGCTGTCCTCAAAGTTTTTGAGAAATGCGGGCGTCTCGACTTTCTGAGCGAAGTCTATGAGCCGATCACGCGCTGGCACGACTGGTGGCTGCGCGATAACCTGAGCGAGAATGGCTTGTGCCACTATCAGCATCCGTTTTCTAGCGGCTTGGATGATAGTCCGCTTTGGGATGACGGTATGCCCGTGGTTGCGCCTGATTTGAACACTTACATCGTGATTCAGGCGGAGAGTCTGGCGCGCATTGCCGCGCTGCTGGGTCTGACAGCGGAGTCGGCGCGCTACCGCGAGCAGGCGCAACAGCACACTGCCCGTATGCTAGAGGCGCTCTGGGATGAACGGCGCGGCTACTTCCAGGCGCTTTATCAGGGCAAACCCGTAGAGGTCTTCACGCCTTTCCAGCTCTTGCCGCTGTGGACAGGCGGTCTGCCCGAGCGCATCAACGCCCGCCTGATCGCCCACCTGACCAATCCGCAGACCTTCTGGGATAAGTGGGCATTGGCGACGGTCGCGCTGAACGATCCGAAGTTCGATCCCGATCAGATGTGGCGCGGACCGGTCTGGGCGAACATCAACTACCTATTCATTGAGGCGCTCAATCGCGTTGGACGCCCTGAACTTGCCGATGCACTCCGCCGCAATACCCTTGAGCTGATCATGCAGAGCCGCGATATCTACGAGTACTACAATCCGCTCACGGCGGCGCGCCCGCCCAAAGCCGCGCCGATCTTCGGCTGGACATCCGCCGTGTTCATTGACCTCGCCATTCAAGAGACGGCGTATGTGCAACACGGCGGATAGTCAGGCTCACTCAAGGCGGAAAGTTGCTGCGGCAGGATGCAACACGGTGTTTGTGTAGTAATCGGCGCGCTGCGCGGGCGTGACCAGCTCCAGCACGCGCAGCGTGTTGCCCACTACAGAGACCGCAATGGTCTCAGTGCCAACTTCTGCGATGAATCGGTAGAACGTCCAGTCAGCGCCGCCCAGACGCACAGTCTCTAGCTCATCAATGCGCCCGTCTTTTGCCGTGCGCTGCAGACTCTCCAGCAGGCGGCTGACCGTGACGCTACGGAAGGCATACAGGTTCAAGCGCGCCTCACCGCCGCCGGAGCGCACGCCTAGCGACGTAGTGCGCCAGCTGCGCGGCACGCTCAGACGGAAGACGCCGCTCTGTGTGGTGATGCGGCGCTCCTCGCTGGGCAAGGGCTGCGCGTCTAGATAGGCAATTGCCGCCTCTAGGAGCGGATCGCCCTTGCTCAGCACGTTTTCCGCCGTGATCGGCACGCGGATCGTCGGCTGCACGCCCTTGCCCTCAATGTGAATCTGCCCGTCGGCGTCAAGAGCGCGTCCGCGTGTATAGACAAACTGGATGTCATCAGGCAAAACGACCTCAAAGCGCGAGCCGCCTAGTCCCGCTGTGCCATAGTAGCCGACGATCTGCGCCCGATTCTGCAAGGTCAGGTAGTAGCTGAAGAATTCGCAGGCGCTGGCACAATCTGGGCTGACGATCACCACGACGTTGCCCTCATAGCGCTCATTTTCATCAGGCGGCAAGAGCAGGTTGCGCTCACGCGGATTGATCGTGAACTCGCCCGCTTCATCATCGTATTCCGCGCTATTGCCGACTTCTAACGGCGCATTGAAGAATGTGGAGGCAGTGAGCAGAGTCAGGTAGGCGCTGCCGCCGCCATTGTTGCGCATATCAATGATCAGCCCATCTTTGCCGTCACGACTCGGCGCTTTGCGGGCTTGCTCTATGGCACGTTGCCACAGGCGCATAGTGAGCGGCAAGTCATCGGCAAAGCTGTAGAATTGCAGCACAGTGTAGCCTTCCACTTGGCGGGTCTCAATGGGCAGCCAGCGATCAGGCGCTTCAGCGCGGTAGAACGGCTGAAAGTTGATCAGCCCGTCTACATCTTGCACAAAAGTGAGCGAGACGCGCTGTGTGGCGCTTGCATTGGGATTGCGGAAAGTGACCTCAATGCTCTTGCCGATCTCGCCGCGGAAGAGATCGCGCTGCTGCAGGATCAGGCGGTTGTACGGCGTGGCAATGCCCGTATTGCTGAACGGCTGCACCTGTGTGAGCGCCTCCGCAACCGGGACGCCGTTCACAGCGATGATCTCAGCGCCGATTTGCAAGCCTGAGCGCGCTGCCGGCAAATTCTCGGGCAGGCGGTAGACGATCATCCGCCCATCATCCAGCAATTGCGCCCAAATGCCGACTCCGCCTAGCGCCGCCCGAATAGCGCTATCAGGCACGTTGTTCATGCCGATATGCCCATCCGGGAAGTAGCGTATGAGGGCGTAGAGCAGCTGCAGGAATGCCTCACGGCTGGCGACGCGCTGCGCACGCGGACGCAACTCAGCCCGAATCCTCTCATAGTCAATGTCGTAGTACTCGCTGAAGGCGTATTTCTGCTCCAAGAGCGCGATCAGGCTGTCAAAAGCGTCCAAGTAGCTCTTATCTGAGAGATCGTCCTGAACGGCGGAGGGCGCTTCCAACAAGTCCACAGCGGCGTGGCGCGGACGGCTGAAAGTGAACGGTTCATCGCTGACATCTACCAATGTGTAGCCGTCGGGCAGGCGCACCAGCGGATCGTCTTCAGTGAACAGCACTCCGTCGGCGCCGCGCCCAGCAGGGAAGACGCCGCGTCCCTCTTCAGCGAACAGCAAAAGTTTGCCGCTCTTCAGGCGATCGGTCGTGATGATGGCAGAGCGGTAAGCGCCGAAATACTCGCGCTGACTTAGGAAAGGGTCGCCGAAGAGGTTTGAGATGAGCGCGATCAGGTAAATGCGCACCTCGCCCGATCCGAAAGCCGTCGGGATACCGGGCGGCTCTTTGGGCAAGAGCAACTCATAAGTGAAAGGCGAGGTGCTGGGATCGCTTGTGACGCGCCCAAGCACTTGAGCGTCTTGTGGCACATTGGTGCGCTCCGCCACAAAGCCGCCGTTGCGCACATACTCAGAGAGATTGAACATGATCACATACGGATCGGGCGAGAAAAGCGCAAAACGCAGCGAGGTATAAGCCACCTCGCCGTGCAGACGTTGCACGCCGCCCTCATCCTGTTGAATGGTCGCCACAGGCAGGAGGTCATCTTGAGCGTGAGTAGCCAGTGGCGCGCTAACGATAGCAAATGCACTCCATACCACAATTAGCGCTCTAAGCGTGAGTCGAGTCATGGCTCAAGCCTTTTCATAAGCCTCGTTTAAGGGATTATATGCTTGAAAAGGCGGGGCGCGTAATGTGAAAATGGTGAGCACTGGTGCCTCAGCTGGCTGAGGCACTAGCGCTAGTGTGTTGATCGAGGTTGAGGTAGCGGCTGAGAATTTCGCGTGTGATGGGCTTCTGCAAATACTCATTGGCGCCGATCTGCAGGGCATAGGCACGCTCGTTATCGCGCAGGAGGGCGCTGAACATCAAAATCGGGCGGTCGTAGCCGGCGGCGCGCAGGCGGATGCACGTCTCATAGCCATCTTGATTCGGCATCATGATATCCAGCAGGATCAGATCGGGCTGCAGCTCCAATGCGATTGCCTCGCCCTCCACGCCATCTTTTGCCTCATAGACATCGCATTTCAGCAGGCGAAGCAGCCGCTTTGTGACAAGGCGAATGGCGGGATCGTCATCAACAACCAGAACTTTTAGCATGAGTGCCACTCCCAAGCGCCAGAGGTGCCGCTATGCACGTTTAGAAATTCAAATTTCTAGCTAACGGCGCTAGAGCGCTTTTAATATAAGTCTAGCCCTATTTGAGGCTTTTGTACATCCTGAAAGCATAACTATCCTATCGCATAGGCGCATATTGTGACGCTCGGCTTGAAAGTTAGCAAGTTTGGCTATGCAGTCTGCCAAAGGGGCGCTAGAATTAAAGCACTCCCTTGATGCTTGGCGCGTTTATGCCAAAGTGCTTTTAAGAACAGGTTAGGTCAGTATGAAAGTTTGGCTTGATACAGCGGTCTTGGATGAAATTCGTGAGGCGGTCTCTTGGGGCGTGGTGCGCGGCGTCACTACCAATCCCACGCACATTGCCAATGCGGGCGTCACGGACTACCGTGCGCACATCTTAGAGATCATCGAGATTGTGCAAGGACCGGTCAGCGTGGAGGTGGTCAGCACAGATTGGCAGGGCATGGTGCGCGAGGCGGAAGAGATCGCCCGCTGGTCGCCGCATGTGGTGGTCAAAATTCCGACGATCATCGAGGGCTTGAAGGCGATGAAGATCGTCAAGGAGTTTGCCACCATCAACGCCACGCTGATTTTCTCGCCCAATCAGGCGTATATGGCGGCAGCAGCGGGCGCGCACTACGTCTCGCCGTTCGTCAATCGGCTGGATGCAATTGGGCATGACGGAATGCAGCTGGTGCGGGACTGCGTCACCATCTTCAGGAATTACAACTGGGATCGAGAGGTGGTGGCAGCCAGCATTCGCACGTCGCTGCAGGTCTATGAGTGCTTGTTGGCAGGCTCGCACATTGTGACCATGCCCTTCAGCGTGCTGAAAGGCTTGATGGATCATCCGATGACCGAGATCGGTTTGAAGATGTTCCTAGACGACTGGGCGCGGGTCTCGGCAGCGCTAGGGAGCGCGTTGCAAGGGCGCTAACGCTCATCCTCGCGCTCAGCCGCCTCACGATTCAGGTCATCCAGACGCGCTTGTAGGGCGGGCGTCCCGCTTGGCTCTGGCACAAGGCTCGGATCGTACTCATAGACGCTCTTGAAATGCAAGTTGGTCACGTCCACGCGCATGATGGACTTGACCGTGAGCAACTGCTCGATCAGGCGCGGCGCGTCGGTCAGCGGGAGCGGATGATTTAGCTCTACCAAGAGCGCAGCCGTCTCGCCGCTGGCAGGCTGCATGATAGCGCGGCGGATCGGCACGCCAAGCCGCGTCAGGGCGTCTAGCGCCTTGCCCACAGCGCGACTATCGTTCGCCAAATACAGGCTGAGCGTGTTGGTAGCACTGCGCTGATTTAGGCGGGTCTCAATGCGCTCTAGGAGGGTCAGCGTGAGCAGGATCAGCAGCATGGTAGCTGTTGCCAGCCAGCCCATGCCGACTCCCGTAGCAATGCCGATGCCCGCTGCGCCCCAGATGCTCGCTGCAGTGGTCAAGCCGCGCACAGTGGCGCCGTGCCGCAGAATCGCGCCTGCGCCCAAAAAGCCGATTCCAGAGACCACATAGCTGGCAACGCGCATGGGGTCGCGCCCTACAACCTGCGGAAAGGCGTAGGCGCCTGCCATGGTCATCAGGCAAGCGCCTAGTCCCACCAGAATATGCGGGCGGAAGCCGCTAGCGCGCTCATGGCGCGAGCGCTCCAGCCCGATCAAGCCACACAGCACCAGCACTAAGAGCAGCCTGCCAAATAAGACGCCGTCAAATGTGCCGAAGATCGGCGCCAGCGCCTGCCCTAGCTGGTCTAATAAGGGTTTTAGCTCTGCCCAGAGCGCCTGCAAAAATCTCTCGAAGTCCATAGTGAGCGCTCCTGATGTAAAATATTTTGCGCACGGGGCGCCATAGCATTTGCACCAAGCCCGTGAGTGCGCTACGCTTATCCTATCAGAAAGGCGGGCATTTGTATAGCGTGATTACCGCCTCAGAAGAGGAAAAACAATGGACTTCAACGTCTTCATCTTCATCGGGATTGTGGTCGGCTTGTTTGTGCTGATCGGCGTTGCTGTGGTCACCTACTGGGCAACGACAAACGCGCTGCAGGAGCAGGACGAATGAGCAGCGCACTAGAAAAGCTACGCCGCCACGATCTGCGCACGCCCATTCGCCCTGAGGATACTGCCAAGCTGGAGATGGGCGATGTGGTCTACTTGAGCGGCACGATCTTCACAGGGCGCGAGGGCTTCTATCGCCGCCTGCTGGATGAGGGACATCCCTTGCCGCAAGGCGTGGATATCTCACAGATCAACGTCAATTTTCATTCGTCCCCGGCAGTTGAAGAGATTCGTCCGCCCTCAGCAGATGGGAGCGACCCCGGCGAGTATCGGATCAGCGCCACTACTGGCACTGCCTCGTTCCGCTTTGCCAAATGGATGCCGCGCCTGCTGGGCGAGTTCGGCGTCAAGTGCATTATCGGCAAGAGCGGCTTGTCATCAGAGATTTACAAGGCGCATTTTGTGCCAAACGGCGCGACATACCTGCTCTTGATGGGCTACGGATTAGGTGCGATGTACGGGCAGGCGATTCGGCGCGTGCGGCAAGTCGTTTGGCGCGAGGAACTCGGTTTGGCGCAGGCCATGTGGATACTGGAGATCGAGAATTTCGGTCCGCTGATTGTAGACTGCGATCATCAGGGCAACTCGCTCTTCGAAAAGCTGAATAAGCAGGTAGATGAGCGCCTTGCAGCCGCCTATGAGGGTCTGCCTGAGCTGACGCTGAAGCGTCTGGGCGAAGTGACGCGCTACGAGGATGAAGTGCTGAGCTGAGAGGGCGCGTCTTGCCTTAATTGCCATTGCAGAGCCTCTAAGCGGCTCAAAATGACCTTTGGTTTGTTTGCGAGACGAGTCACGCTATAATGGCGGCTTGAAACGTTGCTATGGTAGGGCCTGCAGCAGCCGAATTTTTGAGGAGCGCGCATTATGACTGATGGAATGGTAAGCGATATGAATTTTGCCATGATCAAAGTGGTTGGCGTAGGCGGAGGGGGGAGCAACGCCGTCAACCGCATGATCGAAGAGGGCTTGGGCGGCGTGGAGTTCATCGCCGTGAACACGGATAGTCAAGCGCTAACGCTCTCGAATGCGCGCACCAAAGTGCGCATTGGCGAGAAACTCACACGCGGCTTGGGCGCAGGCGGCAACCCTGAGATCGGGCGCAAGGCGGCTGAAGAGAGCGCCGACGAACTCTATGAGGTGCTGCGCGGCGCCGATATGGTCTTTATTACAAGCGGCATGGGCGGCGGCACTGGCACGGGCGCGGCGCCGGTCATCGCTCAAATTGCTAAAGAGCTGGGCGCGCTGACCATTGGCGTGGTCACCAAGCCGTTCAGCTTTGAGGGCGCACGCCGCATCAGCACAGCCGAAATGGGCATTGAGGAACTCAAAAGCCGCGTGGATACCTTGATCGTCATCCCCAATGATCGCTTGCTGCAAATCATGGATAAGAAAACGCCGCTGAACGCCGCCTTCCGCATTGCCGATGACGTGCTGCGGCAAGGTATTCAGGGCATTTCAGAGGTGATCACAGTGCCGGGACTGATCAACCTCGATTTTGCCGATGTGCGCGCCATCATGAGCGAGGGCGGCGCCGCGCTGATGGCAGTCGGCACGGCAAGCGGCGATGATCGAGCGCGCAAAGCGGCTGAGATGGCGGTCAGCAGCAATTTGCTGGATGTGACCATTGACGGCGCACGCGGCATTCTCTTCAATGTGACGGGCGGACCGGATATGAGCCTGTTTGAAGTCAATGAGGCAGCTGCGATCATCAAAGAGACAGCACATCCTGAGGTGCAGCTGATCTTCGGCGCCGTGATTGATGAAAACATGCGCGATCAAATTCGCATAACTGTGATCGCCACGGGCTTTGAGCGTCCCTCTTCGCTCAGCTCACGACCAGCTGCCAAGCCCTCAGCCACTGATTGGCGCGCCCAAGCCGCTGCAGCCCGCCAAGCAGCACAGTCACACCCGCCGCAGCAAACACAACGTCAACACGCGCCTATCCCGCCTGCTGAGCCACGCGAAAGCCGTGAGACGCGCCATACGCCGCCGTCTGCTCCGTCCACACCGCCGCCTCAAGCAACCGCGCCCTCACAGCCTGCCTCGCAGCCGCCCGCGAGCAATCCGCCGAACACTTACTCTAGCGACGATCTGGACATCCCGACCTTCCTACGCCGCCGCTAGAGCGACACGCTCCGCTCAACAGCCATTCTGGAGTCAGAATGGCTGTTTTTTGTGCAACTGCTAAGACGGCTCAGTCAGCACAGGCACATTGAGCAACTCCGCTAGGCGATCCTTAAAAGAGGGATAGAGGACGCCGCGCTCAGTCACAATGCCGCCCAGATAGCGCTGTGGCACCACATCATAGGCAGGGTTGCGCACAGGATAGCCCTCAGGGAAGAGCGACGTGCCAAACGGCGCGTATACCTCACGCGAATCGCGCACTCCCTGAGGCAACTGATCGCCGTTAAGCGCCTGTGGATCAACACTGCTAAGCGGCGCCGCCGCGTAAAACGGTACGCGGTTATCGCGCGCCAAGACCGCTAACGAATAAGCGCCAATACAGGCAGTGAAATCGCCATTTGCCGCAAGGCGCGAGGCGCCAATCAGCACCAGCTTCACCTCACTGCGCCGCATGTAATAGCCCGCTGCACTATCAGGGATGATCTCAAAAGGAATGCCCGCCTCATGTAGCTCCCACGCCGCCAAATTGGCGCCCTCCAGCAAGGGACGGCTCTCAGGTACTAGGACGTGAAAGCGGCGTCCGAGCGCGTGAGACGTGCGCAAAATGCCCAGCGATGTGCCATAAGCGACCGCGTTCAAGCCGCCGCCGCTGCCGTGATGCAAGATCGTATCGCCATTGCGGATCAGCGCAGCGCCATGTTTGCCGATTCTCTGGCAAGCTGCATGATCCTCAGCGGCGATCTGCTGTGCCTCCGCTAAGAGCGCAAACTTGATCTCGCGCACATTACCTAGAGTCTCATCGCGGGCGCGGCGCTGCATCCGCGCTAGGTAAAGCGTCAAGTGGCGCGAGGTCGCGTCGGCTTTCTGCAAAATGACCGCTGCAACGTCCAAATACTCAAGCAGACCGCCAATATCCAGTGGCGTGGCTTGCTGTGCCGCCAATGCCATGCCGAAAGCGCCTGCCACGCCGATAGCCTGCGCCCCGCGCACAGCGCCCTCGCTGATGGCTTGTGCCACCTCGCGGTAATCGCCCAGCTCCAAATAGGCGACCGTCCAAGGCAGGCGACGTTGATCGATCAGACGTACGCGCCCTTCATGCCATTCCACTGTGCGCATGGCGACTTAGCTCCTCAGCTCACGTCTCATGGTTGACAATCAGTTCGTGGATGGCGCGCACTGCCTCTGTAGCCTCCTCTGCGCGCACCACCAGCGAGATGCTGTACTCACTTGAGCCTTGCGCAATGACCAAGATGTTGATCGAACGCGAGGCTAGAGCGCCCGTGACCCGTGCCGCGACGCCGGGCGTGCCGCGCATACCTGCACCAACCGCTGTGACGATCACAATATCCTCACGCGCCCAAACGCGATCCACGTCGCGGCGCTCCAGCTCAGGGCGCAATTCTTTGCGAATGGCGTCCAGCACTTGAGTGGTGCGGTCGCTTGGCACAATGAAGCAGAAACTCTGCTCAGAAGAGGCTTGTGAGATAAGCAAAATGCTCACACCGATGCGCGCCACTGCCATGAAGGTGCGCCCTGCCACGCCCGGCACACCGACCATGCCGCGCCCTTCAACCGAGATCAGGCTGACATCGCGGATGAGCGTGATCGCCTTCACAGCGCCTGGCGTGATCTCTGCTTGCGGCTGAATCAGCGTGCCGGGGTCTGTGGGATTGAAGGTGTTGCGCACGCGCACGGGCGCCTCGCGGTCAATCATCGGCTGCACGGTCTTGGGATGCAGCACCTTAGCGCCAAAGTAGGCAAGTTCGCCTACCTCGCCATAGCTCAAGGTACGAATCACACGCGCCGTCGGCACAATGCGCGGGTCCGTGGTCATAATACCGTCTACATCGGTATAAATCCAGAGATGATCGGTCTCAACGGCGGCGCCGAGAATCGCAGCGCTGAAATCGCTGGCGCCGCGCCCCAGTGTGGTGATGATTCCATCGCGTGTGGCGCCAATGTAGCCCGTCACAATTGGCAGAGAGCCGCTCTCAAGATACGGCACAAGGAACTGCTTGACGCGCTGACGGGTCTCATCCATTAGCGGCGCGGCATCCTGAAAATTATCATCCGTGACGATCAAAGTGCTGGCATCAATCGCAATGGCGGCATTGCCCAGATCGCGCAAGTGAGCGGCGAGGAGCCGTGCGCTGAAGCGCTCGCCAAAGCTCATGATCAAGTCCATGCCGCGTGGCGTGATCTCGCGCAGCACGGCAATGCTGTGACACATGGCGTTGAGCGTATCCAGCATGGTGTCCAGCTCATCAAACAGGCTCTGCTTGATCATTTCGTCGTTAACGAGCTGTTCAGCCGTCTCGCGGTGGCGCTGCCGTAGCTCCGCTACAATGCTATAGTGCGCTGATTCATCACCTGTAGCCGCACTGCGCGCCGCCTCTTTGAGTTTATCGGTCACGCCGCTCATGGCAGAGACGACGGTCAGAATGCGATGTCCTTGGCGTTGATGATCGAGGATGATGCGCGCTACCTGCGCAATGGTATCGTGATTGCCCATGGAGGTGCCGCCAAATTTCATAGTGATGAGGCTCATAATGTGCTTTTGCTGCCTGTGAAGTGACTTGAGACTTGCGCAATATAGCTTGATTCGATATCAAATCGGGCGGTCTGTCAAGTCAGCTATCCAACTGGCTGTGTGAACTTTTTACGGAGGTCAGGGCAGTTGCCAAGCGCACGAGCTTAAGCTATACTGGCAGGGAAAAATCGCTAGGTGGCACACAGGTAGACCTGAGAGTGGCGCTGAGGAAACTATGAAGCTGAGCCGCGAAGAAGTGATGCAGATCGCTGAACTAGCCAAGCTGAGCCTGACTGAGGGCGAAATTGCCGCTTACGCTGAGCAACTTTCAGCGGTCTTAGAGTATGCCTCGCGCCTTGAGCAACTGGATACTGCTGACATCCCGCCTACGGCGAACGTCCTGCCTTTGCAGAATGTGATGCGCGAGGACGTGGTGCGCCCCTCGCTACCGCGTGAGCAAGCGCTCGCCAATGCGGCGGATGCCATTGAAGGGCAGTTCCGCGTTGATGCCGTGCTAGAGTAGCTTTTGCAATGGGGTCACATGCTTAAAAAACGCTTATTGCTCATTGAAGATGACTTCGACGTGGCGGAGATGTTGCAAGTCTACTTCACGGCACAAGGCTATGAGATATTCAGCGCGCCGAACGGCAAAGAGGGCATTGCCACAGCGCGGGCAAAATTGCCCAACTTGATTCTGCTGGATGTAATGCTACCTGACATAGACGGCTTTGATGTCTGCCGCAGCTTGCGCACTACGCCCCTGACCAAATACATCCCGATCATCTTCCTGACTCAGCGGGATCGGCGCGCTGATAAGGTGGCAGGGCTGGAGCTGGGCGCGGATGATTACATAACCAAGCCGTTTGATATTGAAGAGCTGCGGCTGCGCGTGCAAGGCTCGCTGCGGCGCGCCAGCCGTGAGGCACTGACCGATGAGCGCACAGGTCTGCCGACGGGGGCTGCTATCACGGAGGCGGAAAACGCTTTCGCGGCTAAAAGCGGCTGGCATCGCCTGCAGATTACGTTGAACGGCTTCGGCAGTTTCCGCGATTACTACGGCTTCGTGGCGGCTGATGAGGTGCTGAGTTTCTTCAGCCACGCGCTCTCGGAGTGTCTATCACAGCATGGCACGCCTGAGGATATCGCCGCGATGCACAGCGAGACTCGCTACAGCCTCTTCACGCTCTCGCCGAATGTCCCTGCCTTAATCGCTGCCCTGCGCAATGCTCTGCAGACGGGCTTCCCAACTTTTTACAACTTCACTGACCGCGAACGCGGCTACTTGATCGTTCAAGACGATCAAACGGGCGAACAGCGCGTGCCATTGCTCTCAGCTGAGATCAGCGTTGTGGAGTACCGCGAGCCGACTGCCAGCGATACGCCCCAGGCAGCCAGCGCGTGACGATTAAAACGGCGGGAGAGACTCCCGCCGCCTGATCTCACTCCTCTTTGTCGTCTTCAAGGCGCTTGAGCAGCTCTGCCTCTTGGCGCAGACGGCGCGCCTTCAGGACGAAATAAGCAATGGTCAGCGCCATGATGATGCCCGTCGCAGCATAGCCCAAGATCATGTACTCGATGTTGCTAGGCGTGCTGACTTCCATAGACTCCTATCCCTGTTGAGCGAGGAAGCGTGCCTTCAGCGCTTGCAAACGCGCCGCTGTATTCTCTAAGCGCAGGCGGTGCCAGATCAGCACCACAGCCGCTACACACCACCACGTCATTGCCACGCCCATAGTTGCGCCAATGCGCGGATCAGTGCGCACCTCAAAGCCGCCCTCTGCCATTGGATTTGCCACGCTCGGACCGATCACCACAGGATGCAGCGTATCATCGCGCACACGCGGGATCAGAAAGACGTACACCACGCTGGCAAAGGCGAGAATGCCGTAAATGGCGGCAAAACGCGCCCTGCGGTCGGGGTCTTCAATAGCGCCGCGCAGCACCAGATACGCCGCGTAGAGCAGCCACATGATCGCCATGCCGTTCAAGCGCGGGTCAGCCGTCCACCATGTATTCCAGATCGGGCGCGCCCAAGCAGAGCCAGTCACAAGACAGACCGTCATCATCGGCAAGCCGACTTCAACACTGCTGACGGCGAGGCGATCCCATTTGGCGTTGCGCGTGACTAGGTAGGCGATCCCGGCAATCACGGTCACGAAGAATGCCACTGAGCCGCCTGCGTACGACGAAACATGCATGTAGAACAGCCGTTGAGCATGACCTTGCACGGCATCAGTGCCGGCGTAGAAAAACGCCATGTAAAGCATCACGAACATGCCCAGCAGCGTGACCGCGCTCAAGCCGAAGAGCAGGCGCGTGCGCCAAACGGGATATTCCACTTTCAGAGCATCTGTAGGCGCGTTGTGCGAAACGCCCACAGCTTGGACAGTTGCCATTGCACAGAATCTCCAAAAAACTACCTCATTTCGTAGATTCACTGAGAATTATAAGGGTCAGGCTTTGAGTTTAGCAAGCCCTGCCGCCTTTCAAGCACGTTGATCTCATCTTTTCAAGCACATTCTTTCTCCATGCTTAACGCTTTCCGTTTTACAAAAGATACAAAAAGAGGCGCAATAGGTTGGTTAACTTGTCCATTCACACAACTTTTGAATCATTATAGGGTAAAACAATAAGCGCATTGAATTTGCAGCCGAGGATACTACAAATGTTAAGTGCAGCCGAACTAAGACAATTGTGCGATCTTCTGCAAAGCGCTTTCTCAACCGTCACGCACAGACGCTTTCTGCTCCATCTCGCTTTCCCCAGTGATCCTGAACGGCGTATGGCAATTCCCCTAGAAGGTTCATCTAGGGAGTTTATAGTACGGCTGCTTCAGCACCATCTGCATGATCGCAACGCGTTGTTGGCAATTTTGCAGACCGTTCAGGATGAAATGAGCAGCGATCTAGCCCGTGCTTTGCAGCCTTTTGTGGATCGCCTGACTACAGAGCGCATTGAGACGCCGAAACACAAGATTTTTATCAGCTACCAGCGCCGAAATGCTTGGTTCGCCCATATGGTTGTAGAAAATTTGCGTGTACGAATGCCTGACGCAGAGTTTTTCGTAGGGTTTTCTCCGGGTCACAGCGATATAGACTTTCTCAAGAGTATCCGCAGCCAATTAGCGCAAGCTGACTGTGTGTTGATAGTGCTAGGCGCCGAAACTTTCGTCCCAGCGCACTCTCCCGAAAGCTGGTTACATCCGGAGGTGCGTTTTGCGCTATCGCACGGCTTGCCGATTATCATGGTCTCGGATGGCGCGCCTTTCCCAGATGCCGATCAGCTGCCGAGCGATATCCGCCCGTTGGCGGATCGCGCCAAGTGCGTCATGCGGCAAGAACATTGGGAAGAGTCTATAGAGCAATTGACGGAGATGATCGCTATGGCGGTCGCCAATCCGCCTAGCCCCATCAAGAGCGGCTTATCGCGCAATTGAAGGCGTTGGCGGCATATTGATATTTGCACAGGCGCTCTTCCTGCGGTTAGAATACACCGCAGAATATGTAGAGCGCTTTGACTCTTCGGTCCGAGATGGAACATATGCTCAGGTGACCGCATGACGACGCAAGTGCTGCTCAACGCAGCAATCTCGATTGGCGCGCCACTGCTCTTCATTTTCTTCATTTATACCTCAAACATCTATAGCGATGGCAAGTTTGTCTCTACCGTTGTAACCAATCTGCTCTGGGGCGCGACGGGCGCTTTCGCTATCGCCTTTGTGGTCAATATCTACGTGGCGTTGCCGCTAGTCGGCTCTGTGGAGGCAGTGCGCGGCATTACAGCGCCCATCACTGAAGAGATCGGCAAGGCGCTCTTCATGGTCTACCTAATCTGGAACCCGCGCTTTCGCAATATTGTGGAGGGCGCGATCTACGGCTTTGCAGCAGGAATCGGCTTTGCCATTGCTGAAAACTTGTACTTCACTTTCACCAATGCCGCGCCCTTCGCCGATATTTTGACGCGAGTCCTTTCAACGACGCTCATGCACGCGACCGCGAGCGCGCTGATCGGCACATTTTTAGGGCGCTATCGCCGCTCAGAGGCGCGCTATCGCTCTATTTATCCATGGCTGGGCTTTGTGCTGGCAATTGCGCTGCACGCTGCCTACAACAACAGCGTGATTGTGCTGGGCGAAGGTGCGCACTTGCTGATAGTCGCTGTGGCTGTCGGGGCGCTTGGGGCTTGGCTCACGTGGCAGCAAATCCAGCTGGGTCTGCAGGACGAGAAAAAGCGCATTGACGCCATGCTGACCATGCACAGCGTGACTCCTAAAGAGCGCCGTGCGCTCCAGCAGATGGGCACGGACGCCATTGATCGCGTTTTTGAGGACCTGACCGAGCGCTTTGGCAGGCGCGTTGCCGATCAACTGCGGCGGCTGATGGTGGTGCAGGCGAACATCGGCATTTTGCGGAGCAACCTGAACACGCCTGCCAGTGAGCGTCTGCGCGCCGCATGGCGCAAAGAAATTGAAGCGCTAACGGCTGAAATGGAAGGTTTACAGCGGCGCATTGGCACTTTGGCAATGGTCTTTTTTCGGGGCGTGTTCCTGGATAAGCAGCGAGCGCTCTATGAGAATATCGGGCGCTCACTGGCTGAGTCGGAGCAGACGGAGGTACATCAGTTTGACGCGCTGATGTTGGCCGCTGAGCGCGCCCAGACCTTTCAGCCTGCTGAGCTGGAGCGTTTGGCGAATATGCTGCGCCGTGCGCCGATTTTTAAGGATGTCTCGCTGGCTGATCTGGAAAATCTCAGCCGCTCAGTGCGCGAGCTGAGCTTTGAGGATGGGCAGATGCTGTTCGATCAGGGCGAAAGTGGCGATACGCTCTATATGATCGAGGCAGGCGCCATTGCGCTCTATAAGATCAGCCCTGATGGCTCTGAGAGGCTCCTGCGCGTGTGCAACATCGGCGATGTCGTCGGCGAGTTGGCGCTGATTGATGGCTCTCCGCGTTCGGCACGGGCGCGGGCTAGGGGCAACTTGCTTGTCTTAGAAGTGCAGCGCACGCACTTCAATATGTTCCTGAAAAGTCGCCCACAAGTAGTGCTGGCTATGCTGCAATTTTTAGCAGAGCGCGTCCGCGAGACAACTGTAGCGCTAGAGACGAGTATGCACTGGGCGCGCCAAGTGGCGGCGGGCAACTTCACAGCGGCGCAGGCGCTAAGCGCGCTGATACCAAGCCTTGCGGCTGAGTCAGCCGCGCCCGCTGAGCCTGAACGTGCGCTCTCTATGGATACCGCTGTGCAGTTGCCAACAATGCTCGGTGGCGCTTTCAGCCGAGCGGCGGCTGCACTAGAGCAGCGCACAAAGGCTTTGGGCGAATCGAACAAGGCGACGGGCAAATCGGGCATCTGGGCGCGCTTTGGTCGAGAGGCGAGTGAAACAGGCGACAAAGCATGACTCAGAGTCCGCCGCAGCCGATCAAGCAGCGCGCCATAGAGCAGCTACAGGCGGCGCGCCTGTTCAAGGGCATCCCGCCCTATGACCTTGAGGCGCTGATTGACGTGATGACCTACCAGACCTTTGCTGAAGGCGAGGTGCTGTTCCGCAAAGGCGACTCAGGCGATTCGATGTTCCTGATCCTCAGCGGCAGAGTGCGCATCTTCACACAGGACGCGGCGGGTAATCCGATTGACCTCGCCTATCTAGAGCCGCCGCGCATCTTTGGCGACTTTGTGATCTTCGATCAGAAGCCGCGCTCTGCCTCCGCTGTGAGCGTGGCGCCCGCTGAGTGTCTTGTGTTGTACCGCGAGGCTTTTCTACAATTTTTGCCACAGCATACTTTCGTCGGCTTGGTGATGATGCGCAACATCGCGGAGCAAGTCCGCAAGGTCACTTATATTCTGAGCAAGGTCAATAGCACGCTTGATCTGATCGCCAATGGTGACTTTGCCACAGCGCTCCACCAGCTAGCTCAGACCACCAGCGATGACGGAGCGCTTCAAACTCTTATCAATACTTTCACAGAGATGATCCGCAGCCTTCAGGATCGTGAAACGGCGCTCAAAGGCGGCAATGCAGCCACTTAAAGCAACGCTTAGCTCATTGCGCACCCTTTGTGGCGCTCTTTTGTGCCTCAGCATTAGCAAATATTCTTCACAAACTCTCTCTAGTTTGACATATCTACACTCTTATCCTATCGCGTAATCTTTACAATTTTTACGCTGCACAAAACGATCCTTTAACATTTCTTAACATCTTCGATTCATCGCTAAAGCGCCACTCAAACTCTGTAAAAGCACTCAAAAACTTCGTTGCCTTCTTGTTAAATTTGCCTATAAGTGCTTGTGTGATCTTCGAGGCTGCCGTATAGTTAAGAGCGGACGCCAAATTGATCTTTGTAAATCTATGTAAGGAGCAAGCCGATGAGTCAAAGGAACCGCCGACTAGCCATCACACTCGGCGCAGTTATCTTTGTCATAGCGGCAATTGTGGTGATCCTGTCTGGCACTTTCCAGCAAGGCACAGTGGACGTGACGCCCACACCTGAGGAAATTGCCGCACAACCGACTGAGGTCCCGCCTGAGCCGCCACCGCCGACCGAGCCGCCGCCACCTACAGCGACCGACGTGCCACCAACTGAGCCGCCGCCACCTACGGCGACTGACATACCGCCTACTGAGACGCCTGTTGTTGAGCCGCAGGCGACTGTGGAGCTGCCCCTTGTGCCTACGGCGACCGAGACGCCAACTCTCGTGCTTACAGCGACTGAGACGCCAACTCTCGTGCCTACGGCGACCGAAACGCCTACCATTACGCCGCTCCCGCTTGAGGTTGCAGGCACGCCCAGCGGCGGCGAGGAGATAACAGCCCCTACCCTCACGCCATCGGCAACAACCGATCCGAACGATCCGCAATTGCAGCTGTTCATCACTTGCAACGCCGATCTAACAGCAACCTTTGTGGCTATAAACATTGGCGGAGGAGCTGCGAACGCGACCTACAGCGTCTTCGATCCCAACACTGGCACGACTACAACCGGCAGCCTGAACGTGCCAGCCGGTCAGAGCGTCGTGATCGGCACGTTTGCAGGCAATGCCACCATCACAGTCCAGTACAGCACCTCGCAGCTGGCGTCCGTGACGCTTGGTGCTACCGGTACGTGTATCCCACAGCCTACGGCTACGCCGACTTTGACGCCGTCGCTAACTTTCACGCCATCAGCAACGCGCACACCGACTAGAACGCGCACGCCAACTTTCACACCGAGCCCGGGCCCTTCGCCCACTCGTGCGCCTACCAACACGCCACGTCCTACCAACACGCCGCGTCCTACTAACACACCGCGTCCTACTAACACGCCAAGCAACACGCCACTGCCCACTGACACGCCGCGTCCTACCAACACGCCAAGCGCCGATGCTATCCTCAGCTTGGGCGTGCAGTGCAACGCCGATCTCAGCGCCACTTTCGTGATCGCACATGTGGGCGGTACATCAGGGGCAAGCGGCACTTGGACGGTCAACGAGCCAAGCGGTCCGGGCGGCAGCGGTAGCTTCAGCATTGGCATAGGGCAGCTACTCTCCTACGGACCGTATGCGGGTAACTCCAGCATGACCATCAACTACATCTCGGCGACCTTTGTCTCGGCGAGTTTGAGCGTCAATGCGACCTGCATCGCGGCGCCCACTGCCACGCCCACTAGCACGGCGACCAACACGCCGTTGCCGACCAATACGCCGACTGCCACCTTCACAGCTACGGCGACTGACACCGCCACGTCCACGCCGACGGCAACCAACACAGCGACCAACACGCCGACTGCCACCTTCACAGCTACAGCGACCAATACCGCCACGTTCACGCCGACGGCAACCAACACA
>PGTK01000008.1 GCA_002794705.1 Candidatus Thermofonsia Clade 1 bacterium
GCGTCTGTACGCAGCTGCTAGAGGCGACTTTCACCTTGAGCAACCCAAGTGGCACAAGCATTGTGGACGCGCCGTACATCATCACGGATAGCGCTGGCAGTACCGTTCAGAGCGGCACGGTCTCAGTGCAGGCAGGTGGGAGCGCCACCTTGACGGTCACGGGCATTGCCGGGACGCTCACGCTCTCAGTTTCAGGCGTAGTGACGGCGACCAGCACGGTTGAGTGCATCCCGCCAACCGCGACGCCCACCCCCACACCGCCTCCGACCGAAGTCGCTGCGCAGGTGACGGGTACAGGCATCTGCACGGCTGAAGGTGTGGTCACCTTCACGCTGAACAATCCTGGCGGCACGGTCGTGGAGCAGGCATACATCGTCACCAACGCTGCAGGCACGGTTCTTGCTACAGGCACTGTGACCATTCCAGCAGGCGGCAGCGCGACGATCACGGTCAGCGGGACGCCTGGCACGGTCACGTTGACCATTCCGGGCTTGGCGCTCAGCATCAGCACAGTCTGCGCTGAGCCGCCTGAAGAGCTGCCGTGCGGCTATTGGGAGATGGACGCGGATGGCTTCCCCGTCTTCTATTACAACACAGCCGCCTGCGAGCCTGAGTCGTTGGAGCGCGTCTGGGAGCCGATCACGATTGGTGGCGCGAGCTGCCCTGCTTGGTCGGTCTACCATACCTTCCGCACGGGCGACTGGGAACTCTTCCGTCTGGGCGAGATTCCGGGCAAGCCCGACGCGCCTGAGAACCTCTCACAGGCGATCAATCCCGACTGGCACGATATCAATCCGAGCCGTTCACCCGATAATGAGTGGATCGCCTATGCCAGCAACCGTAGCGGCACTTGGAACATCTGGGTGGCACGCACAGACGGCAGCGAGCAGCGGCAAGCCACGTTCAACGAGCGCAGCATCTCTGTTGATCCCGTCTGGTCGCCGGATGGACGCTTTATCGCGTATGAGTCGGATAAGTTGGGCAACTGGGAAATCTTCTTGTTTGACGTGACACAGCGCAACAGTCCTGAGGTGCGCCTGACCGACAATCGCGCCCTCGACGTGAACCCGTACTGGTCGCCCGATAGCAAGAAGATCATCTTTGAGAGCCTGCGCGACGGCATTCGCAACATCTACGAACTGGATATTGAGACGCTTGACGTGACGCGCCTGAGCGACGGTCAGGGCGTGGATCGCTTCCCGCAGTACAGCAACAAGGGCGATAAGATCGCCTTCGTAACTGAGCGCGAGGGACGTACCACAGGTCAGATCGCCATCATGAACGCAGACGGCTCCGATGTCCAGCTGATCTCTGATCCGAATGGTGACGCAAGCGCGATTGCGTGGTCGCCCAATGATGAGCTGATCGCCTATCAGATGCGCCTTGGCACGGATATCGGCATTTACGTCTATGAGCTGGCAACAGGCATCACGCGCCGCGTGACCGATACGCAGAGCCTGAACACATCGCCGACGTGGATTTGCGAGTCCACTACGCTTCTGTTCACCTCGAATGCGCCCGGCAACGCAGATATCTACAGCACCAATGCCTTGCCGATCACAGCGCCGCCGATTGACGTGAAGCTAGAAGGCTCGCAGCTGACCGATCATCCGCAGACTGACCGCGATCCGCAGAACACGCCTTCTGAAGAGGACGCCAGTACGCGCAAATCCCGCGATCCCAAGCGTCAGTAGGCAGAAGGCGCTGAGCGACCGCAGTCAGTAGGTCTGTAACATTGCAGGCAGCGGCGGAGGGCAACTTCCGCCGCTGTTTTTGGGCAAGGCGGCTGCACAGCCGCTATATTTTTCAGTGTGCAGTGCAACAGAGGGAGCGTGGTCATGGCGTATTATTTGGTCTTGCTTTCGCCCAGCGCGTATGAGGCGTTTCGGGAGACTTTGCACTTCCCTGAGTGGCGCGCTCCTGCTGTGGCGGCTCTGCAAGCAGGTGATTACTTGATTGCCTACCTGCCCGCGCTCTCGCGTTGGATCGGCGTTTTGGAGGTGCAGGCTGTGCGCGGCGCGCAGGTGCGCGTTCAGCCGCAGGTGTGGCTCTCGCTTGCGCAAGGCGTCCCGCTGACACACTCCCGCCTTTGGACTACCCTCAGTTTCACGCGCCAACGCGATCCTGATATGGCGAGCGCGATTCCGACCTTGCGCACTACGCTCACGCCGCTCAGCGAGGCTGATGGCGCACTTCTAGCCGATTTCCTGCGCGCTCAGGCTGCCTCAGGGCAAGAGACGCCCTACGATCAAGCAGCCTATCAGAGCCTTTTGGCGCGCCGCTTGGTGCGGAGCGACGGGCGGGGCGTGATCGCTGCTATGCCCGATCTGCACGATATGCATATTGAGGATTTGTTCTATAGCAATATTGAGGGGCGCGAGACGGTCCGTGTGCAGGCGCTCTTGGCAGATGCGGGCGCTAAGATGGGCTATACCATCTGGATTCCGCATGAGGATCGTTCGGTCGTTTTCCGCGAGTGGAAGCCTAAACAGCGCCCCATGCTGGACTCGTTCGATGCCTTTGACCTCGATAGGCTGACGCGAGAGACCCTTGAGCGCTTTGATATGCTTTGGCTGCAAGATGGGCAGATCGTGCGCGCTTTCGAAATCGAACACAGCTACTCGATCTACTTAGGTCTGCTGCGCCTTGCCGATTTTTTCAGTCTGCAGCCGCAAGCCGCCGTGCGCGTCCATTTGGTAGCGCCCGATTCGCGCCGTGAGCGCATTTTTCAGGAGGTGCGCCGCCCGTGCTTCAGCTTGATGCAACCCGCGCCGCTTTGTGAGCTGATCACGTACCTTTCTTATGAGGGAGTCCGTGATTTTACAGCGCAGCCAATGCAGCCCTTCGGCGCTGATGGGCTAGATGCTTTTGTCGAGGCGATTGAGTAGCGCTAGGCGGGCGAGAGCAGCCTGGCGATCAGCAGCACGGCGCCCAGCAGGCACGCACCGAGTGCGATCATCAAAATCAGCGGACAGCCTACGCGGAACAGGCGCGGCGCGCCGAATGTATCGCCCAGACTCTCTGCCACAATGCCGAAAGCCTCAAGGGCAGTGGTCACGCGCAGCAAGATCGGCGTGATCGCTGTCATGAGCAGCAAGCCGAGCGCGCCCACGCCCGCTAAGACCAGAAAAATCGTCGGTGGACCTTCCATTGCTCATTTCCCGTTGGCTGGTGATCCGTGCAGCGGCAAACGCAGGTAGAACGTTGTGCCTTTGCCCAGTTCGCTCTCAAAGGTGATCTCGCCGCTGTGCTTGGCAACGATCTCTTGCACAATTGCCATGCCCAGTCCTGTGCCGGCGGCGCCCGTCTTTTGAGCGGCGCTTCCCCTGAAGAAACGGTCGAAGAGTCGCGCTTTTTCTTCAGGCGCAATGCCGAGTCCGCTATCGGCAACGCAGATGAGTGCGTATCTCTCCTCATGCAGCACCGAGACGTGGATCGCGCCGCCGCTGGGCGTGTAATTCATCGCGTTGCTGATTAAGTTGCCCACTGCTTGCACGATCAGCTTGGCGTCCAGCATGGCGCTCACGGCTTCAGAGGCGGGCGTGTAGACCAGTGTCAAGCCGCGCTGTGCTGCTAGGGCTTGGCGATCCAAGACTAAGTTGCCGATTAAGAGGTTGAGATCAGTCGGCTGCAGAGTGACCGTGACATGCTCAGAGTCGAGGCGCGAGAGCAGGAGCAAATCTTCGATCAAGGCGCTCAGGCGCTCAGACTCGCGCTGCATGGTGGCAAGATAGTGATCGCGGCGCTCAGGTGTACCTTTTTGGAGCAGGTGCAGATATAGCTTCAGGTTTGCCAGAGGCGTGCGCAACTCATGTGAGACGTTTGAGATGAATTGCGCTTTCATGCGCGCTATCTCTTTTAAGTAGGAAATATCGCGCAGGCTCACTACAACGCCAATGGTCTCGCCTTTGGCATTCGGCACCCGCGAGAGCGTGACCGCCGCCTCATACGGCGCAGCGTTGCGGCGCGGCACGCGCCGTTCGCCCTGCCAGACCCGCTTTGGCACGCCCTCGCTGGTTTGCGCCTCTTCAATCAGCTCAAAGACATCAAAGCCAAGCAGCTCTGTGCTGGTGAGTTGCCGTGCCTCGCTCAGCGAATAGCCGTGTTGCTCTTCAAAGGCGGCGTTGACTAGCTCCACCTTGCCGTTTTGATCGAAGACGACGAGCGACTCGCCTGTAGCGAACAGGATCGCCACTGTGCGCTCTTGTGCCGCGCTGATCTCTTGGGTACGCTGCCGTACGCGCTGCTCTAGGAGTGCATTCTGGGCGCGCACCGATTCGATCAAGTGCGCCCGATCCAGCGCAACTGCTGTCTGGTAGGCGATCAGCGAGAGCAGGCGCATATCATCGCTGTTGAAGGCAAAGGCCTGCGGGCGCGCAATCGCCAAAACGCCTAAGACAGCGCCATTGTAGATGATCGGCGCGATCATGCTAGAGCGCATGTTTGTCTGTTTGAAGTACTCAGGCTGAACGAAGCGCACTTCGGTCTGATAGTCATCAATCACGCACAATTCATGCGTTTTGATGGCATAGCCAATGGCTGTGCCATCATCAGCCTGCCAGAAGCGTTCTGCCATGTGGCTTCGCTCCCAGCCGCGCCATGCCCGCAGCCTAAAAACGCCCTGCGCTTCCAAAAAGAGGCTCACGTGCTGCAGGCGGAACGCATCAGCTGTGGCATTGACCACTGCCTCAGCGATCTCTTGCTCAGTTTGCAGCTCTAACAAATGACGGGCGAGGTCAAGCAGAATTGCCTGCTCGTTGATGCGCTGTGCGCGCAGTTGGGCGTGCAGGCGCGCATGATTGACTGCAATGCTGATGTTCGCAGCCAGCGCCTGTGCAGTGTTGATCTCGCTGATCAGGAATTGGCGCGGCGCGTTCATTTCCAACAGTGCCGCAATACCACGCACGCCATCTTCAAAGCGGATGGGCAAGAAGAGGGCTGAGTGCGCTCGATGTTGTTCCAGATAGGCGGCGCACGCAGGCGTCAGGAGCGGATCGTTGCGCTGTAAGAGCAGCCATTGCTGTCTGTTCAGCACCTGACAGACCAGATTCGGCGGCGGTAGCGAGGGCTGAACGGACATGCTCTGAGCGTTGCTGTTATATTGGCTCAGAATTTGTAACGATTCCTCAGCGCGCTGCTCATAGATGCAGCAAGCCGATGTGCGCAGCATCTCGACGAAGGAAATGGCGGCGGCGTGTAGCACTGAATCGAGGTTCAGGCTGCTGGTTGCCTGCACAGAGGCTTGATAGAGCATTGCCAGTTGGCGGTTATGCTCCTGATCGGCGGCAAGCTGCTGCGCGTTATGAATGGCAATTGCCGCCTGCACAATGATGTGCTGCAGACTATCCAACTCATCAAGGCTGAAAAGCGGCTCAGACTGAGTGCGATAGAGCGCAAGCACGCCGATCACGTTGCCCTGCCAACGTAGCGGCAAGAGCGCCACAACATCGTAATGAGCAAAGTGTTCGCCATGCAGAGCCGCCATGAAGCGCCCGTAATCGTTCATCACCAGCGGGACGCCCGTACGCCGCACCTGATGGAGCGGGCTATAATCGGCGGGCAGGCGCTGACCCAGCAAACTCGGCACGATCTCCAGCTCTGCACCAACTATCAAGTCGCTGCTGCCCTGCACGGTTAAGTAGAGCAAACTGGCGTCCACAGGCACAATGTTCCGAATCCGTTGCAAGATGAGCTGGAGCGTGGAGGGTAAGTCCACTTGGCTCATGATGTCCAGAGCAGTCATGTAGATGGCGTAGCTCTCTTTGAGGGTGCGCTGGTGATCTGCCTCAAGGCGCGCTAAACGAGCTTGGCACTCAGCAAGATTCGCCCGCAGAGCGTCGCGCTCAGCGCGCAGTGCCTCAATCATTTCGGCAGTAGCCTGATCCATTGGCATCACTCGCACTTGTCTGTTTTACAAGCCGTGAATGCGCACAACCTCGCGCAGGAAGCGCGCCCCTTCCTCTACATCGCCAAAGCTCGAATACTTCAAGCCGAAAAGGTGCGATAGGCTCTTCAAGACGAAGTGAACTGCAGGCTTGTTGCCAACCATTGCAGTGTAGCCCATCTTGGGATGACGCAGAAATTGCTGCAGAGCCTTCAGCTCAGCCACGTGAAAGCCGCCTGTCTTGCCGACGGAACGCATGTCCGAGATAAAATGGACTTTGCGCTCGGCTTTGTCCAAAAAACCAGTATAAGTGGCAAGCGCTTCCTCAACCTCAGGGCGCGTGATATCGCCAACAAAGGTCGAGAGGACGATCATGTTCTCAGGGTCGTACCATTCAATGTGAATAGGCATCCGAATGCTTCCTCCTCATGCCCGCTAGACAGTTCCCTGACAATTGTAGCGCGTCTGACCGCTTGCCTCATCATAAAAATTGATCGTTCTATTACGAAGTCTACATGCATTAACGCACCACAGAGTGCAAAGGTTGCTCTCAAGGCAGGCTAGTTTCAGGAGCCGCCTGTCTTGCGATTGACGGGCGCTAGACTTTCATCTAGACTCGAAGAAAAGCCTTGTGCAGCGAGGAACTAGTCCATGACAAAACTTTTTGTAGCATTTTTTGAGAATACGCGCCGTGCGCACGAAGTGCTGGAAGAATTGCAAGATATGGAATTCGAACAGCTGATTGACCTGAAAGATGCCGTTGTAGCAACCAAGAATCAGCGCGGCAAGATGCGTATCTACCAGACCCACGACGTTACGCCGAGTCTGGGCGCATTGAGCGGCGCGGCGGTTGGTGTGATTGTGGGCGGCATTCTGGGCGGACCGCTGGGCTGGGGCTTGCTGGCGAGCGGCGCAGCGGTCGGTTTGTTGGCAGGCTCAGGCGTGGGCGCACTGGTGGCAGCGCTGATTGATACAGGCATTGATAACACCTTCATTCGCCAAGTGGCGGAGCAAATTCAGCCGAACACTTCGGCGATCTTTGTCTTGGTGCGCAAGGGCAACGAAGAAATGGTCAAGCGCGAGCTAGAGCGCTTCGCTGTGCGCCTGATCGAGACCGAGATCGACTCTCAGCAGGTGCAAGCTATTCAAGCTGCTGTGGATAACCTGCCCAACGTGCCGCGTGAGAGCGATCCGCAATGAGCGCAGCGCGCCGATCCGTGCCGAGTCTGTTCAGAGCGCTCAGCACGCAGCGCCTTGTGCCGCTGATTTTCTTTGCCCTGCTTTTCGCCCTCGCCACGCGCCCGCCTGTTGATACTGATACATGGTGGCACTTGCGCACAGGTGAGCTGATCCTGCAGACAGGCGAGACGCCGCGCACAGATACTTTCTCGCACACGCGCTACGGACAAACGTGGGATTACATCGGCTGGATCGCGCAGGTGGTCATGGCGCTCAGCTACCGTGCGCTCGGCGAGGCGGGCTTAGCGCTGCTGACAGCCGCCCTAGCGACGCTCGGCATGTGGCTTGTGTGGCAAGTCTGCGAGGGCGATGTCTACACACGCGCTTTTGCCGTCCTGATCGGCGCGACGGCGGCTGCGATCTTCTGGTCAGCGCGCCCACAGATGTTCAGTTTCGTCTTCGCAGCGCTGTTGCTGTATTTGCTGCACCGTCTCAAACGTCAAGGTCAGGATCAGACATGGCTAATCGTGCCGTTGATCATCGTCTGGGTGAACACGCATCCGGGCTACTTCATTGCCTTCATCTTGCTGGGCGGCTTCATCGCAGGTGAAGCGCTAGGCAAGATTCTCAACGCCCTTGAGACTCCTGCGCTCACATGGCGGCAAATTGGCAAGCTGATCGTGATCACGGCGATCAGCTACGCCGCCCTCGCCCTGAATCCAGCGGGCATAGCCACTTGGACATACGCCTTTCGCACTTTTGGCATTGGCGCGCTGCAAAATTACATCCAAGAGTGGGCATCGCCCGATTTTCATCAGCGCGAGACGTGGGCATTCCTCGCGCTCTTCTTCGGGACGTTCGCTGTAGTCGGGTTTTCGCAGCGGCGGCACGATCTGACTGACCTGTTCCTATTCTGCGGTACAGCGTTCATGGCGTTCTACGCTGCACGGAACATCTCGCTGTTCGCACTGGTAGCAACGCCGATCCTCACACGGCACGTCCATGCTTTCCGTGAGCTGCGCGGTTGGCGCTTGCCGAAGGCGCGCCCGCCCAAAGGCGCGGCACTTGCCTTGAACTGGTTGCTCTTAGCGCTGATCGTGGGCGGCGCAGCGCTGAAGGTCGTTACAGAGCTGACGCCCAGCGCCATTCAGCGCGCTCAGGCAGAGCGTCTGCCGCTTGGCGCGGTCGCCTACTTGAATGCAGCGCGTCCGCGAGGCACTATGTTCAACAGCTATAACTGGGGCGGCTATCTGCTGTTCGCCGCGCCTGACTTCCCTGTCTTCGTAGACGGGCGCACCGATCTCTACGATGATGAGCTGCTGACTGAGTGGCTGCGCGCCTACACGGGCGCGGCATGGCGCGAGGTTTTCACGCGCTGGTCAATTGATTTGGTAGTGATCGAGCGCGAGAGCGTGCTTGCCGCCCTCCTGCGCGACTCAGCTGACTGGCAAGAGACATACAGCGACTCGATTAGCGCTGTCTTCAGGCGGCGCAGCAGCTGAAAAAAGCAGATGATTGATACCAATCACTGAATAATTTTTAGCTGTTGACTTACTCTAAATTTTATTATAAGATGAAAATGCAAAGGATCACAAAAGGAGTCAATTGTGCCAATCCAGTGGCGCAGATTAATGCGTGAGGCATTCGAGACAGCTGCTATGTTTGGTCTAGGAGTGCTTGCTGCAAGAGCAATTCAAGAAGAAACGGAACGGCTCTCCCAGGACTTGACAGACGAAAATGTTCTAGTAGTGGCGCAGCGCGCTGCTTCACTCAATCGAGATACATGGGAAACCTATGCACAGAGCCTGTGGCTACTATCTCTTCACAACACCAATGCGCAGAGGCTGCTCTCAGTAGGCGTGAGCGTGCGCAAAGGCATGCAGCGCATCGCTCATCTCCTTGAAAACCATTCATCACCGCGTCAAGCAGCCGAGATTATCATGGGAATTGCACAAAGCATGAGTGATGACGATCAGTTCGGTTTGGGATACGCTCTTAGATATACTGCGGAGCAAGGCAACGTTCTTGCTGAAGCTACGCTAGGTCATTTGCGTACACTGGAGCGCTAGATGCCCTTCCGAGTGCCTACTACTGCAATAGTAGGCACTTTTTTCTGCTATTCACCGACTAGCAGGAAGAGGCGCAAACGTACCTGTGCTTCTGCACCTTCATCTACGCTCAGCACGGCGCGCTCAAAGCGTTGTGCGCCGCTCTCAGAAGGGCGCTGCGGGGCGGGCAAGGTCTCTAGTTGTACGCTGTTGAGCTGTGTGAGCGTCTCCAGCAAGGCGAACAGAAAGCGCGTGGCATTGTCGGCGTCGGCGTGCAAAAGCAGATTCGGGCGCGGCAGCAAATGGCGCTCTAGGCGCGCCCAGTCGAGCCGCTTGTCAAGCGTCCTGCCTGCTAGAATGTGCGCAAGCGCCTGCTCTGTAGCAAAAAAGCCGAACTGATCGGTAGCGCCGATCAGAAACGTCAGCGCGCCGAACTGCGGATCGCTATAGCGCAGCTGCATCACAGGCGCTTGCATCTCAGGCAGTGTAACGCGCTGAAAAGTGAAGCCCGTCTGAGCGCGCAGCTGCCGCTCCAGACCTTCAGCCATGCCCTGAGCCACAGCCGCCATGCGCCCTGCATCCGCGCCGCTGATGACAAAGCCGATCTCCAGTTGCTCAAAGGGCAGTTCCGCCTTAGGGCTAGGTGCAGCAAGAAAGACGGCGTAATCGCTCTGTTGCGCCCAACTGAGCAGATCGCTCTCCAGATCAAGCCTGAACAGACTGCGAAAGAGTCGTTGTAGACTAACGTACGCCTCCTGACTGCTGAGCGTCGCGCTCAGAGAGCCGAGCAAGCCGGCCGCTGTCTCAGTCAGCCGACTCAAATCACGAGTCTGCAGGTAGATCGCCGCTGTCTCTGGAATGAAGCGCGCAAAGTTCAAATCGAGCGCAGCGATCAGGGAACTGGGCTGCGCTATGCGACGCTGAACGGCATCTAGCTGTAAGCCGTCTGTCTGCAGGCGCAAACCGAGCATCGCGGCTGCAAGCTGATTCGGCGGAAAGCCAAGCGCAGTTAACATCTCACGAATGCCCTCATAGCGAATGTTCGCAGCCAACTGCGATGTGTTGATGAAGACAAAGCCGTCGTAGTGGCGCTCTGGGAGCGCGGCAAGCGCTGCCGCGAACTCAGGCTGCTGAGCAAGGGTCAGCGTGGAATAGCGCGGCGCGCTCGGCTGACTGAGCAAAATGATATGCTGCTCATCAATGCTGAGCGTTTTGAAGAGTCCTGCCTGTTCAAAGGCACATGTGGTCAGAGTTGCCTCGCTCTGACAGCGCAAGCCCGCCAAACGCTGCAGCGCGGGCAGGATCGTCCTGCCCAGCCGACCGAGTCCGTGACCGATCACGGTGCGCAACTCAGCGCGTTGGTCATTTGTCCCGTCATCATCCACTAACGCTTCCACGCCGTTGATGCTCAGCGCCACAAAACGCGCATTCACTAGGCGCGAAAGGCTGTAGACGCCCTGTCCGAACAGGGCATCCACCAATTGTGAGAGCCGCACTTGCTCAGCAGCGAACTCAGCTGTGATGGCGATGCTGAGCGCGTCCAGCTGCTCTGCGAATGCCTGATCGGCGCGCAGGGCGATGAACACCTCAGCAGGCGGGAACAGCGCCGCAATTGGCATGACATCGAGAGACCTTTGTTGTGCTGTAGCGCCCGATGTACCGCCAAAAATCAGCGCCAAGTACGTCACGACGATCAGCCACCGTCTCATGAGCGCTCCTCAGACCTGATTTCCCAAAGACCGAGCGTTGGCAAGAATGCGATCAGCACGATTGCAGCCGCGATCAGCGCCAATTCGCTGATCATCTGTTGTGAGGCTAAGACAAACGACTTGAACGTCACTTCAGGCGGCAATTCAATCGGCAAATGGCCCGCCTCCATGCTGCGGACAAGAAAACGAATGCGCAACTCTGAAAGCGTGCCAACTGAGGCGATCACAATTGAGCCAGCTGCCATGCGCACGCCCAGCAAAAACGACGCCATCATGCCATAGGACTCGGTTGCCGCTAAAGGCACTGCCATAATCGGCGAAAAGAGCGTCCCGATGCCCGCGCCCGCCAAGAGGCTGAACATAGCCACCCACAGCCCGATCTCGCCGCGCACGCTCAGTCCCAAGCCCACGAATCCTATCAGTGCAACACCTAGTCCCAGCATGATGGTGCGCGGCGTGCCGAGTTGCTCCTGAAGGCGTGCGCCCAGCGCTGTGAAGAGCGCTAACGCGCCCGAATACAGCAAGAGCAGCCCGCCTGCGGTCAGGGCGGCGCTTTGCAGCGTTTCATCGCGCAGCGGCGGCAGCAAGACGCCTATGCCCAAGCTGCCTACAGCGTTCACATTTGCCAGCAAAGGTAGACCCACCAGCATCAAGAAGAGCGAGAAACTGGTCAGGGCGCTGATCAGCAGACACAACACGACGCCCGCCTTGCGGAAAACTGCCAGCTCAAGCAGCGGCGCACGCCGTTGCAGACGCTCCACAACGATGAAAAGCGCGCTCCCCACTAGCGCAGCACTGAAATAGCCCACAATCTCGCCTAGCACCTCGCTCTGCTCAGCAAAGCGCTCCAGACGCACCACGCCCAGATTGAAACTGATCAGCGCGCCCGCCAAGATCAGCGCGCCAAGCCAATCAAAGCCCTCCGCTGTTCTACGGACGTTCGGCAAGGCGCGGAAAACCGCCAAAAGCGTGCCAAGCGCCATCAACAGACTGAAGACGAACAGACTCCGCCACGGCAAAACCTGCACAACGAGCGCGCCGTACAACCCGCCCAGCAACACGCCGATCACATCTACCGCGCCGATAATGCCGATAGAGCGCAGCGGATTCGGGAACAGATCGCACATGGTTGAAATGGCGATAGCAGGCACGGCACCAGCGCCCAAGCCCGTGATGGCGCGCCCGATCAGGATCAGGGCGTACTCTGAGCCGAGCAAAGGCGCAGCAAGGATCAGCCCAGAGCCGAGCGCATAGCACAGCATGGCAATTCCAAACGCGCTCCGCCGCCCCAGAAAGTCTGAGAGTCGCCCGCCGATGAACAAGCCGAGCGTGTAGGCGATCAGGTAGACCACAATGATGTTGGCACCTTGTACCGTGCTGATCTGCAGATCGAAGATCACTTGGGCGATGAAGGCTGTGATCATGGTCAGATCGAGCGAGCCTGCAAGGGTCGGAATGGTCAAGAGCAGGCGCACGCGTTCAGGCGTGAGCGTCTGAGTAGGCGCAACTGTTGGTACTATCTGGCTCATGAGGTGTATCTTGCGTTCTCTATACGCTACAAGTATATGCGCGAGCACCTTCGTGTTGCAAAGGAAGGCGAAGCGTCGTTTGGCGCTAGAGCGCGGCATGGGCTACAATTGCCGCGTCTATCAAGGAAATTGCCCGCAGCCGCTCAGCCTATTTATGCGATACCTGCCCGCGCTCTTGGGAATCGGTCTGTTGATGCTCTACACGCTGCTTGGCGTGGCACGAGTCCCCTTTCATGGCGATGAGTCTACCATTGTGTATATGGCGAACGACTGGTTTCGGCTGCGTGAGGGAGGCTTCAGCGCGCTATTCTATCGCCCAGAGCCAACTGAGCCTATGGCGCAAGAGCTGCGCCTCATCAATGGCACGTTAGCGCCATTGAGCTACGGCGCAATCCTGGACATCGCAGGCTTAGATCGCACGGTCTTGAATGGGAGCTGGGATTGGGGCAGCGATTGGTGGCAGAATCAGTACTATGGGCATTTCCCGCGCCCTGAAGTGCTGTTCATTGCGCGCTGGACATCAGCGCTGATGCTATGCCTCGCCTTTGCGCTATTTTTCGCGGCGGCGCGCCTGCTGATCGGAGAGCAGCGCGCCCTGTTGACGCTTATCATCTTCGGACTCATGCCCGCAGTGCTGCTGAACGGTCGCCGTGCGATGTTTGAAGGCGCGACCTTCTTGGGCGCTGCGCTCGTGTGGTATAGCGCGGTGCGGCTCGTGATGGGCAGGACTCGCATCGGCAATTGGCTATTCTTCGGGGTGGCGTGTGGACTTGCCCTCGCAGCTAAGCACATGAACGTCTTGCTGGTCGGCTCAGTTGCCCTTGCGCTGCTATGGCAGGCTAGGGCGCACCTCTGGCAGACTTTGCGCACGCTAGCGCTCTCTGGGCTGGTTGCGGGTACGGTCTTTTTGGCGCTCAACCCGTCGTGGTGGAGCGCACCTCTAGATGTACCGCGTGAGGTGCTACGCCTGCGCAACGCAATTTTTGCTGGTCAAAATCAGCTCTTCGGACGACCGCTGAGCCTTGCTGAGCGCTTGGAGGCGCTGATCGCCTTTCCGTTCGGCGCGCCGCAGTACTTTGAGGATACGCTCAACCCGTGGCGCGATTGGCTCGCCGACTCAATCCAAAGCTACGAGCGCGGCATACAAGGCGTGACATGGTATGCAGCCGCGCCGCTCGTGTACATCTTACTTTTGCTCGGCGCTATGGCATTGCTGCGTTTGCGGTCGGGCGCCTTCATCGGCATAGTGCTGATCGGCACAAGTGCAGCGCTTTTCATCACCAATAGCCTGATGTGGCAACGCTACTACTTGCTCTTGACCTTCCCACTAGCACTCTTAGTAGCGCTTGGTCTGGCGTGGCTCGCCCAGAGGCTCAAGTTAGGGGACGCCTGCCATGCCCGATAGCCGCAAGCGCCTCGCCGACGTCGCTTTTGTGTTGGCGCTGATGCTGTATGTGCTGCTCGGCACACCGCAAGTGCCGCCGCACGGCGATGAATACATGCACATCGCCCTAGCGCGCGACTTTTTCTTGCTGCGCGATCAGGGCGCAGCGGCGCTCGCCTACATACCGCCTGTTGAAGTGGATACGCTGCAGTACTTGCGTTTGCTCAACGGCACAATCCACAAAAACGCAGTCGGGTTGTTGTGGGCGCTCAGCGGTCGGTCGCCTGAGAGTCTGCCGAACATCTACGCTTGGGCAATGCCGCTTGAATGGAACATCGCCAATGGCAACGTGCCGAGCCAAGATGAGCTGAATCTGGCGCGCTGGGCGTCGGCGATTTTTGCAGCGTTGGCAGTTGTGCCGATGTTCATGCTGGGCTGGCACTTGCGCTTGCGTGCGCTTGCTTATCCTGCAGCGCTGCTCTACGCGCTTCATCCCGTGATTTTGCTGAATGGCAGGCGCGCCATGCTGGAGGGCAGTCTGATCTTTTTCTCGCTCTTCAGCCTGTACTGGCTGGTGGCGCTGATTGTGGCGGAACACAGCGCGACGGCGCGCGGATTCATGGTCAAGTTGCCTGCGTGGGCGCGCTACGGCGGACTAGGCGTTCTGATCGGCTTGACAGTCGCCAGCAAGCACACAGGCGTGATTGTGGCGGGCGCCGCGCTGATGGCTGCGCTCATCACGGGCCTCGTGCGCGATTCGCCGCCGCGCCCGCTGCGTCCGTTGCTGTGGGTCAGTTTTGCGGGCATTGTGGGCGCAGTGACGTGGTTCGCGCTCTCGCCGCATCTGTGGAACGCGCCGCTTGAGGCAATTAGGGCGATCTTTGCAATGCGCAGCCAGTTGCTCAGCATCCAAGCCTCCGATCCAACGCTTGCCCATCCTGATTTGGGCGCACGTCTACTCGCCATTTTGACCCAGCCGTTTTTGAGCGCGCCGCAGTATTTTGAGTCGCCTGCTTGGGCGGGCATACTGGATGAACAGATCGCCGCCTATCAGCGCTCCGCCACAAACGGCTGGGATTGGGGTGCGCTGATCGGCGGCGTTTTGACAGGTCTAGCGCTCTTCGGCGGGCTGACCCTGCTCATCGAGGCGCGGCGGCGCAACTTGATCGCTTGGGCGGTCTTGCTGTGGGCGGGCGCAACTTTCTTAGCTTCTGTGAGCGTGCCAGTGAACTGGCAACGTTACTACTTGCCGCTGACTTTAGTGGCGATCATCCTTGCGGCGGAAGGGCTTGGGCGACTGCTAGTGCGCCGTGAAAAACCTACCAGTGAAGGAGGGACTTGAAGTGAGCGGATCGTCGCGTGTTTCGCTACGCGCCTTGATCCTTTCAGGATTGTTTCTAGGCGGAGTGTTGTGCCTCGCTTTTGTGGGCATTGCCTTTGCTGCAGCAGCAAGCACGCCGCATCTGAATCCGCTTGAGTCGCTCGTGTTGCGCTTGCGCCTGACCTTGCGCAGCGCCGAACTGAATCGTCCGCTCAGTGCTGATGAGAGCGTAGTGTGCTTCAATGTGGCGCGGGGCAGCGACGCTTATAGCATCGCTCAACAGTTGGCTGCACAGGGCTTCGCCCTTGATCCTGACCTCTTTCGCACCTATGTGCGCTATTTCAACATCGACTCGCGCTTGCAAGCTGGCACATTTTCGCTCAGACGGTCGCTCAGCTTGCCGCAAATCGCTCAGCGCCTGACCGACGCCAATGCGGATACGATCGTCTTTCGTGTGCTGGAGGGCTGGCGCATCGAAGAGATCGCTGCCGCCATTGATCGCACACGCGGACTGACCTTCACAGGCGCTGACTTTCTGGCACTGGTCGGGGCGGGCGCAGGCTCACAAGCAGGCGAGATCGGCGCGTTTGCAGCGCGGGTCGGCGTGCCAATCGGACGCTCTCTCGAAGGCTTTCTGTTCCCCGATACGTACATCCTGCCTGCCTGCGGCACAGCGCAAGACCTAGTCACGCGCCTGTTAGCTAACTTCGATGCGCGGATCACGCCCCCAATGCGTGCTGCTGCCCTCGCTAACGGTCTGACCTTTTATGAGGCGATCACATTGGCAAGCATTGTGCAACGCGAGGCAATTTTCGATGACGAGCGTCCGCGCATTGCCGGGGTCTACTTGAATCGGCTGTTCAACAGCCGACGGACTCCGCCCAATCCCAACATCCCGACTACGCTTGACGCCGATCCGACTGTTCAGTACGCCCTTGGCAACACGCGCGATCCTGAGACGTGGTGGGCGCGCCTAACCCGTGAGGACTATCGCAGCGTGCAATCGCCCTATAACACTTACCTGTATCAGGGCTTGCCGCCTACTCCGATCTGTTCGCCTGGCTTGGCGTCCATCGCAGCAGCGCTCTACCCTGAGCAAACGGACTACGTCTACTTCCGCGCTTGTCCTGAGAGCGGCGGGAGGCATACTTTCAGCCGCACGCTGGCTGAACACGCCCGCGCCTGTAACTAGCTCTCGGCGCGAACTAAGCCATATTGCGCACGGATCGCCTGTTCAATGCGCTGGGCAAGGGCAGCGTTTTCCTTCAGGAAGGTCTTGGCTGCCTCGCGCCCTTGTCCGAGCAGCTGTTCGCCGTAGCGGAAGAAGGCGCCGCGCTTCTCAATCACGCCGATTGCCACGCCAATATCGAGGATATCGCCCACCTTGCTGATGCCTTCATTGAACATGATATCGAACTCAGCCTCGCGGAAGGGCGGCGCGACCTTGTTCTTGGTCACGCGGACGCGCACGTGGCTGCCGATATCCTCTTCACCTGACTTGATAGCCTGTGTGCGGCGGATATCAAGGCGCAGGCTGGCGTAGAATTTCAGGGCGCGCCCGCCTGTGGTGACCTCCGGGCTGCCGTACACCACGCCGACCTTTTCGCGCAGCTGATTGGTGAACATCATCACAGTTTTGGAGTTGCTAATGGCGCCGCTGAGCTTGCGCAACGCCTGACTCATCAGGCGCGCCTGCACACCGACGAACGACTCGCCCATCTCGCCTTCAATCTCCGCCTTTGGCACAAGCGCCGCCACGCTATCTAGGACGATCACGTCGAAGGCAGCGGAGCGGATCAGGGTCTCACAGATTTCTAGTGCCTGCTCTGCGTAGTCGGGCTGCGCGATCCATAGACTGTTCACATTCACGCCGATGCGCGCAGCGTAACTTGGATCGAGGGCGTGTTCCATGTCAATGAAAGCGCACGCGCCGCCCATGCGCTGTGCCTCCGCGATCACATGCAAGCAGACGGTCGTTTTGCCGCTGCTCTCAGGTCCGTAAATCTCAGTGATGCGTCCGCGCGGAATGCCACCGACGCCTGTGGCGATGTCCAGCGCGAGCGAGCCGCTAGGAATGGCTTGCACTTGTAAGTGCTGTGCATCGCCAAGGCGCAGCACAGTGCCTTCGCCGAAGCGTTTGGTCAGGTCTTGTAGCGTGGCGTCGAGCGCTTTTTTGCGACCGTCATCAGTGGTCATAGCCGATCAAGCATCCTCAACAGGCTTATCAGGCTCACTTGGAAGCGGTTTGATCTCTGTGCGCATGGCAGGCGGCGTAGACCTTTGCTCAGGCGGCACAGCTCGTGTCTCTACCTTGTGTACGGAGTCGGGGTCTTGCGGCAAGATGACTTGGCGCTCACGCGGCGCGAAGTATGGCTCAATAGTCGGCTCAGGCTCATCAGGCGCTTGCGCCTCCCAAGCAGGGATAAACTCTTTGAGCCATGCCAGCTCTGCTTCCATCATGTGCAGGCGATGCTCATACATTGCTGCAAGAGCAAAGGGTAACGTCGGCTTTTCTCTGGCGTACAGCTCTTGTAGACGAGTGATCTGTAGGCTCAAATCTTGCTGTCTGCTGAGCAGCGCGGAGAGAATCTGCGGCTTTTTGAGCGCGGATAGGTTAGCCAGACCCTGCTCAAAGCCTCTATCGTAGGCGCGGGCAGTGCCGATCAGGTCAGCAATGGCGGTTTGCAGCACGCCTTGCCCTGCCTCGCTGATCGAAAACAGACGGCGTCCATTTTCATCAGCCTGATGGCGCACTAAGCCTTGCCGCTCTAGTTTATCTAGCACATAGTACATTGAAGAGCTGCCGATAGCCGTCCAGCGGCGGATGCCGCGCTGCTCGATGATCTTGTTCAGCTCGTGATCGTAGCACGGCTTCTCCTGAAGCAAGCTGAGCAGGGTTAATTCGGCGTCGGTCATGCGGATGTGCCTTGTGTAGCAAGACTCTTACACACGATTCAGAGTAGCACGAATGCGTTTGCGCGTCAATCAGCATTTATGGCACGAACGGCGGCTGGTCGTCGGCTAGAATTGCGCTCAGATTGTAGTAATTGGCGATGCAAGCGTTCGTCCAGTGGTTCGGATCGTCGGTCAGGTCTTCAAGCTCGAAGGTGCCATGAAAAGAGCGCACACGGACACTCTCTGCACCACTGAGCGCACGCAGATAAGCATCGCGCTCATCCCATGCAGCAGCATAGGCGGCTTGGCGCTGCAAAGCTTGCAAGGTGATTGGCATACCGTTTAGTGTGACGCCTATCACCAAAATGACCGCAGCAATCTGTGCATAGCGAGGCAAATAGCCCAGTGGCGGTTGGTCTGCACGTACAAGCAAGCCAAGCAAATAGCCGAATGCAGCCAAGGCGCATAACAAACTCCATAGCGGGATTGTCCAGCCACGCGATGGGGGTAGGAGAGCAAAGGTATACAAACTTGGCATGAGTGCGACTACAGCACTTCCAATAGCAAGAATAAAAAGTCCGATTAACCCAACGACAATTATTTTTCTATTAATTTGCTTTCCGAAGTGAAAAGCAAAAATTGCAGGGATTAACAGTAGAGCCAGTGTACCAAAGGGCACGTTCAGAAACGCGCGGTGTAGCGAGAGTCTGAGCGCTGCTGGCAACACGCTAAGCGCCCTTCCTAAATCGAAGATGGCTGGGCTTGCCGCAATGCGGTTCGCGTTACCCGGTGCAATTGAAACAATTGCAAAGCTAATCAACGCGCCCAATAAACTGCTTACAAGTTGCCAGCGAATTGTTTTATGACGCATAGTAAGCAGTAGAAGCGAGCCTAGCCAAAAAATCTGCACACCTGTGAAACTTGGGTTGAAGCCTGCCAAGATAAAGTTAAAAACGAAGAAAATCAGCACACCCCATGGTGATTTCAGGCGACCCAGCCATAAGACGTTTAGCAACATCCCGACGAGCGGCAGCGTATATGGCACTGCAGCAGTGTACCAAAAAAGTGCTTGATGTAAGCTGGGCAAGGTGTATATAAAAACTGCGAAAAGCAAAAATGCAATTGCTCCGCTTATTAAAGACTCATCGTTGACCGATACATGCATGAGAAGTCTGCGCACAGCGAGATAGAGCAACCACAGCCACATAACAAGCATCAGGAGAATAGGAAGAGCTATGAACTGTGGACTAGGTATCAGCCCCTGCAAGGCTAAGCTTGAAAAAGTGCCTGTCCAGCTCGTGTATACAAACACAATAAAGCCCCACCAACCTAGTTGCATCGAGGAATTTTTCATGCAGTAGTCATCGGCAATGTAGCGCGCAAAATTGCTCCCCCAAGCAACAACTCCCAGTGGAAGAATACCAGCTGCAATGATGAGCAGTAATGCCCAGCGTTGGTTCACCCTAGCGCTCATGGATAGTCTCCTGAATTGAAAGCGTGCGTCTATGCCAAAATACCAAAAGAGCTACTGCCACGCCCGCTGCCACTAGCGAGACAATCTGGGCAGTGGTGAGCGCAGGAATGCCCTGAATGCCGTGACTATCTAAGCGCAGGAAGTCCAGCAGAAAGCGAATTGTGGCGTAAGAAATGATGTAGAGCAGCGTGATCGTCCCGTGCCGTGCCTGATCGCGCCAGCGCCACGCCAAGCCGATCAAGATCAGCGCCGTGCCAAGCATCCAAAGCGACTCATACAGGAAAAGCGGATGAAAGCGCTCAAACGCCTCATAGCCGCGCAGCCGATGCTCAGGTGCGATGGAGATCGCCCATGGCAGGTTAGTTGGCGCGCCATACAGCTCTTGATTGACGAAGTTGCCCCAGCGCCCGATTGCTTGCCCGATTGCCATGCTAGGCGCCACAAGGTCTAACCAGCGCAGGAGCGGCTGCTTCTGCCGCCGTGCGTACAGCCATATGCCCAAAATGCCGCCTGCAATGCCGCCATAAATGCCCAAGCCGCCGTTCCAGATGGCGAATATCTGCAGCGGATTTTCAAGGTAGTACTGTGTGGTCAGTCCGCTGGCAGGCGAGGGTGTCAGGACGTGATAGAGCCGTGCGCCGATCAAGCCGGGGATGATCGCCCACGTCAGCCCATCCCAGATGTACTTGGGATCGAGACCGAATTTTGGCGCACGGCGCGAGGCGAGGTAGGCGCCCACTACCATGCCGCCGATCAAGATCAAGGCGTAGAAACGGATGTAGAGCGGTCCGAGATGAATGCCGTAGGCGTCTATGAACATGCTCAAGTCTCTGTGCGATGTACAACGCACCTATTCTAGCGCGCTGAGCCGCTCTGCGCTACCATTGGCGCGCATATCGCACAAACTGAGGATCGCATGGGACTAAAAGCAGACCGCTGGATACGCCATATGGCGCAACAGCACGGCATGATCGCGCCTTTTGTGCCAGAGCAAGTGCGCGCTAACGTGATCAGCTACGGACTCTCCAGCTACGGCTATGATATCCGCATTGCCGATGAATTCCGCATCTTCACGCCCAATCCGTATAACACTGTGGTTGACCCAAAGGCAATGGATGAGCGTTCAATGGTCGTTTTTCGCGGTGAGCGCTGCATCATCCCGCCCAATTCCTTCGCACTCGGACGCACTGTGGAGTACTTCCGAATGCCGCCTGATACCCTCGGCATTGTGATGGGCAAAAGCACCTATGCGCGCTGCGGCTTGGTGCTGAACGTCACGCCGCTTGAGCCAGCTTGGGAGGGCTATGTGACGCTTGAAATTTCTAACACCACGCCGCTCCCTGCCGTGATCTACGCTAATGAAGGCATCGGACAGGTGCTATTTTTTCAGGGCGATGAGGTCTGTGATGTGAACTACGCGCAGCGCAAGGGCAAGTATCAGGGTCAGACGGGCGTGACCTTGCCGCGTGTAGACTGACTCTACACGCGGCACGCCATGTAGCGCTAATCGCGTTTGAAACGGCTGTAATCGGGCGCGGCGTAGCGGCTGCGTCCGCCGCCTTCGAGGGCGATCAGCGCCTCGATCTTGTTGGGCAAGCCGAACAGGTTAATGAAGCCTTCCGCGTCCTGCTGATCGTAGATATCCATGCGCCCGAATGAGGCGTAATCCTCGCGGTACAGGCTGAACGGTGAGCGCCGCCCGCTGACGATCACGTTGCCCTTGTAGAGTTCAAGGCGCACATCGCCCGTCATGTTGCGCTGAGTCACGTTCACAAAGGCATCCAGCGCCTCGCGCAGCGGACTGAACCACTGTCCGTTGTAGACCAATTCAGCGTACTTGATCGCTAACTGGAGCTTCATATGCAGCGTCGCCTTGTCCAGACAGATGCTCTCCAGCGCTTGGTGCGCTTTGTAGAGGATCGTGCCGCCCGGAGTCTCGTAGACGCCGCGCGACTTCATGCCCACCAAGCGATTCTCAACCATGTCCACGCGCCCGATCCCGTGCTTGGCGCCCAGATCGTTCAGCGTCATGAACAGGTCAAGGATATCCATAGGCGCGCCGTCGAGCGCTACGGGTGTGCCTTCCTTAAAGCTGATCTCAATGGACTCCGTATGATCGGGCGCCGCCTGCGGACTTGCTGTCAGCACGAACATGCTCTCTTCGGGCTTTGCCCACGGATTCTCTAGCAAGCCGCCCTCATGACTCATGTGGAACAGGTTGCGGTCGCGGCTGTAGATAGACTTGAGCGTCGCGCTGACAGGAATGCCGCGCTCTTCGGCGTATTCGACGGCGTCTTCGCGGCTGCGAATGAACCATTTCTCATCCCGCCATGGCGCAATGATGCCCAGCTTGGGATTGAGCGCCATCACGCTGACCTCAAAGCGCACCTGATCGTTGCCCTTGCCCGTGGCGCCGTGCGCGACCGCATCCGCGCCTTCCTGCTCAGCAACCTCGACCATGTGCTTGGCAATCAGCGGGCGCGCAAAGGACGTGCCAAGCAGATACTCGCGCTCATAGATGGCGCCTGCGCGCATGGTCGGTAGGATGAAGTCGGTCAGGAATTCGCGGCGCAAATCGCGGATGATCAGCTTGCTGGCGCCGCTCCTGAGCGCCTTTTCTTCCAAGCCGTCCAGCTCTTCACCCTGACCCAAGTCCGCTGTGAAGCAGATCACTTCCACATTGTATGTCTCGCGCAGCCAAGGCACGATCACTGAGGTGTCTAAGCCGCCGCTATAGGCAAGCACCACTTTTTTGTACTGCGGATGTTGACGAGGCATGTTGATTCCTTCTTTCACCCTTAAAGTTTTGCCAAAATTGCTGTCAGACGCTCAACGAACAGGTCGCACTCACGCTCTGTGACGATCAAGGGCGGAATCACGCGCAAGACGTTCGTGCCAGAGCCGACTAAGAGCAAGCCGTGCGCGTAGCCCTGCTCCACTACGCTCGCCGCGAGATCGCCTGTGAACTCAATGCCCAGCATCAAGCCGCGTCCGCGCACTTCCTTGATTTTCGGGCTGTTGATCGCCGCCAAGCGCCCCTTCAAATAGCTCCCGACGCGCCGCACGTGCGCAAGGAACTCAGGCGCGCTGATCCGATCAAAAACGTAGTTTGCCACAGCCGTGATCAGCGGACTGCCCGCAAAGGTGCTGCCGTGATCGCCGTAGGTCAGTGCGCTTGCCACGCGCTCAGTCGCTAGGAGCGCGCCAATGGGCAAGCCGCCCGCCAGTGGCTTAGCAAGGGTCATCATATCCGGCTGGACGCCGCTGGCTGTGTGCGCCCACAGATCGCCTGTGCGCCCCAGACCGCACTGCACCTCATCGAAGACCAGCAACGCGCCCACCTGATCGCAGCGCGCCCGCAGCGCCCGCAAGAAAGCAGCGGACGCCTCATGAATGCCGCCCTCGCCCTGAATCGGCTCGATGAAGACGGCGCAAGCGCGCTCTGTGATCTGCTCTAGCGCCGCCTGATCGTTGAACGGCAAGACCAGCACATCGGGCATCAGCGGGCGGAACGGCGCCTGATACGCCTCTTTCGGCGTCAGCGCGAGCGATCCCATAGTGCGCCCGTGAAAGGCGTGATCAAAGCAGACGATCTGTGTTTTCTCAGCCGTGTTGAAAGTGACGCGGGCGTATTTGCGCGCAAACTTGATCGCCGCCTCGTTCGCCTCAGTGCCGCTGTTCGTAAAAAAGACGCGGTCAGCGAAACTGTGCGCCGTCAAGCGCTCTGCCAGCTTGATCTGCGGCAGCGTGTAGTACAAGTTGCTGGTGTGGATCAGCTTCCCTGCTTGCTCTGCCAAAACAGCCGCAATGCCTGCATCCGCATGACCGAGCGCATTCACGGCAATACCTGCTGCGAAGTCAAAGTACTCGCGTCCCTCTGTATCCCACACTTGGACGCCGCGCCCGTGCGAAAGCACTATCGCTGGACGCTTATAGGTCTTAGCGATGTGCGCCTCGCCAAGCGCGATGATCTCGGCTGCTGTTAAATCGCGTGTGATCTCCATTTCCTTACCTTTCTCCCCTCTCTAGGCTGTGATCAGCGTTCCCATGCCGTTGGAAAGTCCGTATACATCTGTGATGCGCGCCGCGCTCACGCCGGCTGAGAGCGCCTCTAGCGCTGCGCGCAGCTTGACCGCCATGCCGCCACTTGCAACGCCCGTTGCAATGAGCGACTCCGCCTCGGCGCGCCTCAGCGCTGGCACAACCGCGCCCTCGTGCAGCACGCCTGCCACATCTGTCAAAAAAATGACCTGTGCAGCGCCTATTGCCGCTGCAATCGCGCCCGCCGCCTGATCGGCGTTGATGTTGTGCAAGCCGCCATCATCAGCAAGGGCAATCGGCGCGACCACAGGCACGACTCCTGCGCTGAGCACCTCAGACAGCACCTCAGTGCGCACTGTGTGTATCACGCCTACGCGCCCAAGATCGCCTTCAGGATGCTGCAGCGGACGTGAGCGCAGCACGCCGCGATCCGCGCCGTGAAAGCCCTGCGCCTCCACGCCCTCGCGCACGAGTGCCGCCACGAGGTTGACGTTCGCCTCGCCGATCAGCGCCATTGCCACGAGCGCCATAGTCTGTTCGTCGGTCACGCGCAGACCGCCGATGGTGCGCGGCTGAATGCCGAAAGCGGTCTGCAGGCGGCTGATTGCCTTGCCGCCGCCATGCACGAGGATCGGCGGCGCGGGAAGGGTCTTGAGATGGGCGGCGAGCGCGCTCAGATAGGCGCTATCTTCCAGTGGCGCGCCGCCAATTTTGTAGAGCGTCACCATAAGCGCCTCAGAGCAGTCCCGTTGTCTCTGGCAAGCCGAACATGATGTTGAAATTCTGGAGCGCCTGCGCGGAAGCGCCCTTGCGCAAGTTGTCAATCGCACAGGTCAGGATGAGCGTGTTGCCTTGACCCGCGCTCACGCCGATTACAGCGCCATTGCGATGGGCTGCCTCACGGATGCGCGCCGCTCTGCCCAGTGAATGCAAAGCGATTAGCGGCTCAGCGCTGTAAACAGTTTGATACTCAGCGTAGACGCGCTCTAGCGTCCATTCGGGCTTGAGCGTGGCATAGACCGTTGCCAACAAGCCGACATCGAGCGGCACAAGGTGCGGCGCGAAGATCAGCGCCCCGCAATCGGGCTGCAATTTGCCCAACATCTGTTCGATCTCTGGCACGTGGCGATGTACCCGCCCGATGTTATACGGCTTCACATCGCCGTACACTTCGCAGAACATGGACTCAGGCTTTGGCTCTCTACCTGCGCCTGAGACGCCCGTCTTGGTATCGGCAATGATCGGCGCACTGCTGAGCGCGCCCGCCCGCGCCAATGGATAGAGCGCTAACAGCACAGCGGTCACGTGGCAGCCCGGATTGGCGATGTAGGGCGCATTGTGCAGCGCTGAGCGCGTGATCTCAGGCAAGCCGTAGGGCGCGGGCAAGAGCTGCGGCGCGGGATGCGGCATTTTATAGGTCTGTTCGTAGAGCGCGGCTGACTCGAGGCGCAGATCGGCGCTCAGATCGATCACGCGAACGCCCGCCGCGACTGCCTTCGCCGCCACACCACCTGAGACGCCGTTCGGCAAGCACAGGAAGACCGCGTCCACGCTCTCTAGCGGCGCGGAATCGGCGGGGATGAGCGGCGTGCCGTCTTCAAGGGCGCGCTCACGCTCGGAGGTGGCAAATTGCAAATTGACGTGCGGATGCTCGCGCAGCAATTCAATCAAGAGCTGACCGGTATAGCCCGTGGCGCCAAACACGCCGACTCGCAGCGTCTGGGTTGTAACATTGGGCAATGTCTCAAGATGAGCGTGCGTCAAATTTCCTCCCTCTCATGTACTCAGGTGCGATGCATAAAAAAAGCCCCTCAGACCTGTTAGAGTCTGAAGGGCTTGCGCATTGCTTTTCCGCTAAGCGTAGCGCAATGTCCATCCAGACTTATGTCTGGTGGCGCGGCGGCTACGGCGGCGCGGAAAAGCGTGAACGCGAATCATGCCTCAAAGTTCCTCAGCATCCATTATACATGCCGCAAGGCAGGGTCAATTGTGCAGAATGCACAAACTGCATCTCAATCTCTCATGCGCAGGCGGCGCGCCACAAAGATGATCGCAAGCAAGCCAAGCGCCAACAAGCCGATAGCGGGCAAGCTGTTAGGCGAATTGCCGCCTAAGCCGATATCGTCGAAGAAACCGCCCTCAGGCAGGACTCTGGGCGTGGGCGAAGGCGTGACAACGCCCTCTGGGGCAATCGTGACCAGCTGGAGTGGTGATATTGGCGTGCCGAGCTCAACCAAGCCGAAAGTGGGCGAAGGCGAGATAGTCACTAGCAAGCCGATGGGCGTGGGCGTGACGAAGATCGGCGTGCCGATCACCATTTCGAGCGTTGGCGAGGGCGTAGGCGTGACGGGGAGCGCTTGTGCCGTGAGCGTGAGCAGCAGGGCGGCATTCTCAGTTTGTTGCGCAAAAAGCGTACGGAAGGCCTCAGCCGTCTGCGTGATCTCCAGCGCCGAGACCTCAAAGGTCTGTGTGAGCAGGGCAATGCGCGTACCTTCCACCTCAGTCGCCTCAACATCCACAGTGGGAGTAGGCGTGGGAGACGGTGTGTTAGTGTTAGTAGGCGTATTAGTGGGCGTGCTAGTGGGCGTGGGCGTGCGCGTCCACGTCTGGGCAATGGTGGTGCGTGTGAGCGCGTCAAAGACTGCCTCATTGGTCTGCTCAATGGCTACGCGAGTTTGTTGCAACTCGCGGTTGCGGTTGCCGGCATCAATCGCGGCGATGATGATCACCACAAGACCAACGGCGATCAAAAAGACCAGAAAAATCGCCAAAAATAGAAAAGTACGATTGCGCGGCGGCGGTGCAGGCGCCAGACCGCCATTCGCGTCAAGATCGTCTTCGCCAAACAAATTAGCCATACTTCCCCCTAAGGTTGCGGTCGGCTCGGCGCATCCAGCGGACGCCCGATCAGTTCCACATTGGCAAGCGGCACGAAGGCAACCTCTGAAGTGTCCGAGAATTGTACCTCAGCCGCAGCCACACGCAGCCCATTTTCTACCGTAACAGGCGATTCGGGCAAATTTAGCACTCTGGCAACTCGCCCCATGTGCGGCAAGCGCGTCAGGCGCACGGTAGCGCCCACTGCCAGAGGCACATTCAGCTCTGGAATGCGCAAACGGGCGCTCGGACCGGTCGGGATGATGATCTCAGGGCGCTCTGAGCGCCACACAGACGGCTCAACCGCATCAAGCGTGGTGAAGCGCCCGCGATTGCTCTCCAGCAAGTTGTAGACAATATCCGAATACGGCAAATTGCCGAAGCCTTCGGTCAAAATGAGCGGAATCTCGAGCCGAAGTGCCTGTTCGCGCAAAGCTGAACTCATAGAAGGCGCAATTATGCCGCGCCAACGCTTTTGCGCCGCCTCCCCGAAAATCGCGGCGCTCTGGATCGACTCATCCAGCACCACAACCTGCCCGCTATCCTCTTCATCCTCCAAACCAAGCCGCTCCAGCCCGCTATCCTCTTTGGCAAAGGCAAGCGAGCCATAGCTGGCATTCCCGTTGCCCCAAGCCGCCTGAATCAGCGCGCCGCCTGTCTCCACCACCACGCGATTCTCGCTCACGCTGTTGACGCGCCCCTCCATCAAGGCATAGACCGCCACAGGCTGTGGATCGGTCTGCAGCAAGACGCGCCCCGCCTCCAGCTGGGCAAAGCGCGCCCGCTTGGGCGTGACCACTTTCTTGGCGCGCCGTCCCTTGCCATTCACCAAGAGCGGCACGCCGCTCTCATAGACCTCGCCCACTGGCACTTGGAGCATGTCTTCAGTGATCTGCGCAGCGTTGCGCAGCCCAAGCAGCTTGACAGCATCCAGAAAAATGACATCAGAGGGAATCGTGCCTGATAGCAAGACCGTATCAGGCGCCACGCTTGAGCCGTTGCTGACCTCAGCCCTGCCAATAGCGTTAGGCGGCAACTTGTACTCGCGGATGATGCGCGTTGAGCCTAGAATAATCGTTGTCTCAGGGTAGTAAGGCATCTCACTCGCCCTCTTGCACAGCCTCGTACCACTTGGGCAAAATTTCGGCGCGGCGGCTCAGCTCACGCGGCAGGGCGAACGGTCTGCCGCGTGTGTCAAAAATCAGCCCGACGGCACTGCCGCCCGCTTGAAAGGTCAGGCGGCGTTTGCCGTTCAAGCGCAAGCCGCGCCCAAGTTTGACCGAAACCTGCGCCTTCTGCCCAAGTGGAAGTGGCACAACGCGCAGCGTGTTGCTCGGCAGGCGCACCTCACGGCTGCGCCCATCTGCATAAGTGACCCGCGCCTCAAGCGCTATGCCGCTCGTCTTGCCCGAAGGACAGATCGCCGTTGCCAAGTTGAGCAGACCGCCTGTCTCAAGCACCTGAACGACGGTCAGCGGCTCAAGATGGATCAAACTGCCCATTGAAGCCATGACGCCATAAGGATCAAGGCGCAAATCTACGATTCCTTGTGGCTGTAATGCATCCAGCAAGAGCAGCGCGCCCATGCCGGGGTTGATCGGCTGTGCCAAGACGGAGCCAATGCCGATGATCGGCTGCATGGGCGGCAGCGGTGCGTTGAGCGGCACGCCCTGCCAGCCTTGCCGCGAGGTCTGCATGGCAGCGCGGATCAGCTCGCGGGCAAGAGCATACTCGATCTCCAGTTCGCGGCTGATCTCCGGGAGTGTGGCAGGGCGCAACGTCTTGTTCCAAACGTAATCCATAATCTCATTAGGCGAAGGCTCAAAAGTCAGCCAGCGAGCGATGTTACGCACCCCGACCGCCTCCGCGCCGCTGACTGCGCTGTGTCCCAAGCCTAGATCAGAGCGAATGGTGATGTTCAGCGCGCCGCGCACCATGGCACAGACCGTCACAGTGGAGCTACCGACATCCACAGCCAGCACATTCTGCTTTTTGCCGCCCGAATCGGCGAGGTAGCGCACGATGTTGCTGTAGCTCTCCACGCTGGGCAGGACTCCAAGCGCGCTCACCTCTTGAATGGTCTTGAAACCGGGCGTGGTGCGCGCACGGTAATCGCCATAGAGCAAAGCGAGTTCAAGGCGGATCGGATCGAAAGACTCGCGCTCAAGGCTAGGGCGGACGTTCTCAGTTACATACAGCACGACGTGATCGTCCAGCTGCTCACGCACATAGGCGGCAAGCGCTGCATTGCCCGCATACAGCACAATCGGCTTGGCGCCGGGCGCCAACTGAGCGGCAATGCGCACAGTATCAATCAAAGTGCGCACGGGCGCATTAGCGCCGCTATTCGTGCCACCTACGATCACGATCAGATCGGGCGCAGCGCGCAGAATGGCGTTCACTTGCTGCTCAAGCGTGCGCACATCCAACAGATCGAGCGCATCCACCAGCTCGATGTAAGAGCTTTCAAGGGCGCGCTTGCCGCTCTCCAAACTCACGTTCGGCATCAAACCGACTAAGATCGTCCGAATCGGCTTGCCGCCGCTGGCAGTCGCCACGAAGGTGTTGCCGTGGTCCTCGCCCAGCAAAAAGTGCTGCTCACGGTCAGGAGAGAGGAAATTTAGTCCGCTGAGCGCGCCCAGCTCCTCCAGAGCGCGCCGCAGACCCTCGCTCACGTCATAGCCGCGTGGCGCCGCTGTCGTGAGGGCTTGAGCGCGCCCCACAAGGCGAAATTGCCCCTCCACAAGGTCGTAGAGTGCCACGTGCGTATGCACACTCCCGATGTCCGCTGTCACTACGCGGCGCACCGCCGTCTCAACAGGCTGAGTCTCGATCGCCTGACGCGCAAGGCGCTTGCTGGGCGCTTGCTGCTTATCCGACTTGGCTTTGGGAGTCCTTGTGCGCGCCGCCATGCCTATCTCCCGATCAGAATGAACAGCCGATCGGACAAAACGCCGCTCAGCACGGTCAAGGCTGAGAGGATCAGCAGACCGTAGGTAGCACCCAGAGTAATGGCGATGAAGCCCTGCCCGATCAAGCCGACAAAGCGCACGGGCAAGAATTGGGTCACCTCGCCTGAGAGCCGCCGCAAGCCGACATAGGTGAAAAAGACCAAGACCGAGAGCGTGCCGATCAGCCCGATCAAGCCATTGAGGGCATTCTCAGGGCGGAAGGCGCGCGCTGCATCGCCGATCAGCGGCAAGAGCGTGCCATTGACTGCGCCCAACAGCGCTAACGCCGTGCCGACTCCCAACACAATCATCACGCCAAAGTCGCCCAAGCGCGAGAGGCGCGCCGTTCCCTTATAGACCAGCAGCAAGCCAAACAGGAACGGCAACAGTCCGATGACCAAGCGCGGTAGCTCAAAGGGCGTGATCAGCACAGTAGCGCTCAGCCACGGGATCAACACGCTTTCTAGCGTCGCTAACAGCACAAAGCCCGCCGCCGCGCCAATGAAAATGTGAATGGCAAGGCGATAGAGGAAGTTATCGCCCAGCGCGTAGCTGAAAATAGCGAGGGTCAGCACAGCGCCTGCGATCACACCGACTTGCTCAAGAGTCTCAGGCGTCACTGGGAGCGTCTCCTTTGGGCAAGATACTGGATCATACTCAGAGCAGCGCCGATCAAGATCGCTAAAGTCGCGGCGAAGGCGGCAAATCCGACGCTCTGCCAGTGCTGCTCCGCCTTGCGTTGCGCCTCAGCGCTAGGGTACTGAGCGCGCACCTCGCGGTAGAGCAGAGCGTCGCGCAATCCGCTGAGCGTGCCGATGATACGCTCAGGCTCTGCAGCAGCGTAGGTCTGGGCAGTGGCAGTGGCTGCGGCAGCAGTGGCGATCACCATGCGCAAGCGCGAATCGGGCGGCGCGTTCGGCGGCGGGCGGTACTGCTCAACCCAAGTCTGCACGTCCTCTTGGCTCTGGGCGAGGAGGAAGATCGGCTGAGCGCGCAAGATTCGCAGCTGATCGGGCGTGATGCCGCTGGATGCGCCCTCTAAATCGTTACCAAAGATGACCTGCTGCTGGAACGAATCGTCATAGAGCGCGTTCGCCAATGCCCGCACGCCACTGACTCCGCCGGGCAAGTAGCCCAAGACAATGTAATCACGGCGCGGCGCGAGTGGGGTATTGCGCCCTAGCGTTGCCATTTCAGCTGAGTCGCGGCTGAGACGGTACAGCAAGTTATAGGCGTGCAGAGAAGCCGCAGGATTAGTGCTGATGAGGATCGGCTTCACTTCACGCCTGATCAGGTCGCGTAGCAAGGCGCGGGCAAGATCGTCCATCTCAGCGGCGGCATTCGGCGTGTACTCAAAAGCGACCAGAGCGCTTGCACCACGCGGGATATCTGAAACAGCCCGATTGATGGCTGTAAAGCGCGTCTGTGAGGCTGAGTCGAGCGCAGCAAAGCGCGGCGGCGGCACGAGGTTTGCCAGATCGGTGAAAAACGGCAAGACCACAGCTGCGATCAGGAAAACGATCAGCAAAAGACGATCGAATTTGAGCCGTGCGCGTGGCTTCAGGTGCGCGGGCGCGCCGATCTCAAGGCTCTCACGGCGCTTGAGGATTTCCTCCTGCGCCGCCACGATCTTGCGCAAGGTCTGGACGCCTGCCAATTGTGCGGCTGTGGCAAGAGCGCCGCTGGGCGTCAAGGGACTCGGCACAGCCTCAAAAGCGGGCGGCTGCAAGACCTCCGCAATGCCGCTGAGCGGACTATCAGGACTCTCAGGCGCAGCGGGCGGCTCTGGCAGTTGCTTCAGACGCTCGCGCAGCGCCAAGATCGGCTCTGGCAGAGCAGAGAGCGGGCGCTCTTCTAAAGTGATCTCCTGATCGCCAATGCGCAAGGTCGGCTTGCTATCCGGGCGCATTTCTGCGACCCATTCAGGCAGATCGCCTGCCACCACAACCGCTTCGCCTGTCGCCTTGCTAGGCGGCACAGGCGCAGCAGGCATGCGCACAGGCACAGGCGGCTCTGACGCAGCGGGCGCGTCGGGCAGCTCAGGCAGAGTCTCAAAATCAAATTCTTCATCAAGGTCAATAGACGGCAAACTCGGCTCAGATAGCTCAAGATCAGAGGTCTGTGCGAGGACAGCGTCCAGCACAGGATCATCTAGCCCAAACTCAGGCTCAGGGCGGCGTGGCGCGCCCCGACTCGGCTTGGGAATATCCGCCACCTGTGGCGCAACGGGCTTTTCAAAGTCAATCTGATCTAGCCAAGCGAGGTCATCGCCGCTCCCCATCAAGCCGCCGCTTGACTTCGGCTCAGGGGCGAATTCGCGCATCCAGTCGGGCAGATCGGCTTCAGCCTGAGGCTCAGGCTCAGGCGGCGCTGCAGTTGGCTCAGGGCGTGCCTCCAGATAGCCCGTACGCAGCCAGTCAGGGATGTCCTCTGCCTCAGTTGCCGCCTCAGCGGGACTCTCATCAGCCTGTAGCCAGTCGGGGAGATCGTCGGCGGCTTGAGCAGGCGTCGACTCCACCAAAGGCGCCGACTCAGCTAACCAATCGGGCAGTTCCTCAACGCCCTGATCAAAGGCGGGCGACTCAGCTGGCGCGCTCTCGGTCAGCCAATCTAGCTGTGGTTCAGCCGCCTCGACCGCCCTCTCAGCCGTCACGCCTGATGCTTCCAGCCAATCAGGCGCGACCGTTGTCTCAGAGCCTTCCAATTCTTCTAACTCATCGCCGACGCTGAAATCGCGCAGCCAATCCGCCGAGTCAGCAGCAACCTCTGAGGCTGCCGCGCCCTCGCTTTGCCAATCGAATGAGGGTGGCTTGATCTGAGTCGGGGAGCTTGCTGCTGTCAAATCGGGATCAGTTGCAGGGAAATCGAAATCGCTTGCCGCGCCAAAATCGCGCAACCAGTCATCAGAGGCGGCAGCCGACGGCTCTGAGGCGGTTTCAGAGGAAGTGGCGAACAGATCGGTCAGCGACTCATCGCTTTGAGGGGCTGATGGAGTCGCCTCACTGAGCCAGCTGGTCTGAAATGTCGGCGAGGCAGGGGTCTCAGAGCCGCCTTGCATCGCTTCAGGGAGCATTGCCTCGCTTAACCAGCTGGTCTGGAAGGTCGGTGGCGCGGAAGACTCAGAGCCGCCTTGCATTGCCTCAGGGAGAATCGCCTCGCTCAGCCAGCTGGTCTGGAAGCGCGGCGTGGCAGGCTGATCAGGCGATGGTGGCGCGGCGGCGGGCGTCTCGCGCATCCAGTCGAGGTCGCTGAAAGGATCGTCGAGTGGCGCGCCCTCAGCAGCAGGTGCTTCAGCCTCCCAAGGCAGGATCAGATCATCCAGCACAATGGACTCAGCCTCTGAGTCGGGCGGCAACGCCTGAAAAATCGGCGGCACTGCCTCTGCGGGCGCTTCAAAGGGCGGTAGCTCAGGCGCTTCAACGCCGCTTACCCAAGGTGGCGGCGCGTCTTCAGGCGGCGGCGCAAAGTCAGGCAGGGACACCCCAGTTTTCGGCTGCGGACGCTCCCATGGCGGCAATTCAGGCACGTCCGAGCGCCCTGCGCCGTGCCCTGCACAGGTAATGCCGCCTGCCACTAACCAGTCAGGCAGATACTCATCATCAAACATCGGACGTTCAGCCATGCCCTACGCCCTCACTCCCGAAAGGTGCGATCCCGCCCGATTAAGACGCGCACGCCTACCACTACCACGCCCAGCGCCACGCCGATCAGCAAGCCGCGTGTGCCGGCGCCCACAGGCACGCTCAAGAGCCACTCACGCAGCTCTGGCAGGAGCGTCGCGCCGCCTAGCGGACTGAAGCCCAATAACACGATCACCAATGCCGCCAAAAAGAGCGCATTCCAAATCGTGACGCGCCGCCGCATCAAGCGTACCGCGCCATAGACCAAGGCGAAGAATAGCAAGCTCGCCAATGCCGATTCAACCGCCACTTGCGCCACATCCAGAAGGGTCAGGGAGAGCGCGGGCGCCTCACCATCGCCCACTCGCAAGACTCCGCCGCGCTCCAGCGCCCGTACGATCAGCACACCAAGAAGCGTCACCAGCAAAATCAGGCTGTATAGCCCACGCGGAAATTTGCGCAACTGCTCAGCATGAAAGCGCATTAGGTTCACTACGCCCAAGAGCAAGGCAATCGCGCCGATCACTGCCACAATCTGGATGAGCAGCTGGCTGAAAGCGCTTAGAGTCTGGTTGAGTTCAGCGGGCAGGGTCGCCACTGGCTCTAGTCCGAGCAGCGTGAGGACTGCAATGCCGATAGTCAGGGCGACAAGCAGCGCGGCAAGCGGGCGAAGACGACGACGCGGCGTCTGGGAGGCACTCACAGGCTGACTCCTAAAAAGGCAAGGACAGCAAGGGCGATCAAGGCGATGACAACGAGGTAGCGCAGGGCATCTTGGGCTGCCACGCCGCCGATGTGCAGCGGAGTCGGCTCTAGGTAAGCGGCACCGACGAACAGTTCCTCTCCCAGCAGAGGCGTCGCACTTGTGGCATAGGCGACTGCTTGTCCCTCAATTTGGGTGCTGTGCGGCAAGAGGTCGCGGTCATAGCGGATGGCTGTATCAGCGATCAGAGCCAGTTCCGCGCCGAAGCGTCCACACAGCAGCGCCAAGCCGCTCTCTTCATCCAGAAGCGCCGCACCGACGCCCGCCGCCAATGCCAGAGAGAATGTGCCGCTTGGATACCAGCGGGCAAGAGTCGGTTTGAAGGCATCAAGGCGGTTGCGCAAGCGGTAGGCGCGCTGCAGACGGTCATGGGCGAGTCGGAGCGTGACGGGGTCGGTTGTGCTGGCTGTGACGGGCAGATCGCCGCCGGAGGCACGCGCTGCCGCCTGATAGAGCAATTCAGCGCCTGCAACGGCTGTCAGGGCGCTTTCATCCAGCAGAGCGCTGCTGCCCAGCGAGACATGCACGCTCCGTCCGCTCTCTACAGCCGCGCCGACCGTCTCTTGGAGGCGGCGGTAAGCAGGCACGGCGCGCAGGGCGATTGTCCATGCGCGCACGGCTGAGATCACGGTCAGCAGCAAGGCGATCATCAAGATCGCGTAGATCATCGCCCGACATCCTTCCTCTCAAGGCTGATCAGCTGCTCGCGCAGCCACGCTGTGCCTTCCGCTGTGCTAAGCAGGCGCGCTAGGCTCTCATGGATTCCGCGCTCGACCAGTCGGCTCAGCACGGGCTGTGCTATGAGCAGCGTCTGCGCGGCAATGAAGCCGAGTGGCGTCTCGATCAGAATGTCCAGCAGGCTATCAAGCCCCATTCCTGTGCGCCGCAGATTTAGCACTACGCGCCCTAGCCACTCGCGCACTTGCTCTAGCTGTTCCGCTGAAAGTCCCGCGTCCATGCCTTGCCAGTATAGCACGCTCTCGAAGATGCCACAAACGCCAGTCAGTAAGGAGATTACAACTTTGGTATGTTCGCCTGCGCTGTGACACGCACGCCTTGACGCCGCGCCGCAAATCCAATACAATGCAGTATCCATCAGCCCTTGAGCGAATAGGCATAGCGGCGTGTTTGAGAGCCTGACCAACAAACTGCAAGAGATTTTTGACCGTCTAGGTCGGCGCGGCGTGCTGACCGAAGCCGACGTTGACGTCGCGCTGCGCGAGGTGCGCCTCGCCTTGCTAGAGGCGGACGTCGCTTTGCCTGTGGCGAAGGATTTCATCAAGCGCGTGCGCGAGCGCGCTATCGGCGCGGAAGTGCTGAAGGCGCTCAAGCCCAGCCAGATGGTCATTAAGATCGTCTTTGAGGAATTGCAGGCGACTCTGGGGGAACCCGGTCGGCTCAACTTGAGCGGGACGCCGCCTGTGGTGATCATGCTGGTAGGCTTGCAGGGATCGGGCAAAACGACTACGGCGGCTAAACTGGCGCTCAAACTGCGCCGCGAGGGACGCCGTCCCTATTTGGTGGCGGCTGATACCTACCGTCCGGCGGCGGTTGATCAGCTCAAGACGCTTGGCAAGCAGCTGGACGTGCCAGTTTATGATGAGGGTACGAGCGCGCCGCCGCCTGATATCGCTGAGCGCGGGTTGCGCAAGGCGCGAGAGGTCGGGGCGGGCGTCCTGATCGTGGATACGGCGGGGCGTTTGCAGATTGATGAGCGCTTGATGACTGAGCTAGAGCAAATCAAGGCGCGTTTGAAGCCCGCTGAAATTCTCTTGGTGGCGGACGCCATGACGGGTCAGGAGGCGGTCAAGATCGCCGAAGGCTTTCACGCACGGATCGGTCTTACCGGCTTGATCTTGACCAAGATGGATGGCGATGCGCGCGGCGGCGCTGCGATCTCGATGCGCGCTGTGACGGGCGTGCCGATCAAGTTTGTGGGCGTGGGCGAAAAGCCTGATGCGCTCGATCAGTTCTACCCGGATCGTATGGCGCAGCGCATCTTGGGCATGGGCGATATGCTCTCGCTGATCGAAAAGGCGCAAGAGGCGTTCGATCAGCGCGAGGCGGAGCGCTTGAGCAAGAAACTCATGCGCGCTGAGTTCAACCTTGAGGACTTTTTGGCGCAGATGCAACAAGTCAAGCGCTTGGGTCCGATCAGCCAGTTGATGTCGCTGATTCCGGGCATGGGTCGCCTCAAGGATCAAATTGATGAGGCGGAGGCGGATCGCAGCATGAAGAAAATCGAGGCGATCATCCGCTCCATGACGCCTGAGGAACGCCGCGATCCAAAAATCCTGAATGCCAGCCGCAAGCGGCGCATTGCGCGTGGCGCGGGCTACATCAACACGGAGAAACATCCTGAGCGTGAGCTGGAGGGCATTCAGGAGATCAACGCGCTTTTGCGCCAATTCCGTGAGATGCAGAAGATGATGAAGATGTTCAAGGGCGGCAGAGGCGATATCAGCCGCCTGCTCAAGGGACAGTGAGCCTGTCTTTAAGTTGTCTATCTACCGTTTGAGGGGAGCAATCACCTAGACTATGGTTCGTATCCGTCTACGCCGTGTCGGCTTGAAGAAACAGCCCAGCTACCGTATTGTGGTGGCGCATAGTGAGGCGCCGCGTGATGGGCGCTACATCGAGATCATCGGTTTTTATAATCCGCGCACTGAGCCAGAGACCCTTGAGTTGGATGAGGCGCGTGCGCTGCATTGGCTGAAGGTGGGCGCGCAGCCGAGCGAGCCTGTGGCGCGCATTTTGAAGAAACTTGGCACGCTTGACCGTCTGGCGCGCTTGCACAAGGGCGAGCCGCTGGAGAAATTGGTGGAAGAGGCGAACGCCGCCCGCGCCGCCATGCCCAAGCCCAGCCCGAAGACCCGCCGCCCGGCGCCTGTGATCAAGCCGACGGCGTTTGAGAGCGCTGCTGAGTGATTATGCCGCTGAAAGAGCTGGTCGAGTACGTCGCTAAGTCGCTTGTGGATGAGCCGAGCGCCGTGCGCGTGACTGAGCATATGCGGCGCGGCGCTATCGTGATTGAGTTGCACGTCGCGCCTTCGGATATGGGGCGCGTGATCGGCAAGGAAGGGCGCATTGCCAATGCGTTGCGCGCTTTGTTGCGCGTAGCATCGGCGCGCACGGGCAAGCGCGTAGTTTTGGATATCCATTGAGCTGTGTCCACAAATTCGAATGCGCAAATGGCGCGTTTGCCCGCTCAGGGCTATCTGACCGTCGGACGGGTAGCGCGTCCTCATGGCATACGCGGCGCGCTGCGCGTGCAGGCGCTCACGAGCACGCCGCAACGCATGGGCGACCTTGTGACCATCTACCTCTCGCACACGCCTGAGCGCGCTGAGACGTTGCGCGCCTATACGGTCGCCCGTTGTCAGCACGACAAGGGCGATCAGTGGCTGATCTTCCTTGAAGGTATCGAGAGCCGTGAGGCGGCGGATCGGCTGCGCGGGCAGTATATCCTAGTCACTCTGCAAGACGCCGTGCCGCTGGCTGAGGATGAAATCTACCTCTTTCAGGTCATCGGCTTGACCGTGATCACGGCTGAGGGCGTTGTGCTTGGGCGCGTGGTCAACATCATTGAGACGGGCGCCAATGATGTCTACGTAGTGCAAGGTGAGCTGTACGGCGAGGTGCTGATCCCTGCCATCGAGAGCGTGGTGCGCCATATTGACATGGATAACGGCGTGATGCACATCACGCCCTTGCCCGGCTTGCTACCTGATAGCTAGAGAGGAATCGGCGGCGCTTTGGTGCGCCACTCGGATGCCTGCTCATAGGCGTAGGCGGCGCGCAGCAGGCGATCCTCAGCCCCATACGGCGCGACGATCTGTAAGCCGATTGGCAGTCCCTGTGTGTTGAAGCCGCACGGCACTGAGATAGCTGGCACGCCCGCCATGTTGAAATACGCCGTGAAGGCAGAGAGGCGCGCTCGCGCCATTTCTTTGGCGGTTTCATCGCCTAATGGCACAGCGACCATGGGTGTGCTGGGCGTTAGCACCAGATCGTACTCCTCAAAGAGCCGCTCCATCTGCCACGCCGCTAGGACTTGCGCACGGCGCGCCTTGGCGTACTCAACGGCTGTGACGCCGCCTTCGTTGCGCAGGCGGGCTAGGACATCAGCGCCGAACAGATTGGGTTCGCGCCGTAGGCGATCCGCGTAGATCATGGCGGCTTCGCTGGCTGTGATCGTGCGGCTGAGCTGCGTGGTCTCTTTGACGTTCAGGCGCGACTCGGTCTTGAGCGGGACGACGTGCGCGCCAAGCGACTCGAAAACGGCGGCAGCAGCTTGCACAGCCGCCCGAATCTCAGGATCGCAGTCGTTGAAGTAGTCATCATCGGCTAGGGCGATGTACCAATCTTGTATGCCATGATCTAGCCCTGAGAAAAAGTCGTTTTCGGGCAGTTCGACGGCATATGGATCGTCAGCGTCGTACTCAGAGAGCCACGCCATCAGCAGCGCCATATCTTCCACTGTGCGCGTCATTGCCCCAGCGTGATCGAGCGAATAGCTGAGCGGCAACATCCCGCGCACGCTCAGACGCCCGTAACTCGGTTTCAAGCCCACGACTCCGCACAGCGCCGCCGGGATGCGAATTGAGCCGCGCGTATCGCTGCCGAGCGCCGCCATGCACAAATGCGCCGCTACCGCCGCCGCCGATCCGCCGCTTGAGCCGCCCGCGATGTAATCAGGGTTATACGGATTGCGGCACGCGCCATAATGCGGATTATCGCTCAGCACACCTAGCGCGATCTCATGCATGTTTAGCTTGCCCAATAGTACAGCGCTGTACTGCTCCAGTAGCTCCACAAGGAAAGCATTGCGATTCGGCACATTGTTTGCCCAGAACTGTGTGCCAGCTGTGGTGCGAATGCCTTTGGTCTCGTAGAGGTCTTTGAGGGCATAGGGAATGCCGTGTAGGGCGCTGCGCCTGCCACTCTTGTGCAAAACGGACTCAGCGAGGCGGACGCGCTCAAGCGCATAGTCGGCTATGACGGTCAGGAAGGCGTTCAGGCGCGGATTAAGACGCTCAATCCGCTGCAAATGCGCCTCAGTCAGCGCCACAGGCGAGAGTTCACGCGCACCAATGGCATGGACGGCTTGGATGAGTGAGAGTTGGGTTAGATCGGTCGTTTCGGTCATGGGAACTGCCTTTCTGGGTGCGCTGCGGCTTATGATTATACAGCAGAGTCGCTTGGGCGCGATTCAGGCGTGCCACAGGCTTGTTTAGCGCGTCAAGATGCGCTAAAATAGCCCTGTATACTTGTGCGCAGACATCGGCAAGCGCACCTGAACCTAGAGAGACTCAGCTTTCATGGAAATCACGTGGTACGGACACAGCTGCTTTCGCTTAGCAGAGCGTGGTAAAGCCTCAGTGGTCACTGACCCGTTTGACGGTCATTTGGGTTTGCCAGTGCCAAAGCTGAAGGCGGAGATCGTCACCATCAGCCACATGGCGCACGGACACAGCTACGCTGAAGGCGTCAAGGGCGTCCAGCGCGTGATTCACGGTGCCGGCGAGTACGAGATCGGCGGCGTATTCGTCATTGGCGTGGCGCTGCACAACACAGCGCTACAAGCGCCCAAGCCGAACATCGCCTATGTGATAGATTATGACGGCTTGCGCGTGGCGCACTTGGGCGATCTGGATCACATTCCGCCTCAAGCCGTGATCGAGGCGCTAGAGACTGTGCATGTGGCGCTGATCCCCGTGGGCGGCGGCGGCGGCTTGAACGCTACGCAAGCCGTTGAGCTGATCGGTCTGTTAGAGCCGAATTATGTCATCCCTATGCACTATCAGCTGCCCAACAGCACGCTCACGCTCGATCCGCTCGACCGTTTCCTGCGCGAAATGGGCGTCAGCCGCGTGCAACAAGAGCAGGTCTTTAAGGTAAGCGCCAGCAATCTGCCTGAGCAGACGCAAGTTGTGGTAATGGAGCAGAGCGCCTGAGATGCAAGTCAAGCTGATTTTAACCTATGACATCCTGCCCGGACGCGACCAAGACTATTTCGAATTCCTTGTGCGCGAGCTGGCGCCGGGCTTGGCACGGCTCGGTCTGGAGCCGACAGAGAGCTGGTATACCATGTACGGCAAGCGCCCGACCATTCTGCTGGGCGGCATTGCCGAAGATTACAAGACGGCGCGGGCGATCCTAGAGCATCCTGAGTGGAAGGCGCTCTACGAGCGCTTGAGCAACTATGTCACGAATTTTCAGAGCAAGATCATCCGCGTGACACCGTACTTTCCACTGGTCTAGCCACTTGGCAGGGCGCCTCATCCAGATATTCAATCAGGCAGGCGTCGGCACAGCACTCCTGATAGCCGCAGCGCGTGCACAGGCGCTTACAGCGCCGCTCCACAACGCTGAGCGCACCACAGATCGGGCAATGGCGCGCCTGCTCGCGCAGCCGCTCCCGCAGAGAGGGCGACTGTCTAGCCCGCATGACTATACCTGTCCTGCCTGCACACTGACCAAACGCAGCGTACCGAACGTGCTACCCATTTCGGCGTAAGTGACGCGCTCTGCTTCAGCGTAGTTCAGCGTGGCGTAGAGATCGTCGGCTAGGCGCATGAAGTAGCGCTCATCCACCTGCAGACGGGCGAAGGGCTTCCGCCGTATGCGCACCGTTGCCGCACAGCCCTCTGGCACAGCAATGGTCACATTGCCAAAGGTCGAGAGGGCGCGCACGCCCTGCCCAACTAGCTCCGGCAGCACAATGCGGATATCGCCGAAGCCCGTGCCTAGCTCTGCTCGATTGATCGGGATGCCGCGCAAGTCCATCTCGATCTCGCCTAAGAAAGCGCTCACTAGGACGTTCCAAGGCAGGTCGCGTGCCAAGCCGATCTCCCAGTCAGCTAGCGAGAACAGCCATGTGCGTCCGCGCTGCATGGTCAGGCGCGCCGTCTCGCCGCGCACGGCTAGGTCAGGGCGCGAGCGAGCGGTATAACTCCCGGCGATCAAGCGCCCCTCGCGGCGCAAGGCGCGCACTTTCACGTCCAACTCGCCGCTATACGCCTCCAGACTGGCAGCACGGACTGTGCCGCGAGTAATGCCGAAGGCTTGCGCCGCCCAGCTGATCCCCCAATCACCGCGCAGCAAAAGCTGGACGCCTAACAGGATCAGGATCAGCGGCGCATACGGCGCAAGGTCTGCTTCAGGCAAGAGGCGGAAGTTGCGCAGCAGCAAATAGCCGCCGCCGCCCAACAGCAGCGCGATCAGGATATACGGCGGACGCTCCACGCGCATGGCGCTCACTCCTGATCGAGCAGGAAGTCTTTAAGGATGTGGTGCGAGGAAGAGCGCCGCAGGCGATTGAGCGCCTGTGCCTCCAACTGCCTGACTCGCTCACGGGTCACGCCGATTGCCCTGCCCACCTCTTCCAGCGTGTGCATCTCGCCATCTTCCAGACCGTAGCGCAGCCGCAGGATATGCGCCTCGCGCTCAGGCAGGCGATTGAGCGCCTCCATCAGGTGATGGCGCAACATCTCACGGTCAGTTGCCTCTGAGGGCGAGAGTTCGCGGGTATCCTCTACAAAATCGCCGATCTCAGTCTCTTCATCTTCATCGGTCGGCGATTCAAGGCTGATCGGGCGGCGCGAATTCTCCAGGAGCACGCTGATCTTATCGGGCGTGGTCTCCATTGCCTCAGCGATCTCCTCAAGGCTTGGCTCGCGCCCTAGCGTCTGGGTCAGGCTGAGCGAGAGGCGGCGCAAGCGATTGATCTGATCGCCCATATGGACAGGCACACGAATGGTGCGCCCCTGATCGGCGACGGCACGGCTGACCGCTTGGCGAATCCACCAAGTGGCGTAGGTGCTGAACTTATGCCCGCGCTGATACTCGAATTTGCGCGCCGCACGGATCAAGCCGATGTTGCCCTCTTGGATCAAATCGAGGAATGGCACGCCGCGCCCGATGTATTTCTTAGCCACGCTGATCACAAGGCGCGAGTTCGCCTTGATCAAATGCTCTTGCGCCGCCACGCCCTCTTCAACCAGCCGCTCCAGCTCATAGCGCTGATCAAGCGGCAAACGGTCGCCGTATTCAGCCAATTGCTCTTCGGCAAGGCGTCCGCGCTCCATGCGTTTGGCAAGGCGCACTTCCTCATCGGCGCTCAGCAGCGGCACGCGCCCGGCTTCCTTCAAATACAAGCCGACCACGTCATCAATCTCAATTGCCTGCTGATAGCCCTCATCCTCGATCAGATCAAGCTCAAGCGCGCCCAAATCGTCCACATCAGCCAGCGACTCGTCTAGCATGAGGTCGCCTGCTGAGTCTATGGCAGCAAGATCAGGGCTTTCAGCGGGCGGCTCGGTCAGAATCGGCACGCCCAGCTGAGTCAAGGTGTCAATCACATCCTCGATCAGCTCGATATTCTGCTCAGCCTCAGGGATAAGCGCCAAGATATCATCATAAAGCACATAGCCCTGCGCCTCAGCCTTTGCGCTCAGCTGCTGCTGAATATGTTGCTGGGTTGCTTTATCCGCTATCATCAACATCCCGATTCGTATGTATCCTCCGACAAAAAAACCCTACCAGAGAGCGGCAGGGCGACCTACGAAAGCGCAAACAATCTGACGCTTACGTTTTAGGGTGCCGCTAGTCCCTCCACTGCGCTTATCAGCGCTGCCGCTTGTTCCGCTGGGACAAGCAGGATAGCCTGTGAGCCGTCCCGTTGGATGTAGGCAAGCGTCTGATCGGGCGAAGTGCTGCCAATGTACAAGGTATACGTTCGATCAGCCACAAACCGAATGACGTACCGTCCGCCGTCTGCCAACCCGAATGCCTCCAAATTTGTGCTGTCTATAATACGATTATAGCGCAAACTTGCCAAACCGTTCAGCAAACGCGCAACTTTGGTCAGATCGGGCAGGCTTGGCGCGTCGCGCTCAGAGCGGAATGCCTGCCAATCGCCCGCCGTCTTGATCAGCGTGATTTTAGCAGGCTTTGCCGCATCGCGCCGATCTTCCAAGTCCATGCGCGTGATCTGGGCAGGCAAGGCACGCGGGAAAACGTACGGGATCGGCGTGGGACTGGGCTGTCCCCCTGTGCTAGGCGGCGCCCGACGCGGAAAGACCAGGGCGGAGGCGCCCAGCAAGGCAATGAAGACCACAAACAGGATGATGACCGTACGCCGCTGCGCGCCGCCCATAGCCTAGCGCCTCGATCGCCGCCACCAGACCCACATGCCTACCAGCAAGATCGCCGCAGGCAACACGCCCACTGTGATGAACGCCGTCAGCTCTAAATCACGGCTCGGCACGCTCAGCGGCAGCTGTCCGAAGGCGGGTTCAACTGTGACGCGCTCTAGGAAGTCGGTCAGCCAGTCAATCATATTTGTCCAGAGAATTTGCCCGTCAAAAGCGACGATCAAGTCATTCGTGACCCAGTCGGAGTCGCCCACCAACAGCAGACGTGCGCCTGTGCGCGTATTCTCCGCCGCCACAACGAGCGCTAACGGTCCGGGCAGATCGGCAGCCTCGCGCACAGCCCGATCCGGGTTGCGCGCCACCTCGCGCAGATCGAGCTTGCCGAACGCCTCTGGTGAGGTCGTATAGATGCGCCGTGCGATCACGTCGGGCGGCGATTCAGGCGCAATCTGCCACGATTGGGCAATCGGAAAGAGCGGACGTGCCGCACTGCCCGTCTGATCTTTCTGAACAATCGGATGTCCCTCTAGGAATTGCGCCGCTCGCACATAATACTGCGTCTCATTAAACGAGAGCGGGTCAAAGACGATATCCCGATTCGGGCGCACGCCCCACGCTCGCCACAGATACTGGGCTAAGGGGCTATCCTCCGCCTGCATGAAGCGGATATCGCTGCGATAGGCAGGCTCTGCCATGATCAGCACCTTGCCGCCGCTATCGAGAAAAGCCGCCACGCGATCCGCCATCTCTTGCGTGAAATCGCGGACGGGCGCAAGGATCACAAGCGCTGTAGTACCCTGCGGCACGCCCTCACGACTCAGATCAAGCGTGGCGACCTGAATGCCAACAGAGCGCAGCCCGTCACGGATGCCTGTAGCGTCGTTATCAAGGCTTACTTCACCATTACCGACGCTGAACAAGACGCGAAACTTACCTCGCGCCTCCAATTGCAAGATCGCCTCGGCGATCCAGCGCTCATTAACGTAATCCTCTTCAAGCGGCAAGCTCGGCAAGCGGTCGCGTGCCGTTGCAACCTTGACCGTAAAATTCAGATCAGGCGCGCCCTCAGCGTCCAAATACGAGACAAAAATGCCGTAAGCGCCGTTCAGCCCGAATTGGCGCGCCAAAATCGGCTGCACGTCAGGATCGGCGTAAACCAGACGGATTCGGTCAGGCGCGGCATCGCTGAACAGCCGCAAAATGGGCGCCTCTAGGGCTTGATTGGTCAGCAGGCGGCGGCTGTAGAACGCCGTGATCTGAATCGGGCGCGAGAGCTGCTGGACGATCGGGCGGATGTTCGCTTTGAGCGTGTAGTAGCCCCGCGAAGTGAAATCCGCGGCAATGCCGCTGCGCGCCGCCATGCCGTAGACGATCAGCACAATGCCCACGAACAACAGCACGATCAGCAGGCTATTGCTGCCGTAGATAGCGCGCCTGCCTGTCAGCGTGTTGCGGAAATCTTCAGGCGCAAGGGTCATCCACACGCCAAGCCCGCCCATGCCGATCAGCGCGCTGATCACCACCACAGCCGAGAGTTCGCCACTTGCCAAGAGCGCCACCACTGCAATAACGAGCGCCACTGCGCCAATAGCGCTGCTCCAACGGGCAACGCTCAGCCGATCCAGCACAATCACACGCTGCGATTTCTGCTCAGAAGCCATTCTGCCACGCTCCTAGCGCCAACGCCGCGATTGTACGATCTGGGCTGTAGCAAGCAGCAGAATGCCCGTCACGCCCAAAAAGAAGACCGTGTGATCGAGGCGCACAATGCCGATAGCGAACGAATACGAGTAGTTGCTCTGAAAACTCAGGCTGCGGATGAACTCTGCCAGTGGACGGTTGTTCAGCACATTGCCCACCAAGTCTGCCTGCCATAGGATCAGCAGCGCCGCCATGCCCAAAAACGCCGCCACGATCTGATTCTCGTTCAAGGCGGAGAACAACATGCCCACAGCAATAGAAGCGCCGCCAAACAGCCATAATCCGATGTAGGCAGAGAATGCCACGCCCACATCTATCGGATTCAGCCAGAGCATCAAGGCTTGGTGGATGAGAGTCAGGCTGATCAGCATCGTATAGTACGCCCAAGCGCCCAAAAACTTACCCAGCACGATCTCATAATCTTGGATCGGCAGGGTCATGAGCAGCTCAAGGGTGCCCTCCCGATTTTCCTCAGCTAACAAGCGCATGGTCAGCAGCGGCACAAAAAAGACGCTGAATTGCGCAAGGTAGATCAGCGGCAAGGCGGGGTCTACGGGTGAGCGCCCGTTGCGCATTGCCAGATCGTTATTGAAGGTGAAGCCCGTGAGCAAAATCACGGCGAATGCCACAAAGTAGGCAATCGGCGAGCTGAAATACTGCCCTAGTTCGCGCCGAAAGATGATCCAGATGTGCTTCATAGCCGTTCATCCGCTCCTTCGCGCACGGTCAGCTCTAGGAAGATATCCTCTAACGACATGGCAAGCGGACGCAACTCCAGAAGCTCCCAGCCCGCTGAGGTGATCGCACTGGCTATGCGCGGACGCACGTCCACGCCGCGCCGCGCCTCCACACTGAAGCCATCTTGCAGCGCTGTGACGCTCGCCACACCTGCGATGTTCTGCAATGCCTTGCGCACTGCCTCAGCCGACTCCGCCTTGCCCACGCGCACAAAGAGCCGTGCGCTCTTCTGCAGCTGATCGCGCAGCGCCTCAGGCTTATCCATTGCCACGATCTCGCCGCGATGGATGATCACCACGCGGTCACAGACCTGCTCCGCCTCGCTCAGGATGTGCGTGCTGAACATGATCGTATGCGTCTTGCCCAGACTGCGCACCAAGTCGCGCACTTCAAGCGTCTGGCGCGGATCGAGTCCGATAGTGGGCTCATCGAGGATCAGCACGGGCGGGTCATGCACTAGCGCCTGTGCCAGACCCACCCGCTGGCGCATTCCCTTTGAGATGCTGCGGATCAGGCTATCGCGGCGTGTGTGCATCCCTACAATGCGCAGCACGTCATCGGCGCGGCTAGAGGCGTGCGGCACGCCGCGTAGCTCTGCCACGTACTTCACATAGCCGTGTACAGTCATATCCGGGTAGAGCGGCACGGTCTCTGGCAGGTAGCCGACGCACTTGCGCATCTCCAGTGAGTCCGTGAAAACGTCGTAGCCCGCTACGGAGGCGCGTCCGCTTGTGGGCGGCATGTAACCTGTCAGGATGCGCATGGTGGTCGTCTTGCCGGCGCCGTTCGGACCGAGAAAGCCGAGAATCTCGCCGCTCTCCGCCTGAAAGGTGATGCCGCGCAGCGCCATGAAGCGTCCGTAGCGCTTGGTGAGCGATTCAACTGTGATCATACTTCCATTCTACCCGATCTCTGCTTTCCAGCACACAGACCGTTGCTATGCCGCGCCAATTTCCCTATACTGTAGCCCAACATTCGCCAGTTTAACCGAACAGGATTAAACGATGCTTAGACGCCTATCGCTCATATTGCTAATTTTTGCCGCGCTCCTGAGCGGCTGCGATTCCTCTGAGACCCTTGCTACCGTCACGGCACGCGCCGAAGGCACACAGCGCGTTGCGCCCACCTTGACCGCTGCGGCGCAGGTCACAGCGACGCGCACGCCCACCCCGACTGTCACGCCGAGCCGCACCCCGACTCCGAGTCCTACGCCTGAGGCGACCGCGCCGCCCACGCCTGAGCCTGTTGAGTCGCCCACGCCTGAGGCGACCGCGCCCGCTACAGGTCTGGATGGGACGATCAACCGCGCTACTGTTGCGCGCAGTCAGCCCTCGCTAGGCGCGCCTGAGGTAGCGCGCCTAGAGATGGGGCAAGCTGTGCTGGCTACGGCGCGCAGCCGTCGTTTTGCTCAGATCGCCTTGCCTGATGGTCAGACGGCGTGGATTCTGAGTGCGCACGCTGACTGGGCGGGCGACCTCGCGCTTTTGCCTGAGGTTGAGGTGGTGGCTGAGGCGGCGACGCCCGCCCCGCCCGACTTCGATCCGTTGCCCGTGCGCAGGCCTGAGACCGCATGGTTCGGCGAGAGCGTGATCTACTCGCTCTTTGTGCGCAGCTTCCGCGATTCGGACGGCGACGGAATCGGCGATTTGCGCGGCGTGATCGAGGGCTTGGATTACATCCAATCGCTCGGCGCAAACACGATCTGGCTCTTGCCGATCTTCAGCAGTCCCTCTTATCACGGCTACGATACAACGGATTATTACACGATCAATCCTGATTACGGCACACTTGAGGATTTTCTGGAGCTGATTCAGGCTGTCCGCCGGCGCGGCATGTATTTGCTGATTGATTACGTAGCGAATCACACTTCGAATCAGCACCCTTTCTTCCGCGATGCGCTCGGCAGACCGCAAAGCGAGTACGCTGAGTTCTACATCTGGAATAATCCAGAGCATACGCGCTATCAGGCGTTTGCTGGTATCGGCTTTATGCCGGAGCTGAACTATGACTCGCCGCGGGTGCGCGAGTATATGATCAATGTAGCGCTACACTGGCTCGATCCCAATGGCGACGGCGATCCGTCTGATGGCGTGCATGGTTTCCGCGCTGATGTAGCAAAAGACGTGCCGCTCGATTTTTGGCGTGAGTTGCGCGCTGCAATGGACAGGGTCAATCCCAGTGCAGTCATCTTAGGCGAAATCTGGGCGGATGGCGCTGTCATCAGCCGTTTCCTCGATGGCACATCCATAGATGCAGCTTTCCACTTTCCTGCTTTCCATGCGCTCAGCGGTCATCAGGATCGCAATGGAGACGGGATCATCAACGGCGTGGGCGGTGCCGCGCCGCTTGGCTCTGCTATGCGCGCCCTGCGCCGTACCATTGCACCTACGACGTTCCTTGCGCATTTCACACACAATCACGATACCAATCGCCTGATGAGCATGGTGGAGGGGAACGTCCAGTTGGCACGTGCAGCAGCAGTCTGGCTTTACACAGCACCCGACGTGCCGACGATCTATTACGGCGAGGAAATCGGCATGAAGGGCGTCAAAGGCACAGGTAACCCGTATTTTGATGAGTTCCGCCGCGAGCCGCTCGATTGGTACGCGGCTGAATCGGGCGCAGGCATGACCCGATGGTTCAGACCCGTCAATCGCAACAACGCGCCCAACGACGGCATCAGTGTGGAAGAGCAGGAGGGCGATCCGACCTCGCTTTTGAGACTGTATCGCACGCTTGGCAAGCTGCGTAACGAAAATGTTGCCCTGCGCGCAGGCAATTTCGCCATTCCGCGCACTGAAGATGCGCTCTATGTGCTGCAGCGCTGGTCAGAGGATTCGCTCTACCTTGTCGCCATTAACTTCACAACGCAGCCACAGACCTTTGAAGCAGCGCGCTATCATGTGGCTGGGAACATCGCTTTTGCGCCACAATCAGCTCAGATTGTGCTGCTTGAACAGGGATCGGGCAACTTTGAGCGCGGCTTCAAGCTAGAGCGCGGTGGTTTTGTTGTACTACGTCTCAGTTTGCCTTAATCACCTACTAAGCGTAAAAGTTTAGTAAAGTTCCGAATAGTGCGCGTAAAAAGGGCTTGATCAATGCACCCAAGCGTACTATGATGTATAAGCGCTGCCATGAGCAAGATGCTTTTCGTGTAAGGACGACGCTGTGGAAAAAATTACGCCGCGCTTGCCCAGCGGGATGCGCGATTTTTTGCCTGAAGAAATGCTCCGCCGCCAATTTGTCATCGAGCGCGTGGCGCGTGTCTTTGAGACCTTCGGCTATGAGCCGCTCCAGACTCCTGTCCTTGAGCTAGAAGAGACGCTGCTGGGCAAATACGGCGCCGACGCTGAAAAGCTGATCTTTCATGCGCAACATCCCGGCGGCAAGGAAAAACTCGCCCTGCGCTACGACCTGACCGTGCCATTGGCGCGTGCCTTCGCTCTGCATGAGGGCAAGCTGAGTCTGCCCTTTCGCCGCTATCAGATTGCGCCCGTATGGCGCGCTGAGCGCCCGCAGCGCGGACGTTTCCGTGAGTTCTACCAATGTGACGTAGACTGCATCGGCGTGGAGGGCATGGAGGCTGACGCTGAAGTGATCAGCGTGGCAGTGACTGCCCTACAGCGACTCGGCTTCAACGATTTTGCCGTCAAGATCAACAATCGCAAGCTGTTGACGGGCATGGGCATGTACGTCGGCTTGACGGGCGAGGCGCTCGCTAACCTGTACCGCTCAATTGATAAGCTAGACAAGATCGGCGTTGAGGGCGTGCGCGAGGAGCTGCTCAAGAGCGGCATCTCGGCTGAGATAATGGCGCGTATCATGGCGCTGATCGGCACAGGGACGCCTGAATGCGGCTATGAGTCGGCAGCGGCGCAACTTGCCCATTTGCGCCAGACCCTTGCCGAAGTGCCACTAGCGCTTGAGGGCATTCGGGAGCTGGAGCAGGTCTTCACTTATCTTGAGGCAAGCGCGATTCCAAGCGCGCTAGTCGCCTTTGATCCTGCTATGGTGCGCGGACTGGGCTATTACACAGGTCCGATCTTCGAGGCGGTCTCGCTCAGCGCCGATCCTGAGGAGCGCGTGGGCAGTTTGGCGGGCGGCGGCAGATATGATGACCTGATCGGGCTGTTCCGCAAAACTTCCCTGCCAACAGTCGGCGTCAGTTTGGGCATTGAGCGCTTGATCGTGCTGATGGAAAAGCGCGGCATGTATCCAGAGCCGCTGCAGCGCACGGTCGTACAGGTTTTGGTCAGTGTTTTCAGCGAGGCGCTGCGCCCAGCTGCGTTGCGCCTCGCCAGTCAATTGCGCGCCGCCGACCTTTCAGTGGAGGTGTTTGCAGGCAGCGCCAAAATAGGTAAACAACTTGCTTATGCCGATAGACGCGGCATTCCGCTAGTCGCGTTGCTGGGCGAAGATGAATTGGCAGCAGGCGTGGTCAAGTTCAAGCGTCTGCGCGATCAGCACGAGTCAACCTGTCCGCAAACGCAGGCAGGCGCTCACGCACACGCACTCCTTCACACTTCTCAAGATTAAGCGGCTGTTAAAAAATGAGAGTTGGATGAAAATTTTTCTAACCTTTGTCGGGCGCATTCCTCAGTTGTTCAAGTATGCAGCATTTGTGCGCTTTTACGTCACATTTTGAACTTGCTCTTAAATCATGATTTAGTGCGAATCGCTCATGTGTCCGCTTGCTTTATTACAAGTAATATGCTATGACTAGAGAAATACCAGTTAATGGAATAGGTGAAAAGATTTATAAAAGCCAGCTTGTGTGCCTCAGAAATGTGTCCAAATTCACCTGATGGAGATCACGTAAGCAATGAACGTCTATACGCAGTTCACACCTGAAGCCTTCGTGCAGAAGACGCAGCCTAGCAGTTTGATTCTGCTCTCGCCTCGTTCGCGCAGTCGTAACGCCCTGTTATCTTGGTTTTTGAGCGATCAAAGCGAAGCATACTACTATGCGCTCAACCAGCCTGTAGACCTGTACGGTTTTCTTGAGCAACTTGTAGAGGGTCTGCGCGACTTTGACTCGATGTTTGGCACGCAATCCCTGCAGGCTGTTCGCAGCCACGCCTCGCCTGCTGAGTGTGCCGAAGCCCTTGTCGCTGACCTACGTAATGCCAAGCCCAAGCCCGACTATCTGGTTGTGGATAACGCCGATCTGCTGCTCAACAACCCTGAGGTGAGCCGTGAGGCGCTGCTTGGCTTCTTCGAGCGTCTGGTGGCGGCGCTGAGGACCGATCCTAAGGTTGTGCTGAACAGCCGCCTGCTGGATTACCAGATGTGGGCGAAGATGGTGCAGCAAGGCACAGTGCAAGTTGTTGGCGATGATGAGACGCTCGATGAGGGCATTTTCAATCCCAATAAGATGGCGCCTGCCCACTTAGAGGTCTATGGCTTGGCGGCGGGCTATGTATTTGTGGACGGCAAGCCGATCACTACTTGGGACGGTCCGCTACCGCGCAATTTGTTCTACTTCTTCGTGGATCATCCCATGGTCACCCGCGATGAAGTCTTCCAGACCTTCTGGCCCGATCTGCCCACCAAAGAGGCAACCAACGTCTTCCATGTGACCAAGCGCAAGATCAGCGAGCGGCTAGGCTATGAGCTGACGCAGTACTCCGGCGGCTTTTACCGTCCTTCGGGGCAGATGGCAGTTCACTATGACGTGGAGCGCTTTGAGTCGATCATCGAGGCAGCGCGCTTGAATCCACCAACTGATCCGAAGGTTTGGTACAGCGCCATCAAGCTCTACCGTACGCCGTTCCTCTACAAAAACGATATGGCATGGGTCGTCAAACGCCGTGAGCAGCTACGCCTTGCCTACGCTGAGGCTCTGATCGGCATTGCGCGGCTCTACCGCACTCAGAACGATACTGAACGCTCGATTCACTTCTATTTGCGCGCCATGCGTGAGGTGCCACAGCGCGAGGATATCCACCGCGAGCTGATGGCGCTCTACAGCTCACGTGGCGAGATTAACAAAGCTATCGCACAGTATGAAAAACTCTCGGACATTCTGCGCCGTACGCTGGGCATTCAGCCCTCCAAAGCGACACAAGCCATGTACAACAAAATTCGCGCCGGTAAGGTCTAAGTTGACTCAAGCTGCGCTCCGTGCTATGCTGCTGAGGCATAGTACGGGGCGCTTTTTGATCGTGTGTGAAGCTATGCCCAGAGTCAATCGGCGTGTGCAGGGCGCACAAGGTGAGCAGCAGGCGGAGCACGCTCTGGAGCAAGCGGGCTATCGAATTGTGGCGCGCAACTGGCGTTGCCCTGAGGGCGAGATTGATTTGATCGCGCAGCATCAGGGCGAATGGGTTTTTGTGGAGGTGCGCGGCTGCTCAGCGGGCACTTCAGCGGCGCTTGAGAGTTTGACAAGGCGTAAGGTGGCGCATTTGCTCAATGCGGCGCAGGCATACTTGCACAGTTTGAGTCAAGACGAGTCGCCTTTCCGTTTCGATCTGGCTGCAATTGATTACCGTAGCGGCACGGTCGAGATCGTCCGCGATGCACTCGCGTGGTAGGCTGATCGCGCTGATCGGCGCGACGGGAGTCGGCAAGACGGCGCTTGCCATTCAGATCGCGCAGCACTTCAACGGCGAAATTGTTGGCGCCGATAGCCGCCAGATTTATCGTTACATGGATATCGGCACTGCCAAGCCCACGCCTGCTGAGCGCGCCGCTGCGCCGCATCATTTGATTGACATAACCGATCCTGATCAGCCGCTCACCTTAGCGGAATATCAGCATCTTGCCTATGCCGCTATTGCCGATATTCATGGGCGTGGCAAGCTGCCGCTTTTAGTCGGTGGCACGGGACAATACGTCACGGCTGTGCTAGAGGGCTGGAGCGCGCCCGAAGTGCCACCTGATCCTGCCCTGCGCGCTGAGCTGGAGGCGCTTTGTGCAGAGCGCGGCACGGAGGCGCTTGTGGAGCGCCTCCGTGCGCTCGATCCCATCTCAGCGGCGCGCATTGACCCGCATAATCCGCGCCGCCTGATCCGCGCTTTAGAGGTCTGTTTGATCAGCGGCAAGCCGTTCAGTGCGCAGCGTCAAAAGGCACCGCCGCCCTATCAAGTCTTGGAAATTGGGCTGCATATGCCGCGTCAAGCCCTCTTCCCGCGCCTTGATGCGCGCATTGATCGCATGATGCAAGATGGTCTGTTGGAAGAGGTTGCTTGGCTGCACGAACGCGGGTACGATCCGCGCTTGCCTGCACTGAGCGGACTCGGCTATGCGCAATTGGGCGCGCATTTGCGCGGCGAATGCAGCCTTGAGGATGCCTTGATCGCCTTCAAACGCGAGACTCGCGCCTTTGTGCGCCGTCAAGAGACGTGGTTTCGGCATCATGGCGCGCCTGAGTGGTTCCCAGCTGAGGAGTCTGCTGCAGTGCTGGAGCGAATCGCGGCTTGGCTGCACGAGGAAATTTAGAGCGTGGGCTTTTTCAGGCGTCCGCTACGCGACCACTGGGATAATCCGACTGAGCGCGGGATCATCATAGCAGCGCTGATCTACCTTGGCATTTTGCTCAGCACGCGCTTTTTTCCAGGCGTAGAGAGCGGCTTAGAGTGCAACAGCCTCTCGCGCCCGATCATCACAGGCAATAATCAGTCCATTTTGGCGACGCGAGTCGATCCGTCAGTCTTGCAAGTCGAGCTGATCATCCCTAAGATCACTATTGCCTCAAACGAGCCGTTGGTCATGGAGGTGCGCCTTGTCAACACCAGTCTCGCACCGCTGACGCTTTTCTACGATGAGCCGAGCATCCGTTTTCGCTACACAGGGCAAGAGCCGGGCTTGATCTTCGCCATTCAAGCGCTCAACGGGCGCGTGGCAGGTGAGCCGTTCACGGTTCGTCCGCAGGTGCCGCAGCCGCAAGCCTTTGACCGCAACTTGTTGCGCGTCTTGCCGCCGCGTGGACGCTGCAATGTGCGCGTGGAGATCGATCCTGCGCGGCTAGCTGCCAGCGGCGTCACAGCAGGCGAACAGTACCGCATCATCGCTGTCTACCGCAACACAGTTCGCGGACAGTTGCCGGCGCCTGCGCCGCTCACACCGACGCCCATCTTCAGCGATCAGGGCGTCTGGATCGGCGAAGTCCGTTCCAATGATGTGGTGATCACGGTCAATCCTTAGTTGGAGGTGTTCATGTGCCGTAAAGCATTGCTCCTGATCCTAGTGCTAGCGCTGGGCGCAATAGCACACGGGCAAGTGGCACAAGCGCAAAGCGATAGCCTGCCCTCAGGCGAGTGGCGCGCCTATCCACTGGAGCTTGTCTACGCACACGCCTATCGCTTCGCTATGCCGCTTCACCAGCAGCCGTTTGTGCCGCTACAACTGACAGTAGCGCCTGAGCGCGTCTTGTTCACGCTTGAGGCTATCTCGGTCGCTGCATCTGACCTCACAAAGACTGCCGAAGTCGCGCTGAAGCGCGTTGAAGATGGCTATGCCTCAGAGGAAGTGCGCATAGGCGAAGGTGAGTTCAGCGGACGCAGCACTTTCAGCCTTGTGCCGCTCAGCGCGACACGCGCCATGCTGACCGAGCAATACGTTGCCTTTGAGGGTACGCGAACGCAGCGCTGGATTCTGACCTTCGGTGAGAGCGACGATCCGCGCCAAGCGCTGATCCGCTGTGAAGGCAGCCCACCCTCGCGGCTCGCTAGCGGCGTCCGTGCCATAGCAATTGGCGAGATGCCGCTCGAAGGGCGTGCGCAGCCGAGTCTCAGCGCCGCCGTGTTGTTCGAAGTGCCGCTGTATGTCAGTCCGGAGGATAGCGCGCAGACCGCCGTGCTAGACGTTCTGGAAGGACCTGTCTGCGGCGACGAACTGATATGGTGGCGCGTCCGCTTTGAGGGACGCGAGGGCTGGGCAGCTGAAGGCAACCTTGAGAGCTACTATCTGGAATTCTTCGAGCCAGAGCAAGATCGAGCGCTTGATGGCGATCCGCTTGTTGAACAGCTGAAGTCAACTGCCACGCCGAGCCGCTAGACCGCATTCATGCCTGCCCTGCCACGCCTTGCCGTGCGCAGGGCAGTTTGGTCAAATATGCGAAGTGTCCGCTTCAGTTGTTGTTGACTGGGGAGGATCGCTCTCATGAGTATGTATCCATGTATGCCACACCGCTGCGCTCGGTAGGCTTTGCAGCGTTGTTTATCGGCACAATCGGAGTCATTGCTTCTGCTTCAGACACCCTTCGCTTTTCTAACTTCGGATTTCTCACTCTCATTGTCCAAATAGTAGCGATAGTGCTGATTACGTTGCCTGTTCTGGCACTTGCTGAGTTGATCACGCTTTTTGTGGATATGGCGCGCAACATCAGCCATACGCGCTTTGAGACAAATGATATCCGCAAGCGTCTTGATGAGCTGTACGAAATTGCTAAGAGGCAACCTAGGGCGTAGTGGGCAGGCGCGTATTCAGATCGTACGTCTGTCCGTTAGTGAGGATGTGCAGGCGCACGTTGTGTAAGGCGATCACGCCGTAGCCTTTCACAGCGTGTGCATCAGTGTAGCTGAGCGCGCTGCCATCCACAATTGTCACGCTTCCGCTCCCGATCACCTCAGCCTTGCCATCTGAGGTGATGAGCAGCGCCGTATTCTCATCAATGCCCGCGCCGATCAGCTGTGGATTGAGCGCCAGAGCAGCCAGCAAGCGCCCGATTCGGTCGCGTTGACGGAAATGCTGGTCAATGATCAGCGGCGCGCACAGCCCTAGTCCCGCTGTCAGTTGTACCATGCGCTGTTGCGGCGCGCCGCCGCTCTTGCCGAAGGCGATCATGTGCTGGCTGAGCGCTGAGGCGCCGGCGCTCGTGCCACTGACCGTCATGCCTGCAGCATGGCACTCGCGCAGAGCCGCGTGCAGGCGCGTGCCGCCGACCAAGCCGACTAGCTTGAGCTGATCGCCGCCTGTGAAGAAAACGCCCGTTGCCACGCGCAGCTGCTCAAGAGCTGACTCGGAGTCGGCGTCTGTGCGCGAGGCAATTGGAATGACGCTCACTTGCGCGGCGCCAAGCGCGCTGAAGACCTCCACATAGCGCTTGCCGCTCTCCTCAGGGACGGCGGAGGCGGCTGCGATCACGGCAATGCGCGCTGTATTGCCGCCGCACAGCGCCACAAACCGACTCAGCACGATTCGTTTTGCCGTTTTATCCTCTGCGCCGCCAATCGGCAGCAATGCGCCGTGTGTCATGCCTTTTATTCTGGCTGAATCGCGTAAATGCGCCAGTCCTGATAGGTATAGATCGGCTGACGATCCGCGAACTGCATCGGCAGACGTTCGTTCGGTGCTAAGGCGATGTAGCCATTCGGCTGTGGTGCGTCTGGCAGCCCGCCTGTGATCACGTGAGTGCCTTCAGCGTGGTAGAACAGCAGGTGATCGCTAGTCCAGACCCGTGCGCCTGCTGGCAGAGTCCTCAAGAATTGTGCTACCTCGTAGCGCGCTCCCAGCACGACGCGCCAACGCGCCTCAACGCTCAAAAAGGGCGAACGCAACAGCTCACTTTTGTAATCTACAGCCGTGTAGAGGGCAAAAAAGCTGCTCAGCAAGGCGACGTGCATCAGCATGGTGCGATGAAGACTCGGTAAGCGTCTGAAGAGCGGCGCAAGGCAGATTCGCAGCGCCTCCGCCGCCATGACTGCGCTCAGCGCGCTCAGTGCCAGCAAGAATCGTTCATCGTAGCTGAAAAACAGCCACCACACGCCGAAAAAAGGCAGATAGAACGCCATGAGCAGCGCTGAGGGCGCGTGCCGCCTCAGGATCGCCCGCGCCAATGTGAACCACACACCAAGCGTTAGTGCGTAGCCGACAAACAGATAGCCCGCCTCATTTGCATACGCAAACAGGTTGCTCAGCGTGCGCTGTGCTAGCCACGTCCAGCCGGTCGGCGGCACAAGCGCACCGATCAGCGCTAAATTGCGCACATACCATGCGCCACAGATCGCCAGAAATCCGACGCTCATCAGCGCAATGCCGCTCAGCTCATGGCGGAGGGCGCGCCGCGCCACGATCAGGCGATAGGCGAACCACGCGCCAAAGCCCCCGACGATCAGCAAGCCGCTATTCTTCATCCATGCCGCTAAGCCTGCCATAATGCCTGCAAGGAGCGCGTCCTGCCATGTGGCGCGCCGCGCCCAGCGCGCCGCGAAGAGCGCGCTCATGCCGTAGAAAAAGCCGCAAGGCAGGTCTGTGTAGCCCGCTGATGCCCAATCTGTGAAGATCGGCGCCAAAGCTAGGATCAATGCTGCGCTCAGACCAATCGGCGCGTTGAATAGCTCACGTCCGAGTGCATATGCCGCGCCCAGCACGCCTACGCTATAGAGCGCGCCTAGAAACGCCGCTAGACTGTCATCAAAGCTGCCTGAGAGCTGATGGGCGAAGGCGTACAGACTCGGCATGAACATCGGGTACGCCTCATAGAGCGCTTCAGCGTTCAGCGGAGGTAGCGCGCTTGTCATAGCGATCTGTTTGCCAAAGCGCGCATAGATCGCAACAGCATCATCGCGGTTATAGAACCAGTATGCTGCGTTGAACAGGCACAATGCCGCCGTCAAGATGAGCAGAGCGATCACTGGGCGCTCTGCAGGCAGACGGTAGGGCGCTCTAAGGCGCTCAGGCGCGCTGCGGACGCGCCGCGCATACAGCCAACCAAGCGCGCCTAACGCCAAACAGATTCCAAGCGTGACCTGCAGCGTGATCGCTATGCCCAGCAGTCCCTGCCAGAGCATACTGAGCGAGATCGCGCCGCCGCCTAAGCCTAGCGCGGTCAGGGCTGTGAGCGGGAGATCGCCGCGGGTGAGCGCACGCGCCCAGAACCACTGGCTGCTCAGCGCGAGCAGCGCGATCAGCCATGCGCCCATCACAAGTGCTGCCTGACGATCTGGACAAGCTCGCGGGCGCGCTGACGGAAGGTATGCTCTGCCAAAAGGCGCTGACGTGCTGCCGCGCCAATGGCTTGCCGCGCTGAGTCGTTAGCGAGCAGCCAGCGATAGCGCTCAATTGCCTCTTCAGCGCTACTCACCACGATGATCTCGCGCTCTGGCTCGAACCACGTCTCAACGCCTAAGTATGGATTTGCCACAATGCACGCGCCTAGACTGGCTAACTCGAACGGACGTGAGCTGGATGAAGCAAAGACTGAGGCGTGCGCCTTGCGCGTGATGCACAGATTGATCTTGGCGCGGCAAGCGTACTCGCGCAGCTTGCTGAACGAGAGATACGGCAACATTTGGGCGCGCCCCAGACTGCCTAAGTTTCTGCCACGCACGGCAAAGCGCGCCTCCGGCATGGCGCGACTAGCCGCCGTCAACATGCCGTCAATCCATTCCTCGCGGTACTCGCGGGTGTGTCCGTAAAAAAAGACATCAATATCTTTCGGCACATCCACTGGACTGAAAACATCGGGATCGGCGCCGTAATACAGCACATGGGCTTGCCGTACGCCCAGATCGCGCAGCAACTGCGCGCCGCCATAGCTATTGGAGATGAACGCCGTGTATTCGCGCACATCGGCGCCGTAGTACATCTTGAAGCCGCTGGCAAAGCCTGCGAATTGCGGCAAACTGGCAGGCACGTCACCGTCATAGTACAGCACGGGCTTGCCGAACTTGGTCTGGATGTGCGTTGCCAAGCCGACTACATGATTGAGCGGTATGGTCAAAAAAAGCGCGGCGTCAATATCGGGATGCGCCTTGAATGTCCGATCCATGAAGGCGCGCCAACGCGGCATGATCACGCGCTGGGCTAATTCGCGCTGCAGGCGCTCGGCGCGGGTCTCGCCACTGCGCGCTGTCTCGACGGGCTTTTCCTTGCCAATGCCGCGCTTGAGCAAAGCACGGACTGCCTTGAAAGCATCGCCCTGCGCACGGACAGGATTGGGCAGGGCGCGCCACCAGAGCGTCTCAATGGCAGGCCCTTGGTAGGTGGTGGCGAGAACGTCCACGCCGATTTCGTAGAGTCCTTTGAGCAGTTGCCACCAAGCAGGCGTGGCGCTGAAGGGCTGGCGCAGATCGAGCGATGAGGCGACGATAAGCAGTTTCATGGGCAGCTGGGATCATCTTTCGTCATGAGCGTGTTTGAGAAGAGATCGTCGCGTGTTTCGCGGCGCTTGATCCAAGCGTAGAGCGTCAAGCAGACCATGCCGACTGCAAACAGAATCGAGGGCGCTGCCGCTTGCCAATACAGCAAGCCCGCCATGCCAAAGCCCGCTGAGAGCAGCAGATACAGGCGCAGCACGTGCAGCGGTCTATCGCCCAGCTGGAGCAGGCGCTGATACAGGTGTGAGCGATTAGCGCGCCGCTCTTCGCCGCCTGCCAAGAGGTAGCCCACAAAAGTCAGAAGGGCATCGAAGGTGAAGAGCGACATCACCAAGATGCCGCTGATGAACAAGCGCGGCGATTCCCCTTGTCCAATGCACATGAGCGGCAAGGCGGCAAGGCTAAAGCCAAGAAAACTACTGCCCGTCTCGCCCAGAAAGATGTTCCTAGGCGGCAAATTGTGGAGGGTGAAACCGAGCGCGCTCCCGCTGATCAGAATGCCCAAAAAAGTGACCAGTGGCGCCTCGCACAGCGCGCCGATCAGCGCCCAAAAGCCCGCCGCCAAGACAGCTTGTCCGCTTGCCAAGCCGTTGATGCCGTCCATGTAGACATATACGTTGGTCAAGCCGACCAGCCATGCTGTAGCAATCAGATAGCCCAACCAGAGCGGCAATTCGATGTTCAGCGCGGGCAAGGCGAGGCTTGTCAGCGGCGCCGACGGCACAAAAAAGAGGGCAGCCGCCATTTGCAGTAGCAAACGCAGCGGACGCGGCAAGGTTCGGAAGTCTTCGTAGAAGCCGATGAATGCCATCAGCGCTGCGGCTAATGAAAAGCGCACTACAAGGCTCGGATCGGCGCTCATGCCCAAGCCGAACGGCATGAAGAGCATCAGCACTACCGCCACCAGCGCCAGACCGCCGCCGTTCGGTGTGCTGTGAGCGTGGCTATGGCTCAGGAAGCTATGCTGCACAGCGTATTGGCGCAACAGACTGACACCTAAGCCCGTCATCAGCGCCGCGGCGCTCCCGACTATCAAAATGGCAATCGGATTATCCATGCACGTCGCCTCCCCCTGCCGTCATCACGCCCTATCCTATCAGAATAGGCGATATGTGCAACTCTCTCAAAACAGACTCAGCTGTTCAGGCGGCTCTGCAGGTGGTGGCGTGGCGGGCGCAGTGGCGCTTTGTCGGCTTGCCCACTCTGCCAGCAGTTGCGGAATTTTGCGGAAGTCTGCTTCCATTTGCGGCTTGAGGGTCGCCATGTTGCGCAAGACCGCCGCTGGATGATAGAGCGGCAAATAGGCACGCCCGTTTTCCCATTTCGCCTGCCCGTGAATCTGCGTGATTTTGGCGTTCGGGAAGAACAAGCCCATGCTGAAGCGCCCTAACGTCACAATGACCTTCGGCGCGATCAGCTCAATTTGGCGGTAGAGATACGCCTGCGTGCAAGTCGAGACCTCATCAGGCAACGGATCGCGGTTTTCGGGCGGGCGGCACTTCACCACATTTGTGATGAAGACCTGTGAGCGATTCATGCCGATCAGGCTCAGCAGTTCATCCAGCAACTTGCCGGATTGTCCCACGAAGGGCAAGCCTTGCCGATCTTCATTGAAGCCCGGTCCTTCGCCGATGAACATGATCTCAGCCGTGTAGTCGCCCGACCCCGGCACGGCGTTTGTGCGTCCCGCTGCGTGCAACGGACACTTATCACAAGCACGGATTTCGGCGGCAATTGCCTCTAGTGCAGCGCGCCGCTGTTCAACGGTCAGCCTTTCAGACATGAAACGGTCTCTCCTTGCTAGATAGGGTGTTCGCAGCTGCTCGGTCTGCCCAGCGAGAGCAGATCAGTGAAGGTGACCCGCGCTTGCAGCGCCTGCCAGCGCGCTTTGAAGCGCTCTAGGTAGGCGGCGTCAAGCGGAGTCAGGTGCATTAGATAGGCGTCTTCGTTGTTATCGCGGTAGTAGCCCTTGCGCACGCTCACGATCTGGAATTCGTACTTGCGGTATAGGTTGATGGCAGGCACGTTGCTCACGCGCACCTCTAGGACGCAATAGGTGGCGCCTAGCCGCATCCCGCGCAGCACCATGCCGCCCAGCAGCACCTCGCCCAAGCCCTGCCCGCGCCAATTCGGATGAGTGGCAATGGTGCTGATGTGCGCCTCGCCCTCGATCAGCCACATGCCGCCGTAGCCCACAATGCAGAGCGGCTCGCCCTCGCGCTCTAGGACGATCATGTGCGCGCTGCGATTATCGTTAATTTCGAAAATGTACGAGTTCATTGACCAAGGCGTGCTGAACGCCAGTTGATCGATCTCCATGACGTGCGGGATATCCTGCAGACGCATGTAGCGCAGCGTATACATCGTTCATCATCCTACGGATGTGGTACGCCCGGCTGATGTAGATAGAAAGGGACAGCGCGCAGTGGATCGCCCTGTTCGCCGCTCCGAAAGCGCGCCCAAGCCAACTCAGCGAGGAAAGCCGCCCGCCGCAACGCCCAAGCAGGCGAGGCTAACTCTAGCCGATACGCCTGCGTTGTGTTGAGCGCATGGATCGCGGCATGGACAGTGCTATCCGCCTCCCCTGCGACCCGAATCGGCGTCTGCGGCGTGCCTAGGCAGGCAAAGAGGGTCTCAGGTGCCTCAATGCGCGTCTCACTGATCGCCTGCCAAGCGCCCTCTCCTGACCAAGCGTAGGCGGCGCCGCACAGTCGCCCGCGCCCTGCCTGTGCGAAGGCGATCAAGCGCTCTGGGCGCGGCGGCTGTCCCGCTGCTACGATATCGAGAGTCGGAATGGCGAGCAGCGGCACGTTCAGCGCCAGAGCGAGGCTTTGCGCCACGCTAAAGCCGACCCGTAAGCCGTTAAACGATCCCGGTCCTTGCGCAACAGCGAGGTGTGTCAGGTCACGTGGACTCAAACGCGCTTGGCGCAATGCCATGTCAATGGCAGGCACCAGCTCAACTGTATGGTGACTATCGCTCTGCCAAGTGTACTCGGCGTAGATCACGGCGCCGTCATGTAGCGCAAGGCTGAGCGCCCGCGTAGCTGTATCCAGAGCGAGTAACATAGCGCCTGCCTATAGGATCAACATCGCGTCGCCCAGACTGTAAAAGCGATACTCAGCCTCAATTGCCGCCTGATAGGCGCGCAGGATCAACTCGCGCCCTGCAAAAGCGCTGACCAGCATCAGAAGAGAGGATTTGGGCAGATGAAAATTGGTGATAAGCGCGTCCACAGCGCGGAATTTGAAGCCGGGCATGATGAATAGCTCAGTCTGGGCGCTGAAGGCGCTGAGCGGGCGCCATGCGCAGCGATCCGCCGCTTCATAGCCCGCGAGATGGAGGCGCTCAGGCGGCGTGCCAAGCGCATAAAGCGCCGCTGTCTCTAGCGTGCGCATGGTGGTGGTGCCAACAGCAAAAATGCGCCCGCCGCGCAACTTGACCTCATTCAGCTGCTTAGCCGCCTCAGGCGATAGCTCAGCGTATTCAGCGTGCAAGCGCCGCGCTGCAATTTGCTCTTCGCGCAAGGGCAGAAACGTGCCGAGTCCTACGTGGAGCGTGCAGTAGACCAGCGGCACGCCCATCTCGCGGATGCGCAAGAGCAACTCAGGTGTGAAGTGCAAGCCGGCGGTCGGCGCGGCGGCGGAGCCTTCCACACGGCTATAGACCGTCTGATAGCGCTCAGGATCGCGCAATTTTTGATGGATGTAGGGCGGCAAGGGCAGCTCGCCGATCCGATCGAGGTGCGGCTCAACGGGCGCATTGAACTGAATCACGCGCTGCGCGCCCTCGCGCTCTTCACAAATCTCTGCCTCAAGGTCAGGTGCGCCTTCCACGCGCAAGCGCGTCCCAACCGTGAGGCGCTTGCCGCCTAAGAGCGCTAGCCACTGCTCACCTGCCAATTTTTGTGCCAAGAGAATCTCAACAGCGCCGCCGCTTGGCACTTTGCGCGCCTGCAAGCGCGCCGGGATGACGCGGGTCTGGTTGAGGACGAGCGCGTCGTTCGGCGTGAGGTAATCAGGCAGATCGCGGAAGGTGCGATGCTCAAATGTGCCGTCCTGCCGATGCACCACGAGTAAGCGCGCCGAGTCGCGCGGCTCAACCGCCGTCTGAGCGATGCGCTCAGGCGGCAGCGCGTAATCGAAATCCTCAGGACGGCAAGGCGGTAGGCTCATGTCTGGATGAATTGGGCGGCATTCAGCACGAAAAGCGTGGCGGCGTGATGATCGCCTTTGCTGTAGGGCGCGCACGCCTCACGGATTACAGCGATAACGTTCGGCACTTGCTCTTCATCCACGCCGATCACGAGCGTGGTGTTGCCGCGCCGCAGGAAGCCGCCCACGCTGGCAATCTGCGTGACGGGGAACTTTTTCTCGACCAACGCACGCGAGACCGTCTCAACCGCATCAGCCATGATGATGGCGAAAATGAGTTTCTTCATAGTCAAAAAAGTCTGTCAGACTTGCTCAAAATGCTCAACATCCAGAATAAAAATGGTAGCGCCGCCGACCTCGACCTCCACATAGTTGTAAAGCGTCATGCCGTTTGGCGTAGTGCCGGTTGCCATGGGCATATAGCGCATACGGCGCTGACTGGATGCCGTGAGCAGCTCCACAACTGCCTCAACGTGCTGATCCTCGACGCCAACGAGGAGCGTGGTGTTGCCTTGCCGCAAAAAACCGCCTGTTGAGCCGACTTGCGTCACACGGTAGCCTTTTTCGGTCAATTTACTCACCACATAGTCCGAATCTTGATCTTGCACTGTCGCCACAATAAGTTTCATACAGTCAAAAGTACCCCCTAAAGGCGCGTACGCCTAATGTACCATAAGTATAGCAGCTTTAGCGCACTTTAGGGATTGGGCGTGGCGCGATTCGGCGTCGGAGTCAGGCTATCCACTGGGACAGGCGGCGAATCGCGGGAGATATTCGGCACTTGGATCGCCACGCGATAGGCGCGATTGTTCTCAATCCATTGAATACGACCGAGCGTTTGCCGTTCGTAGTTCCATAGCTGGGTCAGTGCCACACCGCTGATCCAGCGCGCCTCACCGCTGGCTGCCACCTCTTCCAAGCGGAAAGGCGCGGCGAGAGGCCAGCCGATCTCCGGCAAGGCAGGGTTGCGCGGCTCTTCATAGACCGTGATCCAAGCGCCTGTAGGCACAAACAGGGCGCGCTGCGGATTGATCGTGCGGCAGCGATCCAAAATAGCGACATAGGCATTGTTCGCCCAGCCGCGATAGCTGCGAATGGTGCGCAAGCCGCGTGAGACGTTCAGCGTCAGGCTCTCTTGAGCAGCATCTTCGCTAGGCGGAAACTCTTGCGCAGCCAGATCGGGCAGATCGTAGAAGTTCAGGTCGCGGATGATGTATTCGAGGAAGCCTCGCATAGTGACCTCATCTAGGTAGGTCTCAGAGACCTCCTCGCCCGACGGCGGCACCACACTGACCCAGATCAGGCGTCCGTCACCATAGAGCGTGCAAGTGGGCAGGCGATTCAGGCGCTCACGTGGCGACTCATTCAAAATAATGCGATCGAGGCGCATGACAATCGTGTTCGGATTGCGATCCCAGCCAATCACCTCGCCCTGTGGCTGCGCAGCAGGCGTCTGTTCAGAGGCGGGCGCGCCGCCACACGCCGCTAAGAGCGCCAGACTGCACAACAGGGCAAACTTTCGCCACATCAGCATCAATTCCTCCGTCTAGGCACATTGCGCGCCCATTATACCATCAGGACTCCCATGCGCGTTGTTCAGTTTTCTAAACGCTCGGTAGATGGTATCATAAAGCCCTGTATGGGCAATTGGACATGGAAAGCAGGGGGAATGTATCGCGTTCGCTTTCGGCGCAGCGCACAAGATCGCGTGCTTGGCGGCGTGTGTGGCGGCGCAGGCGCCTGTCTGGGCATTAGCGGCTGGTGGGTGCGCGCCGTCTTCGGCATTCTGCTGCTGACCGACGCCGCCTTTGCCCTCCTGCTCTACCTCTTGCTCTGGCTGAGCGTGCCGCCACAGCGCATTATAGACCTGCCGCCCCTAACGCGCCCCGATGAGCCAGCCCCGCGCCTCTACAGCAGTCCGGAGGGCGTGCTGACGCTAGGCGGCTTGGCGATTTTGATCGGGGTGGTGGTGCTGGCAGAGACAAGCGGCGTTTTGCGGCTGAGCGGCGGCGGCGACCTGCTTGCGCCCTTGATGGTCGCGCTGATCGGCGTGATACTCCTGATCAAAGCGCTGAGGAACGCCCCATGAGCGCCCTAGACCGTCTGGCTGTGCCGCTGATCGTCTTATTTGCCGCTGCACTGTGGATCGCGCACTTGCTGAGCTTGATCCCGCCTGCCCTCGCCGATTTGCTCAGCCGCGCTGCGCCCGCCCTGCTGATCGCGCTTGGCTTAGCACTCCTGCTGGGCAGGCGCGTCCGCTACGGCAACCTGATTGCGCTTGGCATCGCTCTGGGGCTGGTCAGCGGCGTGGCAGCTTTCAGCTTCAGCCGCGAGGCAAGTCTGTTCCGCGAAGATTACATCGAAACGCTTGACTACACCTTGCCGCCGAATGTGACCAGCATCCGCTTGAGCGCCGAACTGCGCCGCACAGAGATCGCAGTGCGCGCTGCTGAAGGGCGGCGGCTGAGCGGCGAATTTCGAGGCAGTCTGGAGAGCCTGCTCACGCCCAGCTATCGCGTAGAGAGCAATGTGGCTATCCTAGAGCTGCGAGAGACCCAGCGCGAGGCGCTCCCCACGCTTGAACAAATCGGGCGCGGACGCCTGATTCTAGAGCTGCCTACAGCCGTGAGCGTTGAAACGCTGACCCTGCAAACTGCCGAAGGGGACGTGACCCTTGAAATAGAGCCGATCACCTTGCGCAACGTCCAGATCGTGGCGGCGAGCGGCGATGTGAGCGCCCAATTCGGCAGATCGGTCGGCTTGTTAGCTGAGCTCAAGACGAGCGGCGCGATCACAGTGCGCCTGCCCGCCGAACTGCCCGCTGAGATCGCGCTGCGCGGCAACGGCGCTAATGCGCCGCGCTTCGATGAAGCGCGCTACACACGCCGCATTGATAACGTGCTTGTGCCGAACCTCGGCGAGGCGCAAGCACAGCTCACCCTAGAGTCAGGCGGCACAATCACGATTGAGTAGCCGCCAAGTACGCCATGATTGGGGCGTAATCCTCAGCGCGGCTGGCGGGCGCGGAAGCCGCCGCCACGTGCGGCGTCAAAAGCAAGTTATGGCGCGGATCGCGCCCATACAACACCAAAGGATGTTTCTCGGTCAGCGGCTCATACTCAAACGTATCAATCGCTGCGCCTGCCAGTTTGCCCGTCTGCAGCAAATGCAAGACCTCGGTCTCATCCAGCACGCTCCCACTGCCCAGATGCACCAGACACGCCGTCGGCGGCAACAGACGCAGGCGCTCCGCCGTCAAGCCGCCGCCCAGTGCATAATCAGTCGTTGGAGCGTAGGGCAACAGACTGACCAGCACATCAGCGCGGCGCAGACAGTCCTCCAGACTGGCGAACTGCACGCCCAGCGCCGCCTCGACCGTGCTTGGATACGGCGTGCGCTTGTTGTACAGCACGGCGCTCAGATGGAACGGCTTGAGCAAGCGCGCCAATTCCACGCCGATCTCGCCCATGCCCACAATGCTGACCGTCTTGCCGAACAGCGTGCCGATGTCCGAAAAATTCAGCCAGTTGAACGAGAAAGTATCCTCATCGCCGCGCTGCGGCGCAAAAGGCGCGGGCGTATGCAGCGCCGCATGGAGTGAACGTCCTAGCCGCTTGATGCAGGCGAGGATCATCATCAAGGCGTGTTCAGCGCAATAGAGCGTGCCAAGCACGGGCTGCACCACCACCTGAATGCCACGCGCTGCCGCCGCCTCACGATCAATATCGTAATCAAGAGAGCCAAGCCGTACGATCAGCTTCAGGCGCGGCGCCGCCGCGATCATCTCCGCCGTGACGGGCTGATTGCGCTCCGAGATGATGAAATCCGCCGCCGCGAGCGCGCCCTGCATCTGAGCGAAGCTGGGCGCACGCAACATGATCACGTTCAGCTCAGGCGGCGCAGCGCGCAACGCCGCCTCCTGATGGCGTGCGCCCCGATCCGTCAAAAACAAGACGTTATACATGCTCAACCCGTCAAGTTGCGCACGTCTTCCATGCTGATCCAGCCGGCGCGCAACGCCATCAGCGCCGCCTCAGAGCGGCTCTTCACGCCCAGCTTATCAATGGCGTTTTTGAGCAAGCGCGGCACGCTGCTCTCCTCAATGCCAAGCCGCGCCGCGATCTGATCGTTCTCTTCAAAGCCCGCCGCCACACAGCGCAATACGGCATGTTCCTGCTCGTTGAGCGGATCGCTCCGATCCATGCTGCGCAGACCCTCCACAACGCGCTCTGCCACGCCCTGACCCAGCACTGTGCTGCCCTCATAGACATCCTTGACAGCGCTGACCACCTCCTGCTCAGTTGCCGTCTTCAGGATGTAGCCATTGGCGCCGCTGCGCAGCGCACGCATGATGTAAGGCGTCTCATCTCGCGCTGTCAGCACCAGCACTTTGCTGTTGGGACTCAAGCGCTTGATCTGTGGCAGTGCATCTAAGCCGCTCAGATTCGGCATGTTCAAGTCCAGCAGCAGCACGTCGGGCTGATGTTGACGGCACGCCTCAATCGCCTCATAGCCGTCGCCTGCCTCCGCCACCACCACAATCTCGCCTGAGAGCTCAAGGTAAGCGGCAAGCGGCGTGCGCAAGCTAGGATGATCATCGGCAAGCACAGCGCGGATGCGCGGCTTGCTGCGCGCCTCCATTGTGACAGCCCCCGTGCTTGCCGCAGGCTGCTTGAAGACTGCATCAAGCGCCGCTGCCATCTCCAGCGCTGTTGAGAAGCGCTGCTCAGGCTTTTTCTCCAGCGCCTTCAAAATGACCGCCTCTAGGCTGTGCGGCAAGTCTCTGACCAGCTGACTGGGCGGCACGGGCGCCTTGTTGACCTGCTGAATCAAGATCGAAGTGATATCATCGGCGTCGAAGGGCAGTTGTCCCGTGACCATTTCATATAGCACCACGCCGAGCGAATACAGATCAGTGCGCGGATCGAGCGGCTTGCCCTGTGCCTGCTCAGGCGAGAGATAGGCGGGCGTGCCGATGATCGAGCCGTGCGCCGTCAAGCGCTTCTGACTGCCATCTATCGGAATGGCGAGTCCGAAGTCCATGATCTTGATCGTATTCTCAGGCGTGACGTAAATATTGGCGGGCTTGATATCCCGATGAATGATGCCTGCTCGATGCGCGTAGTCCAATGCGAGGCAAATCTGGCTGCCCAATTGCGCCGCCGTCTCAGGATTACACGGGATGTACTCGTAGAGCGGCTTGCCGCGCACCAGCTCTACGACTAAGTAATAATCATCGCGGTCGCGCCCGCGATCGAAGATCATCATGATATTGGGATGATTCAACTTCGCCGAAGCCTGCGCCTCCTGCTCAAAGCGCTGGCGCGTGGTGGCATGAACGTGCGGATGCAGCACCTTGATCGCTACGGCGCGCCGCAAGACCGTATCCGTGCCGCGATAGACCGCTGAGGTCGCGCCTTCGCCGATCAGTTCCTCCACCAAATACCGATCATTCAATCTTTGCCCAAGTCTGACCATGCCGCAATGCCTCGCTGTGCCGAAAATAAGCGTGCGTTTGAGAAAATATGCCGCCTATATAATATAGAACGCACGTCGCCCCTGTGAGACTATGAGTTTAGCCCTAAATGCCACCACGCGCTAGAAATTAGCAAGGTGCCTTTGGGTGATTCAACCCAATTTTTCGTGAAATCTAGCGCCCGCGTCTCTGCTGCGCTATAGTTCAGCGGCATCGAATATTCTTGCTCAAAGTTGATCGTTGATCATGATCGCGTCAATCTCTCCTAATAGCATCCAAGCGCAGCTTGAGAGCCTCAGCAGCCTTGATAAGCTACGCGACTTTTTTGTCACCCTCAACTATCCGTGTGCCGACGAGACGCTCCTGTCTGCATCCGTAGCGGGCGCCCTCGATCAGCCGCGCATCATCGCCAAGTCAGGTGACTTCAAAATCATCTACACGCGCCTAGAGAGGCTCTCGCGCACATTAGAGCGCGACATCATCTCGAAACTTCTGCCCGATCATCCTTACGCCCTCTTCGTCTTCAGCGATCCAACTTACACCGCTTGGCACCTCGTCAACGTCAAGCTGAGCTACAGAGAGCAAGACGCCCACCTACGCCGCATCTTCCGCCGCATCACCGTCAGCCCTGAAGAGCGCCTGCGCACTGCCAGCGAGCGCCTCGCCATGATCGATCTCAGCCGCTTGCCGTCCAGCGAGCAGGATTCCGCCCTCGCCATTCAGGACTTGCACGACAAAGCCTTTGACGTGGAAGCTGTCACGCAGGAATTCTTCAGGGCATACCGCCGTCACTTTGAAGGCGCCGAACAGCAGATCTGCGGACTGAACGGCGACCAGCGCCGCACCTTCACCCAGCGCCTCTTCAACCGCTTGATGTTCATCCTCTTCCTTGAGCGCAAAGGCTTCCTCAAGTTGCCCGATCAGCAAGGCAGAGATTACCTACGGGCGCTCTGGGATCGGCACAAGGCAGAGGATCGGGATGATTTCTACACAGCCCGCCTCAAGCCGCTCTTCGCAGCAGGGCTGAACACGCCCAATGAAGTCAACATCGTCGGCATTAACTCAAAGGGCGCCGTGCAGTTGCTGATCGGCAATGTGCCATATCTGAACGGCGGTCTGTTTGAGGAACATGCCGACGAACAATCGCAGGCGCTCCGCGTGCCTGATAGCGCCTTTGTGGGCTCTAATGGGAACGTCTTTCAAGACCTGTTCTACCGTTACAACTTCACAGTGGATGAATCCACGCCCTTTGACGTTGAAGTTGCCGTTGACCCGGAGATGCTGGGCAAGATTTTTGAAGAGCTGGTCACGGGGCGGCATGAGTCGGGCAGTTACTACACGCCCAAGACCGTTTCCAGCTTCATGTGCCGCGCCGCCCTCAGGAGCTACCTCCAGCGGGCTTGCCAAGAGAGCGACGCAGCCCTTGACGCCTTCATCCACGAGGGCGACACCAGTATGCTGCGCACCCCTGAGAGCGTCCTAGATGCCCTGCGCAGCGTCCGAATCTGCGACCCCGCCTGCGGCAGCGGCGCCTACCTGCTCGGCATGATGCAGGAACTCCTGCGCTTGCGCCGCATCCTATTCGATAAACATCAGATCGACTCGATCAGCGTCTACAATCGCAAGCTGCAGATCATCCAGAGCAACCTCTACGGCGTGGACTCAGACGAATTTGCCGTCAACATCGCCCGTCTGCGCCTGTGGCTCTCGCTGGCAGTGGAATACACAGGCGACGCCCCGCCGCCCTTGCCCAATCTCGATTACAAGATCGAGATCGGCGATAGCCTGACCGCGCCCGCTCCAATCTTGCCGCCCAATGGCAACCTCCATTTCCGCGAACGCCTGATTGAAGATTTCAACGCCGCCAAAGCCGCTTTTTTGGTGGCGCACGGCAACGAAAAGATCGCCGCCCGCGAAAAGACCGATCGCGCCCGACAAGACATTCGGGATTGGCTGCGCACCAATGTCGAAATCCCTGAGGATGCTTTCGATTGGGCAGTCGAGTTCGCTGAAGTCTTCAAAGAAGAAGGCTTCGATATCGTCATTGCTAACCCGCCCTACATCCGCCATGAGCTGATCGCCACCAAGGGCGCCCTGCGCAGCACTTTCGGCGTGCGCTTCACTGGCTCAGCCGATCTCTACGTCTATTTCTACTTCCGCGCCCTAGAGCTGCTCAAGCCGAACGGCACGCTCTGCTTCATCAGCAGCAACAAATGGCTGCGCGCCGCCTATGGCGAAAAATTGCGCGCTGAGCTGGCTCAAAACGTCCAGATCCAGCACCTGATTGACTTCGGCGACCTGCCCGTCTTCGGCGCGACCGCCTACCCGATGATCTTCACTGCTCGCAAGGCGCCGCCCGCGCCGGCGCACGCCTTCCGCGCCCTGCCCGTCCGCGATCTAGAGGTCTTAGATCGCCTGCCCGCTGCCCTGCGCGCACAGGGCTTCGATCAGCCACAAGCGAGCCTTTCGAAAGAGGGCTGGACGCTGGCTGAGCCCGGAATCTTGGCGTTGCTGGAGAAACTGCGCCAAGGCGGCACGCCGCTGGGCGATTACGTGAAGGGCGCGATCTATCGCGGCGTGGTGACGGGCTATAACGAGGCGTTCGTGATTGACCGCGCCACCCGCGACCGCCTGATCGCTGAAGACCCTAAGAGCGAAGAGGTCATCAAGCCGTTGTTGCGCGGGCGCGATATCAAGCGCTGGCAGATCAACTTTGCTGAGAAATACCTGATCTTCACGCGGCGCGGCATCAAGATTGATGAGTACCCTGCTATCGAGCGGCACTTGCTGCAATACAAGGCGCGCCTCGTGCCTGATGGCAAGGGCGGGCGCAAAGTTGGCAGCTATATGTGGTATGAAATTCAGAATACCATCGCCTACTACGCCGAATTCGAAAAGCCGAAGATTGTGTGGGGCAATTTAGCCACCAAGCCACAATTCGCGCTTGACACGCAGAGGTTCTACGTAAACTCGCCTGCCAAAATTCTAGTGGCACATCCGGACGACCTGCCATATTTGGTGGGCATTTTGAACTCAAATGTCTCGCACTGCCTGATCGCACACATGGCGGCAGAGCGGCAGGACGGTTTTGTGGAATATATGTCGATATATGTCGCTCAAGTGCCCATTCCGAATGCGCCGCAGGCGCTGCGTGCGCTGATCGGGGCGGTGGCGCGCCGCCTGACCGAGCTGGGCGGTCGCGGGAGCGAGGTGACCGACCTAGAGGCGCAGCTGAACGATCTGGTCTATCAAGCGTACGGGCTGAGCGCGAGCGAGAGCGGGCTGATCGAGGCGTATGTCAACGGAAAGGCGGCTGAAGCATGATAGGTCTGAGCGATATCATAGATAACCGTGAGAGCGCACACTTCGCCGAGCGCTTGCGGCGCTTTCTGGTCAACAGTCAGGCGGCGCATTTTGCCGTCGGCTATTTTTTCCTGAGCGGCTTTGCCGAGATCGCCGATGAATTGGCGCGCCTAGCTGAAGTGCGGCTGCTGATCGGCAACATCAGCGATCGAGAGACGGTTGAGCAGCTGGCAGAGGGCTATCAGCATCTGGCGCTCGTGAAGGATTCAATCGAGGCGCAGACGTATCGCACGCAGCTTGAGATGCTCGAGGTGCGCCAAGCGACGGCGGCAGCGCTGCGGGCGGGCGTGGATCAACTCGATCAGACCGAAAAGCTGGAGCGGGCGGCGCAGCTGCTGATCGAACTGATCCAGAGCGGGCGGCTGCAGGTCAGGGTCTATACGCGGGGACGCTTGCACGCCAAGGCATACATCTTCGACTACGGCGCGGTCTACGATGCAACGGGCGCGCCCATCGAGCGGGATGAGACGGGCGTCGCAGTCGTTGGCTCATCAAACCTGAGTTTGGCGGGCATTCAGCACAGCACAGAGCTGAACGTGGTGGTGCGCGGCAACGCCAATCACGCGGCGCTGAAGGAGTGGTATCAGGCGCTGTGGAATGAGGCGCAAGAGTTCGATCAGGACTTGATGCACATCCTGCGAGAGTCGTGGGCGGGCGGCTTGGCGCGTCCATACGATATCTACATGAAGGCGCTCTACAGCTTGGTGGAGGATCGGATAGATGGTCAGCAGAAGAAGCCGCCGCTCTGGACAGATGAACTGACCGATAAGCTGACCGAATTCCAGAAGGTGGCGGTCAAGCAGGCAGTTGCGATGATACGGCAATACGGCGGGGCGTTCGTCAGCGACGTGGTCGGTTTGGGCAAGAGCTACGTGGGCGCGGCGATCCTCAAGCACTTCGCGTGGGCGGAGTGGAGTCGGGCGCTGATTGTGTGTCCAGCCTCGCTTGTGAAGATGTGGGAGCGCTATAACAGGCAGTTCTGGCTGAATGCGCAGGTGCTTTCCATGGGCAATCTGCGCGAGAATGGCGATGTCACATGGTTGCGCCGCACCTATGAGCAGCAAGTGGACTTGGTGCTGATAGATGAGAGCCATAACTTCCGCCATACGGATACGCAGCGCTATCGGGTGCTGCAGGAGCTCACGGCGCAGGGCAAGCGGGTTTGCTTGCTCACAGCTACGCCGCGCAATCAGAGCGTCTGGGATATCTACAGCCAGATCAAGCTCTTCCATCCGCACGACACGACTCAGCTGCCGGTGCAGCCCGCCAATTTGCGCGAATATTTCAAACTGATCGAGATAGGAGAGCGCACCTTACAAGAGCTGCTGCAGCATATCCTCGTGCGGCGGACTCGGCTGCACGTCTTGCGTTGGTACGGCTATGACGCTGAGACAAATCAGCGCATTGATCCAAACAATTTTGAGCCGTATCTGCGCGGGGAGCGGCGCGCCTACGTCTGTGTGAACGATAGGAAGCAGTTTTTTCCGCAGCGCCAACTTGAGACAGTTGACTACAGCATCGAGGCGACCTATCACGGCTTGTACGATCAGCTGCGGGGCTATATCGGTCATGGCAGGACTGAGATCAGTGCTGAATTGCCTGATGAGTTGGTCTATGCACGCTACGGCTTGTGGTGGTATGTGCGCCAAGAGAAACGGCTACAGAAACCTTATGTGGATTTGCAGACGGCGGGCGCGAATCTGCGCGGCTTAATGCGGATCATGCTCTTCAAGCGCTTTGAATCGAGCGTGTACGCCTTCCGCGAGACGGTCAAGCGCATGGTGAAGGTGCATCGGCTGTTTTTGGAGGCAATGGCGAAGGGTCATGTGCCAGCCGGCGAAGAGGCGCAGCAGCTGCTCTACGAATCAGACCTTGAGGATGAAGTAGCGCTGATGCAGGCGCTAGAGGCGGTCAGTGGGCTTTACGATATCAACGATTTTGAGGTCGAGCGCTTGCAAGCGCACTTGCAGCACGATCTGGCGATCTTGGAAAAAATCTTGGAGCTGGTCGAGCCGATTCGCCCAGAGCAAGACGCCAAGCTGCAGACTCTCAAAGCGCTCTTAGAGAAACCTGCCTTGCGCGATAAAAAGCGCCTGATCTTCACGCAGTACGCCGATACTGCCCGCTACCTGTATGAGCAGCTCAATCCGAAGAGCGATAGAGCTATTGAAGTGATCTACAGCAACAATCGGGATAAGTCAGCGATCATCGGGCGGTTCGCGCCGAAAGCGAATCCGGAGAGCGCAGGTACGCCTGAGGTGCACACGCTGATCGCTACCGACGTGCTTTCCGAAGGCTTGAATTTGCAGGATTGTAACATCATTATCAATTACGACTTGCATTGGAATCCTGTGCGGCTGATTCAGCGCTTTGGGCGCGTGGATCGCATCGGCACGGAGCATGACGTGGTCTATGGCTATAACTTTCTGCCAGAGACGGGCATAGAGCATAACTTGGGCTTGCATGATCGCTTGGCGCGGCGCATCCAAGAGATTCATGAGACTATCGGCGAAGATACAGCGATCTTGGAGCGCTCAGAGCGGCTGAATCCGGAGGCGTTCTACGCGATCTATGAGCGGCGGATCGGTGCGATCAGCGAGGAAGAGCTGGACGAGACTGAGTTCTTAAGTCTGAGTGAAGCGGAAGAGATGTTCCGCCAAATGCGCGAGCAGAATAGCGCCGAATTTGAGCGGATTCGGTCGCTGCGGAATGGCATTCGCTCTGCCATGCCTGAGGGCGGGAAGCGCGGCGTGTTTGTGTTATGCCGCTCAGGGCGCTATAAGCGGGCATACGTGGTGGAGCCTTCAGGTGAGATTGTCGCCAAAGATGTGAGTGAGGTGCTGAAACTGTTGCACTGCACGCCCAATACGCCGACGGGCGAGCTGCCAAGCGGCTATAGCGAGCTGGTCATGCGCGTCAAGCGCCAGTTTGAGGCGGAGGTCAAGCAGCGAGAGCAGGAGCAATCGCACCGAACGAGGCAGACGGTTGGGCAGCGCTATGCGCTTGATCAGCTGCGGCTTTTGATGCAGTCCAGCTCAGGGGAGAAGCGTGAGCAGATTCAGCTGCTGGAGAAATTCCTGCGCGAGACATCTACCGCTGGGCTGAATCGAGAGTTGAATCGGCTGCGCCAAGGGGCTGTGAGTGGGAATGCCTTGTTTGAAAGTTTGATTAAGTTGTACCATCAGTATGGCGTGAACAATCGCGCAGAGCAGCCAACATCAGAGCAAATAATGCAGGAAAAGCGCGAGAATTTCCCGATCATTATCTGCAGCGAGGCGCTGTGAGTCAGTAGAAAAGATCGAGCGCCTCCCATTGCGCCTGCTTATCCCACATGACAAATGACTTCGCCTTTTGTGATGAATTGCACTAGGCAAACCCTTCGAAATCTTATAAAATCTCAGTGAACTTCAATCTTCACTGAATTTTTATAGGATTTCGGACTATGCAAGCGGAACTCGATAGTCGTGCAGCGCCGTTGAGCGCGGCTGTGCCACAAGAACGTACTGAGAGCGGCTGGCGCAACCTGAGCCTGCTGCGCAACATCAAGATCGGCACTTTTCACATTGGCTCCTCCCTAGCGGATATCCTCGCTTCAGGCGTCTGGAACCGCATCATGATTAAAGAGCTAGGCTTTGCGGCAACGCCAATTGCGCTGCTTTTGGCATTGCGCTACTTCCTTGCGCCGCTCTCGATCTGGATCGGACGGCGCTCTGACCTGACCAATTGGCGCGGCTATCGGCGGCTGCCCTACGTCTGGGGCGGGCGCTTGGTCATGGCGCTGAGCTATGTGCTGCTGGGCGTGGCGACCCTTGAATTGGCGGGCAGTTATAATCCGTGGATCCGCGATTTTTCGTTTGACCTGATGAACATCACGGTCACGACGAATGCGGGCAGCGCGCTGGGCTGGCTGGGCGTTGTGACAGCACTTGTGCTGTTCAGCGTCGGCTCGACATTCAGCAGCACGACGTTTCTCTCGTTAGTGCACGATCGCACGCCTGCCCATCAGCGCACACGGGCGATCAGCGTGATTTGGTTCTTCCTGATTCTGGGCTTTGCAGTTGCTGGTGTGCTGTACAGCCGTCTGTTGCCTGAATATACGCGAGACGGTTTCCTCGCGCTGATGCTGATCGCGCCTGCCATCATGATGGGCATCTGGTTTTTCTCGCTGATCGGCGAGGAAATGCCGATCAAGCGGCGCGCTGCGCAGAGCGCTGAGCAGCCTGAGTCTTTCTGGCAGACCATGAAGCAGGTCTGGGCGAGCCGTCAAACACGCCTGTTTTTCCTATTCTTAGCGCTGACCAACGGCTTGTTCTATACGCAAGACGTGATCCTTGAGCCGTTTGCGGGGGCAGTCTTCGGGATGCCGCTCTCGACTACCAATCGTTTCTCTGCCTATTGGGGCAGCATGACGCTGCTCTCGATTGTGCTGAGCCTGATCGCGCTGCGGCGCTTCCCCAATCGCGTCAATAACATGAATCTCTCGCGTTGGGGCGTGATCCTGCTCATAGCGACCTTCATCATGTTTACGCTCAGCGCCATGCTCTACATTCGTCCGCTGGTGACCGTTGCGCTGGTCACTATGGGACTCGGCTTGGGCATGTGGACGGTCGGCACGCTGGGCTTGATGATGGCAATGACGCGGGCATGGGGCGCAGGGCTGTATCTTGCGCTGTGGACGGTCGCCTCGACATTGGCACGTGGCTCAGGCGTGGCGCTTGGCGGCGTGTTGTTTGATATCGCACTTGTCTTTGTGGGCGGCGATAAAGCGCTTGCCTACGGGAGCGTGTTCTTGATCCAGAGCGTCGGCTTTGTGGCGACTCTGTTCATCTTGGCGCGCATTAGTCTTGCCGAATTTGAGCGCGAGACGCCGCAGCGCGAGGTCGTTTTCGCCGATAGCATGGCATAGAGACGCCTAACATCCTCTGCCCTTTAGCCATAGCAGGGCGCCTTGTGTTAGATACAGGGCGCCTTGCTTTTTTATGAAGAGTCCCCTCTAAATCTAAACTTTCGGTGAGCGCTGCTTGCAAAGTCTGCACGAATCCTCTACCATACTTAAACGGGCTTTGCTGAGAAATTAATTGAGGCGAATATGCGTCGTATTGGTATCGTTGTAGCCATTCTGGTGGCAGTGGGCGTAGCGTTACTGTTGGTAAGCGCGTTCTTGCCGTTACAAGTGGGTTTTGCACAAGGAGATATCGCTGTGACTGCCACGCCGATGCAGAGCTATGCGGGCAAAGTCCGTGCGCCTGATTTTCCCGTCGGTCTGGACTGGTTGAACGTGCCTGAGCCGCTGAGCATGGCTCAGCTGCGCGGCAAGGTGGTGCTGCTGGACTTCTGGACGTACGGTTGCATCAATTGCATCCATGTCATCCCCGATCTCAAGCGGCTAGAGGCAGAATTCGCTGATGAACTCGTGGTGATCGGCGTGCATAGCGCCAAATTCACTAACGAGGGCGAGACCGAGAACATTCGCTACATCGTCAAGCGCTACGGCATAGAGCATCCTGTGGTGAACGACCGTAATTTCATTGTGTGGCAGATTTACGGCGTGCGCGCTTGGCCCACCTTTATGCTGATCGATCCGCAGGGCAAAGTGCTGGGCTATTACAGCGGCGAAGGCGTCTATGAGGCGATGCGACCGGCAATCGCCGGCATGGTCGCTGAGTTTGACGCCAAAGGCATGATCGATCGCACACCGCTGCGCCTGACGCCCGAACGGGAGCGCCGTCCGCCTTCGCTCTTGGCTTTTCCCGGCAAAGTGCTGGCAGATTCACGCGGCGGACGACTCTTCGTCGCTGATACCAGCCACAATCGCGTGATTGTGGCTGATCTTGCCACATACGCTGTGCAGGCTGTGATCGGCAGCGGCGTGGCGGGTCTGCGCGATGGGACATTCGCGGAGGCAGCTTTCAACTGGGTACACGGCATGTCGCTCAGCGCTGATGGCGAGACGCTCTACATCGCTGATACGGGCAATCATGCCGTGCGCGCCGCCGATCTGCGCAATGGCACGGTCACCACAATTGCAGGCACGGGTCAGCAAAATCGGGACTGGCGAAATCGCCTGCGCGGCGGCGCGGCTCTAGAGACGCCGCTCAACTCGCCTTGGGACGTTCACTATCAAGACGGCGTGATCTACATTGCCATGGCAGGTCCGCATCAGCTCTGGGCGCTTGACCTTGCCAGCGGGCAAGTGGCGCCGTTTGTCGGCAGCGGACGCGAAGGCATTGTAGACGGCGCTCTTCTGGAGAGCGAATTAGCGCAGCCAAGTGGAATTGTCGGCGCAAAGGGCGTGTTGTACTTCACCGACGCTGAGTCGAGCGCCGTGCGCAAGGTTGACCTGCGGGAGGGGCGCGTCCAGACCATTGTCGGCACGGGACTCTTCGATTTTGGCGATGTAGATGGAGTCGGTGAGGCGGTTCGTCTGCAGCACGCGCTCGGCTTAACGCTCGGCTCAGACGGCAAGCTGTATGTGGCGGATACGTACAATCATAAGATCAAGGTGATCGATCCTGTTATGCGGGAGAGTCGCACGTTGTTAGGGAACGGCGCAGGCTTCCGCGATGGCGCCGATCCGCAATTCTGGGAGCCGGGCGGAATCAGCTATGCCGACGGCAGGCTCTATGTGGCGGATACCAATAACGACGCCATTCGAATCGTTGATTTGGCGACGCTGACCGTCAGCACGCTTGTCTTCCCCAATCCTGAGCGGCTTGCGCCTGCTCTGCCTGCTGAGGCGGCTGATGAGACGCCGCCTGAGGATTTCTTCGGCACGGTTGTGCGCCTGCCCGCCCTGACCGCAGCGCGTGGCGCTAGCCAGATCGTCCTAGACATCCAGTTGCCTGAGGGCTACAAACAGAACGATCAGGCGCCGTTCACGCTGCGCTTCTATAACAACACGCCTGTTGCCCGCGTCGCGCCTCAGGATAACAACTTGAGCATCATTGCGCCGCCTATGCCCGTGCGGATGCCCGTGACGCTCAACGAGGGCGAGGCGCTCATCACGCTGGATGCCGCTGTGTTCTACTGCGAGGCGGTCAATGAGACGCTGTGCTTCCCTGCCTTCCTGCGCTTTGAAGTGCCGCTGCGCGTCGCCGCTGAGGGCGACTCCGAGATCGCTATCACCTATCTGCTCGTGCCGCCACAACTGGACTAAGCGCTCAAAAAGGCGAGTCGTGATGACTCGCCTTTTTGATTCCCTTATGATCTTTTCTGAACCTCAAAAGACTCTTTACAACTTCAAAAAGCTGTGCTATAGTTTAGTCAGTGTGACGCTCCGACAAGTCAAAGGCGGACTGTTTTCAGGTCACCTGCTGCCGCTTTGCGGAAACAGCGTTCGGTTCGAATCCGATCAAGCGTGTCTGTACCTTACATAGACTTCGTTACGGGGCGTCACCATTTTTATAGGAGCTGAGTCAGATGAGAGCGATGGCAAGACGTAGACGTAGGCTCGATGTGATCCCAGAAGTTGAAGCGCAAGGTGAGCAAGAGATGGCAAATCGTAAGCGTGAGGTCATTATTAAGGATACCCATCGCGGGCTGCTCTATGAAGATGGCGTGTTGGTTCGTGTTCTAGAGGCTGGGCGCTATGAGTTGCCCGCTAAGCGTCCGCGCCTGCTGGAGCGCCTGTTTGGGCGGCTGCCCAACAAAGAAATTGTGCTGGTGGATATGCGCGAGCGCGATCTGCTGCTCAAGGGGCAGGAAATTTTGACCTCTGACAAGGTCGCGTTGCGCGTGAGCGTGATTGTGCAGTTCCGCGTGATCGATCCGCGTGCCGCCTTGCACGCCGTCGCCAACTATGAAGACCGTCTGTACAGCGATGTGCAGCTCGCAGCGCGCCGCTCGCTCGCCTCGATGACGCTGGAGACGATCCTGACCAATCGCAACCAGCTCAGCGAAGATATCCTGCGCGATGTCAAGGGCGCAGCCGCTGAATATGGCGTTGAAATTCGCCGCGCCGACGTGAAAGATATCATCTTCCCTGGCAACCTGCAGGATATCATGAATCGGGTGCTTGCCGCTGAGCGCATGAGCCAAGCTCAGCTGGTGGAGGCGCGCACCAAGGCGGAAGTCCAGCAGATTGAGGCGCAGGCACGGGCGGCTAGTCGCCGTCTGGACGTGGAGATGGAGGCAGAGCGGCAGCGCGCTGCTGCTCAAGCGCAGGCGGATGTGCAGCGCATCGCCACGGAGGCAGAAATTCGTGCGCTGCGCGAACGCGCCGAAGCTGCCGCGATCTATGCACAGCATCCTGCGCTGTTGCGCCTGATTGAGCTGGAGACGCTGCGCGAGCTCGGCCGCAGCGGACAGGCGCGGCTCTACATCAACTTCGAAAGCGCCAATCACATTGAAAAAGAGGACGAAGGCGCGTGATCAAGGCAGAGCGGAGTGTCCTCCGCTCTGTTTTTTGCCGCTTTGGGCATTGTCAATCTGCCACGCCTATTATTGCCAAACTTGTCGGCTATGCACAAGTGCAACACACCTAAAGGTGCGCTCTTTGCTGCTCTTTTAGTGGGCAGAGCAGCGATAGCGCGCTCTAATCTCAAAGGCGCTATCACTGCCTTGCTTACGCAACACAATTTTGTGCTAGAATAGGGCAACGCTCAGCTTTTGCGAAAGGATGCGCTATGCTCACGCCTGCCCAGTTCCGCCAAATTGTAGACCTGTGCGCGCCACACATGCAGACCTCTTCGGCGCGCATGTCCGCTTTCAGTCTCGCCTTTGCCGATGCGCCTTTCCGTAACAGCATCAATTGGGAAGGCGCCACGAA
>PGTK01000003.1 GCA_002794705.1 Candidatus Thermofonsia Clade 1 bacterium
CACAGCGTCCACATCGCCGTTGGCAAGGGCGCGCATCGCCTCAGGCGTGGTCTCGTACTCAACTACCTCAAAGCCGCCCAGCGACTTGGCGAAGTCAGCACCGGTTGTGCCTTTCTGCACACCGACCTTCCTGCCTGCCAGCGCCTCAACACTGGTGATGGTCTCTGCATCGGCAGCGCGCACGGTCAAGACCTGCGCAGCGGCGAAGTACGGGTTGCTGAACAGGACGGTCTGCTGGCGCTCCTCTGTGATAGTAGTGGCGCTGATCACGATGTCATACTGACCCGCTGCCAAGTTGGTGAAGATGGTATCGAACTGCACGTTCTGGTAGACGGGCGTAAAGCCTGCCTTCGCAGCAATGGCATTGAGCAGGTCAATGTCAAAGCCCTCGATCTCGCCTGTCTCAGTATTGACATTCTCAAAAGGCGGATAGGCAGCGTCTGTGCCGACGATCAGCTCGCCCGTCGTGCGGCACACAGGGGTAGGCATTGGTGTGACAGTCGGCGCCACCGCAACCGCCGTTGCCTCAGCTGTTGGCTCAGCTGTTGCCTCTGCGACAACCTCAGCTGTCGCCTCAGCCGTAGCTTCGGGTGTAGCTTCAGGTGTAGCAACAGGCGACTCAGTGGCTGTAGGCGTTGCCGTCGGCGTGACAGGTGTCGCCGTCGGCGGAACGGGCGTTGCTGTTGGCGTGACAGGCGTTGCCGTCGGCGGGATAGGCGTTGCTGTTGGCAGCACAACTGTCGGCTCAATAGCCACTACTTCAGCAGTTGCTTCAGCAGTCGCCTCAACAGTTGGCTCAGCTACTACCGCCTCAGCGGTTGCCTCGGGCGTAGCTTCAGCAGTCGCCTCAGCCGTAGGCGGCGGGACAACCGTTGGCTCCACAACGACAACTTCAGCGGTTGCCTCAGGCGTAGCCTCAGCAGTTGCCTCAGGCGTTGGCTCGACAGTAGGTGCAACAGCTACTGCGACAGTCGCAGCTGCCTCAGCCGTCGCTTCAGCAGTCGGTGTAGCAGTAGGTGGCACAACAACCTCGGCTGTTGCCTCAGGGGTCGGAGCAGCCGGTACAGTTGCTTCCTGAGTCGGGGTAGCCGTCGCAGCCACAGTCGTTGGAGTTGCTGTGGGACGCGGTGTAGGCGTAGGTGTTGCCTCTGCACAAGCGCCTACAAACAGTGCAAAGCCTGCAAACAACATTAGCAGGCTACGCTTCACGCGCATGGTTCTTACTCCTCTTTCATTTGCCAAGGGACTTCATCAAGAGTGCTTTTGCGCACTCGTTCACAATGGCAATTATTGTCACAAGTACACAGTTTTTGCAAGGTTTGCCGTGCCTTTTAGCCCATTTGCACATTGGCAATCTGGACAAGGCACGGCTGATTCGGGCTAGTAAGCTGTGAGCGTCTGTGTGGCGAGTTCCTCGCCCTCGCGTAGCACTAGCTCATAGCGCAGCCAAGTGCGCTCTGGGCGCATCCCTGCGCGCTCATAGAGCCTGAGCGCACCTGTCAGGTTTTGCGCGTCCACGCCCAAGCCCACTTTACGGTAGCCGCGCCGATAGAATTCGCCAAAGGCAATCTGCAGCAGCGCCAAGCCCAAGCCCTGCTTACGGTAAGGGCGGCGGACGGCTAAATCCTCAATCCAGCCCAGCTCTCGATCCTCAGGGATGTACTTTGAGCAGAGGCACATACCCGCGATCTGATCGCCCGCCATTGCCAGATACCACATGCTGAAATCTGAGAGCGGACCGTTCAGCATGTGATGCTCAAATACCTCAAACTGACCGCTGATATGCCCGTAGTGATCCTGAAAAGCCTCATCAAGCGCCTCAAAAACGGCGCGATCATCCTGCCCTTTGACGAAGGTGCGCACAGTGATGCCCTCAGGCAAGGTCGGCGCAGGGGGCGGCGCTTTCATCTCAAGGCGCATTTGATAGTAGCTGCGGACGTGGCGCAAGCCGTGCCGCTCGTAGATAGCGCACAGGTCGTTCAGGCGGGAGTCGGCGCCCATCACGAGGGTCACGCGCGCTTGCTGTGGCGCACGGGCAAGGTTGCGCTTACTGGTCTCGATCAGCCAAGTCATGAGGTGATCTTCAATGCCGCGTCCGCGCCATGTGGGATGCACGGCGAGATTCCCAAAAGCGCGCACATACGACGGTTGCATATCCCACAGATCGGCGTAGGCGACCAGTTGCTCACCTGCGAAGAGCGCATGAGTGCTTTCAGCGATTGAAAAGCTAGGCTGCTGCCAATCGCGCTTTAGATCGCCTGCCTCGCACCAATCCTCGCCGAGATCGTGCTGACTACATAGGTTGAGAAAGGTCTCGACGAGGGCAGCATCAGCAAGACTGAGCGCTCGTGTCTGCAGCCTTTCTGGACTCAGGAGACTCATAAGGTTTGCTCCCATTGACGTTGTGGATCGTGCTGAGCACTTTTGAGCTTTTATGACCCTTTTTCACATCTAAAAAGCGCTCAATGTGCCTAAGTCTAGCTGAATTGGGAGGCTCTGTAAAGGGCGGATCCCTTTCAAAACAGCAGGCTCTCTGCTATAATGCAAAACATCGGCTCTCGTAGTTCAGTGGATAGAACGCGGGTTTCCTAAACCTGATGTCGGGGGTTCGAATCCCTCCGAGAGCATTGCGCCCGTCTTCGCAGCCTGCCACAGCCTGATGAACGCCTTCCTATGTCCAGCTGCAGGGCGCGTTGTCTCTTTCCCACAGGCTAGGAGTATCCACTTGCTGAAAAAATTCATCGCACTTTGGTTGCTGGCAGGGCTGCTGCTTCATGGCTTGCTCGCTCTACATGCCCAAGACGCCACGCCGATCACTTATGGCGTCCCTTTTGAGGGCGAGTTTACGGTAGACAACAGGCAGGCACGCTTCATCTTTGAGGGCAAGGCGGGCGAAATTATCTACGTCTTTCCGCAAGGCACAGGGCTATTTCCCATGCTTGAATTCGATATCCGACTGACCGATAGCCGCAATACTGCACTTGGCGCGCTCTATAACAAAGAGCGCCTGAAGCCCGTGCTGATCGCCGAATTGCCCGCTGAAGGGCGCTACACAATCACACTGACAGGCAACATGGGCGGCACTTACCGCCTTGAACTCCAGCGGACGCTCAATCTGTTGCCTGATACGCAGATCGAAGGCGTGATCGCCCCTGAGGAGAGCCGCTTCTATATCATCCGTAGCCCGCAGCCGCTCAAAATTACGCTCACCTACACCCGACTCGACGGCACATTCAGCCCTGAACTGCGCATTGAAGACTTTGAACAGGGTTTCCCACGCGAAATTGCGGCTGTTTTTGGGCGTGCGCTCAGCACTGCCACGCTTGAGCTAAGCCTTGAGGCGAATGTTGAGTATCTCGTTACGCTTGCCCAAAAAGCGTTCGATTTTGCCAGCATCATCGAGACGGTCACGCCGCAGCGCTACCGAATCAGCATTGCAAGTCTCCGTTAGCGCACAGTGTGCCGAATGATCGTAGCATAGCCGCTTTTACCAGTCAGACGTGCAGCTGGTCAGACAAGCGAGTGAGAGTTGGGTTGCGGGCATACACTCGTGGCTCTGATGGCGTAACCATGCACAGGGGGCGCACAGTGGAGTAACTTTTTGGGCTACGCTGCGTATAGAAACTTAGGCAAATTTACACAAGGAGAGACTACCGTGATCCGTGAGAGCCGCCCGTTGGGCGTCACCATTCTGAGCGCATACTACATTCTCTGGGGCTTGGCAACTGCACTCTGGAGCCTATTGACAAGCATTTTTGGCGTAGTGATCGTCTGTTTTGCGCCAGGCTTGCTGGCAGGCGGCGTGTGGGGCTTGATTCAAGGCGTGTTGAGCATGATCCTCGGTTTCTCGTTCTATGGCGGCAAGGATTGGGCGCGTGCGCTAGTGATAGTCTTGGCGCTGTTGGGGATTGGGGCAGGCGTGTTGAGCATCGTAAATTACGGCTTCGGCTTCGGCACCCTGCTCAACATTGCCATCAACGCCTTTGTGCTGTTCTACGTGAATTCAGAGGGCGTTGAGCGTTTCTTCGCCTCTCGATGAGGCGTGCGCCCCTCAAGGCGTCTCAACGCTTTGAGGGGCTCTCCCCATTTACCTCTTGCCTCCGCTTGTGAAACAAAGTACAATATGTTTCAGATCGTTTTGAACGATCTGAATTTTGCACAACATTCGTCCGCCATAGGAGAGTTTTGGATGAAACGCCTGATACGCCTTGCGGCGCTTGCGCTGATTCTTGCGCTGAGCCTGAGCGCGTTTGGGACGCTCACGGCGCAGGAGAGTCGGACTGTGCGCATCGGCTATGTGCCAGCCATGATCTACGCGCCGCTCTACATCGCTATTGAGCGCGGCTACTTTGCCGCTGAAAATATCACTGTTGAGCTAACGCCTCTACAGGGCGGCTCGGACTCGGTTGTACAGCTCGCTGCCGGCAACTTTGATGCAGCGGTCGGTGGTGTGGGCGCGGGCTTGCTGAATGCAGCCAGTCTTGGCTTGGAATTTCGCATTGTGGCGCCGATGCACACGGAGCGCCCGCCCATTGCCAGTCCGCTGGTCATTTCTGCCAAGCGCGTGGATGAGATCAAAAGCGTAGCTGACCTAAAAGGCAAGACCGTCTCGATCAATGCTGTAGGCGCTGCGACTGAGTACTGGGTCTACCTCGCGCTGACCAAAGCAGGCTTGACCATGAACGATATCACGCTGACAGCGGTCGCTTTCCGCGATGTGCCGCTTGCCCTTGAGAGCGGCGCCATTGACGCGGCAATCCTAGGTGAGCCGTTCGCCACGCTGCAGAAGGATCAAGGCACGGTCGCAGTGCTTGCCGATGACTTCGTAGACGGCATTACGGTCACTTACCTGTACATGGGCTTGCCGCTGCTGAACGGACGCCCAGAGGTAGCAGAGGGCTTTGTGCGCGCCTATCTGCGGGCGCTGCGCGACCTCGATGATGAAGGCTGGCTGAATGAAGAGACCGCCGCCATCATCGAAAAGTATACGAATGTGCCTGCTAGTGTGGTCTTGCGCGCTAACCGCCCGTACTACGATCCAAACGGGACGATCCCCTTAGCCGATCTGGAAGAATTGCAGCGCTACTTCCTTGAGCGCGGCGTCCTAGAGTACACTGAGCCGATTGATCTCGCGCCATTTGTGGATACATCGCTTGTGGAAAAGGCGATTGAGGTGCTGGGCGAATACGTCCCGAAGCCTGCAGCTACGCCTGCTAACTAGTGCAAAAGGAGGATTCGATGCGTCGTTTAGTGATGGTGTTTGCAGCCCTTGCGCTGCTCTTGACGGTCGCTCAGGTGCCTGCACAGGCACAGAGCGAGAAAATCCGCTTGGGCTTCTTGCCCGTCATCACCTATGCCACGTTCTTTGTCGGCATTGAGCGCGGCTATTTCGCTGATGAGGGCATTGAGATCGAACTGGTGCCGTTGCCGGCTGGTGGCGGCGATTCCATCGTACAGCTTGCGGCTGGCAACCTTGATGTAGCGGCAACTGGCGCCGGCGCTACGCTCTGGAACGCTATTGCACTTGGTTTCCCTGTCAAGATTGTGGCTCCGCTGCACACGGAGCGTCCGCCGCTGGCAACACCGCTCGTCATTTCGGCAAAGCGCGTTGATGAGATCAAGAGCGCGGCTGACCTGCGCGGCAAGCGGATCGCTATCAATAACGTCGGCTCCGCAGTGGAGTACTGGGTCTATGCGGCGCTGCAGCGCGGCGGAGTCAGCATGGATGAGGTCACGATTGTTCCCATGCCCTTCCCGCAGATGGCAGCTGCCCTCGATGCTGAGGCAATTGACGCTGCTGTGATCACTGAGCCATTGGCGACTCTAGGGCGCGATCAGGGTCTGCTCGCCCTCCTCGCCGATGATTTCATTGACGGAATCACGGTCACTTACGTTTTCATGGGCGAGGCGATGCTGACTGAGCGCCGTCCCGTGGCGGAGGCGTTTATGCGCGCCTATCTGCGCGCCGCCCGCGACTTGCAAGGCGAGATTGACGAGTCGCTCGCTGCGATCATCGAAAAGTACACTAACGTGCCTGCGCCCGTGATCATGCGCATGAATCGGCAGTACTACGATCCTAACGGCGTGATCCCAATTGCCGATCTGGAGGAAGTGCAGCGCTATTTCAAGAGTCGCGGCTTGCTGGAGTACGCTGAACTGCTGGACGTGCCGTCACTCGTGGATACCTCCCTTGTGGATGCGGCACTAAAGGTGATCGGCGAATATCAGCCTGAGCCTGCCGCCACGCCCGCTAACTAACCCCTAGCGCCCTAGCGCGACGCGCTAGGGCGCTCTACACCATGTCCCCCGCCTACTGGACAGATGCCGCGTGTTCCCGTAGAATTCAAACACAGCACTCTCAGCGGATTGTGAAGTGTCGCCATGAGCGTACCGCAGCTTTCCTTATCGGGGGAGCAAGCGCCATTTGGCAAAGGCGATTTTGAGCTATTTGCCCAAAGACGCTACACGCTTGATCGAACCGTTCGGCGGCTCAGCAGCTATTTCGTTAGCGGCTTTAGCGGCGCGCAAAGTGCCGCATATCCTGATTGCCGATAGCGATCAGCCGCTCATGAGGCTGTGGGAGGCTATTTTGTATGCGCCTGAGCGCCTTGCTGAGGGCTATCAGGCGCTCTGGGAGGCGCAGCTCGGTCAGGAGCGTGCTTTCTACGAGCGTGTGCGCGCCGCCTTCAACCGTGAGCATTGCCCTGAGCAATTGCTCTATCTTTTGGCGCGCTGTGTGAAAGCCTCTGTGCACTATAACGCGCAAGGCGAGTTCAATCAGAGCGCCGATCATCGCCGTAAGGGCGCCAAGCCGCATACAGTGCGCAAACGTCTGATGGATACACACGCGCTCTTGAAAGGGCGCGCCACGCTCCTGTGCGCTGACTACCGTGAGACGCTCCAGCTAGCTACGCCGCAAGATGTTGTCTATCTCGATCCGCCTTACGCAGGCGTTGCGCAGCGCGATAAGCGCTACCGCGCCTGTCTTGATCAAGCTGACCTCTTTGAGGCATTGCATGCGCTCAACAAGCGCCAAATTGCCTATCTGCTCAGCTATGATGGACGCACAGGCACTAAAACCTACGGCGCGCCTCTGCCTGAGAGTCTAGATTTGTTGCGCCTTGAGTTGTATGCAGGGCGTTCCTCGCAGGCGACCTTAAACGGCAAGAGCGCCTTCACCTACGAGGCGCTCTACCTCTCGCCTACGCTACAGGCGCGCCTGAGTGATGTGGCACTCCAGTTAGAACCTCTTGCCGCTTAGCTACAATTGGTAGAGCGCGCCAAGCAATACGGATTGACGCTTGCAGAGTACGTTAAGCGCACTCTGCAAGCCTTGCTGGATGAGTAAAAATCTAGAGGGTTACTTCCCCATTGCCGTTTGGCGCACCTTTTCTTCCTCGTAGGCGCGCCCGAAGAACTTGCCGATGGTCGTGCCGATTGTGAAATGGCGCATGTAGCTCAGATTCTCAGGCGTGAAGGGCTTGGGCGTGATGCCGAGTGCCGCCAGACCGTCTTCCTTGATCACGTTTGGCACTGCCAGCAGCTCTAGGAGCGTGGTGGTAGCCGGCGGATTGGGCAGGACAGTCTGCATCAGCCAGACCACAGGGCGCAACAGCGGCACGGGCACCTTGACCTTGATCCGCTTGGTGCCAAGCGCCGCCATGACCCGATTCACGATCTCTTCATAGGTTAGCACTTCTGGTCCGCCTAGCTCATATTCCTTGCCAATGGTCGAGTCGTCTTCGAGGCAGCGCACCATTGCTTCTACTACATCGCCGACGTAGACGGGCTGAAATTGCGCCTTGCCATCGCCCACAATTGGGAAGATGATCGGCGTGAGCTTGATCAGGCGTGCTTGCACATTGGCGAACTCATCCTGCGGTCCCCAGATTACTGATGGGCGCACTGCTGACCAATCCAAGCCGCTCTTGGCAACATACTCCTGCGCAATACCCTTGCTGCGCAAAAAGCGCGATTTCGAATCGGGATAGGCGCCATTCTGACACATATTGATGAAGCGCCGTACGCCCGCCTTCTTCGCCTCTTCCACCACGTTGATCGTGCCTTGCGTATTGAGCAGCTCATAGGTGCGCTTGCCCTTTTCAATCGCAATGGCGACCAAGTGGATGACCACATCCACGTCTTTCATCCACTCAGTCAGCGTCTCTGGGCGCGTCACGTCGCCCTTGACGATCTCAATATGCGGCTCAACATCGGCAAGGCGCTTCAGCGCCTTTTGCACATTGCCCACCATCGCACGGACAGGCTTGCCCAATTGCACCAGCCGCCGCACCAGATTGTTGCCCACATAGCCAGATGCACCTGTCACTAGAATCATGCTTTACTGCCTCCCAAAGGTGTAAGAGCGTGCCAAAGATCGCAACCTGCATAGGATTGTAGGCAGGCGGCGCTCATTTGCCCAATCTGATGATTCGCTGACTCCCTTCCCCCGTTCACGGGGAAAGGGCAGGGGTTAGAGGTCTACCAGCCCACGCCAAACAGCCGCCCTACCACACTGATCCCCTGCCCCGCGTCGCTCAGCGCAAACCAGACCCAGCCAATTGCCACATAGTGAAACGTGATCAGGACGCCCACAATATAAACTGCACGCCGCAGAGTCGGCTTGTCGCCCAGATTCGCGTAGAAATCGCGGGTGCGGTCGCTATATTGCTTATGAAGCCACAAGCCGACGCCGTGCCAGACTGCCCAGATCACAAAATTGAGCGCAATGCCATGCCACAGACCGATGGTCAGCATGGTGCCCAGCTGCCCGATCAAGACGGCGAGCCAAGTCGGCGGCTTGCGCTTACGGGTCACCATGTAGCGCGAGAGCGGCATAAAGACGTAGAAGCGCGCCCAATTGCTCAAAGTGATGTGCCAGCTCTGCCAGAATGCCGTGAGATTGCTCTTCAAATAGGGCAGGGCGAAATTCTCAGGCAGATCAATGCCGTAGAGCTTGCCGATCCCAATAGCAATATCCGAATAGCCGCTGAAATCGAGGTAGAGCCGAAAGGCATAGGCATAGACCAGCAGCCACAAGCCGAGCGCCGTCTCAGCGCGGCTGGCCGAGAGCGGATCGAGCGCGATCAGCGCCAAAGTATCCGCCACCACAAATTTCTTGAGGATTCCTGCTCCGATCCGTCCCAAGCCTTCTGTGGCGCGCCGCGCATCAAGGGGCAGCAAGGCGCGATAATCTTTCACAAAGCGCTCCGCCCGATCAATCGGACCGGCGGTATAGGCGGGGAAGAAAATCAGATAGGTGAGATACTCGCGCAGCGAGAGGGCGGGCAATTTGCCGCTCTGCCTATCGCGCAGCGTGTGGATCAGCCGAAAGGCGACGTACGAAAAGCCCAGCCAGCCCACGTCCAGCGCGCCCGCCACTATCAGGGGACGATCCGCGTGGGCGCGCAGCCACGCCGCCAGACCGTCGGTCAGCGGCGCGCTCTTCAGCACAATGAACAAGCCGATCAGGAAGGCTAAAAAGACAGGGATCGCCGCTTTGCGCGCCTCTGCACTGGCAAAGAGCGGCTGAGCGGCTGTCAGGACAGCGCCAATTCCGATGAAAGCGATCAGCGCCTCGGCGAAGGGCGGCGTGGGCGAGGGAGTCAGGCGCGGCGATGTATTCAAATTGCCTATCAGGGCGATCCCAAGCGCGACGCCAAAGGTCGCGCCCAGCGCTGCGTAATCTTCCTGCGTGAGTCTCTCAGCCTCAGGCGGGCGCGTCAGCCACCAGCCGATCAGTGCGAGGATCAGCGTCAGGGTCGGCAGGGCGTAGTCCATTGGCGGCAGCGGCAAAGCAGGCTGCAGCAAGTAGATCGCGGCAAGGCTGCCGATCAGCAGCGCCCAAGCGCGCCACGCCTTCGGCAGCAGGCGATACAGGAACGCAGCAGCGGCGAAGATCAGGATATGCGTGAGCGTCACGGCGCTAGAAGCCCTGATAAATCCACTGTGGCGCCGTGTCAGCCGTCACGATCACCAGCAGGATCAAGAGCAAGCATAACGCAAGAGCCAACAAATTCTCGCGGCTGAACAGGCGTCTGAGCATTGAAGTCCCCTCCTGCGCGCTTATTATAGCGCGCCACGGCCTCAGACCCCACCCCCTCAGTCTCCGCCCCGCAAGCAGGGCGGGGAAGTGATTGCGCCTATTGCTCACAAGTAGAGCAGCGATCTAATCTGTGCGCAGAGGCGAGAGGCACTCAGGGCGCGCAATGACTCCCTTCCCCTGCTTGCGGGGGAAGGGTCGGGGTTAGGGGTCTTACAGCAAAAAGACGGGAGCGGCTATTTGTCTCGCGTGATGGCGAATCCGCTCATGAATTGCTTCTGCAGCAGCAAAAACAGGATCAGCGGCGGCAACGACGCCACAATGCCCGCCGCCATCAGCAAGCCGAAGTCGGTCTGCGGACCAGTGCCAGCGTTGCGCACGCCGATCTGGATCAATTGCGCGTCGAAGCGATCGGGCGGCAAGATCAGGCGCGCCCACAAATACTGATTCCAGCTGGCGATGAATTGGATCAGGGCGTGGGCGGCGATCACATTCCAGCTCATTGGGATCAGCACAGCGAACAGGAAGCGCAAGGGCGAGGCGCCATCAATCTGAGCGGCGTCTGCCAGCTCACGCGGGATATTTGAGAAATGTTGCCTAAAGAGGAAAGCGCCGGTCGCCGTGGCGAGGAACGGCACGGTCAGGGCGAGGTTCGGGTTAGTCTGCACCCAGCCCAGCTCCGAGACAATGTTGAAGAGCGGCAACATGATGATCTCAGTCGGCATCAGCAGCGTGAGCAGCACAAAAAAGAACAGCACCACCTTGCCGCGAAAGCGAAAATAGACGAATGCCAAGCCCGCCAAGAGCGCCAAGACCGTCTTGCCGATCACAATGGCGAGCGAGACGATCGCCGTGTTGAGGATCAGCCGATCAAAGCGCAGCCGCTCAAAAAGCGTGGCGACGTTGGCGCCGAGCGCATTGCCGGGCGGGAAAAGCTGCGGCGGCGACTGAAAGGCGGCTACGATATCCAACGTGGCGACCTGCAGCGCATACAGCGCCGGCAAGCACATGATGAAGCACACGAGGGTTAGCCCGATATGCACGCCGTAGCGCGTCCGTTTGCTCAGGGCATTCATGGCACTCGCTCAGCCTCCGTAAGTGATGTTGCGCTCAATGGTGCGGAATTGCAGCACGGTCAGCACAGCGACAATCGAGAAAAGATAGACTGCTTGTGCCGCCGCAGAGCCAATCGGGGCGCCCGGACGGAAGGCGTCTTCATAGAGTTTGTAGATCAGCATGTTGGTTGCGCCGCCCAGCTGACCGGCGGCACCAAGCGGCGGTCCGCCCTGCGTGAGCATGTCAATTGCGCCGTAAATGCCATAGAAGGCGTAGGTGACGTTAGTGACCAGCAAAAAGAAAGTGTAGGGCGCCAACATCGGCAACACAACTCGGAAAAAGCGCTGTACGCGATTGGCGCCATCAATCGCAGCCGCCTCTTGCAGGTCACGCGGGACGTTTTGCAGTCCCGCCACGTAGAAAATGATGTTGAAGCCGAGGATGTTCCAAATCGCGGCAAAGACCACTACCAAACGCGCTAACATTGCATCGCGCAGCCATGCGGGCTGCACGCCGAGCGTCAAATCCAGCACATAGTTGATCAAGCCGCTGCCGCCCTCGCGGAACATCGCCTGAAAGACCGCCGCTGAGACGACCGGGGAGAGCGCGAACGGGAAGATCAGCAGAGTGCGATAGACGCCCGCGCCGCGCACCTTTTGCGAGGCAAGCACAGCAATGGCAAGCGCAGTTACCATGCTGCCCGCCACCACGAAAATCGTGATCAGGAACGTGGTGAGCAGGCTGTTCTGATAGATCACGTCGTTGATCAGACTGACATAATTGCCCAAGCAGACGAAGCGCTCTGTCCGAATTGGGAAGCGCCGCGCCATCAGCGAGAGATTGAACATCTGCACGCTGGGATAGTACAGGAACACGATCAGGCTGAGCAGCGAGGGCGCTAACAGCACATAGCCAAGCCAACGGCTGCGGAAATAGCCCGACTCTGCCTGATCAACGCGCCGCCTGCCCAAGAGCAGCGTCCAGAGCGGCAATAGCACGGCAAGCGCCGTCAAGACAGTCAGAAAAATGCCCAAGATGACCTCAGCCGCTGCCGCTTCAGCCGTATACGTGCAGTGCTGGGTCGCTGCTGCCGTGATTTGCGCGCCCGCCATGCCGACTCCCGTGCCAAGCGCTACGCCCGTCACTGGATTCGGGACGCGCCGCCCGTTCCGCTGAGCGTTGCGCCAGATCAGGTAGCTGGCAATGCTGCCCGTCAAGCCGCCCACGCCCAGTGAGAACAAGAGCGGCTGCGCGGGCAGCCCTAAATAGTACGTGATGAGCGCCTCAACTGAGCGCGGCGCGGCAGCCAGCCCGTCGATCAGCCATGTGATCAGGCGCAGCAAGCCCTCGCGCTCAGTCAGGATGAACCATAGCGAAAACACAGCAACGAATGCCGTGATCAGGCGTACGGAGACCGTCTGTATGCGCTCATCACGTCCCATAGAAGCCTCTACTTGCCTACAACTGCGTTGTACTCCGCCAAAGCGCGATCCGCCGCTTGCTTGGCGGCTGCCATAGCCGTCTCAGGCGACTCACCGCCATCTACAATGGACTGCAAGCCTTTCATCACAGCCTCGCGCACCTCCGCCGAAGGTCCGACCACAAAGCCGGCATTGGCGACGTTGCCACGCGACTGCAAGAGCTGATTGACGGCAATGGCAAAAGGCGGATTCTGCTCAAACCAGCCCTCAGCGCGCAGCCGCTCCACTGAGCTTTGGCGAATCGGGAAGTAGCCCGTGCCTTTGTGCCATTTCATGTCGTTTTCGGTCGCAGTCAGGAAGAAAATGAAGTCCACTGCGGCTTTAGTCTCGGCGTCGCTATGCCCTTTGGTCACCCAGACGCTGGCGCCGCCAACGGTCACGCCGTTATCAGCGTCCGCTCCGGGCGTGATCAAGGGCGCCGTGCCAAGTTCAAAGCGCTGCGTGCGGCTGAAGTTCAGGAAGAGCGTCAAGCCGGCGGTGCTGCTGATGGTCATGGCAGTGCGCTTGCTCAGGAAGGTGATCCCCTCGCCGTTATAGTCATTGACGCGCCCAGTGTAGGTGTAATAGCCCTTTTCGCGCAAGTCGCGGTAGAACTGGGCGATGCGCAACATCTCTGGGCTGGTGAAAAAGACCTCCGTGGCGCGGGCGCTGCGTCCGTTATCGTTATTGACGAACAGGGCGTTCTGCATCGCCATCCACTGCTCGGCGAACCATGAGGAGATCGGGAAGTTGATGCAGGCAGTGATGCGCAGCGTCTCGCGTTGTGCCATGATCTTCTCGCAGATTTCCAGTACTTCGGCGAAGGTCTGGGGCGGCGCGTTCGGGTCAAGACCCGCCTGCTCGAACATGGTGCGATTGTAGTACAGGATCGGGTTTGAGGCGTTCCAAGGCATTCCCACCAGCTTGCCTTCGAGCGTGTAATAGGCGCGCACGGTCGGCAGCAGATCGTCGAGCGTGGCAAGTTGCTCAGGCGTGGCAATATCGCCGATCAGGTGAAAAAAGTCGGAATCGGTTGCCAGCTGGATGAGCGAGTCCTCAACTTGCACAATGTGCGGCGCCTGACCCTGCTCAGCGGCAAGCAGCGCGTTGTTGAATAGCTCCACATAGTCCGTGCTGGTGCTGCTGACGTTCACAGTGATGTTCGGATTTTGCGCCATGAAAGCATCGGCGATCTCTTGGATCACTTGGGAGCGGAAATCCTGCTGACCGCCAAAGATATGCACAAACCTGATCTCAATTTTCTCCTGCGCCTGCGTCGGAATGCCCAGTGCGGCAAGGGCGAGCAGGCTTGCCAATGCCAAAACGAGTAGTCGCTTGTAGTTCACGGGTGAATCTCCTGAAAAGGGATTTCGATCAGGGGAATCATGCGCAAAAAGTGTTATGCGAACATCAAGGGAATGTTAAATTTATGCAGTGAGGCGGGTTTTGCAGCTGTGTAGCCGTTGTACATCTCAGATCGCTTTGCAGCAAGCAAAAAAATCATATCGCTTCTATAAAAAAACTGTAAAAATCTGTCTTGAAAGGGGCATAAACGTAGACGGTTCGCTTTCTGAGCATAAATTTCTGTATAATGAGCGCAAGCGCTTATCTTAATCGAGAGGTGGTGAACATGGGCGCACCTAAAATTCAGGCTGATTATGATGGTCTCAGCGAGATTGCTAGGCATTTTGCCGCCAAAGCACAAGACACCAACTATTTGATGCAGACCGTTCAGCGCTGTGTGGACGAATTGCAGCGCGGCGCGTGGATCGGCAGAGGTGCAACGCGCTTTTACACTGAGATGCAAAACGTCGTCTCGCCGGCGATGCAGCGGCTGCGCAACGCCCTTGATGAGGCAAGCAGCGCCACTACGCGCATTGCCCAAGCCCTAGCAAAACACAAGCGCGAGGCGGGAATGCAGGCGGAACGGGCGGCGCTGTCGGCATGGCAGTCGGCGTGGGTGTTGGCGCAGCAGCGGGCGGCGTTCTCAGCGGCATTCAGAACTTTTTCAGCAAACTGATTCAAGAAGGGCGCGATGCCCGTGATGGGTTCGTCAAAGCGATTAACAAGGCTCTTGGCACGGGCGTCGGAGAGGCTGCCAGCAAGCTGGCAGAGCGCTTCATCAAAGAGGGCATGAGCGCCTCCAAAAAAGCGCTGATAGGCATCGGGGGCGCGCTTGGTGGCGGCGTGCTGGGCGGCGCTGTAGACCTCGCTTTTGCTTTCATCAACGGCACGCCAATTGACGGCAATATGGTTTTCGATCAGCTGGTCAGTGGCGGCATTCAGGGCTTGATCGGACTGCATCCAGTGGGGCGCGCCGTTCTGTTAGCCGACGCTGGCATTCAGATTGTGGGTCAGAGTGCGGCGCAATTCGCAGCAAATAACGCCGATTGGCTTGCCTACGGCGATCTTGCCCGCGCTGAGAGCATTCGCCAAACGGCACAACGGTTCTCCACAGCGCTAGATAACCTGAGCCTTGATAATCGGATTGATGGCATCGTAGGCGCTATTCGCAGCGGCGTGCAAAACCGCGATTTTCTTGGCGCTGTGGGCGGCGTGGCGGCTGAACTCAGTCGCTTTGTCGTAGGCGGCGTGGGCGGCACAGTGGCTGAAGGCGCTACGCTGGCATTGCAGGCGGGATTGGGTCTGGTGCAGCGCGCTGGGGATGTCATTGGTAACCTCGCTAGCGGTGCCGGGAATGTCGTTAGGAACCTATTCAGCTTTGCGTGGTAGAATCCGACAATAAAGACAGGCAGTGGAGAATTATCCCATGACCAATCCGACTGAAGGCGCGCCTGAGCGTGTGCCTGCCATTCTGCTCGATCTGAGCGACTACGAAGTGGCTGTTATTCTGCGCCAGCTGGGCGCAGCGCGCCTGCCCGGCTTTGTGCCAGAAGCAACGCTCGACTCAAACGTGGAAGCCGCCATTCAGAGCGTCCTGCTGGCACGCGGCTTAGCGAAGATAACGCCTGAGAATACCCTCGCCATTGAAGACGGCATTTTGGCGATCGTGGGCGCGGGTGCACTGTTTGGCGCAGCGCTCTCGCTGACAAGCGCTGATGAGCAAAATCGGGTTGAACAACACTGGTTCTACATCGCGCCCGGCGTCACGGTCTATCACAGCTCGATTTTGCCGCGTGTGCAGCGCTTCCAGACTGTGCCAGATGGACTCGCCATGACCGTAATGCTGGCACAGTTAATGCGGATCGATCCCAATAACACGGCAAAAGTCCAGAGCGAAGGTACGACCATGCCGTTAAGCGTCTGGGAGCGCATTGTTGAGCTGAATCGGGCGGGGCAACAGGCGCAACTGGCTCAAGAGCTGACTGAGATGGGCGCGCCCGCTGAGATCATCGCCGCTGTGACGCAGCCCTCGCGCCGTATGATCGTCTCAATGCTCTATCCGCAGCCTGATGGCAGTGTGCAGGCGGATGCGTTGATCGTGCTTGGCACAGCGAACGGCTTCTGGCTTGTGCGCGTTTCCAATGAGACCGCTGAAATGACGCCTGCCAATAGCCGCGAATTGCTAGACGCCCTTGCCGATCTCGTCACGCAGCGCGCCCGCGCCGCCTAGCGACCTCTCTCAGAGCGCTGAACAGCCCCTAGGCGAGGTCTGGGGGCTGTTTTTTTGGACTGTGTGCCGTTATACTGTTTCAGGCTCGTAGATGAGAGGCGGCTGATGCATAAGATTCTGGAGGGCGTATACACGCTGCAGGGGTTGCGCGTCGGGCGCGTGTATGTGATCGAGGGCGCGGACGGCTTGACGTTGATTGATACGAGCGTTGAGGGTGCTGAGCGCGCCATTGCCCGCGAGCTAGAGCGCGGCGGCTACGCTGTGAAGGATATCTGCCGTATTTTGATCACGCACGCGCACCCTGATCATATCGGCGCTTTAGCCGCGCTTGTGAAGCTGAGCGGCGCGCAGGTCTATGCGCACGCCCTTGAGGCGCCCATCATTCGTGGCGAACAGTCTGTTGTGTATGCGCCTAGCTACAAAGACTCGGCACTGATGCGCTCTTTTTCAGCCTTATTTGGCATTCGCGGGATGCCGCCCGCCCAAGTTGACCGCACCATTGCCGAAGGCGACCTGCTGGCTGAAGTCCTGCCTGATTTACAGGTGATCGAGGCGCCCGGTCATGCCCGCGGACAGGTGGCGTTCTATTCGCCTGCGCGCAAGCTGCTCTTTTGTGGCGATGCTCTAGTGCGTTTCGGTGGCGCGCTCAGTTTGCCACTCGCGCCTTTCACCTTCGATATGGCGGAGGCAAAGCGTACTATCAAGCGATTGGCTGCGCTTGAAATCGAGACGCTCTGCTGCGGACACGGCGTGCCAATACTACGAAACGCAGGTGCGCAGCTGCGCGCCTTTGCCCAAAAACTCTGATGCGTAAGGAAAGTAACGGGACAGTATGCCTATCACCATTCTCGGACTCGGTCCGGGCGATCCTGAGTTGTTGACGCAGCGCGCTTGGCGCATTCTGAGCGAGGCGGAAGAGGTCTACCTGCGCACGGCGCGCCATCCCAATGTAGCTGACCTGCCCATTCGGACGCTGCACAGCTTTGATGCTTGGTACGACGCCGCTGAAGATTTCTCAACGCTCTATCAGCGCATTGCCGAGGAGGTGCTGCGACTCGGACAGCGTCCGCAGGGCGTGGTCTACGCCGTGCCGGGGCATCCTCTTGTAGGTGAGCAGACTGTGACGCTGATCGTGCAAATGGCGCGTGCGCAGAATGTACCCGTTGAGATTGTAGACGGCTTGAGCTTCATTGAGCCGCTGATCGGCGCGCTGGGCATAGACGCGCTTGACGGCATTCAGATTCATGACGCTGAGGTCATTGCGCATATGCATCATCCGCCGCTCAACCCGGATGTACCAGCGCTTTTGGCGCAAGTCTATAGCCATGCCGTTGCCAGCGACGTAAAACTGACTCTTGCCAATCAGTATCCTGAGACTCATGAAGTGATCCTAGTGCATGGCGCAGGCACGTCCGCACAGCGCCTTGAGCGCGTGCCGCTCTATGCGTTAGATCGGCAAGCAGTGGATCATCTGACCTCGCTGTTCGTGCCGCCGCTCCCTGTGAAGGGCAGTTTTGAGCATTTCCAAGAGATCATGGCGCATTTGCGCTCGCCTGAGGGCTGCCCGTGGGATCGCAAACAGACGCACGAGTCGTTGCGCCCATACTTGCTCGAAGAGACCTATGAGGTGCTGGAGGCGCTCGATAGCGGCGATCTTGAGTCGCTCAAGCGCGAACTGGGCGATCTATTGCTACAAATCGTCTTCCATGCCCAAATTGCCGTCGAAGGCGGCGAGTTCAGCATGGCGGACGTGATCGCGCACGTCTGCCAGAAGCTGATCAGGCGACATCCGCACGTCTGGGGCGACGTCAAAGTTGATAGTTCAGAACAGGTTCATGCCAATTGGGATCAGATCAAGCGCCAAGAGCGCGCCGCAGAGGGGCGGGCTGAGCCGCCCTCCGCCCTTGACGGCGTGCCGAAAAGTTTGCCCGCTCTGGCTACTGCTGCGGCGATCCATGCGCGTGCGGCGCGGGTCGGCTTTGAGTGGGAACGCCTTGAGGATGTGATCGCCAAAGTGCATGAGGAACTCGCTGAGCTGGTGAGCGCAGCGGATGCCGATCAGCGCCGTGAAGAGTTTGGCGATGTGCTGAGCAGTCTGGTGAATCTCGCCCGTTGGTACGAAATTGACCCTGAGACGGCGCTGCGGGAAAATACCCTCAAGTTTATACGCCGTTTTCAGTACATCGAGCGGCAAGCAGCGCTGCAGGGCAAGGCGCTCCAGAGCATGACGCTCACTGAGCTAGACGCGCTCTGGAACGCCGCCAAAGCTGAGGGCTTGTAGCTTAACGCCGACCGGGCGTCTCGACTGAGCCGAACCAGCCCATCTCTAGAACGCCGCGCAACAGCACGTAGACAATACCAATGCCAACTGCCAGAATGCCCCAAATGCGCGATTTCTCGGTCTTAGTGACGGCTACAGCCAGCAGCGGCAGCGAAAAGACGCCCACGCGCAAAAAGAGCGTGATCAGCTCATTATTGCGGAAGAGCGCGCCCGGCACATTGCCCGTCGCCACTTTGTCAACAATTGCCAGCATCATCGCGCCCACAAGGAACAGTTGCACAGGAATCTGAGGGCGGCGTTGCCTGAAGAGCATGATCAGACATAGGAAAAAGACCAAGTACAGCGAAATGCCCCAGATCAAGTTGAACGGATCGTTCGAGATCGGGTTCAAATTTTGCAGAAAGCGTTCAAGTGTCAGGTTGCCCATACCGAATCAGGACTCCTCGCACAAACAGGATGAATCTCTCTCAATTTTACCACACGCCTGTGCTTTACCATAGGTATGGCTAAAATGTCAAAGTGGGAGCAGTGGAACGGCGATTCGGCGTTCAGCTGATCGTGCAAGTTCACTAGCCATTTGCTATATGCCTTTGCTATAGATCGCCTAAAGCCTGATCAACGGCTACTTTACCTTAGGAGTGTGAAATGCAGAGCCTGCACACTGAGATTCGCAGCGCCATTGCCGTAAATAATCTAGATCGCGCCCGCGATCTGTTGCGCCAAGCCCTTCAAAATAATCCCAACGCTGAGACGTACTACCTTGCCTCACAAGTTGCCCTGAGCGATGAGCAGAAGCGCGAGTTCCTGCGCAAGGCACTTGAACTTGATCCATTCCACAAAGAGGCGAACTACGCTATGGAGCGCCTGAAATTGCTCTCGCGTGCGCCCCTTGAGCCGATCAGCTCCTTTTCGGAGCCAGTGGCGCCTGTTTACAAGGCAAAGCCTGAGTCAGGCGTCGTGTACGCGGGCTTCGGCATACGCTTCGCCGCCGTATTGATTGATGGCATTGTTCTATTCATCATTGGGCTGATCGTCGGTACGCTCTACGCCGCACTCACGCCGCTGCCGCGCTCGATGGATGAGGTCCAACGGCAATCACTGATCCTCAACCTGATCGGCTTGGCAACTTCGACGCTCTACTACATCTACTTCCTGACAAACCGTGACGGTCAGACGCCCGGCAAGGCTGCAGTGGGCATTCGCATTGTCAAGCTAGACGGCACGCGCCTGACCGCATGGGACGCGATCCTGCGCAACGTGATCGGCTACACCATCAGCAGCCTGATCTTCTTTCTGGGCTACTTGTGGATATTGTTCGATGATCGCAAGCAGGGCTGGCACGATAAATTGGCGCGCACAGTCGTTGTGAGAGTGCGCTAAGTGACTGAGAGCGCCTCGCTGTATGCAAGACGCTCTCACAAGGCTACTTTGAGCTATTGAGCTGTGTAGGCGCCGTCAATGGGCAGCGCGACGCCGCTGATGAAGGCTGAGTCATCGCTGACAAGGAACAGCGCAGCGTTCGCTACTGCCTCTAGCGTCACAATGCCGGGCAACGGATTCAGGTTCTCAAAGCGCTTGCGCGTCGCCTCTGGGTCTTCACTGGTCTCGATGAAATGCTCCACGAGCGGCGTCATGACTACGCTTGGGCAGATCGCGTTGACGCGAATGCCGTACTGAGCGTACTCAATGGCGGCGGCTTTGGTCAGCTGAATCACGCCCGCCTTCGAGGCGCTATAGGGCGGGATGTTCGGGAAGGCGACCATGCCCACAATCGAGGCAGTGTTGAGCACCACGCCGCTCTTCTGCGCTTTCATCACGCCGAGCGCATACTTCATGCCGTAATAGACGCCATCTAGGTTGATGCTGATGACGTTGCGCCAATTCTCAAGCGTGCTTTCATCGGTCGGCGCCTGCTTGCCGTCAATGCCGGCGTTATTCATGATGATATCCAGCTTGCCAAAGTGCTTGACGGTCTCGCTCACCATTGCCTCAACCGATTCGGCGCTGGTCACGTCCACATGGATGTAATGCCCGTTGATAGCCGCGGCAACATCCTTGCCTTTTTCGCTGATATCAGCGACCACAACCTTGGCGCCCTCTGAGGCAAACTTTTCGGCACAGGCTTTGCCAATGCCCGATGCAGCGCCCGTCACAATGGCGACCCTATCCTGTAATTTCACAGCAAAAGTTTCCTTTCGGTATGAAAAGCCAAACCACCTACGATTATAAGCCCTTACGCTATTTCGCACAGTCAGAAAATGCGCAGCGCGCCTGACCGAATGGCACAACCAATCGGCGCACTGTGCGTAAGGAAACTCAGGTAGTGAAGTTTGCACAAGGGGGAACTACCATGCTCCGTTTGCTATGCATAATTGCAGTGTGTTTGGCGCTGTTCGGCTATGCGCCCAGCGCACACGCCGATTTAGACGCGCAGCAGCTAGATGCCTACTTTGAAAAGATGCTGACATACTATGGCTTAGCGGGCTTGAGCGCAGCGATCATCCGTGAGGATGAAGTGATCTTCAGCAAAGGCTACGGCGTGCGCGACGCTGAGTCGGATGCGCCTGTCACGCCTCAGACGCAATTCAGCGCTGCCTCGCTCACCAAGTCCATGACGGCGCTCGCCGCCATGCGCTTGGCAGAGATGGGCAAGCTCTCGCTTGACGCGCCAATCGTTGAGTATTTGCCCGAATTCACACTCCGTAACGCCCAGCACGCCAAGACGATCACGCTGCGGCAACTGCTCAGCCACACCAGCGGTCTGCCTCGCAATGATTTGGCGTGGTACACAGGCAGAATCACCACAGCCCAAGACTTGCTCAAGCGCCTCGCTGAGTTGCCCATGTCAGGCGCGCTTGGAGAAAGTTTCGCCTACAACAACTTGGGCTACGCTCTGGCGGGCGTGGTGCTGGAGCGCGCCAGTGGCAAATCCTACGCCGATCTGATGCGCGAGTTGGTGTTTCTCCCGCTTGGCATGGAATCAGCAACATTAACCTATGCCGACATGCAAAAGATGCCCGCTTTTGCCTTGCCGCATCGCCTTGATGTGCGCAAGGGCGTGCAGAGCATCCCATTTTTCCCGTATAACAACACAGTGATTGCGCCTGCAGGCGCTGTGAATGCCAGCGCTCTTGACCTCGCTAACTATCTGCGCTTTCACATGGGCGATGGGCGCTTTAATGGCACACTGATCCTCTCAGCGGAGCGCCTGCGCGAACTGCACACGCCCGTTGAGAGCGGCTATGGACTGGGCTGGATCACCTCAAACCTGCCTGACTTGCAAATGATCTGGCACAACGGCGCCATTGACGGCTTTGCCGCGATCATCGCCTTTGCGCTTGAGCACAAGGTTGGCGTAGTGGTGCTGAGCAACACCAACTATAGCGATAATCCGAACGCGGTTGAGCTGATCGGCGTGGGCGCGCTCTATCTCGCAGTCGATTCGCGCAATGCCGAACGGCTTGATGCGCTGACTGCTCCCTTCCGCACCTTCGATCCTGCGCCACGCGCTGAGCGCTTTGCCAAAGCCCGCGCTTTCACGCCCGATCCGAGCCAATACACAGCCTACGAGGGCAACTATGCCAGTGTGGTCGCGCAGATCGCGCTCGCAGTTCGTGACGGCGCGCTCTACGCCGATGTCAATCAGTTAGGCATTCGCGCTAGCTTTGAGTTGATCGAGTTTGAGCCGCGGGCGTTCATCGGCAACGGGACAAGCGTGATCAACGATGTTTTCACTATCCGTCTGAGCGAGAATGGCGCAGCCTCGCTGTTTCAGAACGATGTACTGCTCGGCATTCGTCCGCCGCGCTAGAGAAAGTGGTGAAAGTCGGGGTGACTGTATACATTTATAAGGTCAGCATCGCATAGGGCATAGGTCGCCCGATTCTCAAACAGGAGAGGTATGCTCAAAACACAGGGACATCTACGCAATGTGGCGATCATTGCGCACGTTGATCACGGCAAAACGACGCTTGTAGACGGCATGTTGAAGCAGGCGAAGGTCTTTCGGAATGCGGAGGCGGCGGGCGAGCGTATCCTTGATTCAAATCCGCTAGAGCGCGAGCGCGGAATCACCATTTTGGCGAAAAACACGGCTGTGACGTGGAATGGCGTCAAGATCAACATTGTGGACACGCCCGGTCACGCCGATTTCGGCTGCGAAGTGGAGCGCGTGCTGAACATGGTAGATGGCGCGCTGCTCTTGGTAGACGCCGTTGAGGGTCCAATGCCACAGACGCGCTTTGTGCTGCGCAAGGCGCTAGGCATGGGCTTGCGCGTGATCGTGGTCATCAACAAGGTAGATCGGGCGTATGCACGTCCGCTAGAGGTGCTGAACGAGACCTTCGATCTGTTCGTAGAGCTGGGCGCTAACGACGAACAGGCGAATTTCCCTGTGATTTACGCTATCGGACTGCAGGGCAGGGCGGGCTACGCGCCCGATGCACTTGAGCCGACTCTCACGCCGCTCTTTGAGACGATTCTGCGCGAGATTCCCGCGCCCGTCGTGGATGATGAGGCGCCCTTGCAGCTGCTGGTCACTTCGCTAGAGTACGATAACTACAAGGGACAAATCGCCGTCGGGCGCATTCAGGCAGGAACGATGCGCAAGGGCATGAACGCCCTGCGCATCACGCCGAACGATGAGCGCCAAAGCGGGCGAATTGAATACCTGTTCACCTACCACAATCTGAGCAAGCAAGAGATCGAGGCGGCAAGCGCCGGGGATATCGTAGCTTTCACGGGCTTTGAGCAGATCGGCATCAGCGACACCATCGCTGATCCGAGTCATCCCGTGCCGCTGCCGCCCATCAGCGTGGAGGCGCCGACCGTGCGCATGACCTTCGGCGTGAACACCTCGCCTTTTGCCGGGCGCGAAGGCAAGACGGGCTGGGGGACATCGCGGCGGCTGCGCGAACGGCTCTATAACGAGACGCGCCATAACGTCGCGCTGCGCGTGAGCGACGGCAACACGCCCGATAAATTCGTGGTCAGTGGGCGCGGCGAGCTGCATCTGAGCATCCTAATCGAGACCATGCGGCGCGAGGGCTACGAATTCGAGGTCAGCAAGCCTGAGGTGATCTACCAAACTGACCCTGAGACGGGCGAAGTGCTAGAGCCAGTTGAGGAAGTCCATATCGAGGTGGCGGACAGCCTGACGGGCGTGGTGATCGAGCTGTTGGGCAGCAGACGCGGGCAGATGGTCAACATGCACAGCGAAAACGGCACCACCTACCTCACCTACCTCGTGCCGACTCGCGGCTTGTTGGGCTTTCGTCCGCATTTCATGCGCGCAACCAGCGGCATGGGTCAGCTGCACAGCGTGATGCACGGCTACATGCCGCTCGCAGGCGCCGTGCCGACTCGCCAATTTGGCAGTCTGGTGGCATGGGAGACGGGTACTGCCACTGCCTATGGCATTGAGAATGCCCAGCTGCGCGGCACGACGTTCATTGAGCCGGGTACGGAGGTCTATGAGGGCATGGTGGTGGGCGAACACATCCGCCCTGAGGATTTAGCCGTCAATGTTGCCAAGACCAAGCACTTGACCAACATCCGCGCCAAGAGCGCTGAGGAAAACAACCGCCTGACGCCGCCCCGCCTGATGAGCCTTGAGGATTGTCTAGAGTTCCTCGCTGAGGATGAGCTGTTGGAGGTGACGCCCCTTGCCTTGCGCATCCGCAAGCGCATTCTCAACAACGAGGAACGCCAAAAGGAGCAAAAGCGCCGCGAAAAGCTGATCGCCGGCGCCTGAGGTAGTGCCGCCCTGCATTTAGCAAGGCGGCACAAGTGCATCACCACCGGAATTCGTAGACACCTGTGTAGAGGTCAATCACCTCACGGCGGATTTTGAGCGTCCGCATATCTGGCACAAGGCGCTTGGCAACTGCCCACCAAATGCCGTAGTGTAAGTCTTGCGGGAAAGGCAAGTGGACGTGCAGCTTGTAATGGCGTTCGCCCAGCTTTTCAGCGCGGATCGTGCCGGGGTCGCCATTGCGATAGACAGCCTTGTTCATGGTGTCTGCCAGCTCAAGTGCCTGCTCAAATGTCGTGACCTCAGGCGGGAACTGAAAGACCTCGCCGACTTTCATGCCGATGCCGATCATATCGAACATGCCGCTTGCGCCGTTGACTAGGTCTGAAAACAGGTCTAGCACGCGCTGCAGCGGATACCACTGATCGGGCGCGATCTGCTCAAAGCCGTACTTGCGCAGCAGCGGCAAGAGCGACTCGCGCTCCATAAACGCAACAGTGCCTTGCAACATCGAGCCAAGCACTTCAGTGTCAGGCTCAAAGGCGGTGTAGTGAATCAGTGCTGAACGTTCTGTTGGTATGCCCATTGCCAACGCCTCCTTACGTCAAGGGATTGTAGCACGTTCTTAGCGCAATGACATAGCATTGATATAAAAACGTGATACGGAAACGCGACTCTTTCAGGCGCGGCAAGGCGTAGTGAGATGTTTGTGAGAAGTACGCCGCCCTGCAGTCAGCAAGGCGGCGGGGCGGAAATTACCACTGGAATTCGTAAATGCTAGTGTACTGATCGATCACCTCGCGGCGAATTTTAAGCGTGTGCATATCTGGCACAAGGCGCTTGGCAACTGCCCACCAAATGCCGTAGTGCAAATCTTGTGGGAAGGGCAAGTGGACGTGCATCCGATAGTGGCGCTCGCCCAGCTTTTCGGCGCGAATCGTGCCGGGATCGCCATTGCGGTAGGCGGCGCGGTTGAGCGTATCCGCCAGCTCAAGCGACTGCTCAAAAGACGTGATCTCCGGCGGGAACTGGAAGACCTCGCCTGCTTTCATGCCAATAGCGACCATGTTGAACATGCCGCCTTCATGGTTGACGATATCTGTGAATAGGTCTAGCACGCGCTGCAGCGGATACCACTTGTCTAGCTCGATATGCTCAAAGCCGTGCTTGCGCAGGAGCGGCAAAAGCTCCTCGCGCTCCATTGAATAGACTGTCCCCTGCAACATTGCGCCGATGATCTCGGTGTTCGGGTCAAACGCGACGTAACGAACGGGCGCTGGAGGTTCAGTTTGAACGCTCATCAGTAAAGCCTCTCTTAACGCGAATTAAGTTATAGAGCCATTCTCAATATATGGGATGAATGGCGTCTTCTGTTTAACGAACGCATAACATTTATGCAGTCGGCTTGAACAAGTTGCACTCAGACCCCTAACCCCGACCCTTCCTCTGCAAGCAGGGGAAGGGAGTCAATGCGCGCTCTAAGTGCCTTTCGCACGTGCGCACAGATTAGATCGCCATTCTGCTTGTGAGTGACAGGTGCGATCACTTCCCTGCCCTGCTTGCGGGGCGGGGATTGAGGGGTGGGGTCTTGTTTCACAGAGCAGGAACTTGCCAATTACGAACAGATGTCCTATGATTAGAACGGCAAGCAGAGCGGCGCTTGCGCTATAATCCTAGCATCAGCCAAGCCTGCCAAACTGAGGATGTGCGCATGTTCAAGCGAGTCGGGATTTTAGGGCATCCGCTGCGCCCTGCCACAGGCGAGTTATGCGGCGCTGTAGCGCATAGCCTCGCAGAGCGCGGCATAGCGGCGTGGTGCAGCCCCGCGTGGGATGCTCAATCTGTGCGCTCGCTGGTTGCCGAATCGGACTTGGTGATCGCCATCGGCGGCGATGGCAGCATGTTGCGAGCGGCGCGGGTCTGCTCGGAGCATGGTGTGCCGGTCTTCGGCATTAACGTCGGCTATCTCGGCTTTTTGACCGAAGCCAGTCGGGAAGACTGGGACGCGCTCTTAGGCGATCTGTTGGCGGGGCGCTACTGGATCGAAGAGCGCATGATGATCCGTGCTGAGGCATGGCGCGGCGAGGCGCTCCTTGCTCAAGGCGACGCCCTGAACGACGTGGTGATCAGCCGTGGCGCCGTCGCCAAGAGCATCCTGTTAGACGCCTTCATTGACGGCGACTGGACGACTCAATACAACGCCGACGGCTTGATCATCGCTACAGCGACTGGCTCAACGGCATATGCGCTAGCTGTAGGCGGTCCGATCTTGCCGCCCACGCTTAAGAATATTCTTGTGGTGCCAGTGGCGCCGCATTTGACCCTTGACCGTCCGATTGTGCTGGCGGAGGGCGCCACCATTGAGGTGATCGTCGCGGAGCGCACCAGCACTGAGGTCACTTTGACGCTAGATGGTGAGAGTTTGTGCAGCCTATTGCCGAACGACTCAGTGATCGTGTGCGCCAGTGAGCACGTCAGCCGTTTTGTGCGCCTGCGCGAGCGCAACTATTTCTACCGTTCGCTCTTAGATCGAATGGAGCCGCGCCTTTCGCCGCGTCCGCAGGGCGCGCCGCCGCGCCGCTCCCTTCTGGAGGGAAAATCATGAATCAAGCGCCGAATTACGCGCCTGTGGATGAAAAAACTTTTTGCGCCGCCCATCCCGATGTGGAGACGGCGCTGCGCTGCAATCGCTGCGGGCGCTATATGTGTCCGCGCTGTGCCGTGCGCACGGAGGTGGGCTACCGTTGCCGCGAGTGCGTCTATCAGCAGCAGGGCAGATTCTTCAAGGCGACTGAGCGCCAGCAGATCGTCTCAATTGCCGTCGTTTTTGCTCTGGGCTTAGTGGCGGGCTTGATCATCCCGCGCTTGTTCCTGCTGGGCGCGCTGTTTTTCTCGCTGCCGGCGGGCGTTGCCATTGGTGAGTTGGCATTTCGAGCGGCGGGGCGGCAGCGCGGGCGCTATGTGCCTCAGATCGCAGTAGCTGCTGTGATCCTCGCAGCATTGATCGTCAACTCAGGCGAAATTGGCGAGATTTTGCGCCTGATCGAGACAGCTGATCGTCTGCCGCGTGGTGTGGATATCGGCGCGGTTGTGCTTCAGCGGCTCTTACCGATTGGAGTCTATGCAGGGCTGTGTTCGTTAGCGGTCTATGGCAGGCTACGCTAGAGGGGGTTTATGCTGAGTGAGCTTCGCATCGCCGATTTTGCAATCATCGATCAGCTTGAGGTGCAATTCGCGGGCGGCTTCAATGTGATCACCGGCGAGACCGGCGCCGGCAAGTCTATCATCATTGACGCGGTAGACCTTGTGCTAGGCGGGCGCGCCGATTCGGATTTCATCCGTGCGGGGCGCGAAAAAGCCACTGTGGAGGCGGTCTTCAGGCTCTCCGCCGATCTGCGGGCGGCGCTCTTGCCGCTTCTGAACGCTGAGCAGATCGAATTGACGGGCGATGAATTGACGCTGACCCGCGAATTGCGCGCTAACGGGCGTAACACTTGCCGCGTCAACGGCACAATGGTCAGTTTGCAATTCTACCGCGAGATCGGGCAGCGCTTGGTGGATATTCACGGGCAAGGTGAGCATTTGAGCCTATTGCGCACGCCTGAGCATCTGTATTTGCTGGATCGCTATGCCAGCTTGGAGGTCTCGCGGGCGCAACTTGCCGATCTGGTGGCGCAATTGAGCGCTTTGCGCGCTGAGATCGCCCAATTGCAACAAGATGAGGCGGCTTTGGCGCGCCGCATGGATATGTTGAGCTATCAGCTGGAGGAAATTCGCGCTGTCGCGCCGCGCCCAGAGGAAGAGGCGGCGTTGCGCGCTGAGTCGGAGCGCCTTGCCAACGCAGAGCAGATCGCGGCGCTCAGCAGCGAGGCGCTACGCCTCTCGGATAGCGAAGATGAGACTCCGAGCGCGCTCAGCTTGCTCAACCAGATTGCGGCGCTTTTGCACAAGCTCTCGCGCTTTGATCCGCGCATGGCGGAACACGCCGCTAGCGCTGATAACGCCGTCGCCCAAGTTGAGGATATCGCCCGTGCGCTCAGCCACTATGTTGAGACCATTGAGCATAATCCGAATCGGCTCTATGAGGTTGAAGAGCGTCTGGATGCGCTCAATCGCCTCAAGCGCAAATATGGCGGCAGCATCGAGGCGGTCTTGGACTATGCGGCGCGCTGTGAGCTGGAGTTGCAGAACATCACCAATAGCGAGGCGCGCCTTGCACAGCTGCGGACAGAGGAAGAGTCGCTTTTGCGCAAGATCGGCGAACGGGCGGGACAGATCAGCGCAGCGCGCCGCCAAGCCGCCGAAAAGCTCAGCGCGGCTGTGGTGCGCGAGTTGGCAGAGCTACGCATGGAGGGCGCCCGTTTTGAGGTCGCCATTACGCAGGCGGACGATCCTGAGGGCTGCTATATGGGCGAGCGCCGCCTGAAATTTGACGCGACAGGCATTGATACGGTTGAATTTATGCTGGCTGCCAATCGCGGCGAGCCGCTACGCCCCTTGGCGAAGGTCGCTAGTGGCGGTGAGACGGCGCGGATCATGTTGGCGCTCAAGACTGTGCTTTCCCGCGCCGATCATACGCCCACGCTGATCTTCGATGAGATCGATCAGGGCATTGGCGGTCGAGTCGGGCGTGTGGTCGGGCAGAAGCTGTGGCGGCTCTCCGACGGGCATCAGGTGCTGTGCGTGACTCACTTGGCGCACATTGCCGGCTTTGCCGATAAGCACTTTCGGGTCAGCAAGGGCTACAGCGGCGAACGGACGGTCGCCATGATCACGGAGCTGAATGATCGGGCGCGGGTGGATGAGATCGCCGAGATGCTGGGCGCTGAGACGGTCAGCGCACGGCAGAGCGCCCACGATATTTTGGTCTTAGCGCGTAACATTAAGGAAGGCAAGAGCGTGCAGGAGAGTTTGCTGTGACCTTCAATGAGATTCCTGCGCCAGAGCGGATAGATGTAGGGTCGCCTGAGGGCAGTTACGCCATTTACATCGGCGAAAAGGCGCTCAGGACGCTTGACGTGCTGCTGCGGCTGCACGGGCTGAGCGGCAAAGCCGTGATTGTGACCAACAACACGCTTGCGCCGCTCTACGGTCAGATGTTAGCGGAGTTGCTGGGCGTCTCGCTGATTAGCGTGCCTGATGGCGAGCAGTACAAGACGCTTGAGACCGTCCGTACGCTGTACGATAGGCTGCTGGAGCTGGGCGTGGATCGGCACGGCGTGGTGATCGCGCTGGGCGGCGGCGTGATCGGCGATTTGGCGGGCTTTGCCGCCGCGACGTACCTGCGCGGGATCGCGTTTGTGCAGGCGCCCACTAGTCTTTTGGCAATGGTGGATGCCAGCATCGGCGGCAAGGTCGGTGTGGATTTGCCACAGGGCAAGAATTTAGTCGGCGCTTTTAAGCAGCCCGTCTTTGTCGCTGTTGATCCCACGCTTTTGCCGACTCTGCCCGACTCCGAGTGGATTTGTGGGGCAGCGGAGATCGTCAAGGCGGGCTTGCTGCGCGATGAGTCCTTGCTGGATGCCGATCTGTATCGCCGCGATAACAAGGCGTTCACAGAGGTGCTGCGGCGCGCTATTCAGATCAAAGTGGACTATGTGCAGCGCGATCCCTACGAGCAGGATATCCGTGCGGAGCTGAATCTGGGACATACCTTCGCGCACGCTGTGGAGAAGGTCAGTGGCTATACGTGGCGGCATGGCGAGGCGGTCGGTTTTGGTTTGGTGGCGGCAGCGCGCCTTTCCCATGCCGTCGGGCTGTGCGATGCAGCTCTGCCAGAGCGCGTTGAGGGTCTGGTGGGCGCCATCGGCTTGCCCACGCGCTGCAGCTTTGAGCCGAGCGCTGTGCGCGCTGCCATGCGCACGGATAAAAAGCGGCACGGCGAGACCATGCGCTTTGTGCTGCTGCGCGGCGTGGCGCAGCCTGAAATCCGCGATGATGTGCCTGCGCAAGCCGTGCTGGACGTGCTGGAGAGCCTGCGCAACTAGCTGGATGGCTCTGTGTGGAGCGCCTCCCACGCCTCGCAGATGATCGGCGCGAAGGGCTTGACAAATTCGCTGTAGATCACTTGCGCATAGACGCGAATCTCGTGTTGGGCGTCTGGGGCTGTGCGCAGGCGCAGAAAGTGCAGCAAGTTGCGCAGATTTTGGGTCACATAGCCCGTGTAGTAAACCGCGAAGCCCGCGAGGAATAGGCGCGCTTGCTCACGGGCTACGCCTAGCGCGAGCGCCTGTTTGTAGAGCTGATGACCCTGTTCGATGTGCGCAAGCAGCTGATCGGTCAGCCGCTTAGCGGTCTCTGTATCCAGCGCGCCTTCGCTGCCCTGCTTGTTGCGCCGCGCCTGCAGCCGCCATTCCGTCGGCATGTAGTACTCATCTTCGGGTAGCTCCACATAGCGTCCGCTCATCAGGTTGTAGGACGCGGTGCGGTGCCTGACCCATTGCCACCACGTGACCAGCGGCGCTTTGAGTCGGAAGGTCATGACGATATGCTCAAAAGGCGTGTGATGTTCATGCCGCATCAGGTAGTGGATGAGTTTGCGATCGGCTTCAGCGCCTTTGCTCTCGCCTAAAAAGCTGACTCGTGCCGATGAAACGACCACATTATCGGCTGAAATGCCGCTTGATGGATGCGGCATGGCATCAATCAGCTCGATCCAGCCGCGATCTAAGACGCGCACGCGCTTGCCGATCAGTCCCTGTAGACTTTCACTCATCGTTTATCTCGTCTCTGGAATTCAAAAGCGCGCCCATTCTAGCATGTGGCGTCCGAACGCGGCATAGCGCACGCTTGATTAGATCGTACGCCGATTTTTTGGTATGATAGGGAAAGCGTAGCCGAAGCGTAGGCTTTTTGCCTGACAGGAAAGCACTGTGCCACTGATTGATCAACGCATTTTGATCGCCGCATCAGCTGAGACAGTTTGGCGGTACTTGACGCAGCCTGAATACGTATCGCGTTGGCATTTGGGCTGCAAGCAGCTCTCAATTTTGACCACGCGGACGCAAGGTGTGGGCGTGCGCCGCCGCTGCACGGATGGGCGCGGTAAAAGCACAGTTGAAGAGATCACGGCGTGGCTGGAGAACATCGGCTATGAGTACAAAGTGGTGGACGGTCCCTACCGCGCTTTTCGGGCGCGTTTTCGCTTACAGCCTGCCCCAGAAGGCACAATTGTCAACTGGGTTGTTGAGTACCGTCGGCGCGGGCTGTTCAGCAGACTGCGTGAACTATTGGGCAGGCGCCGTCGGACGCGCCGCATGATGGAGGAAAGTCTGCGCAACTTGCGCAAGCTGGTCGAGCGCAGCGGCGCACGGCTTGACCCTGAGCGCCAAGCGCAGGTCGCTATGCAGCCGGCGCCTGATGTCACTGCGCGCGCTGCGCGTGGCGCTGAGGTCATGCGCGCCCAGAATGCGTCTGCTGCTGCAGGCGCGCCGCTTGTGATCGGCGATGATGACCTGCCAGAGCCTGCTGCACGCACGCTCATCCATCAGCCGCTCTCAGAGCCGTCTTTTGTCACTAAGCTGAGCGCCGTTGAGCAGCCAGCTGTGTCGCCTGACTCCCTTGCCGATACCAAGCCGCGCAAGCCGAAAGGTCTGGCTGAGGCGCTGGGCGCAAAACCGACTCAGCCGCCTAAGCGCCCTGATGAGCCAATCTGGGATTCCTCCGCCCGCACAGTGCCTGTCTCGCTGGTTGCACCGCCCTTGCCGCCCGCAGAGCCGACTCAGGCGCTTGACGCCACGCCGCCTAAGCCGCCCCCGCCGCGCACCTTGCCTGAGGTGCCGCCTACGCCCGCTGCAGGCACGCCTTTGCCGCCGCCTGAGCCTGAAGCGGCGCCCAAGCCCAAGCCGACTACCCTTTACGATACCGGCGAGGTCAGCATTTGGGAGGTCTTTGGCATTCCGCGCCCAAGCGAAAAGACGCGCACGGACTTACACGCCATTGTAGCGAGTCTAGCGCCTGAGGCACCCTCATCTGCGCCGCCTAGCGCACCGAGTCAGCCGCCTAGCCTGTTGAAAGCTGCTGCGATTGCCCGTCTCTCGCCGTTGCGCCGCAAGCGGAGCGTCTGTGTGCGCGCCTTGCCGCAGGTCACCTGGGCGGGACGCGAACGTCTGGCGCAGCGCAGCCGACTGCGCGTCCGCGCCCTAGCGCCGCACGAAATTGAGCGCCATGCGTAGCCCTTGCTGCACCAGATCGCGCTCTAGCCACCACAGCGCCGCCACATAGACCGCGCCACCAAGACTGACCGCTCCGATCAGCACGAGTAAGCCGCCGCCTGAATCGGCTATGGGCGCTGTGAGCCTCAAAATGCCCCAGACGGCAACGCCCATCAGCGCGCTGCCGATAAACGACGGGAGAAATTGCCCTAGCGCGCTAGGCAGGCTGATCTGCAAAATGCGCGAGGCGATCAGCAGCCGTAACGCGCTCACCAGCACTGCCACGCCCAAGTGTCCAAGCGCAACGGCAAGGGCGCTATATTGGGCAAGCACGAATAGAGTCGGCGCGAGGAGCAAAAACTCGATCAGCGTCGTCTTCCATAGAATATCCGGGCGTCCGATTGCTTTGTAGACATCGCCAATGTTCCATGAGACGGCTAAAATTGCGCCGTAGAGCGCCAAAATGGACATCACAGCGCCCGCTTCCGCCCATTTTTCGCCAAAAAAGACCAATGTGAAGAGCGGCGCGATCAGCGCCATGCCGACGCCCATCGGCACGGTCACTAGCGAGACGTAGCGCAGGGCGCTTAGCACGCCTTGCCGCAGCTGGGCGCGATCATGTTGCAACATAGCATAGGCAGGGAACAGCACCTGCGCGATCACAATCGAAAAATTGATGATCAGGATTTCCGGCATTCGGTAAGCAACCGTATAGACGCCTAGCGCCGCGTCGCCCAAGAAACGTCCGATGAAGACGTAGTCAATGTTCGCCTGCAGCGCTGAGAGGAAGCTATCAATGCTCGCCTTGTAGCCATAGCTGAACAATTGGCGCGCAATCGGCATTTTGAAGCGCCACTTCGGGCGCCACGGCAAGACGCGCCACGCCAAGACCGTGAAGGTCAGGCGCCCTGCCAACTGACCCAGCACCAATGCCCAGACTCCCAAGCCCAGCAGCGCCAATTCAACAGCGACCACGCTCTTGAGCAGGCTCTCGCCCAGACTCGGCACAAAGCGCAGACCGAACTGCATCTCGCGCTTGATCAGCGCGTCGTGGATGCCGCCAAAGCTGCTGATCACAAAGCTGAAGCTGAGCAACGGCAAGATGATCACGATCAATGGCTCATTGAAAAAAGCAGCCACCAACGGCGCGATCAGACAGGCGAGCAGCCACATCGCGCCGTTGCTGGCAAGATTCATCCAGAAGGCAGTGTGCGCCGCCTCTTCGATAGCCTCACGCCGCTGAATCAGGGCTAACTCCAGACCGAGATCGCGTATGGCGTCTAGAAAGCTCATCGCCGTCAGCGCAAAGCCGACGATCCCGAACTCCGCTGTGGTGAGCAGGCGCGCTAAGATGATCGTCGTGGCAAGATTGGCGCCCTTGCTCAGGATGTAGCTCAGGTACGTCCAAGCTGTGCTTCGGACGGCTTTATTAGCAACGCGCTTGACGTGCAAGCCCGACTCAGCGGAGTCGCTCATGGGATATATCCTTGTTACCTAGTCTTATGCGAGAATGTCTAGTTGGTGCGCTTCTGCCATGTCACACTTTGGCGGTTGCGCAGCCAGCGCCACAAGCCGACCAGCGCCGCAAGGTTCGAGCTGACAAAGAAATACGGCACGCTCAGCCACTTGTTGCTCCGTCCGTTGCGCTCAGCCAGATAGCCGGCATAAGCCAGCATGTAGAAAGCATCTTGGGCGAAGAAAACGAACATCCAGAACCAGAAAGCGCTCTCGAAAGTGATCGCAGTCAGAATCATCAGGAGGAAAGAGCTAATCAGCGCGATCAGCATGAAGACGGGCGTCAAAGGGCGCAATAATTTGTGCGAGATCAAGCGGAAGGTCAGCTCAGGGGTAGGCGCCTTGAGATAGCCCGCCGAAAAGAGCGCCTGAAAGCGTCCGGCATTAATGCGCGCCCGCCGCTTGAATTCATCGTTCATGGTTGCGCTCGCCATATCGTAGCTAATCGCCTCTGGCTCATAGACCACGCGGTAGCCTTGCCGCATTGCCTCCATAGCGATGCTGAATTCATCGTTGATGGTGTGCTTGCGCAGCGGACGGTATAAACTGCGCCGTATGGCGAACATATTGCCATGTACAGCGACCGTGCTGCCCGTGAGACTCTCCCAGCGCCGCAACGCCGACTCATAGCGCCAATACATGCCCGCAGGCTTAGCGACCGCGTTTTGCGCATCCCAGACGCGCAACGCACCGACCACCACGCCAACGCTGGGATCGGCGAAGTTGCGCGCCAACAAGCGCAAGGCGTCTGGCTCATAGATGGGTGAGGCGTCGCTCAGCACGACCAATTCGCCTGTAGCCGCCTCAAAGCCGCGATTGACCGCCGCCATTTTGCCGCTCCGTTCGGGCTGACGGAGCAAGGTAATGCCGCGCCCCTCAAACTCGCGGACGATCTCAGTTGTGCCGTCGGCGCTCCCATCATCCACCACGATGATCTGCAGCTTATCGGGCGGATAGGCGAGGCTGAGCGCGTTCTCCAGCTTGGCGCGGATCACGTCCGCCTCGTTATGGGCAGGGATGAGCAGCGTGAGGCTAGGCGTGTAGCTCTCATCGCGCTGAATCGGGCGCCCGCCCAGCTTGGCGCGGACTGCCATCAAAAGCGGGTAGCCGAAATACGTCCAGAAGAGCGCGAGGGCGCTCAAAGCGAACAGCAGGGTCAGCAGAGCGATCATGAGAGCCGCCTAACGTGCGCCACGCCGCTTCAAGACCTGCATGATTGTCCGAATCAGGATTTTCACGTCAAGGGTCAGGCTCATTTTCTCAATGTACAGCACGTCCCATTGCACCCAGCTGCTGAAATCCGTATCGCCGCGCCCGTAGACCTGCCACAAGCCCGTGATGCCGGGGCGCACGCTCAGGCGCTCGGTCTGCACAAGGGTGTAGCTGCCCAAGTCCCAGCTGGTGGGGCGCGGACCGACCAGACTCATATCGCCCTTGATCACGTTCAAGAGTTGCGGCAACTCGTCAAGGCTAGTCTTGCGCAGAATGCGCCCAAGCCGCGTGACTCGCGGATCGCGCTCCAATTTGAGCGGCTCAGCCAGCTTGCCTTTAGCGTCCAGCTTTGCCAAACCCTTCGCAGCCAGTTCCTTGAGCAGCTCTTCAGCGTTCGGCACCATGGTGCGGAACTTGTACATTTTGAAGCGCTTGCCGCCGCGTCCCGTGCGCTCTTGCGTGAAGAAAATCGGCTTGCCGCTATCCAAGTAGATCAAAAGTGCGATCACGCCCATGAGCGGCAACCACAGAGGCGCCGTCCCCAGCACTAGGGTGAGGTCAATAGTGCGCTTAAGGGCGCGATAGAAGGCGCGTGAGCTGGCACTCTGATAGGGCAACAAATTGACCCAAAAGTCGGGGTCTCTAGGGCGCTCCGAGCCGATGCGCCGTTTGCCCAGATCGGGCATGGGCAGCACGTCATACAAGCTGCGATAGGCGTCAATCAGCTTGCGGACTGGGTTGCCATTGACGGGCAAGGCGGCAGCCGCTGCGCCCGCGCTCACAGGCACAGCGCCCTGAGATGGGCGCTGATCGGGCGTGCCAACGCGCCCTGAGTCTGGAGGTAGCGTCGCAGGCTCTGGCGACTCTTCGGTCACGTCTATCTCCAGCGCGGGCAACCGCCCCGTCGCACGTTTGACGGGCATAGCCGCCGCAGCTTCCTCTTCAACGGTCAGGACGCTGGCATTGCGCAGCGCTGCCTCCGCCAGATCGCTGTAGATCAAGCCATTCTCTGGGAATGCCACGACGCCCATCGGCAATTGCATGTCAAGGCGCAAACGGATCAGCTTATCCAGCTCTTGAGCGGTCTTGAGCGCCTCCGCGTAGGTGGTCTCTGGCAGGCAGACGAACAGATTCTCGCCGTGCCATGTGACAATATCGGTCTTATAGAGCGTCGCCTCGACGATCTGCGCAATGCGCGTCTGGGCGTATTGCTTCTGAAAGACGCCCTCAAGAGTCATGCGCTTTTTGCCCAAAAGCCGCTCGATCACGCTCAGATCGATTAGAATAAAGGCAACGGGACGATCAAAGCGGCGCGCACGGAACAACTCGCTGTTGATCGCCTCCTCGCCTTCAGCTTGAGGCAGAATGCGCAGCTTGCTGGGGCGCAATACGATATTTTCAACAGCTTTCTCAAAGCTAGTGACCGCCAAAGAAACTGCACGCACCAAAATCAAGGAGACGAACAGCACAATCACTTCAGCAACCACAAGGTAGACGGCGCGGCGCGGGTCTGTGGCAGCGACGCCCTTAAACGGCACAAAGATCAGGCGCAAGAAGATGTACAAAAGCAGCGTAGCGCCAAAAGTGTACTCAAGGCGAATACGCGCCAAATCAGGCATCAGCAGAATAGCAGTCGCCACAAACGTCGAGACCACAAAGACAAGCGATGAAAGGTCGAGCGGGAAGTCGAGCGTGCCGATCAGGATATCTGGGCGCGCCAAATTGAACATCAGGAACAGCCACAACGTCAGTAAGATCAGCAGCAAGCGGAACTTTGCCATTTACAACGATCTCCTTACCTGCTGAGCAATCCAGCACTATCGCGATCAAAACAATACGCTAAACGCGCCCACGTATCCTCAAGCGAAAGGCGCGTCTCAGAATGCACGCGCCCTGATGCTGCCACTATACCATGATTTTCATTGGCATAGACACCTGCAGCACAAAAATTTATGAAAAATTCACAGCCGATTGTGAGGTTTTATGCACTTGCGGTCAGGCAATGCCGCGCTCCGCCAAAGCCTGCTGAAGAGACTCAGCGCGCTTGCGCCATGTATGCTGTGCAGCAAGGGCTTGTCCGTTTGCGCCCAGCCGACTGCGCAAAGCGGGATCGGCGATTAGAGTCCGTAGCGCCGCCGCCATTGCGACAACGTCTTCACGCGGGAAGAGATAGGCATTCTCGCCATGCGCAGCGATCTCCGTGATGGTCGGCTGATCGGGCGCCACCACTACTTTGCCCATTGCCATATACTCGTAGACCTTCATGGGATTGCCGTAGTCGTTTGTGGCAGGCATGATCGCAATATCGGCAGCGGCAAGGTAGCTTGGCACTTGAGTGTATGGCACAGCGCCCGTGAAGATCGTCCGCTCTGCAATGCCTAACTGCGCCGCCAAAGTCTGTGACTCCGCGCTAGTAATGCCCTGACCGACTAGCAACAAACGCGCCTGCTCACCTTCAAGCTGAGCGAAGGCGCGCAGAAGCAGGTCTACGCGATGATAGGGCTGAAATGAGCCGACAAAGCCGATCACAACGGAACCAGGCGGGATGTTATAGCGCGCACGGATCGGTGCACCATCTAGATCAGCGCGGAACAGGTCGGAGTCAATGCCATTCGGCACAACGATCACTTTGTCGGCGGGCAGTCCATCCTGGAGCAAATGCCGATAGAGCGCCTGATTGACGGCGATCAGCAGGCGCGCCTGCGCGGTCACTTCTTGATGAATAGCGCGTGCCGCTCGCCGCAAGCCGACGCCATACTGCTGCTCTTCCTCCCATGCAGGCGCCACGTCATCCAGCACAAGCGGCACGCCGCTAAGCTGACTAGCGCGCAAGCCGGCGCGGCTGAAGGCGATATGCGTCTCAAGGATCAGGTCAGGGCGCTCACGTTCGATCAGAGCGAGCAGTTTTTGAGCGTAGCGCTCACCGTGCCGAATGCGCATACGGTCGCGCAGGCGCATGGCAAGCGGACGCGGCAAAAGGCGCCTCACCACATTGCGATACAAGCTCACAGACGCCTTTGCGCCGCCTGATTTTGCCGCTTCCACGCGCTGCACACGGTGACCGAGCGCCTCAAGCGCGCCCAGCAGAGCGGTAGCGCGAATCACATGCCCTGCCTGCCCAGAGGCAAGGCTATCGGCGGGATGCGGCAGGCTATAGAGGATGTTCACAGCGCTCTCTTGTCTCTGAACAGCTCTATCTCAGCATACCATAGATTGCGCTATGTGCAATGCCTTATGCCGCTATCCCGCAAGAGTACACGCCGCCAGAATCACTCACTCAGGAAACCGTGCCGTATGAGGAAGGCGCGTAGGGTCGCCTCTTCAGGCTCATGCAGCATGGTGCCGCGATCCGTGTTGCGCAACGCCTTCAAATTTGCCTCAGCGGGCGGCGCAATGGGATCAAGCGCGCCCCACTCCGCAACCACAAGCGTCGGCACAGTGCGCGAGCCGAGCCAAGCGTCCAAGCGCCACGCGATTTCTTCGTCAAGGTCTTGGTTGACTTGGCGATACGGCACGTTCCAAGCGTGCAGCCAACGTCTGGTATCAATCAGATCAGGGCAGAAGGTGGCGCGTCCGTAAACGACCAAATCATAAGCAGGTCGCGGCGCAATGGCAGGCTGCGCGCCGCCAAGCGCAAGGCGGAAGCCCGTGGTGGTATCAGCGTAAAAGGGCGGATAGTGATAGCGCAAAGTCACGCGATTCATGTACTTGCCGTCGCTCCAGTTGCCGCCGCGCAACACGCGGCGCTCAGGCGCGTAGCGATCCTCGCGCCCATCTTGCCCATCATAGGGATAGGGCGCAAAGTGCGTATTTGTCCACTCAAAGACCTGACCGAGCATCTCGCCGTGACCGAAAGGTGCGTCGCCCTCAGGATAACTGCCCACAGGCGCGAGTCCGCCCCGTGAGGTGTGTTTGGCGTCGCTGTAACCGCTGTTCAGCTTGGTCGCGTCCCAGAGGGTGCCCCACGGGTAAAGCGACTTCGGGTTATCGCCCCGCGCCGCCCACTCCCACTCCGCCTCAGTGGGCAGACGGATATTCTCGCCCGTGAGCTGGCTTGCCCAGCGCGCAAACGCCATTGCCTCAAACCAACTGACTCCGTTGACAGGCAGATCGTCGCCGCTGAAGCGCGGATCGCCCCAGTAGCGAGGCTGGGTGCGCCTTGTGCGCACGCGCCACGCCCAGCCTTCGGGCGTCCAGAGGCTTGGATCGTCATAGCCGCCCGCTGCCATGAACTGCGCATAGAGCGCGTTGGTCACGGCGTAGCGCGAGAGGGCGAAAGCAGGCACGTGAACGGTATGTTGAGGCGTTTCACGCCCAAAAAACTCTGACCACATGGCGCCGTACGCCTTGATGAAGCGCTCCGCCACGGATTGTTCCATGCCAAGCGTAGCAGTCCCCTCAGGGACGGGTAGAAAGGTCAGTGCAGTAACTAGACTCTGAGCAAGGGCAGAAGGTGCAGTCATGCCAAGTATCTCCTGTAGACTCATGAGTTCAGAGCGTGTGACGCCTGATCATCTTACTAGCGCCTGCCTTGATCGCGCTCCTAACCTTGACCTCGCCTTGCCCTTGCGCTATACTTCCCCTCTGCATAGAGCGCCTGACGCCTATCTGAATGGTAGACCCAAAGCCGCCTCGTGCGGTTTCTTAATAGCTCTGGAGGAATAACGATGGTTAAGCGCACATGGCAACCACGCAAGCGTCGCCGTCTGCGTGTGCATGGCTTCCGCCAACGGATGCAGACCAAAAACGGACGGCGCGTGCTGAAGGCGCGTCGCGCCAAAGGCAGACATCGCCTGACCGTGCAGGTGCGGCACGTCAAAAAGGTCAATTGGAACAGTTAGCGCGTGCAGCGGGCATGGCGTTTACGTGGGCGCAGCAATTTTGAGCGGCTGAAGGCACACGGCAAGCAATGGCGTAGTCCGTTGCTCACGCTCTCTGCCTTGCCGAACGGCTTGCCGCATAACCGCTATGCCTTCATCATCAGCAAGCGCTTGGGCAAGGCTGTGGCGCGCAATCGGATGCGCCGCCGCCTGCGCGAGGCAGTTCGCCGCATGGCGCTGAAGCAAGGCTACGATATTGTGCTGATTGGGCGCGCCAATTTCGCCCAACATCCGTATAATATGATCGTGGAAACGTTAGAAGAGCTGTTCCGTCGCGCAGGTCTGCGCTGTGAACAGTCGGAGAGTGACACATGAAGCGCCTTGCCCTTGCGCTGATTCGGCTCTACAAAGCGACTCTCTCGAAAATTTTGCCGCCCGCTTGCCGCTTTGTGCCGTCCTGTTCGATGTACACCTATGAGGCGATTGAGAAATACGGCGTCTTGAAAGGCGGCTGGCTAGGCATACGGCGGATTTTGCGCTGCCATCCCTTCAATCCGGGCGGCTACGATCCTGTTCCCTGAGCATCATGAGGCTAATCCCTTTGAACACACCTTCGCAAGCGATCTCCGCACCGCGCCGTACGCCTTTCGGCGCGGCATTGCTATTGATCGGACTGTTATTCCTGACGGGCTGCACTGCCCTCGTCCTGCCTGAGAGCTGGGCAGGGCTGACCGTAGATGGCGACCTGCAAGAGGGGCGCTACGTGAACGCCCGCTACCTCTACGTTGCCTACCGCGATGTCGTTTTCCGCATTGACCTGACCCGCGACGCTGCTGGGCGCGTCATTGAGCCGAATCAGCGCGCCACCGATCGTTTTGTGGACTGGGCGGCGCGCTCTAACAACAACGGGCAGATGTTCGCGGCGCCTGCCCTTGAAAAACGTGAGGAAGGCGTGCGCGTTTATGTTGGATCGTATAACCACTCGGTCTATGCCTTCGCACCCGACTCCGGCTTGCGCAACGTGCCGCTGCCGAACTGGATCGCGCCCGTTGGCACGGAAAAAGTGATCGGCGAGGCGCTTGTGCATGGCGACCGCGTCTACGTAGGGCAGGGCGATAAGGGTATCAAGGCGTTCAGCACCTCCACAGGGGCGCTACTCGCCAGCTTTGATGGCACAGCCTTCGGCGTGTGGTCAGCGCCTGTGCTAGATGAGGCGCGCAACGCCCTGTACTTCGGCTCAATGGATCGGCACATCTATGCCGTGCGGGCAGATACGCTTGAGTTGCTATGGCGCGTGGAAGTCGGAGGTGCTGTGGCTGCCTCGCCGCTGCTGCACGAAGGGGTTCTGTACTTCGGCACGCTGACCAGCGAACTGATCGCAGTGGACGCGCATATGGAGTCGCGCATGGCGATTACCGATCAATCGGATCGCATTCTGCGGCGCTACAAAGCGGAGGGCTGGCTTTGGTCTACGCCGACGCTGGTCAATGGCACGCTCTACTTCGGCGATCTACGCGGCTATGTTCATGCCGTAGATGCAGCAACCTTCACGCCGCGCTGGAAGGCGACCGATCCAGAGCGGCGCGGCGGCATTCGCGGGCGTGTGGCTGTGGTAGATGGGCGCGTGATCGCAGGCTCGGAGAGCAAGCACCTGCGCGCCTATAATGCCGAGAGCGGCGCCCTAATCTGGACTTCCAGTCCCGCTGAGGCAGAGCGCATTCTGGGCGATGTGGTCGTAGTGGATGAGATGGTGATCACCACCACCAAAAGTGAAGAGCGGCTCGTAGTTGCCTACGATCTGCTCAGCGGCGGACGCCTCTGGAGCGTTCGGAAGCCCTCTCAGGATGATGTCAACCGTTTGGCGCAAGCGCCGCGCTGATAGTTACGAGGGAAAGACATGGACTTTCTGACCGATCCATTCATCGTTGTGATGCTCTGGCTGTATCGCTTGCTGGGCGAGAATCTGGTGCTGGCGATCATCGTTTTCACCATTCTCAGCCGCATTGTCACTTATCCGCTGATGCGCCAACAGCTGAAATCCTCTAAGCGGATGCGCGAGATCGCGCCCAAGTTGCAGGCGTTGCGTGAGCAGTACAAGGGTCCGCAGAACCGCGAGGCATTGGCGCGGGCGCAAATGGACTTGTACCGTGAAGAGGGCATTAATCCAATGGCGGGCTGCTTGCCACTGCTGATCCAAATGCCGATCCTATTCGGATTGTACGGCGCAATCTATGCCACGCTCGCTACGACGCCGCTCCAGTTCCTCGATATTCAGAATCGCCTGCTCATCCCGGACCTATCGGCGATGTTGCCGCTCAAGAATCAGTTCCTGTGGCTGAATCTTGGGCAACCGGACCCGTTTTTCGTGCTGCCGATCTTGGTGGTGGTCAGCACATGGCTGCAGTCCAAGATCATGATGCCGCCTGTGACCGATCCCAAAGACCCTTCGGCAGCTGTCTCGCGCAACATGACCACGATCATGCCGCTGATGGTCGGGCTGTTCTCGCTCTCGTTTGCCTCAGGCTTGTCGGTCTACTGGGTCGCCTCGAATATTGTCGGCATTGTGCAGTACGCCATGATGGGTCAGGTGGATTGGCGCAATGTCTTCAGAGCGCCCAAGCCTGTGCCTGCAGCTGCCGCTGCCGCCGCTGCGCCCAAGAGCAACCCTGCGGCTGCGCCGGAGCCGCGCCGCGCTGAGCGCGAGGTCGCCACAGCGCCCGCCACCACCAGCAAGAAGCGCAAACTCTCCGAGGCCATGCAGCGTCCTGCGGCTTTGGGCGCTAGCAGCACCAGTCGCCCTGCGCCAAGCCCAAGCCGCAAACAGACCCCCTCCAAGGCGAGTAAGGCGCGCAAGAACAAAAAATAATTTGTGCGGCACGCACTCACGAAGGTGTTAGAGTTCATGAGTCAGATGCTTTCTATTGAGTCGGTTGGCGCAGATGTGGAGAGTGCCATAGCCAAGGGGATTCAAGAGCTGGGCGTCAGCCGCGATCAGGTCATGGTGGAAGTGCTGGAGGAGCCGAGTCGTCGCCTGCTGGGACTCGGCGCCAAGCCCGCCCGCGTGCGCCTGACCGTCATTCGTGCGCCTGAGACGCCTGCTCCAGCACATGCTGAGAGCGTCTCTGAGGCTGATCTGCTCGCGCTTGAAGATGCGGACGATGCGGATGTCCCTGAGCCTGCCACTGAGCAGGAGTTAGCTGAAGCCGCCAAAGTTGGTGAGGCGGTATTGCGCAAATTGCTGCAGAGCATGGGCATTCGGGCGACCATCAGCGCGCAGCCCGCGCCCAAGCAGAGCGGTGAGCCACAACATTGGACGCTTGACGTGCGCGGCGGCGACTTGAGCGAGTTGATCGGGCGGCGCGGCGAGACCCTTGCCGCTTTACAGTATCTCACGCGCCTGATCACCAGCCGTCAAATCGGACGGCGCGCTTATTTGGTGGTGGATGTAGACGGCTACAAGGCGCGCCGCGAGGAAATGCTGCGTCGACTCGCCTTCCGCATGGCAGAGCAAGCCATTCAGCGCGGACGCACGGTCTCGATGGAGCCTATGCCGCCTCATGAGCGCCGAATCGTCCATTTGACGCTGAAAGATAACCCGAACGTCTCTACGGAGAGCGTCGGTGAAGGCGAAAATCGCAAAGTGACCATTGTGCCGCGCCGCCCACAGCAATCCTAGCGCCCTGTGGAGACCTTTCTGCTGATCGGGCATATCGCCCGCGATGAGACGCCTGAGGGCGCACGGCTTGGCGGCACAGTCGCTTATGCGGGCAGCACAATGGCGGCACTGGGTGCAAGCCTCCATCTTGTGACCAGCGCCCGCACTGATGAGTCCGTGCTTGGAGAGTTGCCGCCTTCGCTCAGCTTGCATTTGGTCGCGGCTGAGCGCACTACCACATTTGTCAATCGCTACGAGGGCAACACGCGCCACCAGACGCTCTTGGGGCGTGCAACGCCGCTCAGCTACGCTCATGTGCCAAGCGCGTGGCGCGATCTGCCCGCTGTGTGTTTCTGTCCCCTAGCAGATGAGGTTGATCCAAGCCTGCTGTGCGCCTTTCCGCAGGCGCTGCGCGCCGCGACCCTGCAGGGCTGGCTGCGCACATGGGATTCCGACGGCACAGTTCGACGCAAGGCATGGGCAGAGGCTGACTGGGCGCTCCCGCTGCTTGACTTTGCCGTGCTGAGCGAGGAAGATATTGAGCGCGATGCAGCGCTAGAGGCGCATTATGCCGCGCTCGCTCCTCTCTTGATTGTGACGCGAGCTGAGCGCGGCTGTACGGTCTATCAACGGGACTGCGCGCCTTTGCACATTCCCGCGCCACAAGTACAGGTAGTGGACGCGACTGGCGCCGGGGATGTCTTTTTTGGCGTCTTCAGCGTGCTGTATCAAAGGACGCGCAACGTGCCACATGCGGCACGGGTTGCTGTGCGGCTTGCCAGCCAGTCGGTCACGCGCATTGGGCTGGAGGGCAAGCCGACGGCGGCTGAGATTCAAGCGGCACTCAGTTGAGCGAAAGCATCAGTCTGCCATTCAGGAGCGAATCGGCATGATTTTCGGTCAGCATCATCGGATCGTCTTCATGGGCGATTCAATCACTGACGCCGATAGGCGCACGGCAGCGCCCTACGGCAATGGCTACGTCAACATTGTGCGCAACTTCATGATCGCACGCTATCCGCACTACAATCTGACTTTCATCAACAAAGGCGTGGGCGGCGATACCGTCCGTCAACTTGCCATGCGCTGGGAGACAGACGTGATCCGTGAGCGACCGCAATGGGTCTCAGTGATGATCGGGGCAAACGATGTGTGGCGACATTTCACCTACAGCGCCCGCGAGGCAGTGCCGATCCAAGAGTATCAAAGCACGCTGTGGGCGCTCCTTCAGCGGGCAAGGCAGGCGATCAAGGCGAATTTCGTGCTGATGCAGCCCTACGCCGTGATCGCCGATCCGCAGCATCCCATGCGGCAACTGATGGCACTTTATGCAGGTGTAGTCGAGGGCTTAGCAGTGGAGTTCGGCGCGGCGCTGGTGCGCACGCAAGCCGCCTTTGATGAGGCGCTCAAGCACCTACCGGAGTCGTTCTGGTCGCCTGACCAGATTCACGTCGGCGCGCAGGGACACACCCTGATCGCTCAGGCGTGGCTGCGCGCCGTCGGCTACGAATTCTAGCAGTTAAACGTCAAAGGGCTGCTCCAAAAGCGCGACCAGCAGATCAATGCTGGCTTGCACGTCGTTGATATCCACCGTCTCGCTAGTGGTATGCACGTAGCGGCACGGGATCGAGATTGTGCCGCTAGGAATGCCGCTGAGCGCCGTCTGAATTGCCGCTGCGTCGGTTGTGCCGCCGCTCAGCACCTCCAGCTGATAGCGAATGCCCGCCGCCTCAGCGCGCCGCACCATCAGCTCTTTAATGGCGGGCGGCACAATGTGACCGCTATCCACCACCTTGATCGCTGTCCCTGCGCCTAGCCGCACTGCCATGCTGTTGTTCTTGGGCGTATCGCCGGTCGCTGTCACGTCTAGGGCAATGCCATAGTCAGGCGCGATGCTGTTCGCCGCCACACGCGCCCCACGAATGCCGACTTCCTCTTGAGTCGTGAAGACAAAATAGAGTTCGTTCGGCAGATTCTTGCCCTTCAGAGCGCGCATTGCCTCAATTGCCACGGCGCAACCGATCCGATCATCCATGCTCTTAGCGATCAGACGGTCGCCGCGCACAGCGAATTCACGGGTCAGCGCAGCAGGGTCACCTACACGGACGCTGCCGCCATTCTCGCTGCCCGTGCTGAAGTCAATGAACAGCTGCTTGATCGTCGGCATCTCAGTGGGGAGCAGCGCACTGCCTTCCATGCCGATCGTACCAATCGTGCCATCAGCGAAGCGCACGCGGTTGCCGATCAGCAAGAGCAAGATCAAGCCGCCTGTCATGGTGAAGCGCGCAAAACCGGGCTTATCCAACGCGCTGACCACCAAGCCGATCTCATCCATATGCGCTGCGATCATGATCTTTTTGCCGCCGCTCCCCATGCGGCAAATCAAGTTGCCGCCGTTATCCACGCGCAGCTCATCAGCAAGGTCGCGCACGTGCTGCTCGATCAGCGCCCGCACCATGTACTCATGTCCGGGCGGACCCCACGCCTCTACCAAAGCCTGAATAAGCGCTTTATCTGCCATGTTTTAGCTCTCCAATATGTTAGGCGTCAGCGCCGCCAGCGATTCGCGCAGCAAGCGCTGTGTATTTTCAAGATCGGTCAGGGAAATCAGCCCATTAGGACTGCTCATGTAGCGCACAGGCACGCTCAGCGAGAGGGTCGGCATGCCCGCCTGAGCCTGGCTGATATTGACATTCTCCGTGCCGAACGCCTCGCTAATATCCACCTGATAGGGCAGGCTGTGCCGCTCTGCGATATCCCGCACATAGGCGAACAGGCGCTGATTAGGGATGCCCATGCGCTCAGCAGCCCGCAAGACCGTGCCGCCGCCCAAGCGCACCATTGGTGACTGCATATCGCCCTCAGGACGTGGCAAATCATCGCATTCGGCGCCATCCAGCAAAAAGGCGACCTGTGGCTTCAACCGATTGGCGGCAACTGTTGCGCCGCGCCCGTAAACGCGAGACTGCGCCGTGAAGGCGACATAAACATCCAGAGGTAGAGGCGACTCTGAGAGCGACTCGATCAGCGCGACCAGTGCAGCGCACGCCGCCCGCGACTGGAACGCCTTGCCGCGCACCACATCCGCGCCTAGCTCAGCGTAGTTTCCTACAAAGGCAATGCGCTCACCCACTTTGGCGCTGTTTTTGCCACCTGTATCTACCAAAATGGACTTCGGCTCAGGCAGCGTGTTCTGACCGTAAGTCTTGTGAATGGGCGCGAACAACACTACGCCCGCCGTCTTCTGAGCGCCGATCAGCACCCGCGCCGCCGCCACATAGCGCATATCCAAGCGACCGACGGGCAGGACGCTCAGGAAATTCTCGCAGCCGCTGACCATCAAACCGACCTCATCCATAGGCGCGCCGATCAGCACGCGCAAGGCGCCCGCCTGACTGCTCTTCAGGCGCGCTGTCAGGTTGCCCATCACATCAATCACCACGTTTTCAAGGCGATCTTTGGTCAGATCTAGGAGCAGTTGGCGCACCTCGCGCTCTTCGCCTGAGACGCCAACTGCCTCCGATAGCTTTTTCAAATTTTCGCGCAGACTGGGCATTTAAGAGTCCTCTTTCTTGGTCGGCTCAGGCTTATCCCAGACGATCTCGGCAAGGAACTGCTCATCTAGCGAGGCGATGAACTCCGCCAGCAGGCGACCGCAGCGCTCGATATCGCGCAGGTCAACCGTCTCAACGGTTGTGTGCATATTGCGTGTAGGAATACCCAATAAAGCAACGGGAATCCCATCACGGCTGATCTGGATTGCCCAAGCGTCTGTGCCGCTCGCCATTGGCACTGGCTCAATCGGCAAGGGCAGCTCAAGGCGCTCCGCCGTCTTTTTGATCGCCTCAAACAGAGCAGGATGAAAGTTCGCGCCTAGCGCTAGAGGCGTGCCGCCGCCCAGCTCAAAAGTTGGATTCGGCACATTGGGCTGCGGCGCAAAAGTGACATCTAACGCAATGGCGATATCGGGGTTCAGGCGGTATGCCTCCGCCCGTGCGCCGTGCAGCCCGACCTCTTCCTGCACACTAGCGACTGCCAGCACATCCCAAGTGTGCTTCAGGCGCTGCAGTGCATCCAGACAGGCGGTCACAACAGCGACACAAGCGCGATCATCCATTGCCTTGCCCGCCACGCGGCGCTCCTGCAGCTCGATCAGCGGCAAATCCATTGTGATGATATCGCCAATGCGGACTCGGCGCGCCACTTCCTCAGCTGTCAAGCCGAGATCAACATAAACCTCATCGAGATCGGGGTAGCGCCCCTGCTCAGCCTCGCTCAGCATAGTGAGCGGGCGCGCTCCCACCATGCCCTGCAAAGCGCCCTCTCGCGTATGCACCAAGACGGGCTTGCCGAGAATGGCGCGGCTATCAATGCCGCCCAAACTGCTCACGCGCAGAAAGGCGCCTTCCAGCTGGCTGACGATCATGCCGATCTCATCCATGTGGGCGCACAGCATGATCTTACGGCGCGGCTCTGCGCCACTGCCATACTTATAAGCGACCAAACTGCCCATGCGGCTGGTCTCTTGGGCATCGGTCAGCGGCTGCCATGCAGCGAGGATCGCATCGCGGGCGGCGCCCTCATAGCCTGAGGGCGCATGAACTTCGCTAAGTGTCTTCAAGTGTGCCTTGATGTCCACAAGTCTTTTCTCACAATCTAACCTGAGAGCGACTCAGGCGTAGGGGTATCGAAAGATAACGTTGGGAACGGGAGCGGCGTCTCCGTCGGCGTCTCAGGAGTCGGGAATGGGAGGGGCGTCTCCGTCGGCGGCACAGGCGTGGAAGTGGGCGGCTGCGGCGTGGAGGTCGGCAGCTCAGGCGTCGCTGTAGGCGGCACAATGATGATAGGCGTCGCCGTCGGGAAGACGAACGGCGTCGCTGTGGGAAAGACGAAGGGCGTCGCCGTCGGGAAGAGCGGCGTAGGCGAGAAGAAGAAGAATTGAGTCGGCGTCGGTTGAATGAAGATTGGGCTGGTGGGCGAGAGGATCAACGGGCTGATCGGCGTGATGCTGGGCGTCACAAACGGGTTAGGCGTCTCAGTGGCAAGCACGAAGGGGGTCGGCGTGTTGGTGGGCGCAGCGCCCCGTGAGGGCGTTGGGCGCACAGCTAACAGCAGAAAGCCTACACAATAGCACGGAATGGTCGCCAAGATGATGCCGAGCAGGGTCAGCTGAATGGTGCGCTGATGGCTCATCGCCGAACTGACAGTGCCTTCCACATCCCAAGTCCTTTGGCGCACAAGGCGCAACAGTCATAAGGGTCAGTGTAGCACTTAAGTTATGGTTGTGTCAATTTTTCCCAACGGCTTGGCGCACAGGTGTTCAAAAGTTGAGCGCGGCATGGTATACTCAAAGATACTTCGCTTGGGATCAGAGGGCGCATGGACTCTGCAGAGTTGGACATCATCCATCTGGGCGATAGCCGCCTCATCTTGCCGACTTTGCCCGAAAACTCGATTGCTTGCAGCATTTGGTCGCCGCCGTATCACGTGGGCAAGCCCTACGAGGTGGATATGCGCTATGAAGATTGGCAGGCTCTGCTGCGAGCAGTCATCCATGAGCATTATCGCATTTTGCAGCCCGGCGGCTTCATGATCGTCAACATTGCCGATATCTTGGCTTTCAAAGACCCCACCATGCCGCGCATCATGGCTGAGAATAAGAGCAACAAGCGCTCTCCTATCACACGGGAACAAGTCTTACAGGCAATGGCGGAACATCCTGACTACAGCCGTCAAAAAATTGCCAAGTTGCTGGGCTGCAGCGAACAGACTGTTCAACGGCGCTTGCAAGGCAATAACGTGCGTGGCGGCAAATACGCGCCCCAGACCCGTGTCCATTTGGTGGGCGGAATGCTGGAGTCAATGGCGCTGGAAGCCTCGCTCTATCTCTACGATAGGCGCATTTGGGTCAAGGATGCAGCGTGGGAAAACTCCCAATGGCATTCAAACTCTTATCGCGCTGTAGACGAATTTGAGTATCTCTACATTTTCTGGAAGCCCGGTGTGACCGAGATCGATCGCAAGCGCTTGACAAAAGAAGAATGGGCAGACTGGGGATCGCGGGCTGTGTGGTACATTCCCTCTGTGCGCGCTAATGACGATCATGCAGCGAAGTTCCCGCTTGAGCTGCCACGCCGTCTGATTCGGCTCTTCACTAAGCCGCAAGATCTCGTCTTGGATTGCTTCATCGGCAGCGGCACAACTGCTGTGGCGGCAATTCTGGAGAATCGGCACTACATCGGCATTGAGATTGAACCGCGTTACGTCCAGTTAGCGCGATCGGCGTGCGCACAAGCGCACCACACGGCTAAACAGAGCCAGCTCACGTTTGATTTTGCCTCACCTGCCCGCCCCAAGCGCCGCACCAGCAAAAAGCTACCCCAGAGCGACTCCGTGCGTTAAAATGCGCAGCGGTCAATCCAACTTACAGGGTGCTATGACTGAAAAAGAGTCGATCCTAGTCATTGGGCATCGCAATCCGGATATGGACGCGATTGCCTCTGCCGTGGGCTATGCATGGGTGCTGAGCGCGTTGCACAACATGCCGTACATCGCAGCGCGCACGGGCGAGGTCAATGCCCAGACCGCCTTCGCCCTCGCTCGCTTTGGCGCAGAGCCGCCGCTTTTAGTGGCGGATGTATACGGGCGCGTGGGCGACCTGATCGAGCCGCTTGAGGCGCTGCGGCGCGGCGAGACCCTCCTTGCAGCTGTGCAGCGCATGGCAGCCACGCGCCATCCCGTGCCAATTGTGGACTCCGATGCAAAGCCGCTCGGCTTGCTCTCCGGCGAGGCGCTCTTTGCCAGCCTAGCCGCCGCGCTCAGCTCTACTTCCGTGCTGGAGCTGGCGCGCAGCCTCGATCAGAAGGTCGAGAGCGTGCTAGACGGCACAAGCCTCACTTTGCGCGCTAACGAGCGCATCCGCGATGTGCTAGGTCAGGTGCTGCGCGCCACACAGGACGAGTTCCTTGTGGTGGATGAGCAGAATACGTACATCGGCTTGGTGCGCAAGTCAGCGTTACTCGCGCCGCCGCGTCGCAAGGTCGTAATGGTTGACCATAACGAGCCGCAGCAGGCTGTGGCGGGCATAGAAGATGCTGAACTGCTGGAGGTGCTCGATCACCATCGGCTGGGCAACCTACCGACTGCTATGCCCATCCGCTTCCGCATAGAGCCAGTCGGCAGCTGTTCAACGCTTGTAGCTGAGACGATCTTTGAGGCTGAATTGAGCGTGCCTGAGCCACTGGCAGGCTTACTGTTGTGCGGGATTCTCTCCGATACGCTTATCTTGCGCTCACCGACCACGACTCCGCGTGACGAACGGGCTGCACTGCGGCTTGCTGAGGTCTCAAGACTTGCCGATGGCGCCGATCAGCGCGAGGCGCTTGAGGCGTTAGGGCGCGAGTTGCTCTCTGCGGGCGCCGGGCTTGGTGAGCGCCGCGCCGAAGACGTGATCAAGGCTGATCTCAAATTCTACGAGACCAACGGCTTGTCGGCAGGCATTGCGCAGGTGGAGGTCACTTCGTTCAGCGAGTTGACGCCGCGCCTGCCCGATCTCACGAAGGCACTAGAGGCGCTGCTGGAGACAAGCAAATTGACGCTTGCCATGCTCTTGGTCACGGATGTGGTGCGCGGCAACAGTCGGCTGGTTGTCGTGGGACAAGAGCGCCTGATCGCTGCGTTGCCCTATCCGCGCCTTGATGACGGCACGTTAGATGCACGTGGCGTGGTCTCGCGCAAGAAACAGCTCTTGCCCACTGTCCTTGCGGCGCTCTCACAGGCAGTCTGATGCTCAAAGGCTTGACCTTCCGCCCCTGCTCACAAATGGATGCTGAGTCACTCTGGCGCGCTTGCTTCCCACAGCTGACTCTGTCCCAAGTCCATGAGATGGTGGCGCGGGCTGAGTCGCTCTGGCAGAGCGAGCGCGGCGCGGGCATCGTAGCCTGCCTAGACGGGCGGATCGTCGGCTTTGGGCAAGTCACGCTCTGGACGCGCACGGCTGAGATTAGCGACCTGAGTGTGACGGAAGCGCAGCGCGGACGCGGCATTGGCACGGCGCTGCTCAAGCACCTGATCGCGCTTGGCGCGGCGCGCCGCTCAACTGTTGAGATCGGCGTGGCAGGGAGCAATGTCCGTGCCTATGCGCTCTATCAGCGGCTTGGCTTTCGCCACGACCGCACACTTTTGCTAGATTTAGGGCAGGGCGTTGAGCCTGTCCATTATCTGACCTTATCTGTGAACCATTTGGCTGAGCAATCCTGATGAAAGTCCACCTGAAGACGCTCGGCTGCCGCTTGAATCAAAGCGAGATGGATAGCCTAGCGCGCCAATTTGTGGCAAGCGGCAACGCCCTGACCGACTCGCCCGCCGAAGCTGACCTGATCGTGGTCAATACTTGTGCCGTGACTCAGGAGGCTGTCCGTAGCAGCCGTCAGAGCATTCATCGCTTGCATCGCGCTAATCCGCAGGCACAAATCGCTGTGACGGGCTGCTATGCGCACCTTGCACCGGAGTCCGTCCGTCAGATGGCGGGCGTGGCATACGTGGTGGATAATCACGCCAAGGAATCGCTTGTCTCGATTGTGACGGGTGCGCCGCTCGCCTCTCTGCAGCCCTTTGACCTTGAGCCAATCGCCCGCCAAGCCCTGATCGGCGCAGGCGGCAGGACGCGCGCCTTTCTCAAGGTGCAAGACGGCTGTGATCGGCATTGCACTTTCTGCATCACGCGCATTGCACGCGGCAAGGGCAGGAGTCGTCCCATTGCGGACGTAGTGGCAGAGGCACAAATGCTCGTGGCGCACGGCTACCGTGAGCTGGTGCTGACGGGCGTACATTTGGGCAGCTACGGTCACGATCTCGGTCAGCCCGACGGACTCGTGCATCTGTTGTGCGCCCTGCTGAGCGATACCGACGCGCCGCGCATCCGCCTCTCTTCACTAGAGCCGTGGGATTTGCCCCGCGACCTCTTCACGCTCTGGGAGGACAGGCGCTTGTGCCGCCATTTGCACTTGCCGCTCCAGAGCGGCTGCGATGCCACGCTCAAGCGCATGGTGCGCCGCACGACTCAAGCCTCGTTCCGCGCTTTGGTCGCTCAGGTGCGCGAAATTATGCCCGATGCTGCTATCGCTACCGACGTGATCGTCGGCTTTCCCGGCGAGACCGACGAAGAATTCGCCATCAGCCGCGCCTTCATCGAGGAAATGGACTTCGCTGCGCTGCATGTCTTTCGCTACAGCCTGCGCGAGGGGACGGCAGCAGCGCGAATGCCCAATCACGTGCCTGAGCCCGTCAAGCGGGAGCGCGCTGATACACTGATTGCACTGGGCGCCCAAGGCGCCCGCCGCTTTGCTGAGCGCTTCATCGGTCAGCGCCGCCCTGTGCTGTGGGAGGCAGTCAGCGGCGCGACCGAACGCGGCTTCATCAACAACGGCTACACGGATAACTTCCTGCGCGTCCGCTGCATCACGCCGCACGTCCTGAGCAACGCGCTCACAGACGTACGGCTGATCGGCTTTGATGACGATGAGACGCTGATCGCTGCCCTAGAAGCCGCTGAGCTGGCTCAGATCGGCGCGCCCGCGCCCTAGATCGGTGATGTATTGCAGCAGCGCCAGCCGATTCTCGCGCACTGCTGTGTCTTCATCCATCACCAGCACCTTGTCGAAAAACGTTGTGATGTGCGGCACAAGCTCAGTGAACGCGCTCAGGAAGGCGTCTACATTTAAGGTGGAGTCGAGCGCGGCGTGCGCCTTTTGCGCTGCAGTGTAGAGCGCCTGTGCCTCAGCGGGCGTCAACGACTCGGCGTGCAGCGTGTAGCGCGGCTTATCGCGGGTGATGCGCGCACAGCGGGCGAACGAATCGAGGATCGCGCTCCACTCGGGCTTGGCGACCCACGCCGCCAATTCGCGTCCGCCTTGCAAGGCGCGGTAGGGTCTATCGCCCTGCTCACGCAGCACTGCTGCGACTACATCATAGGGCAGACCGTATTCATCGCGCATCAGATTCTCTAGCCGTCCGATGATGAACTGCTGGACTTGCTCTAGCGCCTCAGGCGAGACTGGCACAGGCTGCTCAGCGGCGAAGATCGGCAAGAGATCGCTCAGGCTGATGCTCAACTCGTGCTTGATCATGATCTGCACGGCGCCAAGCGCAGCGCGCCGCAATGCAAACGGATCAGCATTGGCTGTGGGCGCCAAACCGACGGCGAACAAGCCCACCAAGCTATCCAAGCGGTCTGCCAATGCTAAGAGCGCGCCCGCCTTGCTCTCAGGCAGCTGATCGCCCGCGCTTCGCGGCAAGTAGCTCTCGAAGATCGCCTGCGCCACAGCCGGCGGCTTGCCCTCGCGCAGAGCGTACTCACGCCCCATCACGCCTTCGAGCGCCGTCATCTCGATCACCATTTGCGTGCCTTGATCGGCTCTGGCAAGCGCTGCCGCCTGCGCCGCGACCTCTAACTCAGCTGCTCCCAAACCGAGCAACTGACCTAGCGGCGCTACATAGCGGGTCAGGCGCATATTTTTATCGTAGAGCGAGCCGAGTCGCTCTTGGAAGGTCATGGTTTTGAGGCGATCAGCACGCTCCGCCAACGGACGCTTCAAATCTTCCTTGAAAAAGAAGTCAGCATCGGCAAAGCGGGCGTTCAGCACATGCTCATTGCCCTGAATCACCTCTTCGAGGAACTGATCGTCGCCGTTGCGCACTGCGATGAAGTACGGCATGAGATTCCCGTTCGAATCCTCAATGGCGAAGTAGCGCTGCTTGTTGCGCATGACCGTGATCAGCACCTCACGCGGCAGCGCGAGGAAGCGCGCCGGGAACGTGCCGCGCAGCGCCGTCGGCTGTTCCACCAAGTTCACCACTTCATCCAACAGACCCTCATCCTGCAGCAGCCTGCCACCGACCTGTGCCGCGAGTTGCTCTGCTTGTGTGCGGATGGTGTCGCGGCGCTCGGCGGGGTCTATGAGGATGCCCTCATGGCGCATGGCTGCGAAATACTCGGCGGGCGTGCCGATCACTATTCTAGGCGAGCCTTTCGGGCGCGTCCCACGAGTGATGGGCGCGCTCCACGTCTCGGCGTAGGCAAAAGAGAGCGGCAAGGCGCCGAAGAGCGCTAGGAACCAGCGAATCGGGCGCGAAAAAGCGACGCCACTGCTGTTCCAGCGCATGGACTCAGCAAATTTAATACTGCCCACTAAGTTCGGCAGGCTCTCGCTCAGCACCTCTAGCGCCGATTTGCCTTTGACCTGCACATAGGCTGCGGCGTACGTCCCGCCTTCGATCTGCATCGGCTGCAATAGCGCGGGATCAATGCCTTGCTTGCGCGCAAAACCGAGCGCAGCTTGAGTCGGCTTGCCTTCAGCGTCAAAGGCGATGTTAGCAGCCGGTCCGCGCACAAGGCGCGCTTCATCAGGCTGCTTGGGCGCAAGGTTGCGCACGAAGACGATCAAGCGGCGCGGCGTGCCATAAATCTCGACTCCACCATGGGGAAGGCGCAAATCAGCCAACCAGACGGGCGTCGTTGCCCGCAAATGCGCTAACGCATGATCAAGATCAGCCGCAGGCAGTTCCTCCGTGCCGATCTCCAGCAAAAAGTCAGCGGGCGACTCAGGCGTTTTGAGCATTGCCATGCCGATAGCAGTCTCTTTTTCGGCATAGCGCCAACTCTTACCAATGTCCTGGAGCGGATAGCCCATCTGCTCACGCTGAGCGAGGTACGCCTTTGCCACATTGCGGCTCATAGCCGCCATGCGGCGGAAATAAGCAGCGCGCTCCGTGACGCCAATGGCGCCGCGTGTATCCAGCACGTTGAACAAGTGGCTGCACTTCAGCACATAGTCATAGGCGGGCGCAACCAGACCCTGCTCAAGCGCACGAGCATGTTCGCGCTCATAGGCGTCATAAACCTGCTTGAGCGACTCGACATCCGCCACGTCAAAGTAGTAGCGGCAATGTTCAATCTCGCTCTGCAGGAAAATATCGCGGTAGGTGATATCATCTGTCCACTGAATGTTCCAGACAGCATCGCGCCCTTGCAAAGCGAGGGCGATTCGCTCAACCCCGTAGGTGATCTCAACGCTGATCGGATCAAGGCGCAAGCCGCCGCTCTGCTGGAAGTAGGTGAACTGCGTGATCTCCTGCCCGTCCAGCCAGACCTCCCAGCCCAAGCCCCAGGCGCCTAACGCGGGCGATTTCCAGTTATCCTCCACAAAGCGCACGTCATGACGGCGCAAATCAATGCCCAGCGCCTCCAGACTCTGTAGGTACAGCTCCTGCGGGTTGCCCGGATCGGGCTTCAGGATGACCTGATACTGATAGTAGCTCTGCATACGGTTCGGATTTTCGCCATAGCGTCCGTCATCGGGGCGCACGCTCGGCTCTACATAAGCGACGCGCCATGGCTCAGGTCCAAGCACGCGCAGAAAGGTGGCAGGGTTGCCTGTGCCTGCGCCAACTTGCACATTATGCGGCTGCCACAGCAAGCAGCCCTGCTCTGCCCAGAATTGGTGCAGCGCCATGATCACATGCTGAAAGTATTTCCGCTGGCTGGTCATAGAAATTCCTGACTAGTGTGGTTGTGAGACGAGTCAGGCGTGGATTATAGCACGCGCTATAGCGCGCAAGCGCGTGTGGGGCAACTGCCTGCTCAGCGGGCTACCAATTGGGCGCGTCGCCCATTGCATCCTTGCGCAGGGCAGTGGTCTCGGTATCAGTCACCCAGAAGGCGGCAAGCCAATGGATCAGCTGGCGGAACGGCTCAGGCGGCAAACGGCAAGCGGCATTCACCTGATGGATTCCAAAGGCATAAATGCGCGCAAAGCCCTCATGGGCGCTGACCACCAGATAGTCGCGCTCCCAGCGTTTCGCTGTCCAGAGAATGCTCGTGCCAGTGCGCCGCCGAATCAAATCAAGAAAGCGCTTGCGCTGTGCATCGGCAATCGCACCGAAGGTGAAATGGGCTGCGATCATGCCACCATAGACGAAGTCAGCCTCAAAGGTGCCGTCAATGCCGTGCAAGTCAATGTTCAGACTCGCCGACTCATCCTGCGCCTTGAATTGAGCAAAGCCACGGCGAGCGCGCTTGCCGGGCGGCGGATCAAAGGTGGCAGAAGAGAGCAGCGGCGGGCTAGGAAAACGACGGCTGAGTTCCTCATCAAGGTCAAGTTTGCCGATGAAGAATTGCTGCAGCAAGTGCGGCACACCGCTCTGAATGCTTTGGCGGCTCTCAGAGGCTTCGGTCTGCAGGCGCTTGCGATCTTCGTTGCGGATGCGCGCTGTGGTCTCCCGCGCAATGCGGATCAGCTCTTCAACAGGCATTCCGCCGACGGAATCAGGTTCCTCCATCGGCTGCGAGGCAACAGTTCCGGGCAGATCGGCGCGACTAGACATACAACAGCATCCTACTCATTTACAACTTTTATTCAAGCCCAAATCGGGCAGTTCGTCAAGTTGTTAATCTGCCTATGCCAAAGATTGGAGAGGCGCTGAAGCTAACTTTAACGTCTCATGGCACATCAACGCCTCTCTGCACTGCTTGCACTGCGTTTCACTGAAGCAGCACTTATGGAAAGTTTGACAGACCGCAGCGCACACTCTCAAACATTGCCGCGTGTGATACGCCGAATGCCGCCTGCACTGGCGACGATCACCTCAGTTGCCATGCTCAGGAACAAGCCGTGTTCTACGATCCCTGCCCGCGCCTTGATGCGCGCCGCCAAATCTTTTGGATCGTCAATCGGACCGAAGTTGCAGTCGAGGATCAAGTTGCCCTGATCTGTGTGGAAAGGCGCGCCGTCTATCTCACGGAGCGTCACTTTGGCGCCCAGCGACTCCAAGTAGCGCAACTGCGTGCGCCAGCCGAACGAGACAACTTCAACAGGCAGGTGCCAGCGCGTGCCGAGCTTGGGCGAGAGCTTCGAGTCGTCAATCACGATGACCTCACGGCGGCTGATCTGCGCCACGATTTTCTCACGCAGCAAGGCGCCGCCGCCGCCCTTGATCAAGTTCAGGTCAGGATCAACCTCATCGGCGCCATCAATGGTCAGATCGATCTCGATAACGTCATCTAGATCGATCAGCGGGATGTTGAGCGCTTGCGCCTCTTGCTCAATGCGCCGTGAGGTCGGCACGCCGCGCACATCGCGCAGCTTGCCAACCTGAATGGCTTCAGCGAGACGGCGCAAAGCGTGACTGGCAGTGCTGCCGCTCCCCAAGCCGATGATCATCCCCGACTCGATCAGTTCCACAGCGCGCTCAGCGGCGCGCCGCTTGAGGAGGTCTACATCCGCGCTCATGGTTATAGTCCTTCTAACAAGGTGCGCAGGCTGCTGCTCACGTCCGCGCCCAGATCAAGGCGTATGATGCGCCGTCCGCCCTCGCGCAGCGCCTGAGCATCGCCCAGTGCCTGCGCTAACTTCAAAACGCCAAAGGTCGCTGATGACTCAGGCTTGCCCGCCTCATCAGGAATGGGCAGGTCTTGGTTTGGTGTATTGGTCAGTTGGATGAACGCGCCCAAGCCTGCATCGCCCTTGTGTAGCTGACCCGTGCTGTGCAAAAAGCGCGGTCCGTAGCCAACTGTAACGGCACGCTTGGTTAGATCGCGCAGGCGCAGGCGCAACTGGCTGAGCAGCGCGTCGGTCTCAGGCGTGGGCGGCAAATAGGCGTGCAACGCGATGTAGCCATGCTCCGGCGTTGCCGTAGCAAACGCCTTGAGCGCCTCCGCGATGCTTGCGCCATGCACATCCGCCCCGTAAAGCGCCAAAGTGCCCTCAGTCAGTGCAGGAGTCTGTGCAGGCAGGGCGCCTTGCTGGCGATACGCTGCCAACATCTGGCGCGCCGCGACCTTTGCGCTCTCCACGTTCGGCTGATCAAACGGGTTAATGCCCAGCACGTAGCCTGCCACAGCCGTCGCCAACTCCCACAGGAAAATCTGCCCGCCTAGGTCATGGACATCGCGCAAAGCGAAGCGCACAGTCGGCTGACCCGCCTGCTCAAGCGCTGCGATTGCCGCCTCGCAGCTTGAGTCGCCCTCTAGCTGCAGATAGACAAACAGCCGATCGGCGCCGTAAGCCTCAGGCGCGCCTAGCGGCTCATTCACCACAGGCAGAATGCCCTTGCCCTCTTTGCCCGTTGACTCAGCGATCAGCTGCTCTACCCAATCGCCAAAAGCAGCAATAGGCTCGCTGATGAGGAAAGTGACCTTATCGCGTTCGATCAGCGCCATCTCGCCTAGAATCGCGCCTAGCCACGCCGCAGGATTGTAGACCGCGTCATGGGCAGGACTGCACAACGCCTGCATCTGCTCAGCGCGCTCCAGCAAACGCGGCAAGTAGATTCCGTCAAGTGCCGCAGGCACTAAGCCGAAATACGAAAGCGCTGAGTAGCGCCCGCCAATTTCAGGATCGTTCAGGAACGTGGCGCGGAATTGATAATCCTTTGCCAATTGCTCAATGGCGCTGTTCGGATCAGTGATGGCGATGAAATGTCCGCCTGCCTTCGCTGCGTCACCCTCATACGCCTTCAAGACCAGATTGTAGAACGTCTTGAAGAGCGAGAGGGTCTCGATTGTGCCGCCAGACTTGGTCGAGATGATGTAGAGCGTCCGTTGAGGCGGGAAGCGCTCAATGAAGCTGCGGATGTGGTCAGGATCAGTGCTATCCAGCACATGCACATCCAAATTGCCAACGCTAGTGCCGTAAACTTTGGCGAACATCTCTGGAGCGAGGCTAGAGCCGCCCATGCCCAGCAGCACCACCTGCTGCATCCCATCTGCCCAGGCCTCATCGGTCAGCGCGTAGAGCCGCTCTAGAATGGCTGAGTCGTTCATGCGCGTGGCGATGTTCAGCCAGCCCAAGCGATTGACAATCTCAGTCGGATCGGGCTTCCAGACCGTGTGATCCCTTACGTACATGCGCTGAATGATGTCATGTGCATCCATCTGATCCAAGCGCGCACGGACTCGCGCCCACGCCTCGCCTAGGTTCGCGTAGCGCCGCTGCGATTCTGAGAGCAGGCGCTCGCGCTTGAGTTCGATGCTATCCATCAGTGCCTCAAACGACTTGGCGAACGATGCTACGCCCTCGCGCAAGAGCTGCGCCGTGACTGCGTCCATGTCAATACCTAGCGCTGCCAAGCGCTCCAGCTGTGCTTTTGCCTCATCCAAGCCTTGCTCAATGGTCAGGGCGACCACAGCGTGATCCTGCAATGCCTCCAAAGTGGCAGGCGGCACGGTATTGACGGTATCCGCGCCGATCAGGTTATCCACATAGATTGTATCGGGATAGTTCGGATTTTTCGTGCTGGTGCTCGCCCACAGCGGACGCTGTACCCGTGCGCCTAGCGCCTTTAGCCGCTCCCAGCGCTCGCCGCTGAAGACTTGGCGAAAGGCTTGATAGGCGAGCTTGGCATTGGCAATGGCGATCTTGCCCTGTAGCTCAGTGTTGCCCAACTTTGCCAGTTCAGCGTCCACAAGGGTATCTACGCGGCTGATGAAAAACGAGGCAACCGACGCCACACGCGCCAGATCGCCGCCGCGCTCTGCCAATAGCTCTAAGCCACGCAGATACGCCTCCATCACGGCGCGATACGCCTCTAGGGCAAAGATCAGCGTGACGTTGATGTTGATGCCTTCGCTGATGAGCGTCTGAATGGCAGGAATGCCCTCAGGCGTGGCAGGCACCTTGATCATCACGTTCGGTCGCCCGACTTCGGCGAACAGACGGCGCGCCTCAGCGATTGTGCCTTCGGTATCGTGCGCCAACTTTGGACTAACCTCAAGGCTGATGTAGCCGTCTACGCCGTTGGTCTGCTCATAGACGGGCTGCAGGATATCAGCGGCAGCGCGGATATCGGCGATTGCCAATGCCTCATAGATTTCCTCTACCGATTTGCCCGCCTGCACCAGACTCTGCAGGGCTGTATCGTAGTCCGTGCTGCCGGCAATGGCGCGCTCAAAAATGGTCGGGTTGCTGGTCACGCCCAGCACGCCTTGCTCAACCAACTTACGCAGCCCGCCCGATTCCAAGAGCGAGCGGCGGATGTTGTCATACCAGATGGATTGCCCAAGCGCAGCGAGGGCGTGTGCTTTTGTGGTTGTCATCTGAATGCTCCATTCATTCAAGGGGCGGCGCGTCGTTTGGAGGCGGCGCGCTGTTGGATTCAAATCAAGCTGGTTTATGCTACAGATTGTAATACAAACTGTGTTAAGCGTTCAACACAACTTGTGCGCGCAGAGCAACCCTTGTCTGAGCGACATGGCTCAAGGTCACGCCTTATCTTAACATTCTCATAAAGTTTTTTTGCTAGACTTTTAATTGAAACGCCATTTAGCGTTAATTGACCTATGCTACCCTTGCAGCGGTCAAAGTTGTTCTCACTATCAGATGCATGAGGAGACTTTCTCGCATGAACATCCGCAAGTTTGTGATCGCTTTTGTGGCACTGGCGCTGATGGTAGGCGTTTTTTCTTTGCCTGCCGTTGCCCAAGAAAAGACCGACGTCAAGGTCTGGATCGCTTTCACTGATGCGCGTCTCGACTGGTCGCGCGAGCGCGCCGCTGAGTTCAATCAGCTCTACCCGCAGTTCAATGTCACGGTAGATGGCTATGCCAACTACGAGGAAATTCAGCAGGCAACTGACCTCGCCATTCAGCAGAACAATCCGCCTGCCATTGTGCAGTGGTTCGAAGTCGGCACACAGCGCGCCCGCGATTTCGGCTACTTCAAGAGCATTGCCGATGCCCTAGAGGGGCGTACTGAGGTCAACGGCGTGCCGATCAACTTCGATGACTTCATCGCGCCCGTTGTGGACTACTACACGCTTGACGGCAAGTTCACCTCAATGCCTTGGAACAGCTCCTCGCCCACGCTCTACACCAACATCGCTATGATGAAGGAACTGGGCTTGGAGACGCCGCCCGCCACTTGGCAGGAGCTGGAAGCTGCTTGCGCCAAGGTCATGGAGATGAAGGCGAAGCTGGGCGTTGATGGCTGCGTGACCTGGCCCAACCACGGCTGGTTCGTGGAGCAGTGGATGGCGCAGCGCAACGCGCTCTTCGTCAACAACGGCAACGGACGCGATGCTCGCGCCACTGAGACCTTCCTCGATAGCGAGGATATGATCGCCATCATCTCTTGGTGGCAGAAGATGTATCAGCAGGGCTATTACATCTATAGCGGTCGCCAGCGCGACTGGAACGCCACCGAGCAGGCGATCCAGAGCGGCAAGGTGCCGTTTATCATCACCTCCAGCGCTGATACTGCCAACATCACTAACGCAGCGAAGGCGAACGGCATTGACATCCTGACCAGCCGTATGCCCTACGACGCTGAGAAGGGCTGGACAGGCAACCTGATCGGCGGCGCCAGCCTGTGGCTCGTGGACGGCTTGCCTGACAAGATGGAAGAGGGCGCTCTGACCTTCCTGCTGTGGTTCACCAACACTGAGAATATCGCTGAGTGGCACAAGGCAACGGGCTACCTGCCGCTGCGCAACAGCTCGGTTGAACTGCTGGAAAAGGAAGGCTGGTTCGAGAAGAATCCGAACTTCCTGACCGCTGTGGAGCAGATTCGCCAGACGACCGTCACGCCTGCCACTCGCGGCGCCTTGCTCGGCACCTTCCCGCAGACCCGCAACATCATCACGCGCACGATGGAAGAGCTGATGCTGCAGGGCGGCGATCCCGTCGCGGCGATGAAAGCGGCAAAGGCTGAGGCGGATAAGCTGCTCAAGGAATACAACGCGCTCTACGAGTAAGTCGCACGCTCTCACGCTGTATTGCAGTCAAGGCAGAGGCAAGGCACGTGCAGCCTTGCCTCTGTTGTTCATAAATGCCGCCTGCGCTATAATGATCGTCGTTTCGTGCAGCCAAACGCAGTGACATCTGATGAATCTAACTGATCTGACCCTGACTGAAGCGCTGGCAGCGCTACAGGCGCGCCAAATCAGCGCCCTAGAGCTGACTCAGGCGCACCTTACCCGCATTGAGAGCCTTGAGCCGCGCATTGGCGCCTATTTGACTGTAACCGCTGACCTTGCCCTTGAGCAGGCACGCCGCGCTGATGCGCGCCGTGCGCAAGGCGAAGAGTCGCCCTTGCTGGGCGTGCCGCTCGGCATTAAGGACGTGCTGTGCACTGAGGGCGTGCAAACCACGGCTGGCTCGCGCATCTTGGAGGGCTTTGTGCCGCCCTACACTGCAACTGCTGTCCAAAAGTTGTTTGAGAGCGGCGCGATCATGCTCGGCAAGACCAACACTGACGAATTCGCCATGGGCTCGTCCACGGAGAATAGCGCCTATCATCTCACGCGCAATCCGCATCGCTTAGATCGGATTCCGGGCGGCAGCAGCGGCGGGAGCGCAGCAGCGGTTGCGGCGCGCATGGCGCTTGGCGCGCTCGGCACGGATACCGGCGGCTCGGTGCGGCAGCCGGCAGCCATGTGCGGGATCGTCGGCATTAAGCCAAGTTATGGGCGCGTCTCGCGCTATGGGCTGATCGCCTTTGCCTCTTCGCTCGATCAGATCGGCACGTTTGGGCGCACCGTCCGCGATGCTGCGCTGCTTTTGCAGGTGATCGCCGGTCACGATCCAATGGACTCGACCAGCGTGAATACGCCTGTCCCTGATTACAGCGCGGCGCTCACGGGCGAGGTGAAGGGCGTGCGAATCGGCGTGCCGAAGGAATATTTCATCAGCGGGATGCAGCCAGAGGTCGAATCGGCTGTGCGTGCCGCCATTGCGCACTTGGAGTCGCTTGGCGCTGAGGTGCGCGAGGTCAGTTTGCCGCACACGGACTACGGCTTGCCAATCTATTACTTGATCGCCCCCGCGGAAGCAAGCGCAAATTTAGCGCGCTTTGACGGCGTGCGCTACGGTCCGCGCTTTGCCGACGGGCGCGGCATGTGGGAGATGTACCGCAATACACGCGGCAAGGGCTTCGGCAAGGAAGTGAAGCGGCGCATCATGCTTGGCACGTATGCACTCTCTGCTGGTTATTACGATGCTTACTATCTGAAGGCGCAAAAGGGACGCACGCTGATCAAGCGCGACTTCGACCGCGCCTTTGCGGATGTAGATGTGATCGTGACGCCGACGGCGCCGCGCACTGCCTTCCGACTGGGCGAAAAGGTAGATGATCCCTTGCAGATGTACCTTGAGGATATTTTCACGCTGCCTGTGAACTTGGCGGGCATTTGTGGCATCAGCTTGCCGTGCGGCTACGATAATGAGAGCCTGCCTATCGGCTTGCAGATTTTGGCGCCTGCCTTCGGCGAAGAAAAGGCGCTGCGCGTCGCTTATGCCTATGAGCAAAGCACGGATTGGCACAAGCGCGCACCTGCCTATCTTGAAAATTAGGCGCTGTACGCTTTAGAACGCTGCTGTACAGCCGCCCTGAAAAAAGCGAAGGAGTTTTCTTTATGAAGGTCGTGATTCCGTTGGCAGGCTTTGGCACGCGCCTGCGCCCGCATACATTCACCAAGCCCAAGCCGCTGATCAACGTGGCAGGCAAGGCAGTGTTGGGTCACTTGCTGGATAAGCTCTTGCCGCTGAATGTGGAAGAGTACATTTTCATCGTCGGCTACTTGGGCGATCAGGTGGAGGCGTACGTGCGCGCCAATTACCCGATCAAGGCGCGCTTTGTGGAGCAGACCGAGATGCTCGGTCAGGCGCACGCCATTTACCTTGCCAAAGATCACCTGCAAGACGATACGCCCGTTTTCGTCATCTTTGTGGATACGCTTTTTGAGGCTGATCTGGGCGATCTGGCTCAGCCGGGGCGCGATGCCCTGATCTTCGTCAAAGAGGTGGACGATCCGCGCCCCTTTGGCGTGGTCACCCTCAATGAGCGCGGCGAGATCACGCGCTTTGTGGAAAAGCCGCCCACGACTGAGAATAAGCTGGTAGTGGTCGGATTGTATTACTTCCAGCGCAGCTTGCCGCTGCTTGCCGCCATTGAGCAGCTGATGGCGCGCAAAATCATGACCAAAAATGAGTATTTCCTTGCCGACGCTATGCAGCTGATGGTGCAAGATGGCATGATCTTTCACACGCGGCAGGTCTCGGAGTGGCTAGATTGTGGTAGGGCGGATACCGTGCTTGCCACCAATCGCTACTTGCTGGAACACGGGCATGATAACAGCGCCGAATTGAACCATCATATCCAGACCATCATCATTCCGCCTGTGCGCATTGATCCCTCAGCGCGCATCAAGCGCTCAGTGATTGGACCGCACGTCACTATAGCGGCTAACGCTGTGATTGAGGATTGTCTGGTGCGCGATAGCATCATTGATGAGGGCGCCTTTTGCAAGGAGTCGCTTTTGGCGCAAAGCCTAGTTGGGCGCAATGCGCGTGTGGAGGGACGCTTCCGCTCTGTGAACGTCGGCGATTCATCGGTCTTGGGCTTTGCATGAGAGGGAGAGCATGAGAGATTTCATCGCGCAGCGCGTCCGTGCCATTCCGCCATCGGGCATTCGGCGCTTTTTCGATATTGCCGCCACAATGGATGACGTGATCTCGCTGGGCATTGGCGAGCCAGATTTCACTACGCCGCCCGCCCTACTCAACGCCGGGATTCAGTCATTGCAGCGCGGCAGCACGCATTACACCAGCAACTCAGGCATTTATGAGCTGCGCGTTGCGCTCTCGCGCTACATTGCACGGCTCTACGGGGTTGAATATCATCCTGAGCGCGAGTTGCTGATCACAGTCGGCGTGAGCGAGGCGCTTTACCTTGCCCTGAACGCCATCCTTGACCCCCAAGACGAAGTGATCGTGCCTGAGCCGTGTTTTGTCGCCTACATGCCCGAGGTGACGCTTGCAGGCGGTGTGCCTGTGCCAGTGGCGACCTACATGGCGGATGATTTTCAGGTCACAGCGGAGCGCATTGCCGAAAAGATCACGCCGCGCACGAAAGCACTGCTGATCGGCTATCCGAACAATCCCACAGGCGCCGTGATGAGCCGCGACCGTCTACTGGAGATCGCGCAATTGGCAGAGCAGCACGATCTGCTGGTCATCTCTGATGAAATCTATGACCGCTTGGTCTATGGCGTGCCGCATACGCAATTCGCCACCTTGCCGAACATGCGCGAACGGACAATTGTGCTGAGCGGCTTCAGCAAAAGTCACGCTATGACGGGCTGGCGGATTGGCTATGCAGCCGGCAACGCCGAGATCATCGGCATGATGCGCAAGATTCACCAGTACACGATCATGTCTGCGCCCACAACGGCACAAGAGGCGCTCCTAGCTGCCCTAGAGCAGAGCGAACCCGACGTGGAGGCAATGCGCGAGGAATATGATCGGCGGCGCAAGCTGATCGTGAGCGGCTTCAACGCGCTGGGACTTCCCTGCTTTGAGCCACGCGGCGCTTTCTACGCCTTCCCGAACATCGCGGCAAGCGGCATGGATGAGAATACTTTCGCCGAGCGGCTGTTGCAGGAAGAGCGTGTGGCAATGGTGCCTGGCAGCGCCTTCGGACCGAGCGGCGCGGGCTTCCTGCGCGCCAGCTACGCCACTGCCTACGAGAAAATTGAGCAGGCGCTGGAGCGTCTAGCGCGCTTTTTGCAGCGGCACGGCTAACCGCGCCTGCCCTCCACGCTGATCACGTAGCGGATAGCGCCGCCGCCTAGTTCTGGGAAGACGATCTCAAAGCGCGCCGCCTCGCCCGGCAGCAAGGTCGGGCGGTTGAGGAAGGTGCTATCGGTCGCCACGACGCGCCCCTGATCGTCTAAGACTGCGATGATGATCTTGACGAAATTGGCGGCGCCCTGAGTCTGGTTGACAACATCGCCGCTGATTGTCAAAAAGCCGTTTGCGTTATAGCGGGCGATCTCATTGCCGCGCAGGAACGCCTCTTCGCCCAGATAATTCTGTAGGGCGAATTCAGCGTGGCGCGCCACACTCCGCAGCTCATAGCGCACAGCGCGAGCGGGCTTGCCGCCCCGAAAACGGATCGAAAACGGTGCGCTAGCATTCGGCAGCAGGACTTCAGCGCTCAAGACGTTCGCCTGTTCAGCCAACACAGCGTCGTTTGCATCGTAGAGCAGCGCCGTGAGGCGGATCGCCTCTAAGGGCGCGCCCGCGTTGTTGGTCACCATGCCGTTGATCACAAAATCGCCGTTCAGCGCCGTCCAGCTGTGCAAGCCGCTGAAAGTTAGCGCGCCCAATTCCATCACAGGCACTTCAGGCGCCTGACTGAGATCGGCTACGCGCAGTGCCGCGCTCGGATCGACTCGCAGCGTATTGATCACAGTGCGCAGGGTCTGCAAAGCTGCCTCATCCAGATCGGTCACATCCGCCTCAATCACGCTCAGGAAAGTGCCATCAGCCTGCAGAAAAGTGTTCAGAGCGCGCTCACCGATCCCAGTTTGGCGCACGCCCACCACGCGCCAACTGCCATCGCCTTGCGCCGTGCGGCTGATCTCGCGGTAGGCGCTGCCGTGGACGGTCTGCAAATACAGATCGATCTGTTCGATCAGGGCAGGCGCGCTCAAGAGCATCCCGCTATTGCGCACATAGACGCTCAGCGGCAAGCTGTTCGTATTCGGCGCGGAAAATTCGGCGCGGACGGCGTCGCCGCTGCTCAGGTCGCGCACAGACCACTCTGCGGGCAGGCGCAACGTGAAAACGCCGCTAGGATGCCGATAGGTGCGGAAAGTTGCATCAGGCGGCAAAGGCGTGGCGACCAAGACATTTGGCGCACCGTTACAAGCGCTCAGGATTAGCAGCAATGTCAGTAGGCAGGCAAGACGGCGCATCTCAGCCCTCCAACGGGCGCAATTCTACGATCAGCCCGTCGCTCCAGTCGTATTTGGCGTCCATTAGGGCGCAGATGGTTACCGCCAGCGGATCGTCGGCGGGCAAGGGACGCGCTTGCGCCTCAGTGAGCGGCAAGGCAGACGTCTGATCAGCGCGGATGCCTACGCTAAAGCGGACTCGCGGCGTGTGCAAGATGTTCTTGACCCAGTCAGCTTGTTCACGCCGCTCTGCTACCACATAGTAACACGCGCCGTGCTGCACAAACCAGATTTCGATCTGGTGCGGCGCGCCGCTCTTACGCCCTGTGGTGGTCAGATACAGGAAAAGTTCGTCTGAAGCGCTCATGGGGCGCATTGTAGCGCGTTTGGCAATATGCGCCAAGAGTCAGGGCAGGGCAGCCACACACCTCTTGACTCCCTTCCCCTGCTTGCGGGGGAAGGGCTGGGGTTAGGGGTCTGACCCCACCCCTCACTCCCCGCTCCGCAAGCAGGGCGGGGAAGTGATCAGTCTGCAATAATTCCTCGAATCAGGCGCTCGCAGCGCAAAAAGCATAGTAGCATTCGGCGATAGTTGTTACACTCAAGGCTGCACATCCTTCACACTCGCTTGAAAGGCTTTCATGCATGGACTATCGCAAACTCGGACGCACAGGCTTGAAGGTCAGCGCGCTGTGCCTTGGCACCATGACTTTCCGCTGGACGAGCTCTGAGGAAGACTCGCTGCGCGTGCTGGATCGCTTTTGGGAGGCAGGCGGCAACTTCATTGATACTGCCGATATCTACAGCCGCTGGGCGGAGGGCAATCCCGGCGGCGTGGCTGAAGAGATCATCGGGCGCTGGCTGAAGGGCAAGCCCCGTGATCAGATCATCATTGCTACCAAAGTGCGCGGCAGAATGTGGGACGGTCCGAATGGCGAAGGTTTGAGCCGTCAGCACATCATGGCGGCAGTTGAACACAGCCTGCGCCGTCTCCAGACCGATTACATTGACCTGTATCAGGCGCACTGGCCCGATTGGGATACGCCGCAGGAGGAAACCTTGCGCGCCTTTGACGATCTGGTGCATCAGGGCAAGGTGCGCTATCTAGGTGCCAGCAATTTCAAGGCGTGGTATCTGTGCAAGGCGCTCTGGCTGAGCGATAAGCACAATCTAGCGCGCTATGAGTGCATTCAGCCGCACTTCCACCTGCTCAATCGGCGCGAGGTAGAGCCTGAATTGGCGCAACTATGCCTTGAAGAGGGCATCGCCGTGATCCCGTACAGTCCATTGGCGGGCGGCTTTTTGACGGGCAAGTACACGCGGGAAGGCGGCATCCCAGAAGGCAGTCGAGGTGGCGGCGCGGCGCGCTGGATGACTGATCAGGGCTTTGCCGTGATTGACGCGCTCCGCGAAATGGGCGCCAAGCGCGGCAAGACCGTCGCGCAGATGGCGCTGGCATGGCAGTTCAGCTTGCCGTTCATCACGGCGCCGATCATCGGCGCGAACACGGTCTCACAGATCGAGGAGTCGCTTGGGGCTGTGGGCGAGCGTCTGAGCGCTGAGGAAATGGCGCGTCTTGACGAATTGACAGGCGTCAGCCGCGATTACAAGGCGCGCTAGAGGCGCCCGCGGAGAAAAAAACGCGGTGAGCGCTGTGAGACGCTCACCACGTGCGCTTTTAGCGCTTCAAAGTCGGATCGAAAGCGTCGCGCAGCCCATCGCCGATGATGTACAGGCACAGCACAGTGATGCTGATCATCAAGCCGGGGAAGATGACCAGATGCACGCCTTTGGTGAAGAAGGTCTGGGCATTTGAGAGCATGTTGCCCCAGCTGGCTGCTGGAGGCTTAATGCCAAAGCCCAAGAAGCTGAGCGCCGATTCGACTAGGATCAGGTTGCCGATATCCAGTGCCAGCGCCACGATCACCACTGAGAGCAAATTCGGCAGCACGTGCACAAACATGATGCGGCTGACGGGCGCGCCAATGGCGCGGGCGCTCACAATGTACTCGCGGGCGCGAATGGAGAGCGTCTCGCCGCGCACAAGGCGGCAAATGCCGAACCAGCCCAAAAAGCCCAGCACCAGCACCAAGACCTCCGGTCCGGGGTTGAGCAGCGCCACCAGAATCAGCAAGATCAGCAGCGTAGGCAGCGAACTGATTGTAGCAATGGTCAGGTTGACCACGTCATCAATCAGACCGCCGTAGAAACCTGCCACAATGCCGATGGTCACGCCGATGAAAATCGAGATGAGCGCGGCGGCAAAGGCGATGCTGAGCGAAATCTGACCGGCATAGAGCAAGCGCGAGAGGTGATCGCGCCCTAGATCGTCCGTGCCAAGCACATAGGTGCGCGCATCCATTGCCGAAATGCCCGTGGTGAACAAGCCGCGCTCTACGACCACGGAGCCATCTTCGCCGTAGCGAATTTCAGGGATGCGCACTTGATCCATGATGCGTACATTGACCGTGCGCGGCGCGCTAGTTGAGGTGTGAATCACGTGCAGACGGGCTGTATCCACTGCCAGATCGCGACTGTTGACGCTAAACGCCTTCGCCTGTACTGCAGTCTCGCCTTCGCCCTCCGGGCGACCAAATAGGACGGCTGTGGTGAGCGTCTCAGGCTGGATATCCACCTCTAGTGTGGCTAGAACCTCGCCCTCAACATTGGTGCCGCGCCGAAAAGTGAGCGTATGCGCCCCGACGGGAATTTCTAGGATGTTGCTGATGCTGTTCTGCCCAATGCGCGCTGCAAAGGGGCGAGTTTGATCGTCTAGGAAGACCGAGAAAGCAGGCGTGCCGAAGCTGGTGTGCGCCACAAACATATTCGCCATGCCCTCTTTAGTGGTCAGTTGGCGCGCCTGCACTTCAACGTGGATTTCACCCACTTCACGTCCGCCGGCGCCGCGATCATGCGTGACCACCACATTCAAGCCCTGTGAGCGATAGCGGTTATCGGGCAGATAGACCAGACGCGCCGTCCCGCCGGGCGGCAGAAAGGCGTTCACGGGGTCTGTGCGCGAGTAGCTGACCCCTAGGATGTTCTGCTCGATGAAAGGCGCGAAGATCGCCAACAGGATGAGGAGCAAGACCACTCCCATGGCGATCAGAGTCAACGTATCGCGGCGCAAACGGCGCAGTGCCAGCTGCAAGAGCGACTGACCGGCGTAATACTTCTCTTCCTCTTGATCTTTGAGCTTAACGACACCTGTACGTACAGCCATGTTAGAGTTCTCAGTTGAAACGGATACGCGGATCGATCAGGGCGTACAGGATGTCGGAGATGATGAAGCCCAAGATGGTCGCTACGGCTGAGAAGACGGTAACTGCCATGATCATCGGATAGTCAAGGGCTGTGAGCGATTGTAAGGTCAGCCTACCAATGCCGGGCCACGAGAATATCTGTTCAGTGATGAAGGCGCCGCCCCACACGCCTGCAATTGCCGGTCCGAGGAAGGTGGCTAGCGGGATCAGCGCGTTGCGTGCGCCGTGTCCGAACCAGACTGCCCGATCTTTCAGCCCTTTAGCCCGTGCCGTGCGGATATAGTCCTGCCCGATCACGTCGAGCATGGAGGCGCGCAGATAGCGCGAGTAGCCCGCCAAGCCGCCGCCGCCCAAGACGATCATCGGCAGCAGCAAATGGTTAAGCCGCTCATGCAACGGCGGACAGGTCTCCAGAGTCGTTGGGCAGCGGCTGCCCATTGGCAGCAAGCCTCTGCCGTCTGGACCTTTGATGATCACGCCGAAGAGCAAGATCAGCATCAAGCCGAGCCAGAAATTCGGCACTGCGTTGATGATGACTGCCAAGACGCGCATACTGTTATCGAACAGGCTGCCGCGCAGCACCGCTGAGAGAATGCCAATCGGCACGCCTAGCGCCAGTGCGAATAGCAGCGCTGAAATGCCCAGCTCTAGCGTGGCGCCAAGCCGCTCTGCGAACAGGTCTAGCACGCGCCGATTCGCCACAAACGAGTGACCGAAATCCAAGCGCAGAATGCCCAGCCGCGTGCCGGGCTTCGGCTCGCCGCTATTATCGCGGATACGCCACTCCCAGTCATCGCCGATCAGCCAGCGCAGATACTGGATCGGCCACGGGTCGTTGACGCCCAGCTGCTCCGCAATACGGACTCGATCTTGCGGCGTCAAGTTCGGGTCTAAAAGCAGGCTCGCCGTCGGTCCGCCAGGCGCCAGCGAGACAATGATGAAAGCCAGCACTGTGATCAGGAAAAGGGTCGGAATGGACTGCACAATGCGGCGCGCAATATACTTTGCCATTGCCGTAAGGAGAATCCTTTCAGCTCTAACTTTAACGTGCCTTTATCATAACGTAGAGACTTGCAAAATGCTATGTGTCAATGTGCAGCTTGACGACTCACAACGCCCGAATCGGCTGATTCGGGCGTTGCAGAGCGGGAAAAATCGGCTTTAACGGCGCAACCGCACCGTGATCGGATCGCTTATGCCCAGCTGCGGCGCATCATCTTCATTGGTCAGATCGTAGACAGCGACGAAGAACTGAATGCGCGACTCCCTGACATTGCGGAAGGCTGTATTCGGGATGAACAAATTCACGCCCTCAAAGCGATTGTTGCGCCCGCGCACGTCCACAAGCCGCCCTGTGGCGATGGTATCGAAGAGCGTGTAGTCCTCTAGGGCGCTAGGCAGGGCATTGCCGTTCATATCTGTGAAAATTGCCACTACAGCTAAGCGATTGCCCGTGTAATTCTGCAGCGTGAACGAAGTATTGATGTTCAGTCCGACAATCCCGCGCACCTTGACGTTGAACTGCGTCTTCACATCCGTGATGGTGGCTGTGACCTCGTCACCGCCGATGATGATCCCTTCGCCGTCATCATCGCCGCCTAGCACGTTGCCCTCATCAGGATTGATGCCTTCAGGCGGCGGCAAAGCAAGGCGACCCGTGCCGTATACATTGTCCGCGCCTTTGTCGCCCAGATCGATCACGCTCTGCATTAGCAGCGCCTTGAGTTGCGCATTGCTCAGGCTCGGATTTGCCTGCAGCAGGAGTGCTGCAGCGCCCGCGGCAGCTGGCGCCGCGCCCGAAGTGCCGCCAAAGCCGCGATTGTAGCCCGGCACCACTTCATTGGTCGGCGCGCTGAGGTCGGGCTTGAGCCGATCATCTCGCGTCGGACCTTGTGAGCTGTATCCCTCGATTTGGCGACCTCTCAGGTCAGTTGCGCCAACAGCCAGCACGCTGGGCGCATCGGCAGGCGCAGTGACGCTGTAGATCGGCACTTGCGCCCAAGATGCTATCTCGCTGTTCGTGATGATGATATCAATAATATTCTTGGTTGAGCCGCGAGTGCGCGCTACAGCAAGGTAGTAAATCCTGCCGGGCTCGCTGCGGAAGTTCAGGATTTGGAAGGGATAATGGTTGCGCCGTCCGCGTCGTTGCTCAGCGGCAACAGCGATTTCGTTGCCATTTCTATCCACAACCGCAAAGATGTACTCTGTGTTTTCGCCGCCTTCCCAGTTGCCGTCCCAGTTCATGGCGATTGTCGTCAAGGGGGCAAAGGTCATGAAAGGCAAGACGTTGCCATTGCCGAACATGTGGACATCTCTTCGACCCGGATTGAACTCAAACAGCGTGTGAGACAAGGCATAGTTGCCGGCTGAGTTGATCCACAGCGCGCCCGTGCGCCGCATGAACAGTTCGATCAGTTGCGTGGTGTAGGAAGAACCATCGCGCGGACCGATCAGCTGCGAGACTGAGTAGTTGACCACCTGCACCTTGTTATCTTCCAGCCATTGCAGCACCTCAGCAAAACTTTGGGAGCTGTTATCTTCGAAGGCGAGGTACAGCTCAGCATCTGGCGCCACGCGATGCACTACAGCCGCTACCGCTGTGCCATGATTCTCGCGCTGCCGATGCATGCGATCAATGGGGATGTTCGTCTTGACGGTCGCGGGCAATTCACTGCCCAGCAAGCTCTTCACGCCGCCAAAGCCCAAGTCCACAATGCCGACGCGCACGCCCTTGCCTGTGATCCCTGCGGCATGCCACTTATCCGCGCCAACGGTCTGGGCGATTGGGCTGCCGCCGCGCTGTAAGCCCAAGCCGCCCGTCACAGACGGGATCGGCAGCCGCCAACTGACCACATGCTCAGCATTGCCGATCGCCACTAAGTAGGCGAGCAAGCTGCCGGGCGTCTGATACTGTGCCAATAGCTCTAGCGGAATGCCGATCTCGACTTCCTCAGTGGTCAGATCGAAGCCGTAGACGCTGACGCCTAAGTTTTCCTCAAGGTCTTTCTTGAGCGCGTCCACATTGGCAGGATCGTCCACCAGCAAGTAGGCGACCAGCTCATCCTCAGCGTTGATCAAGCGGCGCGTGCGCGCCAGCTCTTCAACTGCCTCCAGACCGCCTTGATCGAAGGCGATCAGCAGATCGAGGTAGCTGAGCGGGATGTTCAGCTTCTCTAGAATGCCACTATCTTTCAGGAAAGCAGCGACGCCTGTGGCGCCACGCGCATCATAAATCTGGAAGACGCGGCGATAGAGCTCTGAGAGGTCGAGATCGCCCCAAGCGAGGTCGCGGATTTGATCGAGATAGGGCTTGAGGTCGGGGAACTGCTCTAGCAGCTCTTCGAGCGTCGGGGGCGGCGCAAAGACGGGCGCGCCATCAGAGTCACCGGGCGGCTGCAGAGGCGGCACAACGGGCGGCGGCGTGGGATTTTCGGGCTCAATGAAGATGCCGCCGGGCGTCGGAGTAGCCTGAGCGGGCGGCCCAGCTGAGACGTTAGCGGGCAGGCTTGCCACCATGCCGATCAGCACGGCAAGCACCCCAAACATGGCAAACAAGACGTTACGCTTCATACGAAATCCTTTCATGGCTTAAAATGGCTCGTTGCGGCGCAGCGCAAAGTGGCTCGCCACCAAAAAGACCGCCGAAAAACCGATCAGCGCCAGCCAACGGATTACCAATTCCTCCCCATTAGTAGCATAGCTCACGCTGAGCGAAGGCGGCGCAGGGAAAAATTGGCGCGTCAGCGGCGCGTTCGGCAAAGGGCGGTTCGTCTTCGGATTGATGGCTTGTGCCGCCACTACAATGCGCCCTTCGGCATTGCGTTGCACCATATCGGCGGTGCCGCCCAGCGCCTCAAGCGCCCAGCGCGTCATGGTCAGGCGCGAGATCGGCTCTAGGGCGCCCTCCATTTTGAACAGCACGCCCGGAAACAGAATCTGCACGAACAGGACTGCCAACACAAGGTACGTCACGGCATTGATCTGCCGATTCAGCGCTGAGATCAGCAGTCCGATGCTGACTCCCGCCAAAGCCGTAAGCGCCATAGTGATCAGCAGCTCCACAAAGCCGTTCATCAGAATGCCCTGAGAGGGCAGCTCAACGCCTAGCGCAAAGAGCGCCAATGCCAGCACACAGCTGATAACCGCCAACGTGCCATAGACAAGAAATTTGGAGGCAAGATAGGCTGTGATGCGCAAATTGACCATGCGCTCGCGCAGGAACAGGCTCTTTTCGACCACGATCACGTAGGCGGAGGCAAACACGCCGAACAGTGCTACAGCTAGCGCTAGGATGAACAACACGCGCTCCGCCTCTGAGGCTGGCACAAACGTGCCGACTGCTGTGACCGACGGAGCAGTGCGGCGCGTGTTGGTCTCGCTCTCGGTCGGTGCAGGGTCTTCCTCAATGCCTTCAGCGGCGGCTACAGGCGCAACCGACTGCAGCGGCACGCGATCCATCAAAATGGCGTAGTCACGCGGCGACCCGCGGCTGATCAACATGCGTCCGCGCCCACCCTCAACCGTATCATAGCTGATCAAGCCCAAAAAGAGCGCCACCAGCGGCAAGACCAGCATCAAAGCGATGATGGTGCGCACATCGCGGCGCACAAGGGCAAGCGTGCGCTCAGTCAGCGTGCGGGTCTGCTGCAGGAGCGAGCCACGCCGCACACGGCGCAACTTTTTGTTGGTCAGCGCCGTGTTCTTGACGCTCTCGCCATGCACCTCTAGCCGCTCTACGATGTGTTTCTTGTATTCGGGCGTTTGGCGGTACTTCTCTGCCCATTGGCGAGCAGCATCCTGCGGATTGGGCTTAGCGCCTGCCACCACACGCGAGGAAGCGGGCGTGAAGATCATCGTATCGCCCAGACTGCGTGCCGTCTCAGGCGGCAAAGTGACCTTGTTATAAATCTCGGAGTAGTCCCGCGCCTCGAAGAACTTGAGCGCCTGCTTGGGCGGTCCGAAGTAGGTCAGGTAGCCACGCGCCATGAGCGCCACATGATCGCACAGATCAATGTTGAGCGTGGTATGCGTGACCACAATCACAATGTGCCCGCGATCGGCTAGACGGCGCAGGGTCAGCATCATGGACTTATCCAGACCGGGGTCGAGTCCGCTTGATGGCTCATCCATGAAGAGCAGAGTTGGCTCTGCCATTAGCTCAAGGGCAATGCTGACCCGCTTGCGCTGTCCGCCGCTGAGTCGTCCGACCAGACGGTCGCGGAAGTCAGTTAGTTCAAGCGCTTCCAGCACTTTCTGGATGCGCTGTTGGCGCGATTCGCTCGGCTCATTAGGGAAGCGCATCTTAGCGCCATAGTAGAGCGTCTGGTAGACGGTCAGCGCGTCTTGCACAATATCGGTCTGTGGCACATAGCCGATGATCGGCTGATAAATCTCATAGTTTTGATAGAGATCGTCGCCGTTGATCAGCACTTTGCCGCTAGTGGCAGGCTGCGCGCCGTTGAGAGTCCGTAGCAAAGTGGACTTGCCCGATCCGCTGCCGCCGATGATTGCCACGAACTCACGCGGCTGCACTGCAATCGAGACCTCGCGCATGGTATTGAGCGCCACGCGCCTGATCAAGCCCGTGTAATAGGTCACGCTCAGGTCGTAGGCGTCAATTTCCAGCTTCTGAGCAGCGGCTAGACGCACCAAGCCCTTGCCATTGTAGACAAACAGCGCCTGGTCAATGCGGATCACGTCATCTACGCTCAGGCGGTGCGGCGCAGTCAGTTTGCGGTCGTTCACAAAGGTGCCATTGACGCTGTTATCATCAGCGATGACATGACCACTGCCTTGCTGCGTGACAATGGCATGGTGCCACGAGACCGCTAGCGAATTCAGATGGATGTTTGACTCTGGATCGCGCCCGATGATGAATGGTGAGGTGTCAAGCGGGTAGGTGCGCCCGACTGAAGCGCTGCCGAGCGCACGCTCAATCGGATTGGAGAAGATCAGCGTGGCGCCGACGCCCGTCCGATCCTGCAGGCGGATGATATCGCCATCGCGCAGCAGGATGCTGCCATCAATTGGCTGATCGTTGACCAGCACGCCGCCATTGGTCAGATCGAAGATGCGGTACGAAGTGCCTTCCTGCAGTAGGCGGGCATGGCGTGTGGCGATTCCCGCTGCTTGGATCGGGATGTCTTGGTGTGGCTCGCTGCCAATGTTGAGCGTGCGCTGCACTACGAGTGCCGTAAACGGACTACCGCCATCAGGTTGCACGCGCAGCGTCGGATCGCGGCTATCTATCTCGCTGCGGCTGACGGAGAGCGTATTTTTTTCAGGCATGGCATGTCCTTGCCAATATTACGCAGTACTATCTCCAGTACGTATTATCTCTCAAAGAAACGCCTTGCCCGAACGCCATGTTCCCCTTCAAGCTGAATTTTTGCAGATTTTTACAAGTTATTTACAAGTGGCGCGGCGCGCTCTGCCAAAAAGTTATCCACAGTCTAGTCTGTAATATCTAGAAGCCCTAGTAGAGCCTGTGGATATGTGGATAACTCAGGCAGAAAATGGCGCACAAGTGTGCTAAAGCGCCATATATGGCATATATGATGAATCATAAAGCCCATATATGGCGTTTCGGAGTTGCTTACACAAGTATACTTATCAACATCTAGCCCGTGGATAACTCGGCAAGTTATCAACATTATCCACGGGGGCTATGTGAACGCTCCGCTTACGGGAAAAAGTTATCCACAATCAGGGCGGAGTTATCCACAAGTTATCCACAAGTTATCCACGGCTCAGCGCAAAACGTACTTGACGGGAGAGCGACGCTCTAACTGAGGTATATTGCCCAATTTGGCGATCTGATGGTAGACTGAGTCCATGCACTGGAGGAATGCGGCGCGATGATGTACGGCAGGTTAGATGTCTACTGGCCAAACGGACCTTCGGAGAGCTATCCGCTCGAAAAGCAGATTGTCGCCATTGGGCGCTCAACGGGCAACGATATCACGTTAGATGCCACCTCTGTATCGCGCTATCACATCACCATCTCTTACGAAAATGGACAGGTGGTGCTGCGCGATAAGGACTCCGGCAATGGCACCTACGTTGACGGCGAACGGATCAAGCCCGAAGAGCCAGTTATCCTGCGCGGCGGTGAGGAGATTCAAATCGGCGACCTGCGCCTGATCTTCCTGCCTCTGCAAGACGACATACCCACACAGCCCCTCAGCGCCCAAGAGACCACGCAGCGCGTTGAGGCAGCGGGCTTCAATTTCCGCATTGAGCTTGAGTCGCCGCATATGCCCATCACGCCCGGCGCGCACGTCCAAGTGGCGCTGATAGTGCACAACATCGGCAAGGAGGCTGAGCGCTATACCGTTGAGGTGGAAGGCGTGCCACGCGAATGGGTGCGTGTGGATCGCCCAGAGCTGGAGGTGCGCCCTGAGGAATCGGCAACGGTCACGCTGAATTTCAAGCCCTTGCGCCGCAGCGACACGAAGCCCGGCAATTATCCCGTGCGCGTGAATGTGCGTTCCAAGAATGCGCCCGATCAGAGCATGACCGCCTCGTTTATCCTGAACGTGCGCGCCTATAGCGGCTTCGGCATGGCGCTAGTGCGCAGCGAGGTTGAGCTGCCCGCGCCCTTCGAGCTGTATGTGCAGAATCAAGGCAGTGCGCTCTTGCCAATTGCGCTTTTCGGCAAGGCGGCAAACGGCGCCCTAGAGTTCGATATTCAGCCTGCCGCCGTGACCCTTGCGCCTGGCGAGCGCAAGCGCGTGCGCGGCTACATGCGCACAAAGGCGCGCAGTCTGTTGGGCAGTACGCAGCGCATTCCCTTTGACGTGATCGTGCAGGCACAGGATCAGTCGAAATTCCTGGCGACGGTGCCGGGCGTGGCGATTGTCAAGCCGCTTTTGAGCAGCTTCCTGAGCAGCGCGCTGATCGGCGTTCTGCTGATCGCGCTGATCATCTTGGTGGTGCTGTTGGCGCGCCCACGAGCGGCGCAAGTTGTTGCCTTTACCACACAGCCGACCATGCTCATCCGCAACGTGGAGCAGCCGCTCAATTTCTCTTGGCAGATCGAGAATGCGCAGTCTGTCACGCTTGAGATACATGATGAGGGAAATGGCGCCACCAATTCTTTCCCTGATCAAGCGACCAAGACCAGCAACGTTGTAAGCCTCACACCCTTTGGCGCGATTGTGTTGCGCCTCGTAGGGCGCGGCGAAGATGGGCAGGACTTCCGAGAAGAGCGCCGCCTTGAAATGAGCGAGCCTGCCTGTCAGCTGCGCGGCGATCAGCCCAATCCAACACTCTACGATGGTCCTGGCACAAACTACAACGCGCTTGACGTCTTGGATGTTTCACAGCGCGGAGCGATCTATAGCCCTGATCGGCGCGATGTCAGCGCCCAGTGGGTGCGCCTTAATGCGCCTGAGGCGCATCGCGGCAAGTGGCTGAGCGCTTCGGCGCTCGTCTGTGGCGGCTTCACACCTGATAAGCTGCGCAGCATTGAGCGTGAGCAAATTCCGCCCACGCTCACACCAACGCCTACAGCGACCAACACGCCGACCTCCACGCCTACGGCGACCGCTACAGCCACACTGACCTTTACAGCAACCGCTACGCCGACTCACACAGCGACTGCCACAGCTACGCCAAGCCCGACGCGCACGCCGACGCTCACACCTACGGCGACTCACACACTGACCGTCACAGCTACACCTAGCCCGACGCGCACGCCTACAACGACCGCTACGCCGACTCTTACGCTTACGGCGACCCATACAGCGACCGTCACAGCTACGCCTAGCCCGACGCGCACGCCGACGCCTCGCCCAACCTTGCGCCTCTCTGGTAGCACGGGTCGCCCGCTACTTTGCGCAGCATTTTTGGGATCAGATAAGGCGTAAATAAGTTTTTGAGCGCGCTATGGCAAAGCTGTGTACACTATCGAAAAGCGAGTTTAGCGGGGTTCCTTCACATTGGGACGGAAACTTGTCACAACGTTTTGTCTGCTCACAACGCTGATCCTCTTCTTTTTCATTAGCGCGCCATTCGACGCGCTTGCCCAAACGCCGAGTGGCGTCACGCTGAGCGTGGAAGTTGGCTACGAGGGCTACTTCCGCAGCGGGCAGTGGACGCCGCTGCGCGTCACTGCCAGCAACACTGGCGCCGATATCTCTGGCACCTTGCGCGTGACTGCCTCTGATGCTGTCAATCAGCCGACTGATGCCTACGCGATCACGCTTGAGTTGCCGCGCCAATCCAGCAAGCAGCTGTTCCTCTACATTCCGCTGAGCGCGCAGGCGCAGCAGGTGCGCCTTGAGCTGGTCACGGCGGAGCGCATTGTGGCGATGATCACACGCGACGTACGTTCGGCGCGCTCCAACGACACGCTGTTCGCCGTCATTACCGAGTCGCCGCGTGGTGGCGTGGACTTGCGCAACTTCCGCAGCGGATCGGGCGATGTCTATCAGGCGAATTGGCGTGTGGAAAATGTGCCGCGTCTGGCTGAGGCGCTGCGCGGACTCGACGCGCTAGTCCTGACTGATGCTGATACGGGCTACCTGACCTTTGAGCAGCGTCGCGCCCTTGAGGATTGGGTTTTGGCGGGCGGTCACTTGATTGTGACGGGCGGTCCGAACTGGCAGAAGACTCAGGCGGGCGTCACAAACTTGCTGCCGATGCAACCAAGCGGCACGGTCACGCTGACCACATTGCCGAGCGTCGCGGCGTTTGCAGGCACAGCTGATTCGCTCACGGCGCCTGATGGTAGCCCGATCATTGTGGCGAATGGCGTCCTACTGCCCGATGCAGAGGTCTTAGTGGAGGAGAGCGGCACGCCGATCCTCGTACGAAGGGCGCTAGGCGGCGGCAAAGTGGATTACCTCGCCATTGATCCGAGCCTAGAGCCGTTCCAGTCGTGGGTCAATCGCGGACAATTCTGGTTCACTTTGCTCACCACTGCCACCACGCGCCCAAGCTGGGCGAACGGCATTGTCAACGTGGATCAGGCGATTCGGGCGGCGGATTTCATCAAGGGTCTGCGTTTGCCGGACGTGCTGCAGCTGGGCTTGTTCCTGCTGGCGTATGTGGCGGTTATCGGTCCGCTTAACTACTTGATTTTGCGCCAGCTCAAGCGCCGTGAGTGGGCGTGGTTCACTATTCCGATAATTGTCCTTATCACGAGCATCTTGTATTTTGTGACGGGCTTCAATTTGCGCGGCACGCAGGCGATCATCAATCGCATGGCTGTGGTGCAGGTCTGGGAGGGGAGCGAACGGGCGCAAGTAGACGGCGTGATCGGCGTTTTGGCGCCGCGACGCGGCATCTACAGCCTCACAGCGGGCGAAGGCATGACCTTGCGCACCTTGACAACTGAGTCGCTTGGCAACATTGGCATCCCGCGCAGCCTGACCATCTTTGAAGACGGCGTCTACACTGCCCGCGACTTCCCGCTTGACGCCGGCACGACGCAGCCGTTCGCCGTCAGCGGCTACACCGACGTGACGCCCATCCAGGGCGAGGCGATCATCCAGCTGACGGGCGGTAACATCGTGCCGAGCCTTGATGGGCAGACCGCTAACGTGCGCATTCAGGTGAATTTCACTAACACCAGCGGTCTCACGCTGAATGACGCTGTGCTGCTTGCCGCAGGCGGAGCGCGTCCACTTGGCACAGTGCAGGCAGGCGAATCGCGCAGCGTCCAGCTGGATATCAATCCGCGCCAATCGCCGCCGATGGGCGTGGGCAACATCAGCAATCCCGTGAGTGGCTTCACTGCGCGGGGCGTGCGCGTCGCTCCCTCGCGGAGCGGCACGCTCTTCGATATCATGGGGACAAACTTCGTCTACGATAGGATGATCTACAGCGGGCGCGGTCTTGAAAATACTGAGATGCGCCAAGAGATGTGGCGGCGGCAACTCTTCCTTGAGGCGATGATCGCTGACCGCGATCTGAGCGGCGGGCGCGGCACGGATGTCTATTTGGTCGGCTGGACGAATACCTCGCCATTGGACGTGCGCCTTGACGGCGCCACCTTCGATACCGAAGATACCACGCTCTATATTTTCCGCCTGCCTACGCACGTTCAGTCGGTTTCAAGCAATGGTGTGGTGGAATTGCCGAGCGCCTACCTGATGTGGACAACTACGGAGGCGAGTCCGCGCCGCGACGCTGCGCCCTACGAGCTCTTCATGCAGCCCGCCGAGACTGTGATCTTCCGCTACGTGCCAATGCCGCTCATGCGCCTACGCGACGTGCAGGAAGTGCGCTTGTTCGTCAAGCCCGGCAACACCTACAGCGTGGGCAGAGGGCGCGTCTCGCTCTGGGACTGGCAACTAGGGCGCTGGATACCCATTGACGTGAGCAATGTCACAGCCCGCCTGACTAACGAGCCATGGCGCTTCATCGGACCGGAGAATGCCATCGAGTTGCGCGTAGACGTGCCAAGCGACTCGGCAACCGTATATCTGGAGCGCATTGACCTGACTCTTTACGGACGTTTGCAGAACGCTGTACAGTGAATCGCTAAGGATCGCCAAATGGAGTGCTGAGAGTGAGCCTATGTCTGAGCTGATGTCCGATTCGCCTGAGAACGCCCTCCCAGTGGAGACGCCCGCGCCCAGCCCTGCGCCTGTAGTTGACGAAGCTGACTTGATCATCGAGACTCGCGGCTTGGTCAAGCGCTACGGCAAGCTGACCGCTGTTAACGACCTCTCGCTGAGCGTGCCGCGTGGCGCGATCTACGGTTTTGTCGGTCCGAATGGCGCCGGCAAGACCAGCACCATGCGCATCCTGACCACGCTGATGTTGCCGACGGCGGGTCAGGCGTATGTGGCGGGCTTTGAAGTGACCAAGCAGCCGCGCTCGGTGCGCCGCGTGATCGGCTACATGCCCGATTATTTCGGCGTCTACGATGATATGAAGGTCTGGGAGTACCTCGACTTTTTCGCTGCCTGCTACGAAATCCCTGAGAGCAGTCGTCCCCAGATGATCAACGATCTGCTGGATTTGGTAGACCTGAGTCATCGGCGCGATGACATGGTGGATAAGCTCTCGCGGGGCATGAAACAGCGGCTGTGCTTGGCGCGCACGCTGGTCCATGATCCGCAGGTGCTGATCCTCGATGAGCCTGCCAGCGGACTCGATCCGCGCGCCCGCGTTGAAATCCGCGAGCTGATGGTTGAATTGGCGCGCATGGGCAAGACCATCTTCTTCTCTTCACACATTTTGGCGGACGTGGCGGAGATTTGTACGCACATCGGCATTATCGAGGCAGGGCGCATGGTCATGCAGGGCAGCATGGAGTCGATCCGCAGGCAGCTTTCGCCGCACCGCGAGGCAGTGGTCACTTTGCTGGATCGCCTTGAAGAGGCTAAGAGCGCGCTCAGCGGCGTGCGGGGCGTCTTGGGTGTAGACGTTCTGCCTGAGGAAGGCGGGCGCAAGCGCTTGCGCGTCACTTTTGATGGGGAAGACGCGATCCTCTCGGCAATGGTGCAGGCGCTTGCTGCACAGGGCATTCCCGTCTTGAACTTTGCCGAGCAGCAGCAAGACCTCGAATCGGTCTTTATGAAGGTGACCAGGGGGATCGTCACATGACCCAGGCACAGGTGCTGCCGCGGCGGCGTAGCGGCTTGTTCAAGAATCCTGTGGTGCTGAAAGAGCTGCGCGGCAGGATGCGCGGCGCACGCGCTTTTGCCGTGCTAGCGGTCTATTTGCTGCTGATGGTGGGCTTTGCCCTGCTGCTCTATGTGCTTTCTACTGCTTCGCAGGATGTTTTCGGCTTTACATCGGGCGGGCAGATCGGGCGCACGCTTTTCACAGGGATCGTCGGCATTCAGCTATTCTTAGTGACTTTTATCGCGCCTGCTTTCACAGCCAGCGCCATCAGCGGCGAGCGCGAGCGCCAGACCTACGATCTGCTCAAGACGACGCTTTTGCCCGCCCGCACTTTGGTCATCGGCAAGCTCTTTTCGGCGCTTGCGTACGTTTTCTTGCTCTTGATCGCTGCTATTCCGCTGCAGAGCATCGCCTTTCTGTTTGGCGGCATCACGGAGGTTGAGGTGATCCTGGCGTTCGTGATCTTGGCGGTCACGGCGATCACGTTGGGCGCTACAGGGCTGTATTTCTCGGCGACTCAGGCGCGCACGCTCTCAGCCAACATCACCACTTATGGCGTGACGCTCTTCATCACAGTTGGCTTGCCCATGCTGATCTTCATCGCCATTGCGCTTTTCACCAGTCTGTTGGGCGCACGCCAAGCGGACATCGCAGCCGAAGTGCAGGTAGTGCTGCTCTATGGCTTGTTGGCGCTTTCAGCCACCAATCCGCTCGTTGCAGCCTTCCTGACCCAGTATTGGCTGCTCAACAAACAGAGCGCCACTTTTTTCTATGAGACGGTCACTAGTACAATGGGCATCATCCAAGTGCCGCTGATCTCGCCTTGGATTGTCTTCTGTGTGGTCTATTTGCTGATCGCACTGGTGCTGGTGGTGCGGACTATCGGGCGCGTGCGGCGCATTGAGTCCTAGAGCGCTCGGCTATCGTAAAAGAGACGAACAAGTAGTGAGGCATGGGCAGATGACCGATCAACTGGAGACTGTCAACTTCAAACAGGTGCAACGCAGCCTGTTGAGCTATATTGGGCGCTGGGAGCGGCGTCTGCGCTTGACTCAGATGGCGCTTTGGCTGCCGCGTGGCGCGATGCTTGGCATTGGAGTCGGGATTGTGCTGGCGCTCCTAGCGCGGACGTGCCCGTGGCTGTTGCCAGAGCAGGTGGCGGTTTTAGCGGGCTTGGCAGTGGTGCTAGGCGTGATCGTGGCGACGGTAGGCGTGTGGCTGTATCCGCGTACGCCGCTTCAAGCAGCGCGCCTGTTCGACCGACTCTTTGGCTTGCAGGAGCGCACCAGCACTGCCCTTGAGCTATCTGTCCAGAGCATTCGTGCGCCGCACTACTTCAGCACTTTGCAGACCCAGGATGCTTTGCAGCACGTCGCGCAGGTGCAGCCGCGCCGATTTTTGCCCTTCCAGTGGCGGCGCAATGAGATTTTAGCGACTCTTGCTTTGGGCGCGCTGCTGATGGCACTTTTGCTGATCCCCAATCCGCAGATGGAGGTGATCGCCCAGCAGACAGCATTGCGCGAGGCGATTGAAGAGCAGATCGAGCGTGTAGAGCAGCTCAAGCGCGAGATCATTGCAAATCCTGAGCTATCTGAGGCGGAAAAACAGGAGTTATCTCAGATTTTGCAGGATTTGCAGGAGAAACTCTCTCAGCCTGAGCTGACTCAGCCTGAAGCAGTGGCACAGCTCTTGCAGGCGGCGCAGCTGATGAACAATCAGCGCAACCAGCTGACCGATCTACAGCGCGATGCTCTGCGTGCTGCTGGACAGGCGCTCAGCCAGAGTCAGCCGCTGCAAGGCGCAGGACAAGCCATGCAGAACGGCAATTTGAGCGATGCCGCCAATCAGCTGCAAAATCTTTCGCGGCGCGTCGAGAGCGGTCAGCTGACCCAAGAGCAGCTTGAGAGCATGGCACAAGCGCTCCAACAAGCGGCACAGGCGCTCCAACAGGCTAATCCTGCAGCGGCGAACGCTATGCAGCAAGCGGCACAGGCGCTCCAGCAGGGCAATTTATCGCAGGCGGCACAGGCACTTCAGCAGGCGGCGCAGGCGCTGCAAAATCAGCACAATCAGTTGGCACAATCGCCTTTGACTCAAGCAGCACAGCAGGCGGCGCAGCAATTGGCGCAGGGTCGTAATCAGGTAGCCCAGGCGGGTCAGCAGCCTCAGCAGGGACAGCAAGGCGCTCAGGCAGGTCAGCAGGGCGCGCAAGCAGGTCAGCAGGGCACTCAGGCGGGACAGCAAGGCGCTCAGGCGGGACAGCAGGGCGCACAAGCGGGTCAGCAGGGCGCTCAGGGCGCTGGAGGTGCTGCAGGCGCCGAAGGTGGTGAAGGTAGCACACAGGGCAGCACAGTGGGCGCTCAAGGTAGCGGCGAGACGGGCGATGACGCGAACGTCCAAGGCGCACAGAGTGCTGGCACAGGTAGCGGCGGTGCCGGCACCGACACGACTGAAGGTACGCCCGCTACTGGACAAGCCGAGGCAAGCGGCGGCGGCGGCGACGGCACACTGGGCAATAATGAGTTCATCTACGCGCCGACGTTCATCGGGGGCGAGGGCGGCGAGACTATCAATCCGCGCAGCGGACGCGGCGGTGATGATGAGCTGATCGAGACAGGCGAATTCTCGCAGAACCCGACGGGCGAATCGCGCTTGCCGATCCGTGAGGCGATTCGGCGGGCAGTGGGCGGCGTGGATCAGGCGCTGGAGAACGACCGCGTGCCGGGCGCCCTGCGTGGCTTTATCAGACAGTACTTCACCGATTTGCAGCGTTGATGCATCGGATCGCGCTGTGGGCGGCGCTCTTGAGCTTAGCAGCTTGTCAAGCCGGTGTGCCGCTCACGCTCATGCCCACTGAGACGACTCCCGTACTGCCTCCCACAGCGGACGTACAGTCCAGCATTTGGCTGGAGCAGCTGTTCAGCAGCGGGAGGCTTGCCGTCTATTTCTACAGCGCGGATGACATCCCATGTGTGCGCTTCCTCGTCGATCTGCCTGCTGTGCAGCCTGTCAGTGCCTGTGCAACGCCTCAGGCGGCGGCGGTCGTGGCGCAGGGCGTTGTACGAGATGCTGAGGGTCAGCCCTACACGATCATCGCAGTACGGGCAGTGCAGCCTGAGGTCAGCGTGGTAGTGATCGAGCTGCGCAACGGCGAGAGCTATCCCCTAGAGATCGAAGAGGGCGGCGCGCTGCTCATCCTGCCTGAGATTGTGCAGGCATGGCAGGCTGTTCCCATTGATAGCTACGGCGACACAGTCGGCACGCTGTTGCGGTTAAGTCCCTAGAGTTGCGCTTCAGGCTTCTTGCCGTACAATCTTACTGATCCAGATCGCACCAAAGGACGAGACTCACATGACAGGCAATGGCACAACCACGAGATTGAACAGGCGCAGCCGCGTCCTGCTGGAGGGGGTCAGCCGTGCGGCGGCGCGCAGCATGTTCAAGGCAATCGGCTTGACCGATGACGACTTGAGCAAGCCGATCATCGGCATTGCCAACACATGGATCGAGATCGGTCCGTGCAACTGGCATCTGCGACGCCTAGCGGCGAAGGTGCGCGAGGGCATCAAGGCGGCGGGCGGCACGCCATTGGAGTTCAATACGGTCAGCATCTCAGACGGCATCACGATGGGCACCGAGGGCATGAAGGCGTCGCTGATCAGCCGTGAGGTGATCGCCGATTCGATTGAATTGCTGGTGCGCGCTAATGCTTTTGACGGCGTGATCGCGCTCAACGGCTGCGATAAGACGATTCCCGGCACGGTCATGGGCTTAATCCGCTGCGATGTGCCGTCTTTGGCACTTTATGGCGGCTCAATTGCGCCCGGTCACTATAACGGCAAGGCGATCACCATTCAGGACGTTTTTGAGGCAATGGGCGCCTATACAAAGGGCAAGATCACGCTTGAAGAGCTGAGCGCGATTGAGTCTTCGGCGTGTCCGGGCGCGGGCGCTTGCGGCGGACAGTTCACAGCCAACACCATGGCGACTGCGGTCGAGATGATGGGCATGTCGCCCATGGGTTCGGCGGGTGTGGCGGCGATGTCGCCTGAGAAGGATGAGGTCGCCTTTCGGGCCGGTCAGCTGATTATGGAGCTTATCGCGGCGGATCGGCGTCCCTCGCAGATTGTCACGCGCAAGTCTATTGAGAATGCCGTGCGCTCCATTGCGGCAACAGGCGGCTCGACCAATGGCGTGTTGCACATGCTCGCCATTGCGCGGGAGGCGGGCGTGCCGCTCACGCTTGAGGATATCCATCAATTGAGTGAGTCTACGCCGCTCTTGTGCGATCTCAAGCCCAGCGGACGCTTCGTGGCGACCGATATGACCCGTGCCGGCGGCATTCCGCTCTTGGCAAAGCGCCTGCTGGAGGGCGGCTATCTGCACGGCGACTGCTTGACGGTCAGTGGCAAGACCATCGCTGAAGAGGCGGCTGCTGCTCAGGAGACGCTCGGTCAAGAGGTGATCCGTCCTTTGAGCAACCCGATCAAGCCGACAGGCGGCTTGGTGATCTTGCGCGGCAACTTAGCGCCTGATGGCGCGGTCGTCAAGCTGTTCGGCTATGAGCGCTTGACGCATCGGGGCAGGGCGCGGGTCTTCAACAGCGAGGCGGAGGCGCTGCAAGCCGTGTACAACAATCAGATTGTGGCAGGCGATGTAGTGGTCATCCGCTACGAAGGACCAGTTGGCGGGCCGGGCATGCAAGAGATGTTGGCGGTCACGGCGGCGATAGCCGGCGCCGATTTAGGCGGCTCCGTCGCGCTAATCACGGACGGGCGCTTCAGCGGCGCGACTCGCGGCTTGATGATCGGGCATGTGGCGCCGGAGGCGGCCCTAGGCGGTCCGATTGGCTTATTGCGCGAGGGCGATATGATCAATATTGATATTCCCTCGCGTCGCGTGGACGTTGAGTTGAGTGAAGATGAGCTAGCAGAGCGCCATGCAGTCTGGCAAGCGCCTGAGCCGCGCTATCGGCAGGGTGTGTTTGCCAAGTATGCGCGCTTGGTGCAGTCGGCAGCGGAGGGCGCTGTGACTCACCTGCGCTGAGCGTGTAATCAGTCAGAGAGAGCAGGAGGATCGTTCAGCAATATGCTGGATTTGAGTGGGCAGACGCTTGGCAAGTATCAAATTCTTGAGCGGCTAGGGCGCGGCGGTATGGCAACGGTCTACCGCGCCTACCAGACGGGCATGGATCGGGTTGTCGCCGTCAAAGTCATGCATCCACAGTACACAGATGATCCGAGTTTTATTGAGCGTTTCAAGCGCGAGGCACGGGCAGTTGGGGCGCTGCGACATCCGAATATTGTGCAAGTGATTGATTTTGACGTCCAAGATGGCCAGTACTATATGGTCATGGAGTACGTCGAAACCGAATCGCTCAAGGAGCGCTTGCAAAAGCGCGGCGCGCTGCCCATTCGAGAAGCGCTGAGCATTGCGCGCAAGCTGGCAGATGCCCTTGCCTATGCCCATGCGCACGGCATGTTGCACCGCGATGTCAAGCCCGCCAATGTGCTGATGAGCAAGAGCGGCGAGCCGATCCTGACTGACTTCGGCATTGCCAAACTGATGGACTCAACAGGCTTGACAGCATCGGGCGCAGCGGTTGGCACGCCTGCTTATATGAGTCCTGAGGCGGGGCGCGGCGAGGCAGTGGACGAGCGCACAGACGTCTATAGCCTGGGCGTGATGCTCTACGAGATGCTCAGCGGCGAGTTGCCCTTTGACGCCGATACGCCTTACGCTGTGATCCTCAAGCATATCAGCGAGCCGCCGCCGCCGCTGCGCCCGCGTGTGCCGTACCTACCAGAGTTTGTTGAGCGAATCGTGATCAAGGCGCTGGCAAAGGATCGGGCGCAGCGCTATCAGAGCGCCTCTGAGATGCGCGACGCCTTGATCAGGGCTGAGCAGGACTTACAGCAGGCCGATGAGACGCTCGATCTTAAACCTACAGGCGGTAAATCGCCGGCGACTATTCCCATTGCGCCGTTTGCACGCCGTGCGTCGCCTGTGTTACCGATTGTATTGGGCATTGTGCTGCTGATCGGTGCGGGCATGATCATCGGCATGACCAGCACGGGTAATCCGCTTGGCTTGCTGCTTGCCGCCTTCCCATCGCCCACATTCACGCCAAGTGCCACGAACACTGCCACAGCAACCGCTACAGCCACTCACACCAGCACGGCTACACCTACTGCCACAGCAACCGCTACAGCCACTCATACCAGCACGGCTACACCTATCCCTGCCACGCCGACTCCCCTAGTGCAGCCTGTCACGGTCGTAGCGCCCGTCATTCAGCCGCCTATGCAGCCAACAGCCACTCAGACTGTCCTAGCGGTTGCGGCAAGCCCTGATTACACAGAGCTGATCGCCAAAGTGCGCCGCCTGATCGCTAACGGCCTGCTGGAAGCCGCCCTAGAGACCGCTCAAGAGGCGCTTGCTGCTGATCCAAATAGCTACGATCTGCGAGCGCTCAATGCGTGGGTGCTAGTGCAGTTTCGTAAACAGATCGAACGCCTTGAGGCAGGCAAAGAAAATGCCGAACTCGCCATCAAGCAGGATGATCGGCGCCCAGAGGCGTACATCCCGCTCGGCTTCTACTACCACTACGATCCGATCAACGACCGTCCGCGGGCGGTGCTGTTCTACACGCTTGCCATTGAGCGCGGCTCACAGGACTCCGCCGTCTACTTGCTGCGCGCCCTCGCCCTAGACGACTCGCCCGAAAATACGCCGAAAAAAGAGGCAGATTTCGGGCGCGCCATTGATCTAGCGCCTGAGGATGACCGTCCGCGCACAGCTCGCGGCGATTTTTACTACGATAATGAGCGCTATGGCGACGCGATCCGCGATTATGAGGAGTCGTTGCGCCTTGTGCCACAACTGTGGAAGCACTACCGATTGGCTGCGGCGTACTTGCTCAATAATGAGCCGCTCAAGGCCTTGGCGCTCTTTGAAGGCACGCTTGGCACGGCGCGAACCATTCCTGTGCGGCAAGGCGAACTGCCTGATGCTACCTACTACGGACAAGCCGCATACGTGGCATGGGCAGTCAAGCGCCCTGAACTGGCAGTGCGTTGGAGCGCTATGTCGGAGAAACTTGAGCCGAATAACAGCCTCGCAGCATATGTACAGGCACTGCTTGCCCGCGATCAAGGCGATTACGAGCAGGCGCTTGCCAAGCTCGCCATTGTGCGCGCTGAGCCTGAGCCATGGCGCTATGACTTTCCATTCCTGAACCCACGCTTCAATCATCAGCTGGATGCCGATGAAGGGCGCGTTTTGGCGCTGATGGGCAGAGTAGATGAGGCAATTGCTGCCTTTGAGCGCGCCATTGACCTCACTGAGAACTGGGCGGCGCCCTACATAGAGCAAGCAGCGCTCCATGCGGCGCGTGGTGAGCGCGAAAAGGCACAGAAACTCATCCGTGCAGCGCTCAGCTTGCCGCGTGCGCAGACCGATGCAGCGCTACGGGAGCTGCTTGAGACGCTCTTCAAGCAGTATAGCGAGATCATCGCCACCTTTGTGCCGACTATCCCGCCCGTTGCCACATTCATCCCGCCTATTCCGACGGTGCCTGGGCTCGTGCCGATCAGCCCACCTCAAGTGCCGCCCGATAGCCCGACTCAAGCGCCGAGAACGCCTGACGACGACGATGACGACGATGACGACGATGACGAACGACGATGACTACTGAGCTACGTCTCGGCTTGATCGGCATTCTGTGCAGCGCTCTGGTGACGGCGTGCGCGCCGTCACCAGCCCCAACGGCAGTCCCGACGCCGCGCCCGCTTGTCCCAACGGCTGTGCCGACCCGCATTGTGACCCTTGCGCCCAGCCCGACTCCGCTCCCTACGCCCACAGCGACACTGCCTTATGCTCTTGCACCGCTCTTGGGCAACTGGCTGATCGATCTGAGCGTGCAGCTGCGCGAAGGAATCACTTTTGATGATGTGCGTTTCATCGGCACACTGATCGTGGATGTGGGCGTGAACGGACAGCTGAGCGGGAGCGCGGAGTTCTACACAACGGTCTGGCAGCCGCCATGCGTCACTGCTGCCCTCGATCCTGAGCCGATTCGCGCCACGCTCAGCGGTGAGCTAGTGCCTGCAGCGAACAGCGCTGTTGTGGCTGTGCTGCGTCTGCAGCCTGAGGATAGTTTGCAGGTCACTACGCTCAGACTCGCCTGTCCGGATTTTCCTGAAGGGATTGTCGTAAGTGAGCCGATGTTTTGGCAAGCAATGCGCGCTGCCGATCTGCTCAGCTTCAGCCTGCCACTGGAGATCGGCATTGTGCGCCGCCTGAGCGCCGATCTGAGCGGGAGCAGCGGCGGCGCGCTCTACGGCACGCTCTATGCCGAGCTGCGCGTCAGCCGCTGAGGGCGCGCCTAGCGCGAGAGCATCTCGCCGATCTCGTAGTACTCCAGATTGGCAGGGCGCGTGCGCGAAGTGACCTCTTCTAGCGGCACGGGCGTGATTTCGCGTCCATTCAAGCCCACCATCACGCCGTGTTCGCCGTTACACAGGCACTCGACTGCCTTGATGCCCATGCGCGAGGCTAAGAGCCGATCAAACGCCGTCGGGCTGCCGCCGCGCTGAATATGACCCAGAATGGTCACGCGCACCTCAAAGCCGACGTTCTGCCCCTCAAGGTACTTGATAATATCGGCGATTTTCGGCTTGGCGCCTTCGGCGATCACGGCAATGGCGTGATTTTTGCCGCGCAGGTAGGCATCTTCAAGGCGCGCTGCGATCTCTTCCAGCTCCATAGTCTTTTCAGGGATGAGCGTGAGTTCGGCGCCGCCCAAAATGCCGGACATCAATGCCAAATAACCGCAGTTGCGCCCCATCACTTCGATCAGGAAGGCGCGCTCGTGGCTGGAGGCGGTATCGCGCAGGCGGTCGAGGGCGTCGAGGATGGTGTTGAGGGCGGTATCCACGCCGATGCTCATATTCGTCCCCCAGATATCGTTATCAATGCTGCCGGGAACGCCAACGACGGGGACGCCCAACTTGTGCAGTGCCAAAGCGCCGCGCAAACTGCCATCGCCGCCGATGACCACCAAGCCCTCGATGCCGTGTTCGTTCAGCCGCCGCAGACCGCGTCGTTGACCCTGCGGCGTCTTAAACTCATCGTTGCGCGCCGTCTGGAGGATAGTGCCGCCGCGCTGCAAAATTCCGCTGACCTCCCGATTGGTCAGGCGCTCGAAGTCGCCTGCCAGCAAGCCGCGATAGGCTTGGCGAATGCCATAGACTTCCATGCCCTTGGCAAGGGCAGTGCGCACGACTGCACGAATAGCGGCGTTCATGCCCGGTGCATCGCCGCCACTGGTCATCACGGCGATTCGTTTCATAGGTTGCGCTCCCTCAAACTCTGGGCGATTTGGCTCTTGGCTATGCTGAATTTCCGTCAAAAGTATAACACATCTAGCCATTTTCAGGTGCGTGTAAGGGTGCTCTTATCCCAAGCAGCCCTTCAAGAGCCTGTTGCCCATAACAAGTTGATAAAACGACATGACAACTTGCCCAAAAAGCGCCTTTTGCCCTAGCAAAGGCGTGGAAAGCGTGTATAATGCCCAGTCAGTCTGTCCTGACTGAAGGAGATTTCGATGCAAAAGACGGAATTGATCAAAGAGGTGGCAAAAGCTGCTGAGCTGAAGCACGATGATGCTGCGAAGGCGGTCAATGCGCTGATTGAGATCATTACAAAGGCTCTCCAGAACGGCGAAAAGGTCACCATTACAGGCTTTGGCACCTTCGAAGTACGTGAGTCGGCGGCGCGCACTGGCACGAACCCGCGCACGAAGGAAAAGATCACCATTGCCGCACGCAAGCGTCCAACGTTCAGCCCCGGCTCCAATTTGCGCGATGCAGTCAGCGGCAAAAAGTCGTGATCGGCTAATCTCCGCGTAGTACAGTCTGGGGGCGGGTCAGCGGATCCGCCCTTCTTTGTGCCTGAACAAATTTTTAGAAAAGAGAGGACGTTTCTGTGAGCATTCAAGTGATTGTGCATGGCGGGGCGGGCTTGGTGGCAGGCGATCACCATGCGGCGGTCATGGCGACCTGCCGTGCAGCAGTCGAGGCGGGTCTGGAGCGCCTACGCGAGGGCGGCTCCGCCCTGGACGCGACCGAGATGGCCGTCCGCATTTTAGAAGATGACCCGCTTTTCAACGCTGGCTACGGCTCCGTGCTGAACCGCGACGGGCAAGTGCAAATGGACGCGCTGATCATGGACGGGCGGACGTTCAACATCGGCGCGGTAGGAGCGGTCTCGCGGGTGAAGAATCCGATCAGCCTTGCGCGCCGCGTCATGGAGGCGACGCCACACTACTTGCTGGTGGCTGAGGGCGCAGAGCGCTTCGCAGCTGAGCAAGGCATTCCGCTTGTGCCGCCTGAGGCGATGATTGCGCCGAGCCGAGTCAAGTCCAGCAGCGGCGATACAGTCGGCGCTGTGGCGCTCGATTCCGCGGGCAACTTAGCCGTCGCGGTCTCGACGGGCGGCGTGCGCGGCAAACTGGCGGGGCGCGTGGGCGATTCGCCCATTGCAGGCGCCGGCGGCTGGGCAGATAACGCGCTAGGTGCAGCATGTGCCACGGGTCTAGGCGAGGGCATCATGCGCGCCCTGCTGACCTTCCGCGCTGTCAGTTTGCTGGAAAGTCACAGCGCACAAGCAGCCGCTGAGGCGGCACTTGCCGTTTTCGGCGAAAAATTCAGGGGCGAAGGCGGCTTGATCGTGCTGGATCGGCATGGGCAAGTCGGGATTGCGCACAACACGCCCTTCATGCCTGTGGCGTGGCTGCGCGGCGCTGAGATCGTGGCGCAAGTGCGGCAAGCCTGAATTTAGCAAGCGATCTGTGGTAGCATAGAGCCGATCAAGACACTCAGAAAGCGATAGACCTCTCATGACCTTTTTTCTGCGGCTCCTGTTGGGCAACCGCATGGCTGACCCAACGCTAGATGCTACCACACAACGCAATATCCGCTATCTTTACATCGAAATTGCCTTTGCTAGCGTGCTAGGCGCCATTGTGACCTTCCACGCAGCGTTCATTGTGCGCTTGGGCGGCGGCAAAGAGCTGGTCGCCCTGCTGAGCGCGATCCCGGCGCTGGTCTCGGCTGTGTTCAGCATCCCCTCAGCGCGCCTGCTGGAGCGCCTGCCGAACCGCAGACGCTGGATTTTTGCCAGTCTGTTGCTCACGCGCATCGGGACAGGGCTGATTGCGCTCTTGCCAATTCTGTTTCCGAACAATGCAGCGACGTGGCTTGTGGCACTGGTGATTCTGCTCAGCCTGCCCACGATCTTCTTCACGAATGGCTTTCAGGCGCTTCTCGCGGACATCATCCCAGAGCGGCAGCGCGCCACAGTTTTTTCCATACGGCAGATCATCTGGGCGGCGGGCATTGTTATCACGTCGGCGTTGGCAGGCATTTGGCTCGATAGTGCGCCCTTCCCGCTCAACTACCAGCTGATGTACCTGTTCGGCTTCATTGTCTCACTGGGCAGTCAGTTTTACCTGAATCGGCTGATCGTGCCGGAGGCGCACGCCTTGCCCACAACTGTCCACAGGGCAGTGCGTCCCCCCGATGTGCCGCCTGCTCAGCTGAACGCGAATATCGCACGGATGCTCTTCAACGCGCTGATCTATCATGCCGGCTTGACACTGCCTGTAGCGCTCTTCACAGTCTATTACATTGACCAGCTGCGCGCTTCTGATGCATGGATCGGCTTCAATTCGGCGGTCGGCTTTGCGGGCGTGGTGATGGGGAATATGCTGTGGGCGCGCTTGTTGCGGCGGCGCAGCTACTCATGGGCGCTGCGCACTTCCACGCTGCTGACGTGGATATTTCCCGTCGGCATTGCGCTCTTCCCCGATCTGACGGCGATCCTGTTCATCAACTGGCTAGTGAACCTGTTCCATCCGGGCGTGGAGCTGGGCAGTCTGAACATCATGCTCAAGCTGGGCGCCGGCGAACATCGGGCGCTCTACATGAGCTGGTATAACGCCGTGTTGAATTTCAGCCTGTTTGCGGCGCCCTTAGCAGGCGTCTGGCTAGCGGAGCAGTTCGATATCCCGACTGTGTTGCTGATCAGCGGCAGCCTGCGTATTCTGGGCGGCGTCCTGTTCAACCTGAATCGCGTGCAAGAGCCAAGCCGCGAGGCAGGCGCTGTCCTATCCAGCAACTAACCGCCGCGATGCCGCCTGAAGGCGCGCTCATAGACGCGGATGTACTCAGCCGCGCTCTTGTTCCAGCTGAAATCGGTCTGCATGGCGCGCAGCTGCATACGGCGGAACGGCTCAGGGCGGTGACGGTAGGTCTCTAGCGCCCAGCGCAGCGTACCAAGCACTGCCTCAGGCGTCTCCCAGAGGAAGACAAAGCCCGTGCCGACTTCAGCGTCGCCGTTGTCATAATTCTGGACTGTGTCAGCCAATCCCCCGGTCTCGCGCACGACGGGCAGAGCGCCATAGCGCATGGCGATCATTTGGCTGGTGCCGCACGGCTCATAGCGGCTGGGCATGAGGAACAAGTCACTGGCAGCGTAAATGCGCTGCGCAAGCACAGCGTCATAGCCGATCACGGCACGCATACGGCTGCCGTAAATGTACTCTAGCGTGCGCAGACCGTCCTCAAGGTGACCCTCGCCGCTCCCTAAGACGATCACCTGCACGTCTTCATCGGCTAACAGGCGATGCAGCGCCGGAATGGCAAGATCAAAGCCCTTTTGAGCAGTCAGGCGCGTGACCGCACCAATCAACGGGACATCAGCACGCTGTGCCAAGCCCAGCTGCGCTTGGAGCGCCGTCTTGTTGAGCGGGCGCGGCGCGAGATTCTCAACGCTGAACGGATGCAGCAAGGCAGGATCAGTCGCGGGATTATTGCGCTCCATATCCAAGCCGTTGAGAATGCCCATGACATCGCCGCCATAGGCGCGCCAACGCACCAATGCCTCTAGCCCCTCGCCAAAGCGCGGATACTGAATTTCCTCAGCATAGCGCGGGCTAACAGCCGTGATCATATCGCTGTAGGCAAGGGCAATTGCCAAGAGGTTGCCATCTTTGCCGTGATAGTGCAGATCGGGCTGCGTCCGTGCAGGAATGCCTGCATCGAACAGCGCAGCGCCTGCCCAATCGCCCTGATAGCCCATGTTATGAATGGTCAGCACTGTGCCGACGGGCTGCCAGAACGGATCAAAGCGGCTGTGGGCGACCAAAAAGCTGCCCAGCGCCGTATGCCAGTCATGGACGTGCAGCGCGTCTAGCTTCCAGCCCTCGCGCTGCGCTAACTGCCACGCCAGCGCCAGCGTGAACTCGCTGAAAGCGATGAAGCGCTGCTTATCCCACTCAGTGTCCGTGTAGAGCTGCCAGCCCTGTCCGAAGAACGGATAGCTCTCCAGAAAGTAGACTGGCACACCATCTGCCTCAGTGTAATGGACGTAGATATCAGCCGTGCCGCGCCGCCGCCCGAACTGGTAGTGGAAGGCGTAAGTGATGTTATATCGCCCGCGCTGAATGAAGCCATGCAGTGGCATCACCACGCGGGCATCCACACCCATGCTGCGCAGCGCCTTAGGCAAGCTGCCGATCACGTCCGCCAAGCCGCCCGCTTTGGCGAAGGGCGTCATCTCCGCCGCAGAGAACAGGATGTTCATCAAACGCCTACTGAGCGGAGCGGCGAGATAGGTTCAAATGACTCTCAAAGTCGCTGTCTTCAAACAGACTCAGCTGATCTTCGAACTCGTCATCCTCATCGTCGTCAAAATCGTCATCCTCATCGAAGTCATCGAAGTCGTCGAAGTCATCCTCTTCTTCGTCGTCAAAGTCGCCCTCATCATCGAAGTCATCGAAGTCTTCTTCGTCGTCGAAGTCTTCTTCATCGTCAAAGTCGAGGTCTTCTTCGTCTTCGAGCATGTCATCATCCTCTTCTTCATAGCGACGCTTGACTGCGACGGGCAAACCAAGCGCCGCCACAGCTGAGCGCGCCGCGACAGCGCCTAAAGCTGACTGATCAAGGGCATGGAGCAGCGCGTCTGTAGCAGGCGCGTCTGTCTGAGCAAGTGTGTCTAGGGTTGAGAGTGCAGTTGCGCTCACAAATGACTCCTTAGCATGTGCAGAGCAAAGATCGCAGGCATTGTAACGCCACTTTTTGTGGCACGTCAACTCTGAATTGGCGCCCAAACTACTCAGTTTTTGGGCTGCTCTTTGCCGCGTGCTTATCGTAGATTTCGCGTCCAGCGCGCTGAGCCGCCTTGCGCACCTCCGGGTCATCATCGTTACGGAAGACCTGCTCAAGGGCAGGCAGCGCAGCCGGATCGCCCAACAAGCGCAATTCCTCAATCGAGCGGAGGCGCACGGCGGGGTCTTTAGCCTTCAGGCGCTGAATGTGATATTCAACCAGTCGGCTCACCATAGCACAGCCTCACGAGCGCTTCAGGCGCGGATCGGAGGGCGGCGCGGCAAGGCGCTCATTCGCCCGACGGCGCTCCGCCGCCTGATAGATCGCCTTGCCCACGCTCTGCGCCAATTTGCGAATTTCCAGATCAGGATCAAGTGCAAACAGACTTGCCAGTGCGCCCAAAGCCCGTGTATCGCCGATCAGCTCAATCTGGCGAATGGCTTGACGGCGTGTGGCAGAATCAGGATCGCGCAGACGTTGTAGCCATATCTCTAATGGGTCGCGCATTGGCACACCTCAGCTGAAAAAATCCTCCGAGAGTCCCGCATCAAGCAGGCGCATTAGGTCAAGAGGCGCGTGACTGGGCGGCAAGGGCGTGAAGGCTGCCTTCCGCTGCGCCTCGATCAGTTCCTCTTGCTGCAAAGCGATCTGCATCTGATCGTAAGTGCGATGATCTTTCTCGATCAGGCTGCGCAAGAGCGCCTCTTGGCGATCAGGCGGCGGCGAGGGCGCAACAGCGCTCTGAGATTGAGTCCTGCGCTTTGCCGCGTAGATGATCTGACCCGCCCAGCTCGCCACTTGGCGCACGCCCGCCTCAGGATCGTTGCGATAGACCTCTGCAATGGCAGGCAGGGCGCGTGTTTCCTCCACCATTGCCAGAATGCGCAACGTCTCCACACGCACCCACTGATCAGGATGTTTCAGCCGCTCCAGCAGTTCCTCCAGCATATCTCGCGCCTCTCTCACACGCCTGCGTGCTATAAGCATAGCGCGATTCGTCCTGCTCAGCGCACGCCTAGCAAGATTTCTAACGTGATTTGGTCAAGTCGCTCATAGGGCAAGTCGCGCCGCCCTAATGCCGCTCGATCAAAAGTGGTAGCGCGCAGCTTGGCAAGGGTTTCACGGCTGTAGCCTGCACTGAGGTAGCTGAACGCGCCGTCATCAGCGTTGATCTCCGCCAGCAGCTGCTGAACCTCTGGATCGGCGTTGAATTGCGCCGCCTTTTCCTTCAAAATCAGGTAGGTGCGCATGCAGCCGCGAGCAAACGCCTTGACATCCTCATAGTTGCTGCTGCGGAAGGCGTGTGCGTCAAAGTGACGGCTGCCCGTGTAGCCGACATCTTCAAGGAACTTGACCAGATAGAACGCCTGCTTGGGCATCATGCTGCCAAAGCGGAAATCCTGATCGTAGCGCCCGAAGAGCTGATCGTTCAGATCAATGTGGAAGAGCTTGCCCGCTGCGTGCGCCATTGCCACGCCGTGTACGAAGTTCAGACCTGCCATGTGCTCATGCGCCACCTCAGGGTTCACCCCGACCATCTCAGGATAATCAAGCGTGGCAATGAACGCTAGAGCATCGCCGACGGTAGGCAGGAAGATATGTCCGCGCGGCTCATTAGGCTTCGGCTCTAGGGCGAAGCGCAGATTGTAGCCCTGATCCTTGACATAAGCGCACAGGAAGTTGATCGCCTCGCGGTAGCGCTTGATCGCCTCTAACGGACTCTTAGTGCTATCGCTCTCGGTGCCCTCGCGCCCGCCCCAGAAGACGTAGGTCGTGGCGCCCAGCTCCACGCCCAGATCAATGGCATTGACCGTCTTTTGAAGCGCGTAAGCGCGCACAGCAGGGTCGTTTGACGTAAAAGCGCCATCTTTGAAAATCGGATCGGAGAAGAGGTTTGTGGTCGCCATTGGCACAACAATGCCCGTCGCCGCGAGCGCCGCCTTGAAATCGCGCACGATCTGATCGCGTTCGGCGGGCGTGGCGTCAATCGGCACGAGGTCGTTATCATGAAAATTTACGCCCCACGCGCCCACCTCTGCCAACAGGTGCACGATCTGCACGGGCGTGAGCGGAGCGCGCGTTGGCTCACCAAACGGATCGCGCCCGACGTTGCCAACTGTCCACAGACCAAAACTGAATTTGTGCTCAGGCTTTGGTTCGTACATCGCTAGAACTGCCTTTGAGTGAAAAACGCTCTGAACGGGCTGGATTATAGCCCGTCTGGGATGCTTTTCACAGGCGCTTCAGGCTGATCACGGGCTCTTGAGCGAGCAACATGCGCAAGTTGCTCAGATCGGGCAGACCGAGCGCCTCGCTGAGCGCCTTGTCAATCTCGGCGCGCACAGGATCGCTCCCCATCTGTGGGAAAGGCAAGAGCGTCTGCTCACAGAGCCTATCGTATGCCTCAGCCAGCTTATCAAGCTGAGCATTGCTCAGCATCCGCACGTCCAAGACGGGCAACTTGGCAAGCAGCCCTTTCTTGAACTGTACCCAAGCACCGCGAGTCTCTATGCGATTCGCCACTGCCATCAATATATGCACTGAGCTATTCAGCCAGAGCGTCAGCGCTTTCTCACGATTCTCATGCGGCGTATTGAACGTAAACGACCACCACACATTAGAAAGGACGGGCTGCGAGACGCGCACAGCGAACAAGCGCTGTGTTTTAAGCCACATCCGCTCGCCCAGCAGCAACCGCCCGGCAAGCGGCAACAGGTCCTCAGCAAGGACGCGCCTATTCTTGGGCAGAGGCTTGCCACGTTGCCGCATGTAGCCGCTGGGCTGTTGCGCCATAGTCACCACTTCATTGGAGTCATGACCCCAAAAGACGGGGTACAGAGTCCTGCGTCGGCACGGCTCAAGGGCGTTATGCACGTTGCGCCGATCCGGTCCGAGTTTGCCCAACTCACCTAGCGCGCATAAGGCAATCCGACTGCGCCCCTTGAGACCAGGTACCCGCAGTTCGCCTTCCAGCAAACTATAAGCGGCAAGCGTCAACTCATGCTGGGCGAAGGCACAGGGCAACATCCAGTTCTTGATCGCCTCTTCATGCTTGATCAGGAACATCTGACCCAGCTCTTTCTCGCCAAACTCAATGGCTGCAGCGCACTGATCAGTGAGCAGGTTTGGCGGCGGCTCAGGAGCAGTCGCTGCCCATGCGGTCACCAGTGCCTCCAATGCCCTGCGCAGACGGCGATGTAAATTGATCACTACCAAGCCTTCGTAGCCCGCCTTCGCAAGCGGATTGCGCCGAATAACGTGGATCGTCGGCGTTCCATTGCCCTTCGGCTTAGGCAAAGCGTACAGGTCAGGGCGTTCGCCCTCAGGCATTCCGCTCTCATCATCAGTGACCTTGCGCGCCACCAGCAGCACTTCGCTCAAATCCGTGCTGTAAGAGAAATTCCAGCCCTCAGGGTCGTGGCTGACCACTAGATACTCAAGGCGATAGTGCTGATTGAGCAATTGGCGCGTCTTTGCCCACGCCACGCCCGAAAGCAATGCTTTGGGCAAGACAAGCGCAATGCGCCCGCCCTCCTTAATGTACGGATGGGCAATGGCAGCAAAAACCGCGCCTAAGCCCGCCGTGCTGCTGGCTAAAAGTCCGCGCTGCTGGATCATGCGCTGCAGACGCCTCTGCATATCGCCGCGCAGATGAGGCGGCATACTGCCAAAGAGCAAATTGCCGCCCACGCTACGCACAAAAGGCGGGTTCATAACACACAAGTCCAATTTGGGCAAAGGCGCCTGATAGAGCGTGCGCTCTCCCTCACCTGTCACCTGCACAGCGCTGCCGAATAGGTCTTGCTGCAGGGCGATCTCAAAGGTGTTGCCGAACTCCAGACTGCCCAGCTTCAAGTCTGCGCCGCCGAGCGGCAAGGCAAACAGATTCATCTTGGCAAAGGGCTGCTCAGGGGCGCGCAGGGCAAGCGTAGAGGCGGTCAGGTGCACTGCTGAAGCAAGCACATCGTAGCCGTAGAGCATTTCCTCTGAGAGCGCCTTTTGCAGCTCAGCACGGCGCGGCAAGTTGCCTTTGCGGGCGCTTGCATCAACGTGATTGTCCGTCACTACGTCCGCTGCTGCCATGAGCAGCGTGCCGCTGCCACAGGCGAGGTCAGCGATGCGCAGCTGCCTGATCGCGTCCAGATCGTGCCAAGCCGCATTCCAGCGTCTGGGATTGAGCGCCAATTTGAGCAGGAGAATCGCCGCCGGCACGCTTGTATAGTACGTGCCAAGATACTTCGCCTGTGCCAGCAAGCGATGATAGACGCGCCCCATCAAGTCATGCTGTAGGGCAGCGCGCATCTCAGCTATCTGCAGCGCCGCTCTGACCAGCTCGTTAAACAGGTCTAGGACAACAGGCGTGCTAGGCAACTTGCTCAGCACCTGCCTAGCGAGATGAAAAATGGGATAGTAGTTGATCGTCTCAAGAATATGCCTCCAGTGCTCCGTAAAAGTGAAGACGGGCGTTCCTTCAGCCAGAGCCGTCATGAGGTTTTTGACGTCTGAGCCGTGCTGCGAAAGCAACTCTTGGAAGATCAGCGCGTTCATTACCACCAAGCCGCCAATGCGGCAAGTGCCGCCGTAATGCTCCGCCTCAGAGCGAGACTGCGGCTCTGTCTCAGGCAGATCGTCATCAAGCGCCGCTTCATCCAACGTACGCTTGCGCTTGGACTTGCCCTTCGGCTGATAGGGCATTTCAAGCGCCTCTGCAATGGCTTTGGCGATCTTCTCTCGGTTGTAAAGCCGATTCAGCACTACCTCCGCAAACTGCTCGACTGCCTGATCGATGATCTCAGTTGCAAGGTCAACCTCTTTTTCCTCTGCCAGATGATCATAAGCGCGCTCTAAGACCTCGCGCAGGGCGTTCAGTCCGCCGCGCACGAAGTTTCTCTCGCGCTCAGAGATGGTCAGCACTGTGAAGCGCAGCTGTGTGTTCAGAAAGGTGCGTGGTAAGTCACTAAATGGCACGTTGCGCAGCTGTGCAGGATAGATCACGCCAATAGCGATGTAGGCAAAGCCTTGCCCCAGACGGCGTAGTGCCCCTTGATAGGCTTTTTCCTCCGCCTCAGCCTGATCGTCAATCTCGCCTTCGATCATTGTGAACAAGCCGCGATATTTCACAATCACATCCGGGATGCGGCGGCGCCCATCAGCCTCAAGAATGCTCTCCGGCGCAACGACGATCCTCTCATCGTGCAGGGCGCGGGCAAAGGCGACGTTCAATACCTCTTGGCGCGAAAAAGTCTTGATCACGTGGCATTCCTCACAGGCGTTCGGGTCATTGTAATATTTTAGCACAGGTGTGGCAAAAGGAGATGCCTCAAAAAGGCAAAGCGCCAACCTGAACAAGCACTGCGCTATCTTGCGGCGCTTGTACTAGCCGCGCCTTGTGTTACAATCGCTCTGGCAAACGGCTCGCACAAGGTGACGGCGGCTCATGCAGATTTTCATCAGCTACGCCCGTGCGGATAGCGCGTTCGCGTGGCGCTTGGTCGAAGACCTCTCTGAGTACGATCTGGCGCTCTGGCTGGACGTGCGCAACATCCCCAAAGGCGCCAATTGGGATATCGAGGTGCAAAAAGGGCTAGACTCCAGCGACCTGATGCTGGTCTTGCTCTCGCCCGATTCGGTCAATTCGCAGAACGTGGCAGATGAGTGGAGCTACTTCATCGAGAAAAACAAGCCCGTCTTGCCGCTCCTGATCGCGCCGACCGAAGTGCCGTTTCGCCTCTCGCGCCGTCAGCGCATTGATTTCACAGCCGACTACGATGTCGGTTTCCGCGAATTGTTGCGCGCTATCGGCTCGCCGCCGCGCCTCGATCCCGATAGCACAGAGCGCCTCAAGACCAAGCCGCCGCCGCGCATGAAGCGCGCAGAGCGCTCGGAGAGCGCGCCCTCACGGGAGCGTCCCGCCTTTCGCGGCGCCGCCCAGACCGTTGAGCTGAGCGTCCGCTGTTTGCCGATCATCTGGGCAGAGCGCTACCGTTGGTGGAATGGGATGCGCGGCGGCGTGCTTGGCGAAATCTTGATCAATCCGCGAGAGGTGCTGCTGGTGCCGCCTAGATCGCCCGTGATCAGCATCCTGTTGGGCAACCTGATCACGGTCAAGGCGCAGCGGGCGCTCGATCCGCACCTGAAGATGACCTACTATGGCGCACAGGGGCAGTTCCAGAGCCTCGTCCTGATGGGCGCAACGCGGGCGCGCCGCCTTGCCATCAATCAGGAAATTATCAATCTGCTCAAATGGCTGACCAAGCGCTCGTTAGAGTAGCGAGGTGCCGTATGCTGAATGTATCGGCGTGAGGGAGAGGATTCGCCTCCTATGGATGAACAAGCGATTCGTGAGGGTCTCTATGAGACGCCGTTCATACAGCATCGCATCACTAGCGGCTACATCCGCATCATGGACGGCGCGCACAGCCTGCCTGCCTTTTGGGCGCATCCGCAGATCGGCGGCAGCTTTCCCGGCTTGGTGCTGATCCACAGCGAGCGCGGTCTGAACAACCAGATTCGAATCCGTGTGCGCCGCTTCGCTGAGCTGGGCTATTATGTGATCGCGCCTGAGCTGTTCGGCGCCACGTTCAACACGAACGATCTAGAGATTTGCCGCGCTGCGCTGTGCAAGGGCGGCGATTCGGCGGTCAGTTCGGCACTGCAAGTGCTACGGACTCACAATCGGGTCAATAGGCGGCTCGGCGTGGTTGGCTGGGGCGCGGGCGGCGAGGTCGCTTTTCGCATGGCGCTCACGCAGCCCGATTTGAGAGCGGTCGTGATCTTCGGCGGCAATCCGCAGCCCTTTTTGAGCGAGTTGCACAACGATCAAGCGGCGATCCTCGCCTTTTACGGCGATGACGATCCTGAGGTCACGCCTGTGATGCTCAATCAGATGTGGAAGGAATTGGCGCAGAGCAAGGCGCGCTGGCAGATGATCGTCTATCCCAATGTAGCGAACAACTTCAAAGATGAGGAGTCGCCGCGCTATCATCCGTATTACGCAGCGGACGCTTGGCGGCGCTGCACCGAGTTCCTGCATGAGATTCTAGAGCCGCCCGCACCGACCATCCACTTGAAAACGGACGAGGTGACATGAGCGACGCGCCGTGCGCTGTGATCTACGCGGGCAGAATGCCCTATGAGGCGGCTTGGGCGCTGCAGCGGCGCTTGGCGGCGGCGCGTGCCGCTGATCGTGCGCCTGATACGCTGCTTTTGCTGGAGCATCCGCACACTTACACGCTCGGCTCAGCGGGCAAGCTGGAGCATCTGCTCTGGACGGCGGAGGAATTGGCAGAGCGCGGCATTGCCCTGCATCATGTGGATCGCGGCGGCGATATCACCTATCACGGCGAGGGTCAGTTGGTCGGCTACCCGATTCTGCGCTTGCCGTGCGGCGCTGACGGCCTGCACGCCGACGTGATCGCCTATGTGCGGGCGCTTGAGCAGGTCATCATCGAGTTTCTTGCGCTCTATGGCGTGCAAGGTGAGCGGATCAGCGGTCTGAGCGGCGTCTGGGTGCAAAAAGACGGCGCGCCGCACAAGATCGCGGCACTGGGCGTGCGCGTGACCACCAAGCGAGTCACGCAGCACGGCTTTGCGCTGAACATCACGACCGATCTGCGCTATTTTGAGGGCATTGTGCCATGCGGCATCCGCGATAAGGGCGTGACGCGCCTCGCTGACCTGATCGCCCAGCCGCCCGACCTGCCCACTGCGGCTGCGCAACTCGCGCCGATCTTCGCGGCGCACTTCAGACGGCAACCGTATGCCGCGAGTCTCGATCAGCTGCTGGCAACGCTAGGAGACGCTCATGAGCTTCACGCTGCGCCCTAGAATTTTTTCGCTCCTGCTGTGTTCGCACGTCGAAGTGGACGATCTGACGGGCGGCTGGCGCCTTGCGCCGTTGAGTCATGTGGCGGCGCGCAGTCTGCCTTTGCCGCTCAACGTGGTGCTGTGCGCAAACATTATGGCGCCGCCTGAAGAGCTGGAGATCAGTTTCCGCATTTTCCACGCCGATCAGCCCGAAGGCGTGCCGCTCAACGCGCCGATCCGTCTGCGCCCTGAGGCGGGCAAAAATGTAGATTTCATGGCGCGTCTGGCGCTCACGTTGACCAGCACAGGACTCTACCTTGTGGAGGCGCGCCTGAGCGATTTTGATACGGCATTCACGCCGTTGCGCGTCTCGCTTTTGGCGGAAAGCGCGCAATGATCCGCCGTCTGTGCCTGATCGCGCTGATCGTCGCGCTCAGCGCGCCGTATGCGATCGGCGCGCAGCCCGATCAGCGGCGCTACTATAGCGAATTCTTCGGCGTCACTTTCGCCTATCCCGCCAATTGGACGTTGCGCGAGAATCTCACGACGCGGACGATCCTTGTGGCGCCTGAGGGCGCTTGGGAGGGCTTGGCAGAGGGCAAAGCGCCTAGCAGCGTGCTGCTCAGCCTGACCTTCAGCACGTTCCGCGTCATGGGCATTCCCAACACGGACGCCTTCCCGACTCTGCTGCTCAAGTATGCCACAGGCGGGCGGCGGGCGTTGAGTCCTGTGCGAATCGGCGGCGCGGCGGGCATGGCGCTGACCGAGCGCGACTCCACCTACGATTTGGCGGTCTACACGGCGTTGCTCTCTCTGGGCGGGCGGCAGGTTGCGCTGTTGCGCGCTGTGAGCACTGTAGCGGTCTGGGAGGCGGAAGGCGCGGCGACCCTTGAGCGATTTCTGGCAAGTTTGAGTTTCTTTCCGCCTAGCGAGGGCGCCGATCTTGACCGCATTGATATCCCATTATGGCAGATCGCGGCTGATGGGCTGCCCGATCTGAGCGCGCTTGCGGTCAGCGCTGATGGTGCGCTGATCTATGTGGCGGATGCGCAGCGCGGCATTTGGCAGCTCACGGCTGAAGGCGTGCCTCTGCCTGAGCTGCTGACCTTTCCACAAGTCAGGCACTATGGGCAGATCGTGACGCGCCTTGACGGCTCGCAGTACATCGCCGATCCGCTCAGCAACATCGTTTGGCGGCGCGCTCCCGACTCCAACACAGTCGCACGCTTTTTCGGCGGGACGCGAGGGACGGGTCGGGGCGCCTTTGGCGAAAACATGCCGCGCCAGTTCGTCTTCAGCGGACAGAACATCTACGCTGTGGATGAAAACGCTGATGGTGTGCGCGTACAGGTCTTTAACATTGGCGGGAGCGCTATAGTGGCGTGGAATCTGGCAGATGAGCTGCCGAATGCGCAAAACGTCTTGCTGGGCGCCGATACAAACGGGAATCTCTACCTGTTGGCGCGTGGCACAGGCGGCTTGCTCAAACTCTACGCTGATGGGCGCGTGGCACAGCGCGGAATCGGCGGCGCATGGCTTGCCCAAAGCGAGTCGTTAGCCCTCGCCCTAGACCGTTTCAACAATTTCTACGTGGCAACGGCTGATCAGGGCATTTTGATGCTCTCGCCCGAAGGCACGCTGATCGGCGTGATCGGCGCGCCGTACGATGAGTCCGCGCCGCCCAAGGTGGGACAGTTAGCGCGCCCGATAGCCATAGCGCCTGCGCCCTCAGGCAACGTGCTGTACGTAGCGGACGCGGGCAAATATCCACAGGTGGTCGCTTTTGTGCTGGATCGCAACTTGACGGAGTCAGTGGCACGCGGCAGCGCCGATCGAGGCGCGATCAACTACGGCGAAAGGCGATTCGGCACGCTGACCGATCAAGTTTTCCTACACATCTACACTTTCGAGGGCAAGGCGGGCGAGTCGGTCACGATTGCGCTGCGCTCCGCTGAATTTGACGCCTACCTTGAGCTGATCGGCGTTGACGGCAAGCCCCTCGCCGCAAATGATGACATCGGCGCGCCGACTGAGTTGCTCTCAGCCACTGACGCGCAGATCGCGGCATTCACCTTGCCGCAAGATGGACGCTACACAGTGCGCGTCACGCGCTTTGGGCGCGAGACGGCGCACGGCGACTTCGGCAGCTACGAACTTCAGCTCAGCCGCGCCCAGTGACTTAGCATAGTCTAAACCTCCATTCACAAAAGTTGGGCAAGATCACATTTGCCACATTGGACAGATTGTGCTATCTTTTATAGCTGAACATCGGTTCACAAAAAATGTTCAATAAGGAGTACGCTATGCGCAAAGGGTTTATTTTTCTTTTGGTCTTGGCGCTGGTGCTGGTGGGCATGGCAGGCACAGATGCCACGCCCAGTCGCGCCCAAGGCACGTGGAGCCTCGCAGAGGCGGCAAAGCCGTACGCTGGCACGGAAATCCGCGCTTTCTTCTTGGAACGTCCCGGCTACGTGGCGGCGCAGCAGATGATCCCGGAGTTCGAGCAGATCACGGGCATCAAGGTCACATGGGACGTGACGCCTTACGAGAACAGCCTTGAAAAGCAGACGCTCGACTTCACAGGCGGCACAGCGCAGTTCGACGTGGTGCTGGTGGACGTGGTGTGGATCGGCAACTTTGCTGCGAACGGCTGGATTGTGCCGCTAGAGAAGTTCTATAACAACCCCGCCTTGGCTGACCCAGAGCTGAACCTCGACGGTTTCTTCCCGATCCTGCTTGAGTCGTTCGGCACGTGGGACGGCGTGATCTACGGCTTGCCGTTCGATAACTACAGCGGCTTGCTCTACTACAACAAGTGCATGCTGGAGCAGGCAGGCTTCAACCGTCCGCCGGACACTTGGGAAGAGCTGCTGAACGTCTACGGACCAGCGCTGACCAAAGACGGCAAGTATGCCTTCGCGCTGCAGAGCCGTCGCGGTGAGACGCAATCCGCCGACTCGTTCATGCGCGTGATCTGGCCCTTCGGCGGCTCGCTGTTGAAGGATGACTTCACCTCAAATCTGTCCTCGCCGGAGTCGCTAGCGGGCTTGAAGTTCCGCCAAGAGCTGATGAAGTACATGCCCCCGGACATTGTCGCCTTCGATCACGATGAGACCGTGCAGGCACTGGCACAGGGTCAGGTGGCGATGATCACGGAGTGGAGCGCCTTCTACGCCACGCTCTCCAACCCTGCGACTTCGCGCATCACTGACTGCCTGGGCATCACGGTGGAGCCTGCTGGGCCTGCGGGCCGCAAGCCTGCCTTGGGCGGCTTCTCGCTGGCAGTGAACTCCAGCAGCTCAGAGGCGAAGCAAGCGGCGGCATGGCTGTTCATCCAGTGGATCACCAGCGAGGCGAAGGCGAAGGAATACGCCGAGCGCGGTGGTGTGTCGGGTCGCCGCAGCGTCTACAGCGATCCTGAAATGCTTGCCAAGTTCCCGCACTACGCAGCGCTGGCCGAGTCGTGGGAGAAATACGGCAATCCCGTCTTCCGCCCGCGCTTCCCAGAGTGGCCTGCCATCTCGGACGTGATCGCCCAGTTCGGCACGGAGATGATGCTCGGAAACATCTCGGTTGAGGAAGGCGTGGCGCGCATTGAAGCGCAAATGGCAACCATCTTGCGCGACTATACCGAAGGGCGTCTGCCTAAGCTGCAATAAGTGCTAGCGCGCCAGTAGCGATCAGCCTGAGCTGATCGCTACTGGCAAAAACTGCTTTAGACGAGGACTTTTAAGATGCAAACACAGCAAGATGTCCAAAGCATGGCGCGGCAAGCGCTCAGCGAGATCGGCGCCGTATTTGAGCAGGTGAAATCTGAGGCGGCGCGCCTGATGTGTGATACAATCATGGCGGCGCGGCGCATTGCCACTTATGGAGTCGGGCGCGAGGGTCTGATGATGAAAGCGCTGTGTATGCGCCTGATGCACCTCGGCTTTGACGCGCACGTGGTGGGCGATATGACCACGCCGCACTTGGGCGAGGGCGATCTGCTGATTGTGAGCGCCGGTCCGGGCGAATTCTCAACGGTCTTGGCGCTGATGGGCGTTGCTAAGCGCGACGGAGCGCGCACCATGTGCATCACAGCGCAGCCCGGCGGACGTGCGCCCTCGCAAGCCGACGTGGTGATCCATCTGCCTGCGCAGACCATGGCGAACGATACGGGCGGCAACACCAGTCTGTTGCCAATGGGCAGCTTGTATGAGGCAGTCCAGTTGGTCTTCTTCGATCTGATCTCGATCATGCTGCGCGAGCTGACTGGTCAAACGCCCGATCAAATGCGCGCACGCCACACCAACCTAGAGTGAGATAGGAGTAGCGGCTATGGCAAACATGGCAGACGCGGTCAATTTGGTAGAGACTAAACAGACGGCTCGGCACAGGCGTCCCCTGCGCATCAATTGGCTGGCGCTTGCCATGATCATGCCGTCAATCATCGCGCTGTTGCTGATCGGGCTGTATCCGTTGCTGTTCGCCGTCAGCTTGAGTTTCCAACGCTTTTTGCTCAATCGCCCGCAGAACAACGGCATGTTCGTCGGCTTTGAAAACTACGCTACAGTGCTGAACGATCCGTTGTTCTGGTCATCGCTAGGGCGGACGCTGACCATGCTCTTGATCGTGCTGATTGTGCAGATCACAGCTGGAATCGGCACTGCCCTGCTGATTGACAGCAGCCGTTGGCGCGTCCTCAACTGGACAGTCAAGACGGCGCTGGTTATCCCCATTGCCATGACGCCTGCTGTGGTCGGCTTGCTGGGCGTGCTGATCTTCAACCGCGATTTCGGTCTAATGAACTATCTGCTCGGCTTGATCGGGATCGAAAAGATCAACTGGCTGGGCGATCCAACTATGGCAATGGCGGCGATCATCATCACGGACATCTGGCAGTGGACGCCCTTTGCGGCGCTGATCATGCTCTCTAGCCTTGCCATTGTGCCACATGACATGATCGAGGCGGCTAGGCTCGATACCAAAAACAGCTGGACGATCTTCCGCTACGTCAAACTGCCCTACCTGATGCCGGGCATCACGGCATTCATGATCATCCGTACAGCGGACGTGCTGAAGCTGTTTGATATGCCCTTCACGCTGACTCGCGGCGGACCGGGCGTCTCGACTGAGCTGATCAGCTTGTATGTGCAGCGTATGGGCTTCCGCATTTTCGATATGGGCGTGGCGTCTGCGCAGGCAGTCCTGTTGCTGATCCTGTGCATCGTTTTGGCGCGCGCCTACATCCGTTTCTTCTATCGCACGCCTGAGTCGGAGTAGGTGAAGGGATCATGGCACAAGCAGAAAACATCCGGATGAATTTGCTCTCTAGCCGCGCCCGCAGCGCTATGATGCATCGGCAGCGCATTCCTTTAGGCGCGTGGCTGCAGTTAGCGCTGCTGATCCTGCTCCTGATCTTCATTCTGACGCCATTCTTCTGGATGGTCTCGACCTCGCTTAAAGAGCAGAACGATACCTTTGCTATCCCGCCGAAGATCATCTTCACGCCGACGCTAGAGCATTACAATCAGGTGCTGTTCAGCCCTTCGGCCATTGTGCCAACAGGCTTGCAGAATAGCCTGATCGTGGCGACCTTCACCACGCTCTTAGCGCTCGTGCTTGGCACGCCCGCTGCTTACATCTTGGCGCGCTTTGAGTTTCGCGGCAAGCGCGACCTGTGGTTCTGGTTCATCTCCAATCGCTTCATCTCGCCGATTGTGGTCGCTTTGCCCTTTTTCCTGATCGCACGCGATCTGCGCTTGCTCAACACGCCGCAGGCTCTGATCCTGATCTACCTGACCTTCAACGTTCCGTTAGTGGTCTGGTTGTGCCTCGATCAGTTCCGCGCTATCCCACGCGACCTTGATGAGCAGGCAAAAGTGGACGGCTGCAACCTGTTCCAGTCGTTTTGGCGCATCAACTTGCCGCTGGCAATACCGGGCGTGGTCGTTTCGGCGATTTTGTGCTTCATCTTCAGCTGGAACGAGTTGCTCTTCGCCCTGATCTTGAATCGCAGCACAGGGCAGACCGCGCCTGTGCAGGCGGCGAACTTCATGACGGGCTTCGGCGTGAAGTGGGGCGAGATGATGGCAACTGGCACGCTGATCGTGCTGCCGGTGGTCATTTTTGCGGCGATTGTCTCGCGTCATCTGGCACGCGGCTTGACGATGGGCGCCATCAAATAGTGAGGAGTCTTTATGAGCATTCCTTTCGGCATTAATCTCGGTTTTGCAGTCAAGCGCCTGCCCGCCGCCTCTGAGTGGGCGCGCTTTGTGCGCGAAAAGCTGAATCTAGACCTTGTGCAATTCTCGTTTGACCTGATCGATCCGTTCATGCCGCTCGGAGCGCGTGTGGCGCTTGCCGCGCAGGTGCGCCAAGCGGCAAAGGACTTCGGCTTGCTGATCCACAGCGCGCAGGTCGGCTTGGCGTGCTATACCTATAACGGTCTGCTGCACCCTGATCGGGCGGGACGGCAGGCGGCAATGGAATGGTGGCAAAACGCGGTTGAATTAGCCGCTGAGCTGGAGGTCGAGGCAGTGGGCGGACCGCTAGGCGCGATGAGCGTGCCTGATGCTGCCGATCCCAACATCGCCGAGCGGCGCTACCAAGACTTGCTGGACTCGCTCACTCAGATCACTGAGATGGCAGAGTCGTACGGCTTGCGCGCCGTGCTAGTCGAGCCGACACCGCTGCGCCGTGAGTTTCCGCACACAATCGAGCAGGCGGTTGCGCTGCAAGAGGATATGCGCGAGCGCGCCGCCGTGCCAATTGAATACGTCCTAGATATTGGTCATGCGCTCTATGAGCCGCTCTACGGCAAGGGCGCGTCGTTAGAGGCATGGTTTACGGCAGTCGGTGAGCATATCGGCGTGCTGCACCTGCAAAATACCGACTTCCAGAGCGATTCGCACTGGGGTTTCCCCGATCCACGCGCCGAATACGATGTAGCAGGTTTCGCAGCGCAGGTGCAAGCGGCAAATCTTGCCCATGTGCCGACCTTCCTCGAAGTTTTCTACTCGTTTGAGGCAGATGACGACTCCGTGCTGCAGAACGTGATCAGCTCCGTTGAGCATTGCCGCGCACGCTTGCGCGTCATAGCTTGATCGGTCTCAGAGGGCGGCGCGCAGGTAGCCGCCCTTTTTTATCGCTTAAGCCTCTCAATTTATGCTATGTTTCTTTGATAAATATGATACTTATTGCTTTTTCCATCAAAACGTGCTAGAGTCTGGGCATAGCGGCGGAGAGCGAGTCGCTAGATAGATTGTTGGAAGATGGGTGCGGGCAAATGCGCGATACACGCTTGGCAGTGCTGCAAGCCATTCGTGCGCAGGGACAGGCAACAGTTGCCTCGTTAGCGCAGGCGCTGGGCATCTCGCCGATTGCCGTGCGCCATCACTTGACGGGCTTGCAAGCCGAGGGCTTGCTCACTGTGAGCCTAGCGCGGCAAACGGTTGGGCGTCCCAAGCACGTCTACAGCCTGACTGAGGCGGCGGAGCGCTACTTTGCGCCTGCCTACCGCACCTTCGCTGAGCGCCTGATGCACGAGCTGAAAGCCAGCTTGACGCCTGAGCAGTTGGCGGCGATCATTGACCGCGTGGCGGAGAATATCGCGGCGCGTTACGGCGCCTTGCCGCTTGAGGGCAGTCTCGAGGAACGTCTGCACAAGCTGGTAGAGATTCTCGGCGAGGAAGGCTTCCGCGCCGCTGTCCGACGCCTAGAGAGCGGCGCATTGCAGGCTGAGCTGAGCTGTCCGTATGTTTTCGTAGGGCAGCGTCATGCTGAAGCGTGCCACATTGAGCGCACCATCATCCGCTCTGTGCTAGGGCAAGCGGCACAGCGCACTGCCTGTGTGCTAGATGGCGACCGTCTGTGTATATTTAGCGTAGCAGAACGCTGAGGAGAGCAAGTCATCATGTCTGAAGTGAGCAATCGCACGCCCATGAGCGAGGAAGCCGTTCGTGAGGCGCTGCGCCAAGTGGTTGACCCTGAGATCGGCATGGACGTGGTTGCGCTCGGCTTGATCCGCGAGCTGATCCTTGAGCCTGACCGTTCGCACGTCAAAATGTTGCTGACCACGCCTTTTTGCCCCTACGGTCCGCAACTGCTGGAGCAGGTGCGCCTGACCGTCCAAGACGTGACGGGCGTGCCGACTACGATTGAATTCAGCCCTGAGTTGTGGGATCCCTCCATGATCGAGGAAGGCGCCGCTCAAGATTGGGGACTATTTTACTAGCTCCCGATAGACGGCAAGCGTCTGTTGTGCAGCCTGTTGCCATGTGAATTGAGCGGCACGCGCTCTGCCTGCCGCTTTGAGCTGTTCGCGCAAGGCGGAGTCGCTCAGCAGGCGCAGGAGTCCTTCGGCAAGCGCCGATTCATCGTGCGGATCGATCAGCAGCGCTGCATCGCCTGCAATTTCCGCCAAACTTGAGACGTTCGAGGTCAGCACAGGGACGCCACAAGCCATTGCCTCTAGCACGGGCAGACCGAAGCCCTCCCAGAATGACGGGAGGGCGAGAGAATCGGCGCCGCTGTAGAGCGCGGGCAGTTGCGCCTCTGGCACATAGCCGATCCATTTGGCGCGCACATGCGGATGCGCCGCGAGGTACGCCTTGACTGCCTCAGCGCCGCTGCCTTCGCCGCCTGCCAAGATCAGCGTGTGTGGCACGCGCTCTTGAATCTGGGCGAAAGCGCGCAGCAGCCCAACTTGATTCTTGCGCTGTTGCAACGTGCCGACGCACAACACATAGCGCTCAACGTCCAGTTGTGCACGCAGCGCTGCAGTTTCTGCCTCAGAGGCGGGCTGAAAAGAGTGCGCGTCCACGCCTTCGTAGATCACAGTGGCGTTCAAGCCTAAATGTCGTTTCACTTCATCCGCCGCATTCTGCGAGACGGCGATCAAGCGTGCCGCGTGCCGAAAAGCATACAGTGTGTCCTTAAGGTAGAGACGTTCCTTCGCGGTCTGTTCGGGCGGTAGACTGAGCGCTGCGAGATCGTGTACAGTCACCACAGCTGGCACGGGACAAAAATGCGCCATATGCGGCGCAGCGAAGTGAAACACCTGCAGCCGATCTAGCAGCATTGCTGCGCCCATGCCGATGCGCCACCAGCCGCGCTCGAACGGCGCAACGCGCCAGCGTAGCCATTGGTTTGGCTGCAAATTGGCAAGCTCAGGCGCGTCGCGCCGCGGCGGACTAATAAAATAGAGATATAGCTGAAGATTTTCAGCGGGCGCCTGCGCGGCTAACGCCTCCAGCAAGCACACAAGGTAGCGCCGAACGCCTGTGAGCGCCTTGCGCGCGATCAGGCCACTGGCCTCAATACCGACGCGCCACATCAGCCGCTATGCGCCAGTTCCCGTGCGCGCCGAATTGACTCCTCATGCGCCACACGCGCCATTGCCGTGCGATACTCCGCGCTCCCTTTGTAATCGTGGCGCGTGCTGCGAATGCCCTCATAGTAGCGCACGGGATGCTCCAGCACGCCGACCAAGATCGAAAAGGCGCCCGGATCTGGCTCGCCATGAAAGGCAAAGCCCACAGCGCCCACGATCGGCGCGTCTGAGGGCGTGCGCGAGACTTTATAGGGCGCAAAACGCCAATTGGCGGCGTAGTCAGAGGCGATCACGCCTAGAATCGCTAGACGGCGGCGCTCTTCAAGGCTCAGGGTGCACCAGCGCGGCATGTCAATGGCGGCATTCTCATCATGCTCAGCTGTGATCACGCGGGCGCCGATGCCTTGCAACATGGCGAGGATGAGCGAGTCCTGCGGGCACTCCATCAGCAGGTCGCCCAGTGTGATGGTATTTTGCAGCGTACGCGGCAATTCGGCGTCAATCACAGCTGCCACGTCTGAGCTGATGCTGCGCGCCCGCGCCGCTGTGATCGCGCTGCCCACCTCCAGCCTATGTTCGTTGAGCTGCCAGTGACTGGGCGCTAGGGCAGAGAGGTCTACAATGGCTTCTAACTCGCGTCGGACGCTATAGGGCAGGCGCGGCAAATAGGCGCCATAGCCATAGACGGGATAGGTGGCGCGCTCCTGCAGGCGTGCGTGCGCCTCTTGGGTCGAGATCGGGTGATAGATTGTGTGCAGGTGATGGAGCATGGACAAAATCTCCTTTTATGGGCAGATTATAGCGCACGCAGGAAAAATAACTTCAAAGGATGGGCAGAGGCACGGGCGAATCTGCCTCTGCCCGTTGAGGTCACTGATTTACAGGAAAGATCACCGTCGTTGCACTGCTCACTGTGAAGGTGAGATCAGGACGGTTTTGAACACAGGCGCCGCCAGAGATGATGCCGCCTGCCGAGTCGCGGAAGGGGTACTCAGGGAAGATCAAGTGCTGCACGACGCTCCCCGACTCGACGAAAACAGCGATTTGGTAGTCTGGGAGCGTGTAGCCCTCACCGCTCCCGATCATTTGGTCATCAGGCACAACCCACTCAACACCAAGCGCAGAGTTCACGCTGCTCAGCTTATCCGCCCAAGTGAAGATGCATAGACGCTCCCATGTGAACGGAAAAAGCGCTGAGGCGCTGACAGCGTCACCTTGATGATCCTGAATGGTCTGGCTGATCTGTTGCACCAGTTGGCTCTGTGCCTCGGTTTGGGAAAGCAAGTTCTGGCGTGCCATATACGCTCCTAGATCGCAAGCAGTTAGGCTGAGGAGTAGCCATACGGCTATCGTGACAAGACGTTTCATTAACATCCCTCAAGTTATCTCATCTACGGTATGGGCTTGATGCTGGCTGTGGCACTGTGAGGCGCTCTGCAGCACTGTGTTGATCAGTGTAGGCATGTGTGCCGTTGGGCTGAATGTACACACCTTCGCCATTTCTGAGGGCTTGGGCAATCAGTTGGGCAAGTTGCTCAGGAGATGCGTAGGGATTCTCCCTAGCGATGCGAATGCCAAGAGCATTATTGTGCAAATCCATGAATTCCTCATTGAATCTTGCAGGATCGTTTTCGGGGTTCATCTCATGAGCAGTCGTGAAGTTTCTCGTCCATTCCTCGCCAAAAGCCTGGGTCATCCGCGCCGACCAGTAAGCATGACGAAAAGCGTCGCCTATGCCGTTGTGAATTTCACTGCTAGGCAAGCCAAGGTCTGTGAGGAAACGCTCTGATCTGCTGAGCGCCTCATCTCTGATAATCTTGGCTTCAAATCGCTGGGGAAATCCCAATTTATCAAGCAGCTCAGCTTCTCGCTGCGTGATGCGCGTTCCATAGTAGTTAACGCGAGGGTTGTTACTGTAGTCTGGGCGAGTGCGCTGGAATTCTGCGAACTGCTCAGCAAGATTGGGGCGCGTGTTGCCACCGCTGCCATCGTTCGGCGCCGCACTGCCACCGTCTTGTGCTGGCGGTGCGGTTGTTGGGTTCGGATACGGACCGTAGCCATCCTTGCCGCTAGCCGCGCCTGCGAAAAGTGCGCCCGCTTCTCGCTCGGCTTCTTGAAAGCGCGTGGCAATAAGCGACATGGCGTGTTGAGCTTCTTTTAGTGCTTTTGCAAGCCGACTTACCGCTGGCAATATGGCATCGTTCATTTCGGCATAGAAGGCCTGGGCGCCGCGTCCACGCCATCCGCCCTCTTGCAACAGTTGGATGTGATGTGTTAGGTTGCGTAAGAGCTGTTGAACACTCTCGCCTGCACTGGAAAAATATTTTTCCAGCGCTTTGCCCTCGTCATAATCCATGCTGATACGCGGCGCGTACACAGATCACACTCCTTGAAAAAGGTAAAAGATTCAAGCAGTGTATCAGCGTAACATAGCCTCAAATGAAGCGCAAGAGGGCGCGCTCTGCCCAAACGCGCTACAATCTGAGCATTGCCCTTTGAGCGGAGGATAGCCTACCCATGTTCCGACGTCTGACCTTGTTATTGGGGCTGTGCGCCCTACTGATCGCGCCCTTGCACGGTGTAAGCGCGCAGAGCGGCACGATCAGCCTGACTGACTGCGAAATTCCGATTGGCGCGCAAGGCGCAGCCAAGCAAGCGGCAAAATGTGGCGTCTTGAGCGTGCCAGAGGATTACAACGCGCCCAACGGACGCCAAATCGAGATTCACTTTGTCGTGATCCCAGCGCGCAGCAGCGCCTCACGTCGTGAGCCGATCTTCCACTTTGAGGGCGGACCTGGCGCTAGCGCCATTGAATTCTACGGCTTGGCATGGTACTCCGCCTATGCTGATCTGAACGAGGTGCATGATATTGTGCTGATCGATCAGCGTGGCACAGGCAAATCCGCCTCGCTGCAATGCACTGAGATCGCTGAGCGCGCCTTTGAAGACCTCACCTTCGACTTCGACATTCAAACTGAGGTCGCTGAGAGCGTTGAGCGCGCCCGAGCCTGTCTAACCCGTCTTTCGCAGACCAATGATCCGCAGCACTACATTACGGCGAACCTCGCCCGTGATACCGACGCTGTGCGCGCCGCGCTCGGCTATGAGCGTATCAATTTATTCGGCTCATCTTACGGCTCATGGTTAGCGCAGTTCTATCTGCGCGACTTTGGCGATCGCGTCAATGCCGCTGTGCTGGAGGGCGTGGTCGGACCGTGGGACAGACCCTTTTTGTTGGCACCTTTGCACGCGGATGTCGCCTTGCGCCGCCTGTTTGAGGCTTGTGCTGCTGACGCGGACTGCAACCGCGCCTTCCCTGACCTCGAGCAGAAGCTGGCACAGGCTGTGGAGCGCCTGCAGCGGTCTGTGCGCGTCAGCGGCACCAGTTCGCTCACAGGCAGGAGCTATCCTGTAGTGATGAACGCGGCGCGCTTCCTAGCTGCTATTCGCAGCATGCTCTATCAAGGCAGCTTGATCGGCTCTGTGCCACAGGCGATTGCTCAGGCGGCAAACGGCGTCTACACCTTGCCGGCAACTGTCTTGATCGCAAGCGCAGAGCAGCCGCTCAGCTACGGCATGAATCTCAGCGTGGTATGCGCGGAGAGCGTCCCTTTTTATACCTCTGATCTGTTAGAGGCGATCCCAGAAAGCACCTACTTCAGCGCCCTACCAAAGGATACCTACAGCGATCTATGCGCGGCGTGGCGCAGCGCTGAGCTCGATGAGGCTGAAATCGCGCCGATCAGCTCACCCGTGCCGACTCTGCTCTTCGTCGGCGATTTTGACCCGATCACGCCCGCTGCTTTCGCGCTCACAACGCAGGCACGCTACCCGAATAGCGTCTTGGTGCGTTTTCCGTATCAGGCACACACTATCCTGCCTTATAGCTTATGCGCACAGCGCCTTGCCCGCGCCTTTTACGCTAATCCAAGCCCGCTAGATACCAGCTGCGATGCTCAGGACGTGCCCTTCGCCTTTGCGGAATCACAACGCCTGACCTATGAGACGGTCACCACGCCGACCTTCGCTGCTCGCATCCCGACGGGCTGGCGCGCCGCTGGAGAGAGCAACGGAATGCGCTTTTTCCACAGCCCAGACGCGCTTCCAGAGTTTTTGGGCATTGCCACCTATCGTTTGGCGGGCGGCGCGCCGCTGCAGCAAGCCGCTTTTGAGGCGATCAGCGGGCGCTATGAGCGCTTGTTTGAGCAGGCGCGTCTGGCACAGTTGGGCGTCGTGATCGTGCAATACACTTTCAACACTGATCAGGAGGTCTACATTGGCGCCTTGATCACCTTCGGACTCGGCACGCAGTCGCGGGCGGTTTGGTATGCTGCGCCTGCCAATCGCTTCACGGCGCGCTTCGGCAGCCTTGCAGTTGAGGTCTTTGGCTCGGTCATACCGCGCTGACAGACACAGCTAGGCAAGTCTAAGGCAGACTACCTCCTGAGTCGCTGCTGACTCAGGAGGTAGCGCATAGCGCGGCTCACTTAGCCGATCAGCGCGCAAATCCGCAGACCCGCCAGCGCCCGTCTTCCTGCACTGTGCGGAAACGCCGTGCGCCTAAGTCCCATTCGCGAGTCTCGCCGGCGTAGTTAGTGACCATCTGCCCTTGACAGGCGACAATCGTGTACTGTCCATCAGTGCCATCAGCGCGGCAACTGAGCGTCTTGATCTCAGCGTTCATCGGTGCAAAAGAGGCAGCCTCTGTGCGCGCCTCTGCCTCACGCGCACGGCACGCCAAAGCGACCAATTTCGCCTCATCGCCTGTGATGCGCGTGCGCAAATAATTCTCAACTGCAGCAGCGGGCGAATCGCTCTCGCCGTTGCACGCAACCAGTAGACAAGCCAACAGGAACGTCAAAATCAGCCTAGGCATGATAACTCTCATCACTTGCCCATATAAACGGGGATCGCCTCAGCGGCGTAGGGAACAGCACTCAAAGCGGCGCGCTCTGAGTCGAGCAGCGTTGCATTCGGACGGCGCCCTAACAGCCGCGTTGCCTGATATGCCTCACGGAGCGTCTCGAAGTCAGGTGTGCGCAGGTCAAAGGGCAGGCGCACGCGGGCGATCAGGGTCAAAAGGCGTTGTGCGCCTGGGCTTTCCCACGCTGATTTGAAAAGCTGCGCTGCTTCTTGCTGCACGCTCCCTGCCTGTTTGCCGAAGATGTTGCGCGCAAAGCGCCCGATCAGCTTTTCTGCCTGCTGCGGATTAACACCGCGCTCTTGGGCAAGTTTTGCCACCTCAGAGGGCAAAGTCGAGCTGTGTGGCGCGCCCTCAGAGCGAACTGCCTCGCCCACATAGGGCACAAGGAGCGCTGGATCAACCTTGCCCTCCCGATAAGCCTCTAGCCCGCCCTCTTGCGCCGTGAACCAAGCGTGGATCAGCAACCCATCAGCGCTAAGCGTGCGCACTAATTCAGGCAGAAGAGCAGGGTCTTGTGCGCCCAGAATGCGTATCCAGCCCGCCTGAGGCGGCAGGACAAAAAGCCGTACGAACTGCTTGAAGCGCGGCGGCGTGCCGCTCCCGCCGTGAAAAGGATCATAGGGCGCGTAGCCGTGCGCCAGAAGGGTTGCACGGACTTGCTCCGCGACCTCAGAGGCTGATGCGCCCTGTAAGCATAGCTGATCCCAGCGCTGATCGCTCACAGATATCACTCACTAGTCAAAATCGGGCGCTGTGGCGCGGCGGAACGCCTCTGCCAGCGCCTGACCGTCACTGATGGCACCGAGTTTGCCGTAATCCTTGCGGGCAAGGCGCGAGATCGGGTCAAGGGCGAGGCTATCAATCCACAGCGAGTCAGTGGGCAGATCGGCACGCACATGGAAGCGCAGCACCTGCCCGATCACAAGCGTACTGTTCCCGATCGGCATCGGATGAAGCTCCAAGACCTTGCACTCCATTGCAGCAGGCGCCTCAGCGACGCGAGCAGGGCGCACCAGATCGGCGGGTATGGGCGTCAAGCGTGCCTCAATGAATTCATTCACTTCAGGCGCGTATTCCGTGCCAGTGATCTCGACTTGGGCAATCAGCGGCGTGTTGGCAATGTGCAGCACGAACTCCGGCACCTCGCGCAGGTTGCTGAGCGTGTCTTTAGTCCGACCATCACGATGCACGCCGACTGAGAACATGACTAAAGGCGGATTGGTGCTGCCGGCGTTGAAGTAGCTAAATGCGGCAAGGTTCGGGATGCCGCTCGCGCTCAAAGTCGAGACCCACGCCACAGGGCGCGGCACGATCAGGCTTTGGAAGAGCAGCGTCAATTGGCGCGGCTCCAGGGCATTGGGATCAAAGCTACGGAAGTCCATGCAGGCTCCAGAGTCTACAAATTGAAGTCTTCAAGAGTCGGTTCGCTGCTATCAGCGCGGCGGCTGGCGCGCTCTTGGCGAGCGGCGGCAAGTTCCTGTGCGCGCAAGAGGTAAGCAGCAGTGAAGCGCGCTTGCCGACGGGCTAGGTCAATGTGAGCGCCTCTACCGCGCCGTACCTCACGGTTCAAGCGCAGCGCCTCTTCATTGGGCAACCCAAAAGCGACCAAGAAAACTGCCAGCAGACGGAATAGCCACCACGCCACTGAAAAGACGATCAAGTACAACGTGCTGACGTAGAACAACACGCTCAGCACTTCCTCAGGGCTTAGGCGGCGCAGCGAGTCGCCACGCACGAACTCCAGCAGCACATTCAGATACGTCTCAATTGGCGGAGTGGTCGTTGTGTTGACAGCAAGCGCAAACACAACGCTCAGCGCTGCCACAAGCGCGGCAAAAGCAGCAGACACAGCCCTCGAATCCTTCCGCTCAGCGATACACGCCGTTGAATTGAATACCAAATTGCGCTGTTCGTCAAGTAGATCGTCCTATGCGGCAATAGGATTAAAGAATTGAGAAAGTGGCAAGGCTAAGTCGCAGCGTTGTGTGCTGCATGACCCAGCGTAGGCACTCAGGCGCAATTCCTTTTCAAGTTCGTGTTATAATTAGTCCCATCAACTGGCAATGCGCGCTATGGCTGAGACAGCGCGCTGAGGGAGCGTAAAAGCGCGTGTTTGGCACAGACTTTTTCATCATCGCGCAAATCGGCACAGGCTTGAGCCTGACCATTGGTCGCCTGCTTGCCGCTGCACTTGTCCTGCTCATCGCCATGACCGTGCATGAGTTTGCGCACAATTATGTAGGCTACCGCATGGGCGATCCCACGCCCCGCGACTTAGGGCGGCTGACCCTTAACCCGTTCGTGCATATTAACTGGCTCGGCTGGGCGATGTGGGTCTTGATTGGCTTTGGCATTCTTGGCTCGGCGCCGATCAGCGAGTGGCGCATGCGCGATAGGCGCTGGGGCTACTTCTGGGCAGTGGCTGCCGGTCCGCTTTCGAATTTGGCGCTGGCGGCTTTTGCGGCGCTGCTCTTTCGTCTGGGCATTTGGCGCTTCGAGTCATTCAGCCGCACTGACTTTTTCTTCAACCTCAACCAGTTCATGACGCTCTTCTTCAACCTGAACGTGCTGCTATTTCTGTTCAACTTGCTGCCATTCTTCCCCTTTGACGGCTGGCATATGCTGCGCAAACTCTTGCCGCCCCGCGAGGCAAGCGTGCTAGAGCGCTACCAGCAGGAAAGCATGTTCTTGTTCTTCGCGTTGTTGATCCTGTCATTCATCGGCTTCAATATCTTTGGCGCCGTCTTGAATCCTCCGTATACGTTCATTGCACGCTTGTTGCTGGGCTTTTAGGTGCAAATGACAGCGATTTCGCGTTTGCGGCAAGGCGCACAGGCGCTTTTCACATGGCTGCAGCCTGTGAATAACGATCTCGCGGCACAAGTTTTGCCGCCGAACTTGCTGCCGCTCTTTTTGAGGATGCGCCGCGCCGAACGGCAGCATAGCTTGAGGGTGCTGCGCACTTTGCAACGGCGCGGCTGTATGCATCCCGCAGTGTGGCAGGCAGCTTTGCTGCATGACTGCGGCAAAGCGCGCTATCCGTTTCCGCTCTGGCAGCGCGTTTTGGTGGTGATTGTGGGCGGCATTTGGCGCGAGCGCGCCAAACGCTGGGGGAGCGGCGCGCCCCGCGGCTGGCGCCGACCCTTCGTCATTCGGCAGCAGCATCCGCAGTGGAGCGCAGAGGCTGTAGAGGCGCTAGGCGGCGATCCATTGGTTGTTCAGCTGATCGCCAAGCACGCCGAAAAGCTCTCAGGCGCGCCGCGAGATGATTTCGAGCGGCTCTTGCAGGCATTGCAAGATGCCGATAACGCAAATTGAGGATTTACAGGCATATGGCAAATGTAAACGTGACGATCTTGGGTCTGAATCGGCTTGGCACGTCGTTTGGCTTGGCGATTCGGGCGCTGAATGGCAAGCCCGATCACAAGCACACTTTTGCAGTCACGGGCTGCGATAGGCGCGCTGAAAACGTCCGTAAGGCGGCGGCAATGGGCGCGCTTGACGCCCAGCAACTCGACTTTATCGCTGCTGTGCGCGAGGCAGACATCGTATTCCTCTGTGTGCCGTATAGCGAGACCGAAGAAATGCTGAAGTTGGTGGGCGGCGCGCTGAAAGCAGGCGCGGTTGTGCTGGATAGCGCGCCGCTCAAAGTGCCGTCCCTCGCTTGGGCAGATCGCTACTTGCTGCGCGACTCCGACGGCGATCAGCAGGCGTACTTGGTCGGAATCACGCCGATCTTGAATCCGAGCTATCTCGGCTTGCCCGAAGACTCGCCTGAGAGCGGGCGCGCTGACCTATTTCAAGACGGCGTGATGATCATCTCACCTGCGCCTAGCTGTCCCCCTGATGCTGTGCAGCTGGTCAGCGATTTGAGCGACCTGCTGGGCGTGAAAGTGCATTTCACGGATCCTGCTGAGCATGATAGCATTGCTGCAGGCATGGAAGGCTTGCCGCTCCTGCTGCAAATGGCGCTCTTCAGGGCGCTGCACAACTCGCCCTCATGGAGCGACGCGCAGTGGTTTGGCAACCCGTCGTTTGTGCTGGCAACTTATCGCCTGATCGAGAGCGATCCTGAGGCACTAGGCGCCTTGCTCTACCGCAATCGGCAAAATCTGACCCATCGCCTAGATGCGCTCATGGCGCAACTGGCACACCTGCGCGATATGCTGCAAATCGAGGATGATCTGCTCATCGGCGAGGCGTTCCAAGCCGCCATGAACGATTACGCCAAGTGGCACGTGGCGCGTCTGCGCAACAAGTACAGCACTGAGCCTGATCTGAGCGAGGCAACCGCCCAAGCGCGCAGCTCACTCTCACTTTTTGGCGCATTTATGCCGAATTTCCGCCCCCGCGACAAAGAAAAGAAGAGCCGTAAATGATCCGTGCTGTCATTTTCGATTTCGGCGGCGTGCTGATGCGCACTCAAGACGACTCTGGCAGGCGCGCTTGGGAAAATCGCCTGAACCTTGCGCACGGTCAGTTGGAGCGCCTTGTACACGGCAGCAGCCTGTGGATTGAAGCACAGCGCGGCACACTAGCACCAGAGGCGTACTGGCAAGCGCTCGGTGAGCAACTTGGAATTAACGGCGACGATCTGGATCAGCTGCGCCACGATTATTTCAAAGGCGATGTGCTGGATGAGTCGCTTGTGGCGCTGATTGATCGGCTGCGCGAGCGCGGCTTGCGACTCGGCTTGCTCAGCAACGACTCGCACGCCCTCGCCGAAAAGCTAGAGCGCCTCGATCTCCACCGCCACTTTGACGCTGTTGCTATCTCAGCCCAGATCGGCGCACTCAAGCCTGAGCCAGAGGCATTCCGCGCCATTGCAGAGGCGCTTGAGGTCAGCTTGCCTGAGTGCGTCTTCATTGACGACAACACAGCCAATGTGGACGGCGCTAAAAGCGTCGGGATGCACGCCCTTCGCTACACCGCCGATCTTGACCTTGAAGCAGCGCTTGAGCCGCTGCTGAACGATCCACGCGCCACCACAAAGGTCTTGATCTTTGACTTCGGCAATGTGCTAGATATCCCTGATGACTGGGAAGCATGGCGCGCCCAGTGCGAGGCAATTGCCGCGCCCTTCGGGATCAGCGGCGAGGCGCTCTGGTATCCGCTCCATCACACAGAGGCATGGCAACAGGTCAAGGTGGGCGCGATCAGCTATGAGGCGTACCTTGAGCAGGTCCTTGCGCCGCTCAATCTGCCCGATCACGCGGCGCGTCTCGCGCTTGTCAAGCGCCTGTTCGCAGGGCGCGACCGCGTTCATCCTGAGATGATGGCGCTTTTGCAGGCGCTCAAGCCACACTATCGCCTTGCCTTGCTCAGCAACGCCTACCAGACCGATGTCCCTGCTTGGATGGCACAATTCGGCTTATCCGATATGTTTGAAGTGGCGATCAGCTCAGCGGTCGTGCGCCTTGCCAAGCCCGATCCTGCGATCTATCATCTGATCTTAGATAGGTTAGGTGTGCTTCCCGCCGAGGCGATCTTCATTGACGATCTCACGCGCAATACGTATGTCGCTGAGTCCATTGGCTTGCCGTGCATCGTATTCAAGTCGCCTGAGCAGCTGCGCAAAGCGCTTGAATGGCGCGGCATTCTGCCTGTCAGGAGCAGAGTATGATCATCCGTGCCTATCAGCCCGCCGATTGTGGAGCAGCGCTGAGCGTCATCAAGGCAGCTGCAGAGGCGGATCGCACGCGGCAGCTCCCAGCAGAGGCGCTATCCCTCAGCTTACGCGAGAATGCCGTGATTGCCTTCACAGGCGAAGGCGCGGCGGCTGCCTTCGCTTGGTGGCATCCCCAGCACGATCAGAGCTACCTCTTCGAAGGCTGGGTGCATCCTGCCTTTCGGCGACGCGGCTATGGCGGCGGTTTGCTCACAGCGGCGGAGGTCTTTGTGCGCCAACACGGCGGCGGATTGCTGCGTGCGCGCACTTATGAGGATATCACAGGCGCCAAAGCGCTCTTTGAGCGCAAAGGCTACATCGTAGAGCGGCGTTTCTACACCATGCGCACAGCGCTCACGCCCGAACGGGTGCTAGAGGCGGAACTGCCCAAAGGAATTACCGTCCGCACCTTTGAGCGCAGCGACCTCGAAATGCTGGTGGCAGCTGATAACGAAATTTTCGCCGAACATTGGGGAGCAGTCCCGCGTGACCCCGAAACATGGGAGCGCTACATGATTTTGAGTCGTCCGCACAACCCAAATCTCTGGATCATTGCGCTGCAGGGCGATGAAATCGTGGGAGAGTGCTTGTGCGGCGCTCGTGAGCATGGCGATACGCAAAATGGACACATCTCGATTGTGGGCGTGCGGCGCTCATGGCGCGGCTACGGGCTTGGGCGCGCTCTCCTGACCTACGGGCTGCGTGCCTTACGCGATCACGGCTTCACAACGGCGAGTCTGCACGTCGACTCCGAAAATCACACGGCGATCAACCTCTATCGCAGCCTAGAAATGGACGTAGTACGCACGCGCCTGCACTACGTCAAGAAAATCAAAGCCTAGTTGCCGCCGCTTGAGGCGATAGTCGGCGTGAGCTGGTAATACGCCTCAACCAGACGCCGCGCAATGGGCGCCGCCACACCTGAACCTTCGCCGCCGCGCTCCACCAGCACCACAAGCGCGATCTCAGGTGAATCAGCCGTTCTGCCTGCGTAAGCGGCGAACCAAGCGTGCGTGCCACCTGTGGGCGTCTCAGCTGTGCCCGTCTTGCCACAGACTACCGCACCGCGCAAGCCCTCAAAAACGAAGGTCGCTGTGCCAATGGTGCGATTGGTAGTCACCTCGCACATCGCCTCACGGATCGCGGCAAGAGTCTCAGGCTTGAAGTCGAGTCGTTCGCCCTCAGGCTTAGCGATAAACGACGGCTCACCAATAATGCCGATTTTCTCCACCACATACGGCTTGTAGAGATAGCCGCCGTTGGCAACCGCAGCCACTGCACGCGCCACTTGCAACGGCGTGACCACAACATCGCCCTGCCCGATGACCGCGTTGAGCGCATCAGAGTTGCGCCACTTGCGCCCGACCAGCTGCTCATAGCGCGAAGGCTCTGGCAATAGTCCGATCGCCTCAGGCAGATCGGTCATGCCGCTCGGCTTGCCGAAGCCCATCTTGCGAGCGATGTTGGGCAGAATCTCAGGGTCAGCGCTGCTGAGCGTCCCGCCCAAGTGCCAGAAGTAGATGTTGCAAGAGCCAGTCAGCGCCTGCTTGAGCGTGATCGAGCCATGCCTGCCCGCTGCCGTGCTGGCGATCCAGTCCGTGCGCGTGCGGTCGCCAATTGGCGTCCCATTCCAGATACCGCCGCAATAATGGCGCGTATTGGGCGTGAACAAACCGCTCTCAATGCCTGCCGCCATGCTGATAATCTTAAAGACCGAGCCGGGCGGATACTGTCCGAGCGTGGCGCGATTGAAGGTCGGCTTGCGCGGATCGTTCATCCACTGCTGAATGAGCGCCTGTGCGTTCGGCAGCGAAGTATTCGGATTGAACGCCTCAACATTGAAGGTGGGATAGCTGGCAAGCGTCAAGATCGCGCCTGTGTTCACGTCAAGGATGACAACAGCAGCGCCGGGCGAGATGAAACCGAGTCCGCCTGTGGTGAACGCCTGCTCTAGAATGCGCTGAGTCGCCTCTTGCATCCGCAGATCCAGCGTCAAGTACACGCTCTGGCTCGGCAGGCCGGGGCGCTCCGCCAAAGTGCGCACCACGACTCCATCTCTGCGCAACACCAGCGAGGCCTTGCCCTGCCCCGAAAGGACGTTCTCCAATTGGCGCTCCACGCCGTCAATGCCGATGATTGCATCACGCGGATAGCCTCGCGCCTCCCAAAATTCGACCTGCTCAGCGGGGATCGCGCCCACATAGCCGACCACATGCGGCGCGATCCCGCCCATCAGGTAGCGGCGCGTCGGACGGGTCTCATATCGCAAGGTGCAGTGCCGCTCAAGGTCTGCTTGCACCTCGAAAAAGCGCTCTTGAGCGATCACGCCGATCTCATAGGCGAAGTCGCGCCCTGTGTTGCCGCCAAACAGCCGCGAGAGGGTCTGGGCGGAGCGCGCAGGGAACACGCGGGCAAGTTCGGCAAAGCACGCCTCCGGATTATTGGTTGGGTAGCTGCGCGTGAGCAAAGTGACCGCTAGACTCACGCCGTTCATATCGGCGATCACCTCGCCATCACGGTCATAGATGTTGCCGCGGGTCAAGCGCGTCTGGATCACGTCTAAGACCGCGCCATCTGCCATCTCCGCGAACAGATCGCCCCGCGACCATGCCACGCGCCAGCCTTCCTCCGTGTTCACAAGGCGCAACAGGCGGTTTTTGTCCTCAAAACTGCCAAAAAAGCTGGTCTCAAAGCGCAAATCGTAGGCAATTGCCGCTTCTGCCCCGCGCAAGATCGCATTCGCAAAGCTATAGCGCAGACCCTCAGACTTCAAGGTCATCCGTGCGTGCGCAGCGCGATAAAACGCCTCAAAGTCGGGCAGGGGATAAGCGTCACGGCTGTTGAGCGCCAAAAGCGCGTGCATGGCACTGAAATGCTCAAGCCGCCAGGCGTTCAAAAAGTCGGCGGCAACGCGCTGTGCCTCGCGCAGGGCGGCGCCGCTAGGAACAGGCGTGGGCGTAGGCGCGCTGAGCGAGAGCGCCTCCCCAGCGCCGCGACAGGCGCCCAGCAAAAGGGCAAACAGAGCGAAGGTGAGCAGGCGTTTCATAATGCGTCTCAATAAAATGCACTTGTACACTTTCTACCACATTTGGCAAGCTGCGTAAATTTTTGGACTTGCCATTCAGCGCGACTGTTGTTAAACTCTCCATAATGAACAGCAGGGGAGCTTAGGTTAGCTAGGCTGAGAGGGCGCTCGCACACAGCGCCGACCCTTGAACCTGATGCGGATAATGCCGCCGTAGGGAGAGACTGGGCAACGTGCGCATAGCACAGCGTTTCGCACCACTTTCCTTAGGCGGGGAAAGTGGTTTTTTGATGTCTGAGGCGCTCATCTTTCTGAATGGCGATTGGCAAGACGGCACAGCAGTGCGCGAGGCACTCAAGCACGCCGACTCGCCCAATCGCCTGATCATCGCAGCTGACGGCGGTCTGCGGCACGTCTATGCGCTCGGTCTGCGCCCCGATCTGGTCATCGGCGATATGGACTCCGTCTCACCAGAGCAGCTGGCGCGTGCTGCTGCCGAAGGCGCCAACATCCAGACCTTTCCCACGCATAAGAATGAGACCGATCTAGAGTTAGCAGCGCTGGCTGCCCTTGCACAAGGCTGCAAGCGCCTGTGGCTGTTCGCCGCCATAGGCGACCGCCTCGATCAGCTGCTCAGCAACGTACAGCTGCTCGCCTTGCCGCAACTGGCAGGCGTATCAACCGTGATTGTGAGCGGCGCACAGCGCTGTTGGCTCGCCCGACCCGACGGCACGGATGTGCATGGGCAGATCGGCGAGACCCTCTCACTCATCCCGCTCAGCGCGTCTGCAGAGGGCATCCACACTGAAGGGCTGTACTATCCGCTGCACGGTGAGGCGCTCCACTTCGGCACAACTCGCGGCATCAGCAACGTCCTGACCGCACCACACGCCCGCATCAGCTTCACCAAAGGCTTACTGCTGGTCATTCATACCCTAAGTGAGGCATGAGCGAAAGGAGCAGTCCCTATGGACGCGAATCGCAGTGTGGTTGTCAGCGTGCAAGTCGTGCCGCTGTGCGACGATCCGTACCCCGTGGTTGACCGCGCCATTGCCGCCATTCAAGCCAGCGGTGTGCGCTATCAGGTCTGCCCAATGGAGACCGTGCTGGAAGGCACTCTTGACACCTGTCTAGCAGCGGCGCGTGCCGCGCATGAGGCGTGCTTTGTAGCGGGCGCACAGCGCGCCGTCACTTACATCAAGATCAGTGACGGCGTGGGCGGCTCGACCATTGATGAGAAAATGGCGAAGTATCGCTAGATGATCGCCCTGTTGCGCCGTGGCGCGCCCTCATTCCTGTTGCTGGGCGCCAGCTTTGCCGCGTGGGAGGCGCTTGCAAGCGCCGATAGCGCGACTGTGCGCCTGATCCCGTCGCCCAGCGCTATTTTCGCGGCAATGGCGAACAGCGCAGAGCGTCTGGTGCGCTTCCACATCCCGACCACACTCTACGAGGCGCTGATCGGCACGCTGATCGCGCTGATCATCGGCGTGTGCGCTGCCGCTCTGCTGGACTTCCTGCCCCTCTTGCGGCGCGCCGCCTATCCGCTCTTGGTCATCTCACAGACCATTCCGCTGGTCGCCATTGCGCCGTTGCTCATCTTGATCTTCGGCTTTGGCGTGGAATCCAAGATCGTGATTGTGGCACTGTTCGCCTTTTTCCCGATCACAGTCGCCACGCTTGATGGGCTGACCAGCACAGATACGGAGTTGGTGGCGCTTTTGCGCTCAATGGGCGCCACGGGCGCTCAGATTTGGCGCAAGGTGCGCTTACCTTCGGCGTTGCCTTCGCTCTTCAGCGGCTTGCGCATTGCAGCGACCTACGCAATTGGCAGTGCGATGATCGGAGAGTTTGTCACGGCGCAATACGGCTTGGGACAGTATCTACGGCAGGCGTTTAACCAGTCGCGCCTCGATCAGGGCTTTGCAGCCGTGATCATCGCCTCGGCGCTCAGCGTGATCTTCGTGATGTGCGTCCGTCTGGTAGAGCGCCTATTTCTGAGGTGGTATTTCACGCCTGACCGCGAGTCAGGCTGGCAGACTCAACGTTCAAACGGTTAGGAGGATTTCTCTCATGAAACGCTCAGTCTTTTTTGTGATGGTCGTGTGCCTTGTGGGGCTGCTTTTCGCCCTTGAGATGCCCAGTGCGCACGCTTGCACGCCGCCCGTCGGCGGACATCCCGTCTATAGCATTGCCCATCGCGTCCGTTTGAGCAGCGTGGTGCTGGAAGGCACAGTCACGGCCGTTGAGGGACAAAATGACCTGAATCAGACGGCTGTGGTGGAAGTTGCTCAATATTTGAAAGGAAATGGTGAGCAGACGGTCAGGATCAGCGGCTTTGGCACCACTGCGCTGTGCCTGACGCCGATCTCAGTCGGTCAGCGCGCTTTGTTCTTCGCTGAGCCAAACGGCGACGGCGCGCTGCGCGCACGGCACTTCGCCTTTGCCGATGCACTGGTCGCGGCTACGCCTGAGGCGCTTGCAGCAGCGCGTGCTGCGCTCATCGCGGGCGATCCGCTCGGCGGCACGACTCAGTTTGCACGCACGCCCGCGCCCACGGATGTCACCATCATGCTGGACTGGACGCCCAACACCAATCATCTCGGTCTGTATGTGGCATTGGCGAAGGGCTACTACGCAGAGGCGAATCTGAACGTCACCATTCAGCCGGCGGGCGATATCGCCGTTGATCAGGTTGTCACAGGCGGCACGGCGCAATTCGGAATCAGCTATCAAGAGGGGCTGACCTACAGCCGTGCAGCGGGCTTGCCTGTGGTCTCGGTCGCCGCGATCATCCAGCACAATACCTCCGGCTTTGTGACGCTCAGCGCGAAAAAGCCGCTCAAGCGCCCCGCTGACCTAGTCGGCTTGCGCTATGGCAGCTATGGCAGCCCGATCATTGAGCAGGCGGTCTTGGATGCGCTGATCGCCTGCGATGACGCCTCAGGCACAGTCGAAATGCGCGATATCGGCTTTTTGGAGCCGTTCCCGCTCATGGAGCGCGACCAGATTGACGTGACATGGGTCTTTTACGCTTGGGATGGCATTCGCGCTGAGCAGCGCGGCTTAGCGCTAGATATGCTGATGCTCAAGGATTACGCCGAATGCGTGCCAGATTACTACACGCCGATCCTGATCACTAGCGAGCGCATGATTGCTGAGCAGCCTGAGGTAGTGCGCGCCTTTGTGCAGGCAACCGCCCGCGGCTACGCTGATGCTATCGCTAATCCGAGCGAGGCGGCGCGCATTCTGCTGGAGGCGCACCCCGATCTTGACGCTGACCTTGTGCGTGCCAGCGCGATCTGGCTTGCTGAGCAATTCCAAGCGGAAGCGCCGCAGTGGGGTGTGCAGCGCACTGAAATCTGGGATGCCTTCACAGACTTCATGGTCAGGGCGGGCGCGCTAGAGGCGCCGATTGACAGCGCCAAAGCCTTCACAAATGACTTTTTGCCACGCGCTGATCAGTAATGCGAGAATCGGGTAGCGGTCGCCTGACCGCTACCGTTCAATGCTGAAGGGAAATGCATGGCAACAGACGAATCGCTTGAAGTGGCAGTCGGTCGCTTGTTGGCGGCGCGCCGCCTGACGCTCTCAGTGGCGGAATCCTGCACAGGCGGGCTGATCATGCACCGCTTGACGAACGTCGCCGGCAGCTCCGCCTATCTGATGGGCGGCATGGTGGTCTACAGCTATGAGGCAAAGGTGAAATTCGCGGGCGTGCAGCAGATCACACTCGATCAGTTCGGCGCTGTCAGCGCTGAGACGGCAAGCGAGATGGCACGTGGCGTCCGTGCCGCCTTTGAGACCGATTTTGCCCTAGCAGTGACGGGCATTGCAGGTCCGGGCGGTGGCACGCCCAGCAAGCCTGTCGGCTTAGTCTACATCGCGCTTGATTCGGCGCACGGCATACAAGTCGAGCGCCATGTCTGGCAGAGCGACCGCGAGGGCAACAAAGCGCACTCTGCAGAGGCAGCCCTCGCCTTGCTCTACCGTTGCCTAACCGAAGCGTAAGCCGCGCAAGACGCGTTCGTTCAGCACGGTCGCCAATTGATCGAGCGACTCAACTGCCACAATGTCCAGCCATGCAGCGGGATAACGCTCTGCCAGCTGAAGGCGCACTGACTCAGCTAAGCTCGGCAAGGTCAAGACCGTGATGCCCGCCGATTGGCGGTAGGTCAGGTTATCCAAAAAGTCGGGCGAGGGCAAAAGCTGCGGGCGGAAGCGTTCGTAGTATGCCTTGCCCGCCGTGAAGAACCACTCAGCGTCAAAGCCCGTGCCGATCAGCACGCAATGCACGTCAGGCGTCCCATGGATCGGTCCGGGTCCGCGCCAGCCGCGTGGAATGCCCGCGATCCCCTCACCTTCAATGGATTCCAGCGGTGGCACGTCTTTGAACGGCGGCGGCGTCTCATTCAGACGTAAAATCGCCACAGAAGGCCCGAAGGGCGTCTCATAGTAGTCATCCCATTTCCATAGCGCCACGCCAAAGAACCACGGCGGCGCTTGATAAGCGATCCAGTTGAACATGGCGACGGTCGCCTCGCCGTGGCTGAAGGCGTTATAGCCCGGATAACGCTTATCCAGACGGTGGAAGTCGCCTGCGCCTTGTGGTACGGGGTAAATGCCGCCCTCCGTGCCGACTACCGGTATCGCGCCACCGCCGAACCACTCACGGTAGAGCCGCATGAAAGCATCGCCCATGCCGATCAAGCCGATGGGATCGCCATTCGGCGCGCTGGGCGGACCTGAGATGGTCGTGACGCCCGGCTTATCAGCCTGCGAGATCGGATCATAGGGATACTCAAAGCGCCAACCACCCTCATCAGCGCGCTGACGCTCAGGCGGACGCGCCCGTCTGGGACTCCCATCTTCCTGATAGAAATGGTTGTAAATATACGGATGTGTGGCGCACCACAAGCCGTTTGCTGCCACAGCGCGGAAACGCTCATAGTAGTTATCGCCCAAAAAGGTCAGCATGGCGCGCAGCCAGCTGATCGCGTCGTAGTGCCTGCCAATTGCCTCGCTGAGCGCGGGAAAGGCAGGATAGCACTCTCGCTCAATGACCCACTCTGCCCAGCGCAGCCAGTTGGTCATCAGTGGCGCAATAATGCCCTCGATGTTCTTGTAATCAGGCAGGACGCCCTCTTCCCACTCGATATCGAGGTTCGGCTCGTTGTAAAGCTCAAACCATTTGCAGCCCGCCGCGATGTACGCTTCATAGTAGCGCTGTTTCTCTTCAGGCGCGCCCGCCCCAAAGCGCGGACGCCACAAACGGAGAATCGGCGTGATGTTGCGCTTGCGCAGCTCATCCACGTCGTTGACGTATTCATCGCTGATGGCTGTGTACTTCGCCCAGCCCATGCCTGCAGCGCTCAGCGCCTCAAAATCCATCTTGATCGGCGCGTTTTTGTTGTGCATCCCTCGCGGGTTGCGCGACCATTCATATTCGTTCAGCAGCATCAGCCCATCTCAAGGCTCAGTGACGATAAGTGCGCAAGACTATAACGCAGTCTTGACGAATCAGCACGCTTGGCGTACACTATCGCTACGCGTACGCCGAAGTGGCGGAACTGGCAGACGCGAGCGACTCAAACTCGCTTGGGTAACGCCCGTGTGGGTTCGACTCCCACCTTCGGCACAGTCAAACGGCTAGGTCCGATCCCTAGCTGCTTTTTTTCTAGCTCAGGCGAATGCGCGGATTGAGCGCCGCATAGAGCAGATCGGCGATCAAGTTGGCAAGCGCAAAAACTGTCACTGAGATCATCACGCCGCCTAAGATCAGCGGCAAATCGCGCTGCTGAATGGCGAAAACCATCAGCCTGCCCAAGCCGGGATAAGCAAAGACATTCTCAATCACCACCAAGCCGCTGATCAACCAGCCAATGCTGATGGCGATCACAGTGATCGTGGGCAGGAGGGCATTGCGCAGCACATGCTTAAAGACCACTTGCCGCCAACGCAAGCCTTTCAGCACAGCCGTGCGCACATAGGTGCGGCGCAACTCCGCAATCACGCCGACTCGCGTCAAGCGTCCGATATAGGCAAGCAAAACGGCGGCTGCGGTCAGTGAGGGCAGGATCAGGCGCGGCAATGCCTCGCCAAAGCTCGCATCGGGCGCAACAGAGGCGCTCGGCGGCAAAAGCCGCCACTCCAGCGCCACCACATTGATCAAAATAATGCCCATCACAAACTCCGGTATTCCCACCAAGACCAGCGAGATCAGGCTGAAAGCATTGTCAAACGGCTTGCCCTCGCTCAAGCCCGCCAAAAGACCCAGCAAGACAGCCGGCGGGATGGCGATCAGCATAGCGACGAACGCCAAACGCAACGAATTGCCCAGTCGCTCCATCACAAGCGGCATGATCGGCATCTTGAGCGCGTAAGAGTTGCCCCAGTCGCCGCGCAGAAAGCCGCCTAGCCAATTAGCGTACTGAACGAAGAAAGGCAGGTCTAGCCCTAGCTCTTGGCGCAAGGCGGCACGCGCCGCTGGCTCGGCGCCGCGCCCCAGCACTGCTGTCTCAACATCGCCGGGCAGCAGGCGCACAGCCGCAAAGATCATCAGCGAGGTGAGCAGCAACGTCAAGCCAAAAAACAGGACGCGCCGAAAAATGTAGGCGATCATGGGCTATCCTCCCTTTGCAGGGCGGCTAACTCATGCGGCGGAATGTGACAGCGATAATATCTGCCCTGATCATCGCGCTGCCACGGCGGCTCTTGCGTACGACAAAGCTCGCCTAAATAGCGCGGACAGCGCGGATGAAAACGGCAGCCGCTCGGCACTGTGCCACTGGGCTGATCATCGGGCAGGCGAATGCGGCGCACCTTTGCCTTCGGATTGGGCAGAGGAATAGAGGCGATCAGCGCCTCCGTATAGGGATGATGCGGCGGCGTGAAGAAACTCTCCGCTGCGCCGCGCTCTACCAGCTGTCCGCGATAGATCACAGCGATGTAATCCGCCAAGTAGCCGACCACTGCCAAATCATGTGAGATGAACAGGTATGCCACATCGTACTGCGCCTGCAATTGCGCTAATAAGTTCAGAATCGCCGCCTGAACCGAGACGTCAAGCGAAGAAACAGGCTCATCGCACAAGATCAGGGCGGGCTGCGCCGCGAAAGCACGCGCAATCGCCACGCGCTGCTTCTCGCCGCCGCTCAACTCGCTCGGAAAGCGCGAGAGATAATCAGTGGGCAAGTTGACGGCGCGCAACAGGTCAGCAGCGGCGCGATCTGCCTCCGTACGGCTCATGCCCAGCAGCGTCATCAACGGACGGCGCAACGTCTGCCCCACAGTGCGATACGGGTTGAGCGACTCCTCAGGATGTTGAAAGATCATCTGCATCGCCTTAAGAGTCGCTTTGGCGCGCTGACGTGGCGTGCCGCGCAAGGGCATATCCAGCAGGCGCGCCTCACCGCTCTCCATCTCGATCAAGCCGATCAAGCTGCGCGCAAAAGTCGTCTTGCCACTGCCCGACTCGCCCACCAGACCGAGCGTCTTGCCACGCGGAATGCGCATTGAAACGTCATCTACGGCGCGGAAAGGCGGCTTGGCGCCCATGAGTCGGCTCAAGACGCCGCGCACGCCGTAGCGCACGCGCACATGCTCAGCGCGCATGACCGTCGCTTGAGCGCCATTCGGCTCACTGCTGAAAAGCTGATCGAAAAAGGCGATCTCAGTCTGCCCAATCTCACGGCGTCTCAGCTCAGCCGACGCCTCTTCAAGGCGCAATGTCCCATCTGCGATCTCGCGCCAACGATGACAGCGCACGAAGTGACCGTCCTCAGCACTTTCCAGCGGTGGTTTCTGAGCGTGACAGCGCTCAAGCGCTACTGGACAGCGCGATGCGAAGACACAGCCGCTCGGACGTTGCCGCAGTGAAGGAATCCTGCCCGCGATAGCCTGCAACGGCGCTTCAGCGCCGATACGCGGCACAGCGCGCAGTAGCAAGCGCGTGTACGGATGCAACGCAGCGCTGTAGAGCGTCTCAGTGGGCGCATCTTCCATCACCTCACCTGCGTAGAGTACCGTCACGCGCTGACACATGCGCGCCACCACGCCTAAGTTATGCGTCACAAAGAGCGTAGCGGCGCGATGATTGTCCTGCAGCTCAGCGAACAGGTCGAGAATAGCAGCCTCAGTGGTCACATCCAGACTGGTGGTCGGCTCATCCAAGACCAGAAGCCGCAAGTCGGGGCTGGCAAGCGCCATAGCGATCAGGGCGCGCTGTTGCTGTCCGCCGCTGACCTGATGCGGATAGCGGCGCGCAATGCCCTCAGGATCGGGCAGTTTGACGCGCCGCAACATCTCAATAGCGCGCTCATAAGCGGCATGGCGCGAGGCGCGTGTGTGCCGCCTCACCAGCTCTGCGATCTGCTCGCCAATGGTCAAGGCGGGATTGAGCGCGCTGAGCGGGTCTTGCGGCACCATGCTCAGGCGTGCGCCCCAGAGCTGCTCACGGCGGCGGCGCGGCGCGTTCAGCCAATCCTCGCCCTCAAAGGTGATCGCACCTCCCTGCACAGCGCCATTGGCGCTCAGATAGCCCATGACCGCCTGCACAAGCGTACTCTTGCCGCTGCCCGATTCGCCCACAATGCCGTAGGTCTGGGCGGCGTTCACGCGCAGCGAAACATCGCGGATCGCCTCTAGCCAACTGCCCTGCAAACGATAGGCGACCGTCAAATGCTCTACAGAGAGGATCGGCGCGCTCATCACGTCACCTCGCTATACTCCAGCAGACGGCGCAAGCCATCTGCCATCAAATTGACGCATACCACCAGCACCACAATCGCCGCTGATGGGAAAAAGAGTATGTGCGGCGAGAGCGCGTACCAGTCCCGTGCCTCACTGACCATCAGACCCCAGTCTGGCTCTGGACGCGCCACGCCTAAGCCCAAAAAGCCAAGCGAGGCGACCAGAAAAATCGCATAGGAGAAGCGCAGCGCACCTTCCACTGCCAGAGTCGGCAAGACGGCGGGCAGTATCTCACGGAATAGGATGTGAAAGCGCGATTCGCCGCCGATCTCCGCTGCCTCGATGTATGCCTTGGTCTTCACATCCAGCACCACGCTGCGCACCACGCGGGTCACAATCGGCACATAGAGGATTACAATCGCCACCAAGACTGTGAAGCGCGAATTGCCCAGCGCGCCCAGCAAAAGCAGCGTCAAGAGCAGCGCTGGCAGTGCCAAAAGCGCGTCAATCAAGCGCATGACGATCTGGTCGAGCACGCCGCCTATGTAGCCGACATACAGCCCGATCACTAAGCCGAGTCCGACTGCGATCAGGGTGGCTGTGCCTGTCAGAGCGAAAATATTGCGCCCGCCGTAGATGATTCGGCTCAGGATATCGCGCCCGAAGTTATCCGTGCCAAACAGATGCGCCAGAGAAGGCGGCTGATTGCGATCGGGCAGGCTGTTGGCAATGGGATTGTAAGGCGTTAGATACGGTCCGATCAAAGCGACGCTGAGGAAAAACAACACGCCAATGCCGCCGATCACGGAGAGCGGTGCCTCGCGCCACAAGCGACGCAAGAGCCGCCCGCGCCGCGAAACGCTCAAACGGAGCATCTGCACAGGCTTGAGAGCGCTTGGTTGAGTGGTTGCGCGCATGGGCAAGGGTGCCTTTCAAGCGCAAAGCGCGCTAGAGACAAGCCTGCTGTGCTAAGGCACAGCAGGCTGCTCGCTTAACGGAAGTCAGGACGAGGCTTGGCGCGCACGGGTGAAGTTCGTGCGTCCCGGAAAGGCTTGCACGGCAAAGCCGCCTTCGAAATCCCACGCTTTGCGCGCCGCACCGACCGTCGGGAAGAAATACGGGATGATCAGCGGGCCGTCCTCTGCCAATTTGCGCTGAATGGCTTTGTAGGCGGCAATGCGCTCAGCCCGATCCACCGAAGTGCCTGCTTTGACGATCAGCGCGTCCAGCTCTGGATCGGCAATGCGCGACTCGTTCCACTTCCCATCCGATTTGAGCGAAAAGTCGAGGTACTGCTGCGGCGAGGGACGCGCTCCCCAGCCGGTGATGCCTAGCTGCACTTCCAGCCAGCCGTCATCGCCGTAGTAGGTTGCCTCATCCACTAGGTTGATGTTGACCGTGATCCCTGCCTTCGCCCACTGATCCTTGATCACAATTGCGAAGTCCGGGCGCGTGCCAGTGTTCGGCACGAATAGCTCAAAGGTCAGATTGGGATAGCCCGCCTCAGCCAAGAGCGCACGGGCACCCTCAGGATCGTAAGGCGGCAAAGGCGAGTTCGGATCGAAGTACTCAGCGAAAAATTCGCCAATAGGCGCGTCACGCCCTTGTGAGCCGAGTCCGAGCTGGGCAAAAGCATTGATTTCTTCACGGTTGGTCGCCATTTTGAGCGCACGGCGCACGCGCGGATCGTTGCCGGGCGGCGAGTCCATGCGCAGGCGCAGCGCGTCGTGTCCAGAGGTGGCAAACGTGACGGTCTGCAGGTTCGGATCGTTCTGAAGCGCCACAAAGCGCGCATTGGGCATGCGCAGCACCACGTCAAGTTCGCCGCCGCGCAACGCTTCAATGGCGGCGTTCGAATCAAGATAGCGATGCTCCATGCCGGCGGCATAGGGCAGACCGATCTGCCAATATTCCTCATTAGCCACGAAAATCGTACGATCCTCAGGGATGTAGCGCTCAACCTTGAACGGACCCGTGCCGATGAACTCAGTATCGAAATTAGTAGCGCCGGCGCGCACGATCACAGCTGAGTTATCAGTGATGCTGTAGATGAAATCTGGCTCAGTCGTTTTGAGGGTAAAGACGACGGTCAGATCGTCAGGCGCGCTGATGCTCTCAAGGTTATCGAACAGCGAAATCTTGGGCGAGCCGACCGCAGGATCGCGCAGGCGATTGAAGCTGTAGATCACGTCTTCAGCCGTCAGCGGCTTGCCGTCATGAAACTTGGCGTTCGGCACAAGGTTGAACGTATATTCCCGCCCATCTTCACTGACCTGCCATGTCCGCGCAAGGCGCGGCGCTACAGCGTCCGTTGTGGTCACGTCCACTAGGTAGTCATAGACAGCAGTCAGGAACGAGATTTCGGAGTCGCTTGAGGCAAAAGCAGGATCGAGCCGACGGACTGGCTCCCAGCCGACGCGAATCACGCCTGAGCGCGCCGCCACAGGGCGCAAGCTGTGCGGTGAGAGAATTGGCGCTTGTGCAGAAGCAGGCGATGGGCGGTAGAACAAGGCGGCACCAGCAGCAGCGGCAGTGAGGCTCAAAAAGCGGCGGCGGCTGATCTTTCGTGATGACTCACGCATGATAGTTCGGCGCAAAAACTGCTTGCGCAGCGGAGTATGCGCCCCTTCCTCCTTTCAAAATGCAGAAAACCGACAGTAACGCATATAAGCGGGAGCGAAACGCGCTAGAGCGCCTCGCACTTACGCAGTCGGGCGATCCGCGCACCGACTACTCCGATTATAGCGCTTTATCGAGAGATGGCAAAAACGGCGCGCTCAGCGCTTCTCACGCGAGGAGTCGTCTTTGCCCTTCGCGGGCGTGCCTTCGCGCAGATTGGCGTGCTTGGCAGGCGAGCCGCGCAGCGCCGCCTCCAGACGGCGGTAGGTCTTGAGCGCACGGGCGCGCCAAAAGGCTGTGATGTACTGCAACTCGCGCCGCCCCTGACTCAAGCGATATGCCAAGCCCTTCGGCGCTTTTTCCTGCACAGATTGCCACTGCAGCGCGGCAGCAGCCCACGTCAAGCCGCCGCCAAAGCCCACGACGATCACGTTATCGTTCGGCTTCAAACGACCCTCGCGCTCCGCCTCGTAGAGCGCAATGGGAATAGACGCCGCCGATGTATTGCCGTAGCGATGCACATTGCTATAGAACAGTGACTCACTCACGTTCAAGTTGCGCGCCGCTGCGCTCAAAATGCGCTGATTCGCCTGATGCGGCACGATCAAGTCTACATCGGCTAGGGAGAGGTCAGCTTTTTCCAGCACTTGGTGCACGCTCTCCGTGATGATATGAACGGCAAAACGAAAGACCTCACGCCCGTCCATATGAATCTTATGCATCTGGCGCCCTTCAGGCAGGCTAGGCGTCCCGACTGTGGGAATGCCGAGCAGTTCGGCACCTGAGCCATCTGAGCCAAGCACAGCCTCCATAAAGCCGCCCGGCTGATCGCTCCCCTCCAGCAGCACGGCGCCTGCGCCATCGCCGAACAGCACGCAAGTAGAGCGATCGTTCCAGTCCAGCACGCGCGAATTGACCTCACTGCCGATCACCAGCGCCGTGTTGATGCTGCCGCTGCGAATCGCCTGTGCCGCCATATCTAGCCCGTAGACAAAGCCTGAGCAAGCCGCGCTCAGATCGAAAGCGCCTGCTTGCGTGGCGCCCAGCAAGTTCTGAATCTTGCTGGCACTGCTGGGATAGATATCCTCAGGCGTTGAGGTGGCTACGATGATCAGATCGATCTCGCTAGGCAGGACATCCGCACGATCCAAGGCGGCACGCGCCGCCTCAAAGCCCATCTGTGTGACTGTCTCGCGCTCATTAGCGATGCGGCGCTCTTGAATGCCCGTGCGCGTCCGAATCCAATCATCGGTGGTCTCAACAACCGCCTCCAGATCAGCGTTGGTCACAATGCGCTCTGGCACGCGCATTCCCCAGCCCGTCAAATGGGCGTAGCGCGTCGGGCGCGGACTCCAGCGATGGGGCGGGTGCGGGCGACCCTCGCGCTCCGTCGGCTGATCGCGGCTACCGTTCAAGCGTCCGTCATTAGCTGCCATTGCCCGTGTACTTCCCAAAAATCAGCACGGCATTGTGTCCGCCGAACCCAAACGAGTTGCTCATCACATAACGGACGGTCCGGGCAACGCCCTGATTGGGCGTGTAGTCCAGATCGCACTCAGGATCGGGCGTGTGATAGTTGATGGTAGGCGGCACAAAGTCATGCAGGAGGCTCTGCACGCTGAAAACTGCCTCGACACTGCCCGCAGCGCCCAGCATGTGTCCTGTTGCGCCCTTGACAGAGCTGATCTTGAGGCTGTAGGCGCGCTCACCAAAAACCGCCTTGATCGCACGGGTCTCGGCGGCATCATTCAGCGGCGTACTTGTGCCATGCGCGTTGATGTAGTCAATATCATTGATGGTCAAGTTGGCGTTGCGCAGCGCCTTGCGCATCGCCGCTTGAGCGCCCTCGCCATTCTCCATAGGCGCCGTGACGTGATAAGCGTCATCAGTGGTGGCGTAGCCAAGCAACTCAGCGAGAATCGGCGCGCCGCGCCGCAGCGCATGGTCTAGACCCTCTAAAACAAGGATCGCTGCGCCCTCTGCGATCACAAAACCATCCCGATCTCGATCAAAAGGACGCGAGGCAGTGGCAGGATCATCATTGCGCGAAGAAAGCGCGCCCATATTGGCAAAACTAGCAACGGCTAACGGCACAATCGCCGCCTCCGTGCTACCGCAGATCATCACGTCGGCGGCACCGCGCCGAATCATCTCAGCTGCCTCGCCAATGGCATTGTTGCCCGTAGCGCACGCCGTTGAGATGGACATATTTGGACCGCGAAAATTGAACTCAATCGCCACGCGCCCCACAGGACTATCAGTCAGCATCATCGGCACAAGCAAGGGACTAACGAACTTTAAGCCCTTTTCGTTACCGATCCGTGCGCCCTCCAAGAGCGTCTCAATGCCGCCCACGCCTGAGCCGATCAAACAGCCGACCTCATAGGGGTCTTCGGCGGACATATCCAAGCGCGCCTGCTCAAGCGCCTGCAGGGTAGCAGCCATTGCCAATTGGGTCACGCGATCCATGCGGCGCGCCTCTTTGTTGCCGAAGAGCGCTCTCGCATCGAAGTCGCGCACCTCCCCGGCGATTCGTACCGTCAAATCGCACGGATCGAAGCGCTGAATGGTCTGAATGCCGCACTTGCCCGCGTTCAAGTTCTGCCACGCGCTTGGCACATCGTTCCCAATTGGGCAAAGGATGCCCATCCCCGTGACGACCACACGCCGTCTATCCATGCTATCGCTCCAATGCTTGCGGGAAGTCTCAATCTCTGGTGAGGCGAGCGCTCAGCACACCTCTAGAGGAAAAAACGCTGCTCAGTCCCTTTGGTTACGCGCTAGAGAGCGGTTGCTGTTTGAGGAACTTGAACAATTCGGCATTATACCACACGCTTGTGAAATCGTTCAGCCAGTTGCGCGCCTGCAGCCATGCGAGCGTTTCCTCAAGCGCCGAACGGACATTTTCTGCCACCTGCTGCGCACGAGTTAGCTCACCATTAGCGGCAAGCACCTGCGCCGTGAACGACGCCGCCATAGTCGGACGGTACAAATTGCGAATATGTTGACGGTTCAAGCGCATTGCCATGCCGTTAACGCGCTCCAGAGCGCTCATATAGCGTCCCATGCCCAGATCGACCATGGCGAGGGCGCTATCAATTTCCAAAGGCGGCACATGCGGCTTTTGGCGCACACGAGCAGCAAAAGTGGCACGCGCCGCCAACAATTCGTGTTCAGCAGCCTGCCATGCTTGCTGCCGCAGATGCACACAGCCGATGTGAAAGCGCGTCAAGGCAATTTCTAGCGTTGCGCCAAGCGATTCTTGCAAAGTGAGCGCCCGCTGCATGTGGCTGAGCGCCTCATCATATACGCCCAAATACTCCGAGACAATACCTGTGAGCAACTGAGCCATAGCCGCGCCGCCGCGCTCGCCAATCTGATTGAGTATCTGAAAAGCGTCAATGACCAGCTGATGACCGTCGTTAACGCGCCCAAGCGTGATCAGCAGCTCACCAATGCGGTTGAGGGTCAGCCCTTCGCGGCGGCGGTCGCCAATTTGGCGGAGGCGCTCCAGCTGCAGCTGAGCGTTTTCTAACGCGGCGGGCAAATTATTCTCGCGCAGGTAGAGATCAACCAACACTGAGAGACACTCCGCCTCCAGGACGGGATCTTGCAGCTCGCGGGCGCCCTTCAGAGTCATCTGCGCAGCTTGAATGGCGTTCTGAGGCGATTCGCCGTACATCTCATCGAACCACGTCAACAAAAGTTCGATCACATAGCGCTGATCGCCCAGCCGATTGGCAAGCACTTGCATTTTGCGATCCAATTCGGTGCGGAAAGCTGCGCTCGGCTGACTGAGCCGCAAAGTCGCCTCGCGCAAGATCAAATAAGCCTGCCAAGCCAGCCGATCCTCTTTGAGGGTCTCAGCCAGCAAGATCGCCATCTGCGCCTCGCGCTGCGCCTCAGCCCAAGCGCTGGTCTGTGTGCAATAGTCGGCGCGCAGCAAGTGAACAATGGCGCGCCAATCATCGCGGTCAGCTTTTTCAGCCAGTTGCGCGCCTTGCGGTAACTTCTCAGCCACTGCAGCTGTCTCGCCCAAGCGCAGCAGCACGCGCACTTGCCGTCGCCATATTTCAAAACGGTCGGAGTCAGTGTGCGCCAGCGCCTCAGCCTGCGCGAAATACTCTAAGGCGGCAAAATTGGCGTACTCTGCAAAGGCTTTACGCCCTGCCTGAAGCGTGTAGTAAAGCGCCTCCTCACGGCTGTTGCTCTGAGCGAAGTGATAGGCAAGCGCCTCGATTGCCTCCGGCATGTGCCGCTGCAAACTGAGCGCCACACTGTGATGTATCTCAGCGCGCTGCTCCGCCAACATGCTTTGGTAGATCACCTCTTGCAAGATGGCGTGCTTAAAGGCAAAGTTGCGCTCCGCCTTCACAGGATATAAATAGCCCGCGTTTTGCAGCGCAATCAGCCGCGCCTGCAAATTCGGTATAGGGACGCTGCTGGGCAGGCTATCGGCTAAAATGGCGACCGAAAACTCGCGCCCAATGACCGCTGCATACTTCAAAATCAGCTGATCGATCTCGCTGAGGCTATCCAGACGCGCCTGGACAATGCCCTGCACGGTCTGCGGGATGTTCAGCCCCTTCACGCCCTTGCGAATTGCCAGACCTTGTGCAGTCGGCTGCAGCTGATCCGCCTCACGCAGCGCCTCCACCAACTCCAGCGCAAAAAACGGGTTGCCCTGCACACGATCACAGACAAACGTGAGCAGATCAGGGCTGATCGAGGCGTTAAACGTCTTTTCAAGCAGTTTGTTGATCTCACTAGGACTGAGCTCGCGCACAGGGATGTAATGATGCAAACGCTTCGTGCGCAACTCATTAATCAGGCGCTCCGCCGTCGGCTCATTCTGCAATGGACGCTGCACAAACAACAGCAAAATCGGCGCAGGCGTGACGCCAAGCTGCCGCACAAGGTCAAGAGCAAGGTGCGCCGAACTCTCATCAATCCACTGCATATCCTCAAAGATCAGCAAGAGAGGCTGGCGCGCAGCAAGACGGCGCAATAGCTCATTGACAAAAGCGAAGGTCGCCTGCTGACGTTTTTGACCCTCAAGACTGATGGTCACGGGCGTCTCAGGCAGGCTGATGTTGAGAATGTCGCCCAGCAGAGGCAGCCGCGCCTCATCGCTCGGCATGAGCGCCTTCACAGCCGACGTGAGGGCTTGGAGGGTCTCTGATGCGCTCTCAAGCGGCAAGCCGAGCAACATCGCTAAGATGCTCTGCCATGGCAGGTATGCAGTAAGCTGCGCACTGCTGAAACTCTCGCCCTGTCCAATCAGAAAGCCGCGTCCGCTGGCACGGCGCGCCACTTCAGCCACCAGACGGCTCTTGCCAATGCCCGCCTCACCCTCCAGCCGCACAAGGCGCGGATGACCCGCTTGCGCCGCCTTCAAATGGCGCTCTAGACGCTCTAGCTCAGCCGCACGCCCGACCAACACGCTCAATTTCATTGAGCGCGAGCTGCCGCTACGAAAACTGATTGGCTCCGCCACGGGAATCGGCTCGGCACGCCCTTTAATGGCAACCTCTGGCAGAGTCTCAAAAATGACGCGCTCACTCGCCGCCTTGTACACTGCTGAAGACGCTAAAATGCGCCCGCCGCTGGCAACGCCCATCAGCCGCGCCGCAACGTTCGTCTCATCGCCAATGGTGCTGTACTCATGGCGCACCTCGCCACCGACCGTGCCAGCATAAACCAAACCACGGCTGATCCCCACAGCATGAACGCCCAAGTCGCTGCCGTAAGGCGCCAGTTGGCGCAACGCCAACGCAGCGCGCAAAGCGCGTTCAGCATCATCGCCATAAGTGACGGGCGCGCCAAACACAGTGAACAGCACACAGCCCTTATCGCTCACCTCAACCGACATCAGCTGACCGCCTAAGTCGGCAAGGATGCGCTGTGCGCCACATACATAGCTATCTAGCGCGCTCCGAAAATGCTCCGCCTCGTAGCGCGCATAATCCAGCCGCCCTGTGTTGCCAACTCCCAGCTTGACGAACATCGGTATGGCGTAGCGCAAATCGCCTACGTAGTCGCCCAGTCCATTCGAGAGACGCTCACGGATGAAATGATTGACATACGGACGGACTGCCTCAAGCACCTGTGCCGCATCGCCACGCGCCTGCCACGCCGACCAGCGCGCCGCCCGCGCCCGCTCAGCGACCTCAGGCGGCACGCCTATCACAAGAGCGTTGCCCGTCTCATTCAGCTGCAAGGCGACGCCCGCCTCGCGCAGGATAGGTACACAATCAGCGTGCGCCACTACTTGCTCAGGCTGAGTCTCCATGATTAAGCTGAGCGCCGCTTGCACAGCCGCGCCCGATAGCACATCCGCGTAGCCATACTGAGGCAAGCCGACTGTCCAGCGGTCTACGCTGCCCATGCCGATATAAATGCGCAAGCGCAAGCCGCGAAAAAGGCGCATTGCGCTCATGATCGCCTGCATCTGGACAGCGGCAGCAACCGCACGCAAAACGCCCGCTGGATGCTGTGTGACAGCGCCAATTGGCTGATCGTCAAACCAAGCGGTGAAGCCGTCGCCCATGAAGCGGATCACGCTGCCGCCATGATGAAAGACCAAGCCCGCAATCGCCTCAAACATCGGATTCAAGCGACGCTTCAGCTCATCGCCGGCGCGCTGCGCGCCGAACTCTGCCACAAGTTGCGTGGTGAGCGGCGTGAAGCCTGAGATGTCCACAGTCAGCACAGCGCCCTGTGCCGTGACAGGCAAATTGACGCCTTGCAACAGGGCGCGAAAGCGATCCGTAGCGAGGTAAGGCGCAAGCAGATGCAGCAGGTCTTCAGGCTTCATAGGCACTGACTGTGACGATCCCTGCCTGAAATGATACTATACCTTTTCGTCGGCTGCATCCCAACTGGACGAACAAAAGGCTAACAGAAAAATTGAGCGCAAGGTTAGAGCTTGGTGGCATCGCGTGTGATATCCTCGCCATTTAGCTCTAGAACGGGCTTGCCGTCGCGCTCAACCCAGACGCCACACTTGCCGCCTAACGGACTCGCCTGCAAGCGGAATTCGGCGCCATCAAAGCGCAGCACGGGGTTGTACCATTCTGCCACTGCCATTGCGTCCGCCTCGATGTAGTGACCGATCAAGGCGCGGCGAAAACGGTCGGTTGTGACGTTCGGGTTGCTGCCGTGTACCATTGCGCCATTGAAGAACAGCACATCGCCGGGCTGCATAGCGACTGGATGCACTTCACAGCCTTCGGGCAACGGCACGGTCACGTCTGTAAAACTCTGCGCGGTATCCGCAGGGATCGTGCAGAGCAAGTCCCAAGTGTGGCTGCCGGGCACCATCATCAAGCAGCCGTTCGCCTCATCACAAGGGTCAAGCGCCATCCAAGCCGCCATGCAGGTGCCGTTCTGCACGCGCAGATAGTAGTTATCTTGATGGAGCGCTTGCCCGCGTGCGCCCGGCGGCTTGAAATAGAGCATGGTCTGCACGGCGTAGGGAGTCTTGCCCAGCAGCAAGGTCAGCGCCTCGCCTAGGCGCGGATCGAGCAGCCAAGCGCGGCTGAGGGAGTCCCAGCGGTGCATGTGGATCATGCGCGGATAGCGCTTGAGCGGATCGGCACTATCGTGAGCAACAACGCCGAGATCATCGCCCGGATACGTGCCGGATTCGCGCAGGCGCGTGTAGTAATCGCGGTAGAAGGCGGCTTCCTCCGCTGTGAACAAGCCGCGCCCGACCACGTAACCGTTCTGATCGTAAAAGTGCTTGTCTTGCTGCGTCAACATGCGCTATCTCTCCCTAACTCATCCCGTTCAGGAGAGTGTAGCGCATAGCATGGCGCGAGTCTAGCAGGCGCCGCCTTCGGTCTCGCCTTCGCGGGCAGCGCGATAGCGCGCATCTACAGCGTTCATCTTGGCGACCTTCGGCGCAGAGCGTCCGCCGGCAAAGTCAGAGGCGAGCCACGTCTCAAGGATGCTCTTGGCGAGTTCCGGTCCGATGACTCGTGCGCCCATGGTGATAACCTGCGCGTCGTTGCTCTTGCGGGCGCGCTCGGCTGAGTAAGTATCATGGCAGAGCGCAGCGCGCACGTTCGGCACCTTGTTCGCCGTGATGCACATGCCAATGCCCGTGCCACAGACCAAAATGGCGCGATCTGCCTCGCCCTTAGAGACTGCCATTGCTACCTGCTCAGCGATATCCGGGTAATCCACGGGGTCAGTGGTGTGGACGCCGAAATCCTGCACTTCGATCTCAGGCTTGCCGCGTAAGTACTCACGGATCACGTCCATGAGCGGCAGCCCTGCTTCATCACAGCCAATTGCGATTTTCATGAGCGGATTCTCCTTCAATTGTTTGCCTCAACGGGTTGATCTCTGCAGACTTCAAAAAGAAGTCTGACGATTGACTTGGCTGACTCAAAGTAGCGCACGGCGTCTGGAAAAGTACTTTGCACAGGTACACTGCCTGTGTGCGCAATGGCATTACGGTAATTTACGATACTATCCAGAGCGGCATCCAAGTCACTTGCACGCAGACGCATCTTAAATTGATCTGCCCAACTCGTGTTCAGCCTTTTCAACGTCTCTACAATCCTAATCTTTACTTGGATTAGCGCCTCGCCTGCCAGTCTCATCAAGGCTCTCTGCTTCCATGAAATATCTGACAAGCGTAGGAGCTACGGCGCTTTTTGTGTGTGCGTACTTGCGCAAAATCACTTTGAGTGCTTGTTCCAGATAAACACAAACGCGCACTAGCAAGTGTTTGACAACCTCAGCCTGTGCCTCTGCATCCAGCAATGGCTCAATGAGCCTGCTTGTGCTCTCATCATGCCTAGCTCGCATAAGTGGCTCAAAGAGCGTAAAGACACGCTCAAGCGCCCTCTCTAGGTTTTGAACCTCCTCATGCATAGGCGCTATGCTTTGCTGAAAGTCTCAATCGCAATACGCATACGTTTCTGCACCTGACTAACATCAGATGTTGAAACGATAGCTGCGTTTTCAAACTCTCGGTTTGCGCTGAGCCGTCTGTAGGCGCTCGCCAGTTTGGACTTCGTTAGCTTGCCCTCTTCAAGACGCTTGGCAACAGCGACCATCGCGGCGTCGAAAAAAGCGGCATTGAAGCGCCCTTTGCTGAAACGGAAAGCGCGCTCACCGATTGCATCATAAATTGCATCAAGAGTGCTTATAAAGCGCTTGCGCAGTTGACTGATTTTCTCATCACTCGCCTGCATATTATGATTCATATAATCATTCAAGAATACTTCAAGTGATCCAGCATATTGGTCGAGACGCTCATAGAAAGCAAAAAAGCGCAGGATCACCTCTTGACCGCGTTTGCGCAGCCTGCCTACTTTACTTGTATAAATGTGCGTCCAAGTTTCGTAGTTATCTAGTTCCTTCAACAACCCATTGAGCGATCCGTCAAAAACAGCAGCTCGAATTTCTTGTTGAGTGAGCGGCGAGGAGTTGGTGTTGAGTCGCCGAAAGATGAAGTAAATGCTTGTGGCAAATTCTTCACGCGGCGCGTTTTGCTGGAGGATAACAGCCCGAATGACGGAGTCGTTGAGTTGCCGCCGATCTTCTTCGCTGAGCGTTTGATAGGTCTTACCTGCGAAAGGCGCTTGCACACCCATCAATCTGAACTCGATGTAAGCATCTGCATCTTCTGGGTTCTCTGGGGATTTGCCCTCAAGCTGATTAGGGTCTCTGGGAAACTTGCCTGCAAAAAAGTAGCGCAGTGAAGAGAGCCGCTGATGCCCGTCAATGATCAGGAGTCTGTTTTTGTCGTCTCTGGAGACGAAGATGCTGGGAACAGGCAAACCCAAAAGCAACGACTCGATCAGCTGAGAGGCTTGGTGAATTTTCCAGACATAGCCGCGCTGAAATGCTGGGATGTAGAGGTCACCTCGTTTCATGCGCTCCACAAGCTGATCAACTGTGTAATCTGCGCCATAAGATGTAATCGAATAGCGCATGAAGGGTAAAGCGCTACCTTCAACCTGCTGTTCCTGCTCTTCATCTTGGTTTTCATCAGAGCGCACAATCAGTTCATCAGTCATGCTCAGGGTCCTCCTGTGTGCAACTGGCTAGTTGCCAATTGTCTCATCCATCAGGCGATCCATCACCAAGCGGAACGCCTCTTCACTGGTGCAGCCGTCATCCAGCGCCTGATAGTAGGTCGCTAGTTGACGGTCGGCGCTGGTGCCGTGCTGCAAAATGTGCCGTACGTACTCCACTTCGCGGCGCGTGCCGAGTCCGTCTAGCACGTCATCGAGAAATTCTAGGGTCTCATCCCAGATTTGCGCCACAGGCACTGATTTGCCGCGTCCGAAGTCAATCAGTTCGCCCTCAATGCCGTAGCGTTGCGCCCGCCACTTATTCTCGCGCAAAAGCTCTGTGCGATACAAGCGCCACGACTGATTGTGCGCCCGCAACTTGAGCAACTTGACCACCAGCGCCTGCACAGCCGCTGTAATGCAGACTGCCTCATCCACAGTGCTACAGACATCCGGCACGCGCACCTCAAGCGTGCCAATGCGCGGATTGGGGCGCACGTCCCACCAGATGCGCGAGGGGTCTTTGCCGCCGCCCTTGCTGAGCGAGCCAGCGCTGGCAAAGATATCCACCATGCGGTCATATTCCTCATAGCTGCTGAAGACGGGAGGGATGCCCGTGCGCGGCAAATTCTCAAAAACGACGCAGCGGTAGCTCTTCAGACCCGTGTTGCGCCCGTGCCAGAACGGCGAACTGGTCGAAATAGCCAAGAGCTGTGGCAGGAAGTAGCGCAGCTGATTCATCACGTCAATCAGCAGGGCGCGTGCTTCGTCGCCCTCGCCAAAGCCGATGTGAATATGCATCCCGAAGATCACCAAGCGCCGCGCCACATACTGCATATCGGTCGCCAATTCGCTGTAGCGCTCGCCCTCGCTGATCGGCTGCTCATGCACTTGGGAGAAGGGATGAGTCGCAGCGGCTACAATGCGCTTGCCGAACGCCTCTGCCGCTGCATTCACGCTCCGTCTCAGATGGATCAGCTGCTCGCGTATCTCGCTCACAGTATGGCAGACCCTCGTAGCGATCTCAATCTGCGACTGCATGAACTCCGCCTTGACCTGATCGCCCAAACTCTGGCGGCTGCGCGCCAGCACATCGCGCACAGCGGGCGAGAGCGCCCGCGTCTGCGCGTCTACGATCATGTATTCCTCTTCAACGCCAAGCGTAAGCGGCGGACGAAACATAGCGCATTGCTCCCAAACTTGCCCCAAGCACTGTGCCTAATTGTAGCCTATTGAGCGCCAAAACCGTAGAGGCGAGGCAATACTCACTGTGCGCCTGACGGCGCTGAGGCGCGCTTAGGCAAGAAAATTTGCCGTTGTGCCGTGACGCGCACCACCTCAGCTGCCACGCGCAACGCGCCCGCTGTGACCCCCGCTGTGCTCTGCCCCGGAAAGATGCTATCGCCGACCAGCCACAAATTTTCGACGCCAGTGTGCGGACCGCGCACGGTCAGCAGGCTGGCGAACGGAAAGCCGCCCACCATGCCTAACGGACGTCGCGTGAAGCGCTGGAAAGCGGCCGGGGTGCCGGGCAAGATCAATTGTGCTGCGCTCCGCACGTTCGGGATGACGCGCTCCGCCGCGTCTAGCAATTTATCGCGGTATTGCTCCACGCGCTGCTGATAGCCCTCAGGGTCGTTTTGGCGCAATGCCCACCATGGCGCAATCGCTGTGTGTGTGGAGAGCGTCACAGCGCGCATACCGCTCGGCGCACGCTCTGTGTCATGCGGACTGCTGATCGAAATAAAGACCGAGTTGCCCTCGCCGAGCGGCTGATCGAGGTCTTGCACAATTTGGAAGTGTTCGGCGTGAGTCGGGAGGGCGGCACTTGGCACGCCCAGATAGAGCGTGAAGGCGCTCCACGTGCTGGGACGAGTCTTCACTTCGCGCTGTAGTGAGGGCGGCGCGGCGTCGCCTAACAGGTCGGCAAGTGCCCAAGGCGTCAAGTTTGCCAGTACGATGTCCGCCTCGAAGGAATTGCCTTTGTTGGTGTGAAGTAGGAAAGTCTTATCGGGGCGGCGCTCGATCTTAGTGACCGCATGGCGATAGATGATGCGCCCGCCGTGGCGCGTCAACGCCTCTGCCAATTGACGGGCGATGTTGCCGATGCCGCCTCGCGGATGATAGACGCCCACACGCGGCAAATCTACTGCAATAGCGCCGTAGAGCGCGTTCGCGTTGCGGCTGGTGATCTGGGCGCTGATGAGCAGCTGCGCGTCAATAAACGTACGGGCGTTGCGCTCACGCACGCCTAGTACGTTCAGCAGCTGACCCATGCTCATCAGCGCTAGGGGACTGATCGGGATCAGATTCGGGCGAATTTTGGCGGCAAGGCGCAAGAGATCGCCCAGTGAGGCAGGCGGATACTCCGGTAGGCGCGCTGCGAACTGCCAGGCCGCCTCAGCCGCTGCCTCTTGGATGCGCCAGAAGTGCCGTAGTTCGGGCAACTTGGCGGCGCGCTCCTCGCGCCACTGCGACTCTTCGCCCCAGCGCGTGATGGTGCGCTCTGGGAGGTGGATCACCCACGCAGGCTCGATTCGCTCGATCTGCCACTGAATGCCCAGCAGATCGCCCGCGATTTGGTGCGGACCGCCCTGCTGAAAGCCGCCCGCGACCGTCGCGCCTGCATCGAAGCGATAGCCCTTGTGATAAAACGTGCCTGCACAGCCGCCCGCATAGACGTGCGCCTCTAGCACGGTCACGGCGAAGCCCTCCCGTGCGAGGAGCGCGCCCGCTGTCAGTCCACCCACGCCGCCGCCGATCACCACCACGCGCTTTGCCTTCGTCATATCGCTCTCACTGTTGTGCTACGCTTTTTTGTGAAGTCTAGCACAACGCTGAGCCTTTGACGAACGCTTGTCTAGCTTTCGTCAAGGGTCAAGCGCGCTATCGGCTGCACAGCGACCTCCGGCACCAGCTCTTGATAGGCTAGGACGCGCACCTGAGGCAATTCGACGCCGATCAAGGCGCGGACGGTAGCACGGATGTCGTTAGTCGTGAGCAGAATCGGCGCACTCTCAGACGCTTTGGCAATGTGAGCGCGTAACGCGCCCAGCAAGCGCGCTTGGGCTTGCTCTGGCGCCTCCAAGACCGCCGCCTCCAGCTCTGGAGAGAGCAAATGAACTGGGATCGGCGTCCCTTCGCGGGCTGCTTGGTGAGTCAGTTGGCGGCACAAGCGCGTCCGCACAAAGGCGACCAAGCCCGCCTCAAGGTTCGGCGGCGCGCTGACCTGCAAACGCTCATCGAAGGCGAGGTAACCTGATGGCATGAGGATGTAGTCGTAGGCGAGGATCGCCTCTAGGATCAGGCGCATGTTGCGCACACCGACGCCTTCCGCCAATAGCGCCCGCAACAGGCGCGCCAATGCTGGGAGTGTAATACGTGCCTGTATTGCCTCAGCAAGGGCAGGGAAGGCAAGCCCGACCTGATCCAACATGCTTCGTGCCATTTCTTGGCACATGAAGAGCGCGCTATGTTGCCGCAGCAGCGCGCTCACATTCAGGACTAGGTGACCAAACGGCGTCCAGACGTAAAAGCCCTCAGCGCGAATTGCATCGGCATCGGCGCTATGTGCTAGGGCAACTTGCCGCCCATTAGCGACATTGTGAGCAGGCTGCGCAGGAATGCCGCGTTCGCGCACTTGCTCAGCACTTGCATTCACCAGTACTTGTTCAGCGCTCAGACCCTGCCACGCCACAGAGGGCAGGTCGTTCAGGGTGAGGCTGAACTGGTTGAACGGCAGCGAGTCGTCCACAGCGAACGTTAGCGACGGCAAGCGAATCCCTAATTCGTGGAACAAGCCGTCGCGCATCAGGCTGAACAACTCGCGCTCATCCTCACGCGCCGATTCGGTCAGGGCGCGCAAAGTGGCTGTTGAGCAAGTGATAGCGAGGCGCTGCGGACGCAACTGAGCAAAAAGCGCCTCAGCGCGCTCATCGGCCGACTCTTCCAGAGCCTCAGCAATGGCTTTGACATTCTGTAACGAGAGGCGTGAGGCAAGCAGCGGCGCAAGGACTTTATGCAGAGCGCTCAGAGAGTATGTAGAGAGCGTCTCAGGCAGTAAATCGCGGTAAGCGGCAAGGACAGGCTCACTGAGCAGCCGATCCGCCTGAGCGCTCAGGACGTGCTGCACAAACGCGCTGAAAAACGGCGGCATACGCTCAGGCTGTTCGCGCAGCCACGCCGCAATCATCTCTCTCGAACTGGGCGCGTAGAGCGTACCGCGTCCCGCTGCGAAAAGCGCGCTCTCAAGGCTATCGGCGTGGCGACAAAGCGAGTCTTCAACCTGCAAAGCAGCAAGTCCGTGCGAGAGGGCGGCGCGCTCCACAGTGAGAGTCGGCGTGGCAGGCAGTCCTAGCCGTGTACAGAGGGCCTGCGCCGATGCTTGCGCCGCCTCACGGATTGCGCCCTCATCTAACGCCTCCCCAAGCGCACTATCAAGCAGGAGGGTCAGCTTGAGCGTGGTCATCATTCAATTCTTCCTGTGTCAGCACGGCGAGGTACGGAAATTCATAGCGAGTCAGAGATGGCAGGGCGATGCACAGCCGCCAATCGTTCACGATCAGCGCTGCACGCGGCTGATCGGGCGGTAGAAGTGCCCGTAGCGCAGTCAAAACATCCCGAACGGTCTCAGGCGGCATGGCGAGGTAGCTGGGCGAATCAGCGACCAAATATTCCAGCAACAGTGACTCGGTCTCAGGCGGCAAGCGTAGGCGCGGCAAATGACGCGGGAGTGCATCGCGCACGCCCAGACGCGCCACACGGAAAGCCGCCTCAAAATCGGGTTCGCGCAGCGCCTCTAGCAAGCTGGGACGCAGCGGCAAGCCGTCGCGCAGCAACAGGCGCCCCAATCGCAGCAAGGTAAGGCGCTCAGGCTCTGGGAGCGCCCCCTCAGAGTGCCAACTCTCCAAGAGGTCGCTGAGCGCTTGCCAAGTCAGGAAATGCGGCAAAGCCTGGCGCAAGACCGCCTCTAAGTGCAAAATGAAAAAGTCAAATGGATCATCCAGCACGCGCAAGCGCAACATGCGCGCCCGCGACGCCTCACTCTGGTTGATCCATGCGCCGCGCTGACGGCTGAGCGGCTGAATTGCCTCGTGCTGAATGCCAATGCCCGCTGTGCGCAAGGTCTCAGGCGTTTCCTCACAGAAGAGCGTGCCTGCAGGCAGAAAGTCAAGAGCGAACGGCACCTCATCAAGAGAGATCAGATAGGCGTCAATGGGCAGCGCCTCATTACGCCGCAAACGGATGCCGGGCAGCTCCAGACCCATCTCTTGAGCAAGGCGCGCCCGTAGATCGGGCAGGCGGCGCTCCAATAGGTCGGGCGGGACGCCCCCCTCAGAGGTCAGCAGGCTGGGCGCGAGGTCAACCAAGATCGGCGTCACAAGCGGGAAGCGGCTGGCGCCCCGTTCAGGCAGGCTGAAGGTCTGATCGAGGTGCTGTAGCAGCGCTATGAAGAAAGACTCGCCGATCTCAGGCGGCAAAGCATTCCGTATCTCTGCCAATTGCCATAGAAATGGCACATCGCCTACGAGCGCGAGGCACGCCTGCGCTAACGCCTCGCCCACCGATGGCACCTCCACCACTTTGAAGCGCTTGACGGCAGCATTGAACTCAGCAATGTGCGGCTTGCCCTGCGCAAGGCGCACACAGGCAATGCGCGACCGCAACTCGCCTTGAAAACGGGCGTCTTCGGGCAGGAATTCGCTAAGTGCACGGTAGCGCTCTAGCGCTGCATTAGCCTCGCCTGCCTTGAAATGCTCATCCGCTGCTTTCATCAGCTCGATCAGCGCATCGCTCAAGCAACTGCCCGCCTCTGGGAAGCGCTCACCCTCAGCCAGCAAGCGCTGATAGCAAGCGGCGGCCGCCTCATGCTGTCCCGCCTCCATATAGAGCCTGCCTAAGCTCGCCTGCTGCCCGATATACTGCCAACTGCCCTCAGGCGGGAAGTCAAGACTCTCCAAAATCGCAGTCAGTGGCACAGGCTGCCCGATCTCCGCCAAGCGCTCAGTCAGTCGTGCCTCAAAAGCCTCCAGCAAGGCGTTAGCAGTCTCAGCGCCTTCCCAGTTCGCGCTCAAGTAGCGCATGGTAGGCAGGTCAAGACGGGTGAACTGCCAATATTGCTGCGGATTGCTCATCAGCTCAGCCGCCTGCGCAAACGCCGACTCCGCCGCCTCAAAATCGGCGAGAGCGAGGTAAGCGAAGCCAAGGTTGGCGTAAATGTACGTTGGCGACTCGCTATCTTGCCGCAGAGCGCGCTCAAGGTAGGGCAACGCCTGCTCTGCATAGCCCAATACTACGCCCGCCCAACCACAGGCGTTGCTATCCGCAGCGTAAAGCGGCGAGTCGCGCCCCTCCCACAAGTACCGATACGTATCGGCAGCGCGGTCATACGCGCCAAGCAAGCGATAGGCATCAGCGCGCACGCCCAAGTACCATGCGTGCAGCGGATCGCTCTCTTCGATCACATGCGCGATCAGCGCCAAAGCACGCTCAGGCTGCTCCTGATGCAGATAGACATACGCCTGTACTGCCTCTGCCCACAGACTCGGCTGCTTGGCGCGGAAACGCTCCAGAAGCGGCAACGCCTCCTCAAACTGACCCGCATTGGTCAGCGTGATGATCGAATCCTCAAGCGCGCTATCATCGCCCAGCTGGGCGGCACGGCGCGCCGCGTCCATTGCCAGACGTTCAAGTCCAAGCGCCCGATAAGCGCGATTGAGCGCCTGCCAGCGATAGGGATCGGCGTCATTTAAGATTAGCGCACGCTCTAGGAAAGCGACCGCCTGCCAACGCAGGCTCTCTGCGTCCTGATCGGGCAAGCGCGCCCGACTCTCACACTGGAGCGCCCGCACGTCGTACGCCCAAGCATACTCAGAGTCGGGCAGACGTAGCGCCAGACCTGTCTGCAGCGCCGCCTCGCCCTCGCGCAAGAGCGCCTCATCCACAAAGGGATGATAGGGTAGCGCCGCCAAGCCGAGCAACGTATTCGCCAAAAACCAGTGCGCCACAGCGTGATCGGGCTTCAAACGGCACGCTGCGCGCAGCAACTCCGCCGCGACCGCATACTGATCCAGCCATAAAAAGCGCTTGCCCGCCTCAAAGTACGCCTCAGCTGCCTCTTCAGCGCGCCCAAGCGCCTCTAGCACCTCTGCGCGCAAACGATGGGCGATCCGCTCCGGGTAGGCAGTCTCATCGCGCACGCCCAGCGCCAAAGCCCGATCCGCAGCCCGTAACGCCGCCTCTAGATCGCTACGGCGCAAAGTGCGCACTGCCTGTAAATACAAGTTGCCGCTCTGCGGGCGGTTGAATTGGCGCAGTGCCGCCAAAACCGAGGCATTGTTGCCCAAGACTGCCAATGCATCGGCGTAGTGATCATCAGCGCGCAACCACGCCCGCTCTTGCTCTGCTAACAGACCCATGCCGATATGTCCATCAGGCGAGTTATGCCTGAGCGCCCTCTGATACTGCGTCCGCGCCCGCTCAAGATCGCCGCTGACGCGGAAATAATCGCCCAGCGCCGCCTGCGCAAGCGGATCATCGGGCGCAAGCTGGTAGGCCCGCTCCAGACGCTCTCGCGCCAACTCAAGCGACCGATCCAGCAAAGCGCGTCCCTCGCTCACAAGCGCTGCAACCACAGGATCGGGCAAGTGCAGCTCAGCGCGCAGCTCGCGCAGAAAATTCTGCCACAGCGTCTCCAGACGGCGTTGCGGCACGTCGGATAGCTCAGGTGGCAGGTCGCCCTGTTCAAAGCTCACAGCAAGGATCGGCACGTCATGCGCCTGAGCAGCGCGCCGCTCAGCGCTGCACGCCAGATTTGAGGCATAGCGCGGCGTGATCAAAGCGAGGAACTGATCGCACTCAGCAATCTGGCTGAGCGCGCCGCTATAGACCGTATAGCCGCCCAATGCAGCGCGCACCAACTGGGCGTAGAGCGCGTCTTCAGGCGCAAAACTCAGGTAGAGCTTCATACGCCGCGCTCCTTAAGCAGGGTCAGCATTGCCTCAAGGATATCCTGCTGCTCAGTTGTGCCTTCCATGCTGAACTGAAGACGCCATTCGCGCCTCAAATGCGCCACCCACAGATTGGGCGCAAGGCTCTCAAGCTGCTCAACAATCTGCAGGGCAAACTTGCGCACCGCCGAACGGCGCGACTCATCTGCGATGCGCTCAAGGCGCGGGCGCACGCCCATCAACAGATCGTCGGGCGTAAGCGCAGCGTGACTGGGCTGCTCAATTGGGCGCACAGCGCTCCGATCTGCGGGCTGGATCAGACCGTCAGCGCTATGCAGGTACAGCACGGGAGTCCCGAAGGTGCGGGCGCTGTGCTGGCGCATGGTGGTGAAAATCTGCCTGCCCAGCTGCACAGCGTAATCAAGCGGCTCACCGCGCATCAATGCTTCATAAAAGACGCGGCTGAAGTCAATAGCCGCCATATTAGTGATCGGATACTGCATCGCCACGACCGCCTGCACGCCCTTCTGGACAAGGCGCGGCGCCAAGCCGCCGAAACTCTCGCGCAGATCGGCGCGCCCGCCCTCGCACAAGTGCAGCACGACCAAACGCGGCAACACGCCTGAGAGGCTGCACCAATCGGCGAAGTCGCTATCGCTGCACCAATCTGCCCTCTCATCAGGTTTCAACAGCGCGATCTCGCCATTGCCCGTCTCGGCGTTAAACGCCCCGTGTCCGATGAAGTGTAAGACGTGCGGCTGAAAGGTCCGCATCCGCTCTGTGAAGGCGGCAACAGTCGCCTTGCGCAGCACCTCAATCCGCACAGGATACGCTTCCGCAAGGCGCTCAATTGCCTCGATCACCCGTGCCTCCAGCACAGGATCGAGGTCAGTCGGCTTGGCAACAGCGACTAAAATGCGCAACGTCCCCTCAGGGCGCAACGTTTGACGGCTATGGCGCGGAAAATAGCGCGAGAGGACGAGATCAACGTGGCTGCACAGGAAGTAGTCGCCACGCGGATAGTGCAAGAATTCCCAAGGCAAGTTGGCAAGCTCCGCCGCGCCCGCCTCAAAACTGAGTTGCAGGCGCAAACGGTCGCCATTCTCTCGCGCTATGCTCAACGACTCCTCGAATAGTCGCTCGATATCAACGTCGAAGAGCAGCTGATACAAGTGCTGACCAAAAACGACGATCTCTTGCGGATCGCTGAACTTGTTAGCGCGCATCCAGCGCTCAAACAAGCGGATGGTGCGCCGTGAGAGGCTGCCACGCTCAAAGCCGCGCACTGTGCCTCGCGCTGTTTTGTCATCAGGGCGCCGCCGCGCCTGCACGCTGCGCCCGTCATTTTCAACGCTCAGAATCAGCTCAGCGCCCATGACTTGCTGTGCTACAGCCGCGTCGAAAGGTCATACATCGCCGTGTCGCGCACAGGCGCGCCCGCCCGCAGGAAATTGCGCAGCCGCTCGCCCAAGTAGGCGATGATCTCGCCCAGACCTGCCGCTGCAAAGTTGAACTCAGCATATGCCTGCACCGCCGCCGCGATCTTCAGCTCGCTCACATAGCGCGGCACCTGCAACACCACTGCGAACTGCGGCACACGCTCACGGAAAAAGTCCGCGCCGCTGACCCGCCAAAAGACCTTATGCGTCTTTTCGCCGCTATGCTCAACCTGAGCGCGCACCAGCCGATAGTTGAACGGCCCGACGCTCACGCCGCCGCTCACGCTCATGCCCGCGCCCACGCCCGCACTCCCGCTGACATTAGGCAGACTCACTTCGCCTGTCTGTGCCTCAAACTCAAAATTCTGGTTTAGGCGCACAGTTGCTTCCGTATTCGCCTGCAGCAGCGTGAGAAATTTTTTATCAGGCAGGATCAAAGCGCTGATCGGGCGCTGATCGTCGGCTGCCGTAGGATTGAACTCCACAGCGCACTCCACGCGCACAAACGGCATATTCGGGCGCGCATGATAGCCCACAGGCAAATGCAGCCAGTAGAAATTGTAGCGTTCGCTCAGGCGCCTGAACAGCTCTGGCACAGGCAAGTTATGTTCAGCAAAATGCGCTTCTTCCAGCTTCAAAAAGTCCAGCTGGCGGCTGAGGAAGGCGCGCTGCTGATTCAGCTCTTCCAACAGTTTCTCAGCCGGGGTGAGCACGCTCTCCATGCGGCGAGTCGTCTCGCCCATGCTGCGCGTGACGCGCTCTTCGCCTAGCTCCCGCGCCAAACCGATCACGTTCTCGCGGACTTCCGCCATCAGTGCGTCGCGGCTCTCGCCGCCAAAATCGAACTCAAAAGTCAACGGACTAGGACTATCGGTCATGGCGCCTCCAAAACAGCTTAAGATCGCACAAACAGTAGCGTACAGCGATTTACGTAATAAGGCAAGCACGTCGCCTGAACGCTATAATCTACATAAATGCGAGTTACGCACCCGAAAGCAAATTCCCTATGCGAATTCTGATCACGGGCGCTGGTGGCGGCGTCGGTGGTGCGCTGATGCGCCGACTGCCAGAGGCAATCGGCGTGGCACACAGCCAACTGGATATCACCGACGCCCAAGCCGTGATGCGCCTCATCACTGACTCAGCGCCCAACGTTGTGATTCATTGCGCAGCCCTGACCCACGTGGATCGCTGTGCGCAAGCGCCGCATGAGGCGCTCCGCGTGAACGGATTCGGCACGCAGAACGTGGCGCTTGCCTGTCAGAGGGTCGGTGCGGCGCTGTGCTACATCAGCACGAACGAAGTCTTTGATGGGGAGCGCGGCGCGCCCTACGGCGAATACGATCCGATGAATCCTGCTAATCCCTACGGCTACAGCAAGTATGTGGGCGAGCAGATCGTCCGTGAACTCGTGCCACAGCACTACATCGTGCGCACTTCGTGGGTCTTTGCCCACAACGGACGCAACTTCCTGCAGCGGATCGCCAGCTTGGCGCGTGAGGGCAAGCCGCTCTCAGTGGTCACTGATGAGGTCGCCTGTCCCACTTACGCCGAAGACCTGGCTGAGGCGCTCATCGCTTTGGTGCGCACAGAGCGCTACGGCACCTATCACCTGACCAACCAAGGCGCCGTCTCGCGCTACGCCTTTGCCCGCGCCATTCTGGATGCCTACGGCATGGCAGACTACCCGATCACGCCGATTGTCAAGGCGCAGTTCAACCGTCCCTCGCGCCCGCCGACCTATTCTGCCCTGCAAAATACGTTCGCTGCGCTGATCGGCATCAACCTGCGCGATTGGCGCGCCGCCCTAGACGCTTTTATCGAGTATGAGAGACAGACAACATGAGTGAGACAGTCACTGTGACCTTCCAGCTGGAAAGTGGCGAGTCCTTCAGCGGCGAAGTGCCGCGCCACGCCATTGTGCATGAGGCAATGGAGCGCCTTCTGCCACACGGCTTCCTCAAAAACAAGCGGATCAGCATCACGCAGCCCGAAAGCGGCGATCTGATCTATCCCGATATGTTCTGTGGCGAAATCTACGATCAGTACGGCAGCGCGCACCTGCGCATCACAGCACGCGCTTTGCCAGAATCGGGCGCGCCGCGCCCATGGCGCAACGTCGGCTTTGATCACCTCGCCTTAAGCATGGCGGATCGGCGCGCCGCTGTGGACTTCTTCTCACGCGGCTTGGGCATGCTCATCATGCGCGATGATGAGCATCTGGCTGTGCTGAGCGCGCCAAACGGCAACACAGCGCTCTTTTTGTTCGAGGCGGAACCCGGCAAGCCGCTCAGCGACGGCATCCCAAGCCGCATTCACCACATCGGCTTCGTGGTAGACGATCTGGAGGCGGCATACCAGCACCTGCGCACCAATTTCCCTGAATTCGTCAGCGATTTCACGCTCCTAGAGCGCCTAGAGCGCTGGTCGCTTTACGGCAAGATCGCCTTTGGCGGCGTCACCTTCATGATCCAGCTCTCGCAGATCAAAGATGCCTATCGCGGCTTCCCCGATCCGAAGCTATATGCCGACATCATGTACGACTACAGCAGCAGGCACTATGGCGTGCGCTTCATGCCCGGCTGAGCAAGGAGAGGCACTATGAGCAAGATCATCGCGGAAAATGTGACCATTCGCTATGCTGACCGAGGCGGAGTTGGTGAAGTGACCGCCGTGCAGGACGTTTCCTTCAGCGTATCAGAGGGTGAGTTCGTATGCTTGGTCGGACCGAGCGGCTGCGGCAAGACCAGCTTGCTGCGCGCCATTGCAGGTCTGCAGCCGATCAGCAGTGGGACGCTGCGCGTGCAGCGCAGCGATGAAAAGCGCCCTGCCACGGCAATGGTCTTTCAGGGCGCAGCCGTTTTCCCGTGGCTGACTGTGCTGGAGAATGTGAGCTACGGCTTGCGCACACGCGGCATTCCGTATGCCCAACAGATCGCCATTGCACGGGAATGGATCGCACGAGTCAAGCTGGAGCGCTTTGCTGAGGCGTATCCGCACCAGCTCTCCGGCGGGATGCAGCAGCGCGTCGGTTTGGCGCGTGCCTTCGCTTACAATGCTGAAGTCTTGCTGATGGATGAGCCGTTCGGCGCGCTAGACGCTCAAACCCGCCTGATTTTACAGGATACCCTGCTGGAGCTATGGCAAGCCAGCGGCAGCACGGTCATTTTTGTGACGCACAGCATTGATGAGGCGCTGACCCTAGCGGATCGGCTGCTGGTCATGTCGGCGCGACCGGGGCGCATCTTGAGCGATGAGCGCGTTAAGATTCCGCGCCCGCGAGAGGCGGTCGCGCTGCGCAACGATCCGCACTATGGCGCGCTTTTCGGCAAGGTCTGGTCGTTGCTGCGCGCCCAAGTCGCCTAGCCGATCACCACGGCAATCTCACGCACAGGCGCGCCGCCCAGCATCTCGTAGAGCTGGCGCGCCGCGAGGATCGGCAGCTCTACGTTGCGCAACTCGTTCGGCGTGCCAAAGCGGTTGTGCCAGTTGACGCCATAAAGCGGCAAAGGTCTGCTGTGCTGCGGCGAGAGCAACATCTGCCATGTGTGCAAGTATGGCACTCGCGTGGCGCGGGCAGAGGGCAAGCCAAGCCGCAGCGTAGCAATGCCGTGCGGCAAAATTGGCGCGTGAATCGCTGTTTTGCCGATGAAAGTTTCGCCATCATACAGACTGAGCGTCTGTTGGGCGGCGTCTAACCAGAGCGTGGGCTGATTGAGCGGCGAAGGGTGCGGCTGCCAGCGCCGAAAATGCAGCGCGTTCGCCCAACCGAGCGTGCCGCTGCCGTCTGCAGTCAGGGTCAGGGCATACCAGACCTGCCCGTGATCGTCGGTCAGCCAGTCATGCACATACACAACTGAGCCGAAGGGATAGCGTCCGCTGGTGATGGCGTAGGGCGTACAGGCGGATCGCAGCGTGGTGCTGGGCGCAATGACCTCATAATAGCCTTTGTGCAACTCAGTCGGCTGCGGCGGGCGCTCATAGGGCAGGATCGGCTGCATGGACTCGCGTGGCAGGTAGCCTTCAGCGATTTGATACCACCAGCCATCCTCACTGACCCCTAAAAGCGGATGGAGGCTCTCAGCGGGCAACTGTTTGAGCGGCTTAGCGGTCGCTTGTGGCTTAGGACGGACGTCGGTCGCCTTGAAGAGGCGACCGAGCAGGGGGCTCTCAGGTGGCACGCCGAAAGTGGCGCCATGCACAAGGGTTGTGAAGTGAGTCGGCGCGGGTTGCGCCGCATGGATGTGTGTTAATCCGAAAAGCGCAGCGAAGGCGCTTGTACGTTGCAAAAATTGGCGTCGTGTGAGCATCATTCGTTAGCTAAGAGCGCCCTGATAGCATTATCAAGTTCTTGGCGCGTCTGGAACCCCTCTAGGATTAGGAACGTCCTGCCACGTGAGTCGAGCAGCACAGTATACGGGATGAACTGCACGCGGTAGCGCCGCATCAAGTTGCGCGAGGCGCTGTTATCCACGTCCACATCCCAGAAATTGACCCGATCCCCGTATTTTTCTTGCATCGCCTGCACAAATGGGCGCATTTGGCGGCACGGCTGGCACCACGTGGCTGTAAAGCGGATGTAATGCGGCTTATCGTTCAACACAATCTCAGAGATGCCCGGCGTAGCCGTCGGACGACTCTCAAAGGTGCCGAAGATCATAGCGCTGAAAGCAGTCAGGGTCAGCATTGGCTCAGGGATGTTGAGCGTGGCTGTGGGCGTGGGCGAGGCAAGCGCAGCACGCAGGCGAGTGGGCGTGGCGCTAGGCGCCAGATTGGGCGCGGATAAGCCAGTGGGCGTGGCAGTCCTGATCTGCGAGTACGCGGCGTTAGGCATGGCGAGGGCGATCAAACTGACGATCAGGGCAAACAGAATAGCAGTCGGGAGCGCGCTGCGCAAAGCACTGGACATAGGTTTCTCTCTCTACACAATATCACTTGGCAGATATTAGCAATTGTACAGGCATTTGGGCAGAATTGAGTCTAACAATTTGTACAATTTATCAAAGCAGCCCTCGACAGCAAGTCTGATGGATTGCGGTACGCCGTCACAAGCACAGAGCATCCGTGCGCTGGTATACTCGGCTTGACAGACTGATCAATCTGCTATCCAATCATCCCAATATCCGTTCAGTACCTGAGCGAGTCTATGAGACGCCTCTGCTCTCTGATTGTACTTGCGGGCATATGCCTCAGCGCCCTGAGCAGCCCGATCGCCCATGCTGCGCCCGACTCCTCGCGCTACGATGTCTTCCTGCGCGGGCAAACCCTCATTTTCACAGACGTGCGCACGGCGCTCAGCACGCCTGTGACCATTAACGGCGATAGGCATACGCTGATCGGCAATGGCGTGCTATTCCGCGCCGCTGATACCCGCGACGCCCTAGTGGCTTTGCCCAACGGCGATATCGCCCTGCATCCCTACATCCCGCGCCCTAACGATCAGACCGTCACGCATTGGGTTGCCTCTGCTAACAGCAAATGGCTGGCATGGGCGTTCACCATGCGCACAGAGCGCGGTACAATCAGCGATCTGTTCATCGTAGAGGGCTTGATCGGCGAGAATCGCATGGCGCTGCACACTACCTCCACACGCGGACTGGGCATCCTGCCTTTGGCGGTCAGCGATGATGGCGCCTACATTTTCTACACACGACGGACTGATCTTTTCGAAGATTTGCCGCCTATCCTCGACTTACCCGTTGAGAGCGTCTTGCGCTTGCACGTTGAGAGCGGCAAAGCCCTCGCCCTGCCCGATTCGCCCGCCTGCCCGTGCTTAATGGCATTCTCGCCCGACGGACGGCGTGCGCTACGCCTTGCCGCAACTTCAGACGGCATCACGATCAATTTGATCGAGCTGAACGGGCTGATCGAGCAGACAATTGGAGCGCTGCGCGGCTATGAGCGTCCGCACTACCCCGTTTTTGCGGCTGATGGCAAAAAAGCGCTCTTCAGGCTCAGCCGCAGCAGCGGACGCACGCGCTCTGCCCTTGCCCTTGCCGATTTCACAGCCCGCGAGGCGCGCCTGCTGACCGAGACGCCACCAGAGCCGCTTCGTCCGCTGATGATCACGGCGCGTGGCGATACAGCGCTGCTGCTCAGCCTGAGCGCGCCCGGCACCTTCAAAATGACGCTGGCTGATGGCGCCATCGCCCGTGTCTCAGCCGATAGCTATCTCGGTACATTGCCATGAGCTGGTCGCGCCGCCGCTTTTTGATCGCTGCGCTCTTAGCTGCTGCTTGCCGCCCTGAGCGCCCCGTTCCGACCGCTTATCAGCGCGACATGGCGATTCTTCCCACTGAGACGCCTCAAGCCTCAGTGCCGATGCGCGCAACCGTGCCGCCTTTGCTCCAGCACGTCCCCATCACGCCGCTCAGACGCCTCTATGAAAAATCCTTTCGCGGCACGCCCACGCTGAGCGATCCCGAAAACTGGAGGCTGCACATTGACGGCTTGGTCGCTGAGCCACTGCAGATTAGCCTCGCAGAACTGCGCGCCTTGCCGCAGCATAGCGCCATTCGGACGCTCCAGTGCATCAGCAATCCTGTGGGCGGCGGCTTGATCGGCACACTGGACTGGCAAGGCGTGCCGTTAGCGCCCTTCCTAGCGCGTGCGAACATCCTGCCCAGTGCGCGTTACGCCCTATTTGAAGCCGCCGACGGCTACACCACCTCTGTAGCGCTCAGCTGGCTGATACAGCCTGATGTCATGCTGATCACAGGCGCTAATGGCGAGGCGCTGCCGCCCCGTCACGGCTTTCCCCTGCGCATCCTGATTCCGGGACTCTACGGGCAAAAACAGCCGAAATGGCTCACGCGCATCACGCTTGCTGCTGAGGATCGGCTTGGCTACTGGGAAAATCCCAGTCGCGGCTGGTCAAATCTAGCGACGGTCAAGACGAATAGTGCCTTTCGGCAGCCCGCGACCAATTTGCTAACTTTTGCAGCGCCCATCGCGCTTGAAGGCTACGCCTTCGCAGGCGATCGCGCCATTGTGCGCGTTGAAGTGAGTGCCGAGCGCGCCGATCTCACTCAGCAGCCCGCCGAATGGCACACAGCAACGCTGATCACGCCGCCTAGTCCCCTTGCTTGGACGTGGTGGCGCTACCTATGGACGCCGCCTGAGGCAGGCTTGTATCGCTTAGCCATCCGCGCAACGGACTCAAGCGGCTTCACACAAGCTCTATTGCCCAATAGCTTGATCGGCGCCGCCTTCCCCGACGGCACCGACGCCATTCACGCCATCAGCTTGCGCCTGCGCACCGATTAAGGCTGCTCAATCGGCAGCTTGCTCACATCGCCATACGTAAACTCGATTTGACGGATCGAGACCCAGCCATAGCGCCGCGTCTCACGATCGCGCACGCGCACCCATTGCGCGTCCGCTGTGCGCGCAAACGCCTCGTAATCCACGCCGAAGAATTCTGTGAAGTAGGTCGCCTCATTGCTAGGTCCATTGCGCACAAAGCAGCGCCGCACTGTCCTGAAGACCGTCAAGCCATGCACAGAGCCGCTGGCATACAGGCTGAAAGCGCCGCTTGTGCCGTCTAGCGCACGAATGACCACGCGATAGTCATCTGTGCTGCTCAGCTGCGGGATCGCAATGCGCAATTCCTCGCCTTCAGCGCTGGCAACGGCAACTGCCTCGCGCAGACCCTCGCGTGTGTAAATCTCCAGAGAGGCTTTCAGGCGCGAATCGGGCGTGGGACGCACCACAAACAGCACAGAGCGGCTGCGCGGCGTGTAGCGCCACTCCGAGATGCCTGCATCGCGTACCCCATCAATGATGACGCGCTGCACCTCCTCAAAAGGCAAGAAATTGAAAGGCGCCCGCGTAGGCGTGGCGTCGGGCGCGCTTGTGATCACGCTGAGCCAGAAAGGACGCGCCATGCTGCCCAAGCCGCGTCCGCGCACAACGATCAAGTAGTCGCCGTCTTGGGTCAGCGGCGCGACCAACAGCGGCTGTGTGCGATTGTTCTCAGCGCTCGTACTCGCCTCCGCCACAAAGTTGCGTGCGGCATCATAGAGCGCCACAGTCGCAAAAACGGGATCAGGCGGGCGCGGCGTCGGTCTGCCAACGGGCGGCGGCGCGCCGGGCGTGTTGACCTCGCCTGCCACAGGCAAGTACAGCGAGATGAGCGCAATTTGTCCTGCCCTACCGCTAAAACGATAGTACCGCTCCTCAGCTGCAGCAATTTGCCCCTGCGCATAGCCGTCTACAGGGATGAGCTGCGCAGCGTTAAGACGATCCGCACTGATGGTCGCTTCAATGATCGGAGTCGGCGGCAAAGTCTTATCCAGCAGGAAGAAGCTGAGCAGATAATCGCCCGCCGCGCTATCCTGAGTGGCGATCAAGCTAATTGCATACTGCCCATCTTGCGCGAGCGGTGCCTCAAGCGCAGCATAGCCATCTTTGCGCGTCTGGCGCGCCTCACGGACGGGCGTGCCATCAGGCGCGATCAGCTGAAGAATCGGCGCGTCGCTGCGTTGCGTCTCAACGGTCACGCGCACCTGCTGATAGGAGCGCGCCAAAAAGCGATAGACCACTGAATCAGGCGCGCTCAGCCTGCCACGCATGATCTGTCCGCTGCTGATGTTGATGGTAGGCGGCGTGGGCGTAGGCGCGGGAATCTCTGCATTCAAACGGACAGTATAAGCGATCTCCTGATCGGAGTCGTTACGAATTGTGAGCGTGTAAGTACCCGCCTGAGTCAGGCTGCGCCGCCAAGCCGATGAGGTAGCACTTGTGGAGGTATAGCCAAGCGACTCCGTCCTGCCACTGGGATCCGCGACGCTGACCGAGACGCTCGCACCAACGCCGGGACGCCAAAAGACCAGCAAATCAACGTTATCAGCGAACTTGCCCTCAAACTTGAAGCTGATACGGCTGCCGCCTGTGAGGAAGCTGCTGGTCTCCACTTCGTTATAGCGCAATAGCTCTGGCACAAGCGGAATATTGCGCACAAAAGTAGCCCAGAGCGTGTACTGCAAGCGCTCACCGCTCACAAAAACCGTGTAAGTGCCATCTTGAGGCAGCTGATAAGTATTCTGCAGGCTACGCTCGCGCCCCACAACAGTTGTGCCGCTCGGAATGACCGTGCTACCATCAGGCGCAAGCAGCGCACCAAACGCCACCACGCCGCTCCCGTACAGACGGCTGACTGTCAAATTGATGACATCGCCCGCCTTGCCCTCAAAGTGCCACTCATGCGACTGCACAGCATCCATCTCGCCTGCCACAGCGCCGCCATAGCGCAAACTACGCTGAGTCTGCCATGCCGTCTCAGGCGGATAGTTCGAGAGCGTGTGGCTGAGCAAAAACGCCCCGTTCGTCGTCCCAACTTCGCCGCCTGCCCGCGTTACCACCACGGTATACACGCCCGATTCCTGCAACAGCAGCCCATCAATCAGCGCAGTGCGGCTTTGCTCAGGATCAAGGCTGTTGTGGAAGGCGATCAAGCGACCGTTCGGCGCTAGCAACATCAGCAGCGGATCAAGGCGACTGGTGAGTCCCGGACGCGCCTCAAGGCGCAAGTACTGCCCCGCCAATGCCGAAAAAGTGTAGGTAAATTGGGCGCGACTGCTATCCACGCTGGCAGAGCGCTCTTCGCCCATATTGAGCGGCAAAAGCGTGTTATTGGAGCGGAAGTCAAGCCGAAAATCGCCATTATTGGGTCGGTACGGCGCCGGCGAGAGCGTTACCGTGAAAGTGCCAGTCGTGAGCAAGACGGTATTGATGGTCTCAACATCATCGCCCGTTGTACCCTGATTGCTCTCATACAGCACATTGCCGCTCTGGTTATCCACTAAGCGCAAAAACGGATCGAGCGAGTTGGACTTGCGGCTGACAGTCAAGTTGATTGCCTCGCCACGCCTGCCCAAAAAGACAAATTGGCGCGTTTGGCGGTCAGCAAGGTTGCCGACAAGCGTCTCGCCGTAGGTGAGCAACGGCGTACCCGTCGGCACAAGCGCCGAAGGCGGATATGTGCTGAGCGGCGGCACAAGCGGCGGCTCACGGGTCAGGCGCAAGAGAAACTCGCCACCCGTGCGCCGTGAGTAGCGCGTGACGCGAATGGTATACGTGCCATTCATCGGCAAGGTGAAAGACTCGATAGCGGCGTCGGTGGAGGCGTTCGAGTCGTCGTTCTGAGCGAGCAGCGTGCCACTCGGATCGAGCAACTCAAGGATCGGGTCGCCGATGCCGCCAATGCGCGCCGTGATGGTGACGCGATCGCCCGCTGCGCCCTCAAAATTGAAGCGCTGTTCAGGCGCGCTATCGTTCACAAAGCTGCGAATGCTATCGCCATAGCGCAAAAAGTTGCGCGGCGCGGGCGTGGCAATGCCGTCAACGGGCAGGCGCTCCAAACGCACCACATACTGCCCGCGCTGACCGCCCACAACCCCGATTTCAACGGTATACTGTCCGCTCTGCGGCAAGAGCAGGCGCGGCAGCTCGCCCTGCGGCGCAAGCACGCCCTCAGGCGGCAAGCCCGCGCCACGCACGGTAGCGCGCAACGTCAGACTGCTATCACCTAGCGGCAAAACGCGCAAAGCGATCAGCTCCTGCGCCCTGCCCACAAACGTCCACTGATCCACAGCCTGAGGCGAGGGCAAGTAGCCGCCGAACTCGCCGCCGAACTGCAAAGCCCGAATCGGCGTGCTGCTGGGCGTCAAAGTGAGCGTGGGGAGCGGCGTCGGCGTACGGCTGGGCGTCAAAGTGGGCGTGGGCGTAGCCGTGGGGCGCAAGCCGCGCTCCAAAAGGGTCACATTCAGGATGTAACTGCCGCTAGACGTGCCGCGCTCAAGGTTGCGCCGCGAGACAAACAGGATGTAATCATCATCTCTGGGCAATGGCAGCGTATTGAGCGTGCCGCCGCTATCGTTCCAGTCTACAAAGTTGCCACGCGAATCGAGCAGGCGCACAACTGGGATCAAGTTGCCGCTGACCACGCTGACACTGATTAAAAGCCTATCGCCGTAGTTACCACGCAGACGCCACTCGTTAAAAGGCGTCTCGGAGTCAATGGCGCCTTCAACGGTCATGTTGTAATCCAGCGCACGGCTGGCAACCGCCTGCGCATTGACAGTCGGCGTGACAAAGACCGTTGGCGTCACAGTCGGCGTGGGCGTGGCAGTGGACGTAAACGTCGGCGTCAAGGTTGGGGTCGGGCTAGGTGTGAAACTCAGTGTGAAGGTGAAGGTCGGCGTGGGCGTCTGAGTGGGCGTGGCAGTCGGCGTGAAAGTAAAAGTTGGCGTCTGAGTGGGCGTAGCTGTAGCAGTCGGTGTGAAGGTGAACGTAGGCGTGGCAGTTGGCGTGAAAGTTGCCGTGAACGAGGCAATCGCCTCAGCCGTACTGGTCTGAGCAAACGCCAAAATTTGCTCGGCTACCAGAGTCTGAATTTGGATCGCCTCAACCGTCTGCTGGCGAGCAAAAGCGGTCTGCTGGACTACCAAAGCCGTCTGAGAGGCAATGGCAGCCGCCGTCTGTGCAGCGATCAAGCGCGGATCAAGCGTAGGTGTGGCGGTCGGCGTGATGGTCGGCGTCAAAGAGGGCGTGAGCGTGAGGGTAGATGTGGCAGTCGGCGTTAGTGTGGCAGTCGCGGTAGATGTAGGCGTGGCAGTGGCGGACTCCGTCAACGTCAAGGTCGCGGTAGGCGCCTGAGCAAGGACCGTGGCAGGCGAAGGCTCAGGCGTGTGCGTATCGGTCACAATCACAACGGGCGGCGCCTGCGCAGGGGTCTCAGGCGGGGGAGTCTCAGTGGCTTGAGCAACCGTCGGGGTTTGCTCAGGCGCACTGATCAGCAACACCAAAACTCCCACCAATGCCAAGATGATCAACATGCCGCCGATCAAAATGAGACGGCTTGAGGAGGCAGGCTTGGGGCGTGGCGGCAAGGTCTGATCAGCGCCAAGTCCGCTTTGGCGCGGCAACGCCTGACTAGTGGGCGTCTGCGTGCTGATCGGCAAAGGGCGACCCTCAAAAGCGGCGCGGCACGCCTGAGCCAGCTCTGTAGCGCTCTGAAAACGCTCTTCAGGCGCCTTGGCAAGCGCTCGCTGTAAGACGAGGTCAAGGGCAGGTGGCAAATCAGGATGACTCTCATGCAAGGGCGGCGGCTGCTTGTAAATATGCGCATTCATCATGGCAAAGGGCGTATCCGCCTTGAAAGGCGTCTCGCCTGTCAGCATTTCGTAGAGCATCACGCCCAGCGCATAAATATCCACTGCAGGCGTAGGCGATTCGCCACGCCACTGCTCAGGTGCCATGTAGGCAGGCGTCCCCATCATCTGCCCGCTCTGAGTCAGGGCGCCAGTATCGCTGAGCATCTTAGCAATGCCGAAATCGGTCAGGAAGGCATTGCCAAGCGTATCCAGCAGCACATTCTGCGGCTTCAAATCGCGGTGGACAATGCCCTGCATGTGCGCGTAGTCAAGCGCGGCGCTGATCTGCTCTAAAATGCGCACTGCCCGTTCAGGCGAGAGGCGTCCGCTCTGACGCAGAGCATCGGCAAGGTTGCCGCCCTCCAGCAGCTCCATGACCAGATAAACAAGGTCATCTTGCCGCCCATAATCAAAGACCTTCAAAATGTGCGGGTGGCTGAGCCGTGCGATTACCTGCGCCTCAAGGTCAAAGCGCGCCTTGAACTGCTCTGAATCGCTCAGCTCAGGTTTGATGACCTTGATCGCCACATCGCGGTTCATCGTGGCTTGGTGCGCACGATAGACCGTCGCCATGCCGCCTCTGCCCAGCACGGCTGTAATGCGATACTGTCCCAAAGTCTGCCCAATTGGATTTGCCATAGGTAAGTTTGTCTGCGCCTGCCCAATAGGATAGGCTACATTGTAATGCACTAAGTGCGCTAAGGCAATTTTGATCAATGGAGGGCTTGGTAGGGATAAAAAATGACTCGCCATTGGGGTGAAATGGCGAGTCAGGCTGTGCAGAAACGCGAGTCTTACAGCGCAGCGAGGCGCTCTTGAAGGGCGGCGTGCGCCTGCTGCAGTTCAGCAAGTTTGGCGCGCTCTTTTGCCACCACCTCCGGCTTGGCACGGCTGACAAACTGCTCATTCGCCAACATCTTCTCGGTCTTCTCGATCTGGGCGCTCAAAGCTGCCAGCTCTTTGGTCAGGCGCTCGCGCTCAGCGCTCAGATCAACCATGCCCGCCAAAGGCAAGTAGAGCGTCACCTCACCGCTGATCACAGTCGCTGCCTGCTCAGGCGCGGCGCCGCTGAGCGGCTCAAGGCGCTCCACATTGCACAAGCGCGAGAACATCTCAGTATGCGCCAGCAAAATCGGCATGAAAGCGCCGCCATCAGCAATAGCAGTCAGGCGCTTGGCAGGCTCAACCTTGTACTCAGCGCGCACATTGCGCACCTTGACGATCAAATCGCGCAGCACGTCCATATGCGCCTCAGCCGTGTCATCCAAGTAGCGCGTATCCGCCTCGCACCAGCGCGCAAGGATCAGCGGCTGATCAGGCTGCTTATCGGGCAGGTAGCTCCAAATTTCCTCAGTGATATACGGCATGTAGGGATGCAACAGCCGCAGAGCGCTATCCAAGACGTGCAGCAAGACGGCACGAGTCTGCGCTTTGGCGCTTGGATCATCGCCATAGAGCGCATTCTTGCTATTTTCAACGTACCAATCGGCGAATTCATCCCAGAGGAAGTCGCGGATTTGGCGGCCTGCCTCGCCGTAAAGGTAGTTATCAAACAGGCGTTGAACAGTGGCGATCAACCTGTTGAGGCGACTGAGAATCCAGCGGCTGGGCAAATCAAGCGCCTCAGGCGCGGGTAGCGACTGCGGCGTGTAGCCCTCGCCGAGATTGATCAGCACAAAGCGTGCGATCTGCCAGAGTTTGTTGCCGAAGTTGCGTCCGTACTCGATCTGGCGCTCAGCAAGGTTGAGATCGTTGCCCGGCGTGCCGCCCGTGAGCAAGGTGAAGCGCAGTGCATCTGTACTGTATTTCTGCATAGCGTCACGCGGATCGATCACGTTGCCTTTGGTCTTGCTCATCTTTTCGCCGTGTTCATCGCGCACCAGGCCGTGCAAATAGACCGTGTGGAACGGCGGCTGATCAGTGAACCACAAGCCCAGCATGATCATGCGCGCCACCCAGAAAAACAGGATATCGTAGCCCGTCTCTAGGATGTCCGTTGGATAGAAGCGCTGAAAGTCGGGCGTGTTATCAGGCCAGCCAAGCGTGCTGAAAGGCCATAAGCCGCTGCTGAACCACGTATCCAGCACGTCGGGGTCTTGCGTGAGATTCGGATCGGTCAGGTCTTCGCGGGAGACGTAGATGTTGCCCTGCGCGTCATACCAGACGGGAATGCGATGTCCCCACCACAATTGGCGGCTGATGCACCAATCCTTGATGTTCTCTAGCCAATTGAAATAGATTTTCTCAAAGCGCTCTGGCACGATCTTGATGCGCCCGTCGCGCACAGCGGCAATTGCCTTTTCTGCCAGAGGCGCCATGCGCACGAACCACTGCTCACTCAGGAGCGGCTCGATGATCTCGCCGCCGCGAGTAGCACGCGGCGTGATGCGCATATACGGCTCAGTCTTGATAGTCAAGCCCGCTGCGCTCATATCCGCCCAGAGCCGCTCCCGCGCCACAAAACGATCCAAGCCCTGATAGGGACCTGCCTCGGCGTTGAGCGTGGCGTCTTTATTCATGATGTTGAGGATCGGCAAGTTATGGCGCTGTGCGATCTCATAGTCGCTGAAGTCATGACCGGGCGTGACCTTGAGCGCGCCCGTGCCAAAGGCACGATCCACATACTCATCAGCGATGATCGGGATCGGACGGTTGAGGATTGGCACATAGGCGGTCCTGCCGATGAACTGCTGATAGCGCTCATCCTCAGGATGCACAGCGACGGCTGTATCGCCGAGGATGGTCTCTGGGCGCGTAGTTGCCACTGGGATGAAGCCGCCGCCTTCCACAGGATACTTGAAATGATAAAGCGTGGCAGGCTCCTCGTTATACTCCACTTCGAGGTCGCTCACGGCGGTCTGCAAGCCGGGCGACCAATTGATCAGGCGCTTGCCGCGATAGATCAAGCCCTGCTCCCAGAGCCTGACAAATGCCTCGCGCACAGCCCGCGAGAGCGGCTCATCAAGCGTGAAGCGCTCCCGATCCCAATCACAGGAGGCGCCCAGCAGCCGTAATTGCTGCACAATCGTGCCGCCATACTTTTCCTTCCACTGCCAAGCGCGCTCAAGGAATGCCTCGCGCCCGATCGCCTCACGGCTCGTGCCTTCCTCCTGCAGCAGACGCTCCACCATCAGCTGCGTAGCAATCCCGGCATGATCTGTCCCGGGAATCCAGAGCGCCGCTTTGCCGCGCATCCGCTCATAGCGGATCATCAGGTCTTCCACGCTGACAAACATGGCATGACCGAGATGTAGCTCACCTGTGACGTTCGGCGGCGGAATGGCGATCACGAAGGGCTTAGCATCGGGCGGCACGCACTCAGGCTTGAACCAGCCGTTCGTCTCCCAGTAGCGGTAGAGGCGCGGCTCTGCCTCATGGTAGTTGAAGTTTTTGGGCATCTCCTCAATATTTCGGGGCATGGCGTTCACCTCACTCCTGATCGCAAAATTAGGTACGCTGTGCTATCACCTGTAATTCCCAGCCGAGAGTCTCGGCACTTGAGAGCCTAAAGCCCGCAGTATGCAGCATATCCTCCAGCTCAGTGCGGCGCAGAGCGCGCTGCAGGGCGCCAAAGCGCGTTGTGACAAACGACTCATCCTTGCCCGTCACCACAAAGATGTTATGCAGCACGCTGAGCGGCTCAGTGGCTTGCCAGTCGTAGAGATCGAACAGAATCGCACGTCCCTCAGGCAGATCGTCATGCACATGGCGCGGCACAAAACGCGGACGATCCTCCAAAAGCAGGTCAAAGGCGGGCAAGCTCAGAACAAGCGCGCCTTCAGAGCGCAACAAGCCATGCAAGTTGCGCAACGCAGCATGGATCGCCTCATCGGTCAGCAGATTGGCTAGGATACCACCCTTCAGCAGCGCCAAATCGAAAGTGCCTGTGATCGCCTCGCTGAGCGTGGGCAAATCAGCGCGCACAAAGGTGATATCATCCTGCAAATCGAACTGTGTGGCATTTTGATAGGCGCGCTGAAGCATGATTTGAGTTGGGCAAACAGCCGTGACCGTCACAGCGTTCATAGCCAGCGCAATGGCGTGCAAGCCAACTGAGGCAGAGCCATCTAAGACGGATTGAGCGCGCTGCTTGCGCAACAGACGGCGCAACACGGCGCTCTCGCGCTGAACGGCAGCCCGCCAATCGTGGAAGAGCAAGTGCGAATGCTCGGCAAAAGCGTCATAGTAGCTATTTAGATCAGTAGAGAGCGCAGGCGACGCTTCCGAGAATAAATGACTGAACATGCGAGTCTCCTGATTTCGTGATGTATTGTCACAGGGCGCATGTGGCGCGCTGTGGCATAAAAAATGCCCTTCGCCACTCACGAGGACGAAAGGCACAAGGCTTTCGCGGTACCACCTCGCTTCCGCTGCGAACAGCGGCGCTCATTGCTGCGATAACGGGCAGACCCGTGTGCGCTTAATGGCAACAGGCGTTCAGCACACCAACTCGGCAGGGACATTCGGCAGGGCGTCGGGCGATCTTGCAGCCTGAGGATCGCCTCTCTGAGACGGCGCGACCTGCTTTTCGCTGCGTCAACGTCTTTAGATGGCTATGTTAACAACAAGCTACGCACTTGTCAACTTTCGCGCATCCATGCTTGACGCCACACGGCGAATCGCCTACAATGCAAGTGTGCCTCCGTAGCTCAGGGGATAGAGCAAGTGCCTTCTAAGCACGAGGTCGGGGGTTCGAATCCCTCCGGGGGCGCCTCCACTATACTGCGAGTGTTCGGAGAGCCGCCATGAGTTGGTTTCAAGAGGTCGCTGCTAATCCGCATATTGAAGTTGCGCTGCTGATGGACGGCGGCGGGCATTTGATCGCTGCCTCACAGCAGGCAAATACCGAGACTCGGCGTGCCGCCGCCATGCTCCGCGCCGCTGAGATGCTGGCTGATGGACTCGCCGATGAACTTGGGCGTGGTGAGGTCACGTTGCTGCAGATCAGCACTGCAGAGGCGCATGTGCTGGTCATGCCGGCTGGACGGGCGCATTATTTGGTCTTGCTCACGCAGCGCGGCGCGCCGCTTGAGCTGCTGCGCACCTATCTCAGCCGTCTGCAAGATCTGCCCGAAGCCGAGATCGCGGCTGCTGCACAGGGCATTCCGTACTCTCCGTGGGATGATCTGAGCGTAGACGATCTCTTCAACGCGCTCTCTGAGTGGTTGCACAATGGCGGCGACTCGCGCTCCTGAGCCGACTCGCGTCCTGCGCTTTTGGAAGCCTTATGGCGTCCTGACTCAGTTCACTGATCCTGAAGGGCGCCCGACTCTAGCTGACTACATCCCTGTCAGAGACGTTTATAGCGTGGGCAGGCTAGATTATGATAGCGAAGGCTTGCTCTTGCTGACCAACAACAGCGCGCTGATCGCCCGCCTGACTCATCCGCGCTATGCGCATCCTAAAACGTATCTTGTGCAAGTTGAGCGCGTGCCAAGCGAGGCGGATTTAGACCGTCTGCGGGCGGGCATTCAGCTCAAAGATGGTCTGACGCGCCCCGCGAAGGTGCGTTTGCTAGAAAATCCGCCCGATCTGCCTGAGCGCACGCCCCCAATCCGCTACCGCGCCAACGTCCCGACGGCTTGGCTGCAGATCACGCTCACGGAGGGCAAAAAGCGCCAAATCCGCCGCATGACCGCCGCCATTGGCTATCCAACGTTGCGCTTGGTGCGCGTCGCTATCGGCAACATCACTTTAGAGGGTCTGCGCGTGGGCGAATACCGTGCGCTCTCACAGGCGCAGATCGCAGCGCTGTGGCGCTCGCTCCGCTCAACCGACCGTTGACAAGACGTGCACTCTTCATCTAGAGTCGCGGCATGAATTTCGATGTCTTTACGATTGCTGCTGTGACGGCTGAGCTGAATGATCGGCTGCGCGGCGGGCGCGTGCAGGATACCCTTGAGCTGGGCGATGATGCCATTGGCTTGGAAATTTACAGCCAACAGACGCGCCATTACTTGTATCTGAGCGCGCATCCGCAATCAGCGCGCCTGCATCTTGTGCCGGAGCGCCTGCGACGCGGCGTGGAGAATCCTTCGCCACTCGGCTTGATGTTGCGCCGCTATGTGGAGGGCAGTCGTTTTATCAGCGCGACTCAGCCCGCGTGGGAGCGCGTTGTTCACCTCGCCTTCGCAGGGAGCGAGGGCGAATTCACGCTGATCGCAGAGCCAATGGAGCGGCGCAGCAACCTGCTCTTGGTGCAAAACGGACAAATTCTAGACTGCATTCGGCGCGTCGGCGCGGATGAAAATCGCGTGCGGGTCAGTTTGCCCGCTCATCCTTACGTCCCGCCGCCACCTCAGACCCTCAAACGCGATCCCATGACGCTTACCTTGACCTTGCTCGCCGATCTGCTGGACGCTGAGCCAAGCAAGCTGGTATGGCGACTCCTGACCGAAAAATTGCTCGGCTTTAGCCCGATGTTAGCAAAAGAGACCGCCTTTCGTGCAGCGGGCAGGCTTGATTGCCGCGCCGCCGATTGCAGCGCCCGCGCTTTGCTGGCAGAGATTCAGGGCTTGATCGGCGCGCTTGTGGCGGGACAATTCGCGCCGCATATCTGTGAGCAAGAGGGACAAGTCGTTGCCTATGCCGCCTATCCGATCACGCATTTGCCGAACGCACAGCCCGTTGAGAGCATCAGCGCGGCGTTGAACGCCTTCCATGGCGCGCCGATTGGCGAGGCAGCCTACGCCAATGCCAAAAAGCCCGTTCAGGCACAACTGACCGAGGCAATTGAGCGCGTCTCGCGCCGTTTGGAGGCGCTCAAGCGTTCACAGCGCGATGAGACGGAGCGTGAGCGTCTGCGGCAATGCGGCGAGCTGATCCTCGCCTATCAGTACCAGATAGCACGTGGTCAGACCACCTTCAGCGCCCGGTACGACTTCGATGCGCCGCCGCTGGAGATCGCCCTCGATCCCACGCTTACGCCGCTAGAGAATGCGCAGCGCTACTTTGAGCAGTATGAGAAGGCTAAGCGCGCTGCCGCTGAATTGCCGAGCCTGATCGCCGCGACTGAGCGTGAGTTGGACTTCCTACGCCAACTAGAGACCGATCTCGCCCTTGCCGCCAACTATCCGGAGATCGGCGAGGTGCAAGATGCGCTGCAGGCGAACGGCTATTGGCGCGGAGCGCCCTCAGCGCGCCCGCGCAGCGGCAAATCGGCGCCGTTGAAGGTCAGCACGCCTGAGGGCTTCGTGATTTGGGTCGGGCGCAACGCACGCCAAAATGAAGAGGTCACTTTTACCAAAGGGAGCGCAGATGATCTATGGCTGCACGCTCGTGGCGTTCCCGGCGCGCACGTGATCATCAAGAGTGGCGGGCGCGCTGTGCCACAAACCGTCCTAGAGCGGGCGGCAAGCCTCGCTGCTTATTACAGCGCCTCGCGCAATGAAGCGTACGTACCCGTAGACGTGACTGAGCGTCGCTATGTGCGCAAGATCAAAGGCGGCAAGGCAGGCATGGTCACATATCGCAACGAGTCCACGCTGAACGTCCCGCCGCGCCCTGCCTAGAGATTTACAATCAGCCAGTAAGCGCACACGCCGCCAATATAGACCGCCGCGAGGATGCCCATGGTCCAGACCAAGCGTTCGCTGCGCGGCTGTGTGCCGCGTCGAGCGAAGCGATGCCAGATCAGCGGTAGGGCGACCAAGCCAAGCGGATACAGAATCGGCGGGATGATGCCCAAAAGTGCGCCGCTCGCGCCCAAAACGACCACAAGCGCCGTGCTCAGTCTGAGTAGACGGATCGTCGTGCGCAAGCCCGCCTGCGTTGTGAAATTGCGGTCAGTGCGCCGATCGATCTTGTAATCGCGGGCTTGCTGCTCCAGCTGTGCGGAGAGCGAACTGAGAAAAAACAGGCTCAGCAAGAGGTAATCTATCGGCTGCCACGTCACGCCGATCAGGAACAGACAGATGAAGTAGGGGAAGGTCTGCACGAACAAGGCGTGCGTGATCAGATCGAAGAATGGGCGGCTTTTCAAGCGTAACGGCGGCGCGGAATACGCCCAAAGCGCTATGAGCGCAACGCCGATCAGCACCAGACCGCGCTCTCCGAACTGGAGGAAGGATAGCAAGGCGACGCTCAGAGCAATTGGCGCGGCAATGTACCAATAGCGCAGGCTGCCCTGCCGCGTGAAAAAGTTACGGCGGCGTTTTTTGGGGTCTTGGGCGTCGTAGGGCGCGTCGCACAGGTCGTTATAGGCAAAGGCGAGCCACGCCACAAGCGCCATGCCGATCAGCAGGAAAAGGGTCTGCCCGTTGAGCGCCTCATGTAGCACAAGACACAATGCGCCGATTACGAAGGTCAGCAGGATCGCGTCCAGATGATTGATGAAGAGCGCCTGCAGACGCGCCGAAGTCATAGGCTTGGCAGAGGGCATACGCGCTCACAACATACACGAAAGCTGAGCGCAGCGTGTAACGTGATCGCGGCGCTCAGCCTTCTAAGTGTGCCGATCAAACCGACGTGCTTAGCTTTCTTTCTTATCCTTATCGAGGCTAAGCACCTGCTTGCCGCCGTAATAGCCGCAACTTGGGCAGACGTGATGGACGATCTTTGGCTCACCGCAATTACTACAGGCAACAAGGTGCGGCAAAGTGAGCTTATCATGGTTGCGGCGCGTGCGCTTGCGCGTTTTTGAGAGCTTTCGCTTTGGCAGCGGACCCACAGTCAGACTCCTTAGTCGTTCAGATCAATTATCGCGCCGATTGTCGGGCGCGTTAGGCGATCACAGGCATGTCTGCGCGCATTATAGCAGGCTGCGGCGCGCTGTCAACTCTCGGTCTGCCTTTAGCGCGGCGTAAAGGCGCCGATCAGCGCCAAAAAGACCGCGCCGCCGATCAGGGCGAAGACCACCAAGCCGATCACCAAGCGCGGGCTGCGCACCAGCACATAACCGAGCGTGCGCGGCTTGGCAGGGTCAAGCGAGAATTCAAGCGGCTGCTTATCTTCAGTCCGTGCGCGCACCACTTGACGGTTGCCCCACCACATGATGAAGGTCAGGAAGGCGGCGAAGGTGAGCAGCGGACCGAGCGTCACAAAGACGATCCAGATGAACAGCCAGACGCCCTGCTCAGAGGTCATGACCAGCGCTGAGGCATTCGGATTTGCGGTCTGAGGGCGCACGCCGGGCAACATGCCGCCCTGTCCGATGGCGCTCAGCACCACACCTAGCCCAATGATGATCGCCAGCACGAGTCCGATTGAGAAAAGCCGTTTCAAGGGAGTCTCTCCTGCCCAGAATAGATTGTTTTGTTGAGCTGAAACTTGTCTCAGATTGTAATCGCCTTCACAAGTCTGCGCAACGCTGAAAGTAGGTCAAGTCAGCGTGTGACCTGTGTTAGTGACTAGAGCTAAGATCAAGAGAGGTCTTCGGTTGCGATTTTTCGCAACTATCCATATTATTTGATACTCTGTGGTATTGACTGACTCATTTTGGCACGGAGCAAGTGAGGCATGACTGATTCCCGTGAGACCTACCACGTTGAGGTGGCAGGCGTTGCCCGCGATTTGCCGCTGTTTGAGGTGGCGCAGGGCGTGCGCATTGCCATTGTGAACATTCTGGGCGATGTTGAGCTGGTCAAGCGCGCCGCCCATGAATTGGCGCTCAAGTTGGCAGAGCGCAACCCAGAGGTCTTGGTGACGGCTGAGACCAAGAGCATCCCGCTCATTTATGAGCTTTCCGCCATTATGGATTTGCCCTATGTGGTGCTGCGCAAGGCGTATAAGCCCTACATGGGCAACGCGCTTGAGGCTGAGACGCTCTCGATCACTACAGGGGCGCCGCAAAAGCTTTACCTTGATGAAAAAGACCTGCGCTTGATCAGCGGGCGGCACGTGGCAATTGTAGATGACGTGATCAGCACAGGTAGCACGCTGCAAGGCATCCGTTTGATCGTTGAAAAGGCGGGCGGGCGCGTAGTGGCGCAAGCGGCGATCTTCACAGAGGGCGACCGCGCCAAATGGGCAGATGTGATCGCACTTGGACATCTGCCCGTCTTCCTGAGCGACGCGGATAGCCATGCCTGAGCGCCCCGATCACGCCGTCTTAGCCTGTTACGCGCATCCCGATGATGAGCAAGGCGTGACGGGCTTTTTGCATCGCTGTGTGCAGCAAGGGCTGCGCGTCGGCATTCTCTGCGCAACTCGTGGCGAAGTTGGTCAGATCGCCGATCCCGCTCTTGCCACGCCTGAGACTCTCGGCGCTGTCCGTGAGCAGGAGTTGCGCCGCGCCGCTGCCGTGATCGGCGTGCAGGACGTTTTCTTCCTCGATTACCGCGACTCAGGCATGGCGGGCAGCCCTGAGAACACCGATCCACGCGCTTTCATCAACGCCGATCCTGTTGAGGCAGTCGGGCGCATTGTGCGAGTCATCCGCGCCTTCAAACCGACCTTGCTCATCACCTTTGATGAGAGCGGCGGCTACGGACATCCCGATCATCTCGCCATTTGCCGCTGGACAACGGAAGCATTCCACGCTGCAGGCGATCCGAGCCGCTATCCAGAGGCGGGCGCGCCTTTCGCGCCGCTGCGCTTATACTACGCCTCGTTCAGCCGCGAGGTGATCAAGCAGTTTGCGGCGTTTTTGGCTCAGAATGGCATTCCCTCGCCTTTCCCGAACGTTGATCCCGATCAGATGGGCTTGCCAGAAGCGCGCATCACCAACACGGTCTATGTGGCGGAGTACGTTGATCTGAAGCGGCGCTCTCTGGAGGAACATCGCACGCAGTTGTTCCCGAACACGGCTCTGGGCGCACTGCCTGAAGAAATGTGGCGCGCCTTCCGCAGCGTGGAGCGCTACGCGCTTGCTGCAGGCGTTCTCTTGCCTGCGGGCGCGCCTGAAGATGACCTGTTCGCGGGTTTGTAGACTCAGGGCATACGCGCTAATTCTTCGCGGGCTGCTGCACTGCCCAGATCGGCAGCCCGTTGCAATTCCTCACGCGCCACAGCGGGGTTGCCGCCATCGCGGAACAGGATACCGCGCCAAAAGTAGTAATCGGCGCGCCCGTCATCTAGCTCAATGGCGCGTGAGTAGTCAGTCAGCGCCACGTCCAGCAGTCCCTTGCTGTGATAGGCGCGGGCGCGTCCGAAGTAGAACTCGGCAACCGCACCTGATAGCTCAATAGCGCGTGTGTGATCGGCGATAGCGCGGTCGAAGTCGCTGATGGCAGTGTATGCCATGCCGCGCCAATGGTAGTAATCGCCCACATTGGGATTCAAACGAATGGCTTGATTGTAATCAGCAATCGCTGCCGCCTGATCTTGTATGAAGGCGTAGGCGGCGCCGCGCCAGAAATAATAATCCGCCACCTCAGGCGCGAGTTCAATGGCGCGAGTGTAATCTGCCAGTGCCGCCTCATGATTATCCGTCCATGAGTGAGCGCGTCCGCGCCAATGGATGTAATCTGCCCTATCAGGCGCAAGCGTGACGGCTGTATTGAAGTCAGCCAGTGACAGCGCTACATTGCGCTCAAAATTCAGGATTCCGCGCTGAAAGTACGCCTCTGCCAATGTTGGATCGCGCTCGATAGCGGCTGTGAAATCGGCAAGCGCTTCAGCGCGCCTGCCGCGGGCGCTGTGCGCCATGCCACGCGCTAGGAAATCGCTCGCGCTCTGAGGAACAGTTGTGAAGATCGCGTCGGCTTCAGTCTCAGCAGGCGGACTTTGGAGAGCAGCGGGCGCCTCAGGGGTGTTGGTGGCAGGCGCCTCTGGACTAGATTGGCAACTGGTGAGCAGCAAGGCGAAGCACAGCGCGAGGATCAGGCGAAAAGTCACGTTAGATACTCCTGTGCCAGCAAAATGGCGCTGATCGTCTTAGCATCGGCGATCTCGCCGCGCTTGATCCGAGCCAGCACCTCGCTCAAGGGCAAATGGACAACTTCGAGGAACTCATCATCATCAGCGTCAAGGCGCGAAGGCACGAGATCGCTGGCAAGATACAAGTGGATGTACTCCGTAGTGTAGCCGGGCGCCACAAACACGCCGCCGATCTTCTGCAGCTTATTGGGGCGATAGCCGATCTCCTCTTGCAACTCGCGCACAGCGCACACATCAGGCGATTCGCCGACCTCTAGCGTGCCAGCAGGAATCTCCAGCAAGGTGCGCCCTGCTGCATAGCGATACTGGCGCACCAAGATAATGCGCCCTTTGGCGTCAAGCGGCACAATAGCGACGGCGCCGCTATGCCGCACGATCTCACGGCGCGTGGTGCTACCATCAGGCAATTTGACGGTATCTACATACAAGTGAACCACTTTGCCGTCGTAGATCAGCTGGCTGTGAAGCTGCTCTTCGGTCAAGCGGGCATTGGGATCGCTCGGTTGGCTCATGGGCTGAATGCTCCTATGTTGGGCATGGGCATAGGGCAATCACTCAGACTGCCCTATGCTTGGCAATGTGACGCGGCGTGCGCTCTGAGGCGCTCACGGGATCAACAGGCGCTGACCGACAAAGATCGAGTTGACGTTGCGAATGCGGTTGATCTCCGCAAGGCGGCTGACCGTTGTGCCGAATCGCAGCGAGAGACGGAACAAATTATCGCCGCGTTGCACCACGTACTCACGCATTCCGCCCACAACGGGCATTTCCGTCGGCGGGATAGCAGGCGGCGGCGGCGCGAATTGGATACCGCAATTCGGGATCAGTAGACGTTGACCGACTCGGATCAAATCCACATTGAGGATGCCGTTCGCACGGGCGAGAGCGCGCACAGTTGTGCCAAAGCGCAGCGCAATACGGATCAAGCGGTCGCCTTGTACCACTGTGTAGAAGCAACGATCATCCAACACGCCGCCTGCACCATCGCCAGCGACGCCAACAGGCGTGCCGAAAGGCGCAATAGGCGTGACAGGCACAGGCGGAATGGTCGTCACAACAGGGGGCGGCGCCACCACAGTGCCAAGCGCCAGACTGGTAGCCGTAGCATTGGCAGCGGCAGTCGCTGTGACAATGGCGATAATTTGAGTTGCCTGTGCATCAAGCGTCGCTTGGGTCTCAGGCGTAGGGAAGACCTGCGCCACTCCGGTAGGCGGTGGCAAAGTCGGGATGAAGAGCGTGGGCGAAGGCTGAGCGGGCAGCGGCGGGAGCGTCTGCGTGGGCGTCGCTGTGAAGGTAGCAGTGAACGTCGCAGTGAGCGTTGCCGTCTCAGTAGGAAGTGCCGTCGCGGTAGGCGTATCCGTCAAGACCAGCGGCAAGCCGAAGGGCGTCTCCGTCGCGGTGGGCGGCGGCAAGGTCGGGATGAACGGAGTCGGGAAAGGCGTCTCCGTCGGCGTAGCGGAGGGCGTCTCGGTCGAGGTTGGTGTTGCCGTAGGCGTCTCAGTGGGCGAAGGCGTGAACGTCGCTAAGAAAAAGACCTCGGTGGGCGTAGGCGTATTGCTAGGCGTGAAGGTGAAAGTCGGTTGCTGCGGCAAGGTCGCCGTGGGCGGGAATAGCTCTGAGGTGGCAGGTGGCGGCTCAACGGTAGGCGATGGCTCAAGCGCCACAGCGGTTATCTCAGTTGGGACGAACATCGGATTGGTGATATTGCTGACCTCGGTCGGTTGCAAGGCAGAGCCAATCGGCTGAAAACAGCCGCTGAGTGCCAGCGCCATGCTAACCAACAAGGCAGCGAAGGTCACGTGCTGAAACGCGGAATGCCGCATATTATGCCTCCTGTGCGCGTGCGCCACATTGGCTCGGTTGAAAAGCGTGCCGAGCATCACAGCCGCCCTAAGTCTATCACTGCTTAGCAAAGCGGGCAACTGAAGGGCAGCACAACGCGCTCAGCGCCCTGAGCGATCCCAATGCTCATCTACAAAGCGCTGAATCTCAACGAGATAGCCGGCTGGATCGCGCAGAAAGCAGTGATAGATGCCATAAGTCGTGTTGAGCTGCGGCGGCTGCTCAAAGGGGACGCCTTGTGCGCTCAAGTAGGCGTACCAAGCATCCACTTCTGGGCTGACGAACGTGATAATGACGCCTTGTTTAGGCAGAGCATCAGCCTCCGCCCGCTGGCAGACTCCCAAATAGCTCTGCGCTGCGACTCGGTAAATGCGGCATGTGCCTTGATCAAGGGCGAGCGGCAAGCCGAATAACTGACCGTAGAAGTGCGCCATAGGCTCCAAGTGCGGCGCATAGAGAAAGGTGATCTGTTCGGCAAGTCTTGGACGACTCATCAGAATTACTCACTGCAAAAACCCGTCTGTAAGCTCAACTATAGCGCAAGAAATCTCCGAAAGGCATTTTTGCAGAGCGTTAAAGGGAACTTAAATACCTGTTAACGGAAATTTGCCGCGAAGTCTGCCATACTTGACAGGGTAGCAAAGTGATCGCGCTTGAAGCGGAAAAGGCAGGGCATGTGGGGACGCGCACAGGCTTTCGCGGCTTTTTAGGGACGTTGCTGGGCAGGCGTCGCCCTTCAGCGGCTGATCTAGCGCGCATGACGGGGCAGTATCAGTCGCCCGTGAGCGATCTGCCCATCTCAGTCACGGATTTGGCGCTGTGCCTCGCGGGGCAGGCTGATGCTACAGCGCTGCTGCAGCAAGCAGGCGAGTGGCTGATCGAACGGGCAGGCGTGGAGTGCGTGGTCATTTACCTGCACGAGCCGGCTGCCAATCGCCTCGCTAGACCGATGTGTTTCGGCGTCCAGTTATCTGATCTGCCCGAAGTCATCAAGTTAGGCTACTCAATCTACGGCGAAGTGGGCATGGGACGTCGCTCGTACTACGTTGAGATGGTGGAGCGCGAAAAACGCCTGACTCCCCTGCCACCTGAGACCAAAAGCGCGTACATTTTGCCGCTCGTCCATGAGAACAACTTGCTGGGCGTGCTGGGCTTGTATGCAGCGCGCCCTGCGGCACTGTTTGAGCCTGCCCGCGCCGCTATTGATCGCGTTGCCACGCTGATCAGCGCTACGCTCTCCACTGCTTACCGTCTTGGCGAGAGTCAACAGGCAATTGCGCGCTTCGATCTTTTCCAGCGCCTTGCCCAAGACCTGACTGCGCGCCTCTCCAGCCAAGAGTTGCTCCAGCGAATCGTCGAGGCGGCGCGTGAAATCCTAGAGGCGCAGATGAGCATCCTGCTGGACGTGAATTTTGAGAGCGGCGAGCTGCGTCCCATTGCTTGGTCAGGCGTTGATGCTGAAACGGCGCAGCTGATTCGCTCGCGCTTGAAAGAAGACCTCAAGGGCTTGGTCGCTTGGGCGCGCTTGCCGGCGCGCACGCCCGATATGCGCACGGATCAGCGCACCTCGCTTGCCACGCAAGCCATTGTCGCTGGCATGGTCTCGGAGCTGGCAGTGCCAGTGCTGTACTATGACGAACTCTACGGCATTTTGGCAGTCGAGACCAGCACCTATCGCAATTTCACCGACGAAGAGGTGGATTTGCTGCAATCGCTGGCGGCGCACGCCGCTATCGCCTTGCGCAACGCCCGCCTGTTCGAAGAGCTGGAGCAGCGCAACAGTGATCTGCAAAAGGCAAACGCGGCGCTTGAAATCTCGCGCCAGCAGGCGGAGAATGCCCGCGCTGCTGCTGTGCAGGCTAACCGACTGAAGACTGAGTTCATCAACAACATGAGCCATGAGTTGCGCACGCCGCTGAACGCCGTGATCAACTTCACGCGCCTTGTTATGGATGGTCATGCCGGTCCTGTGACTGAGCAACAGCGCAACTATCTCGGTTTTGTGCATGAGGGCGGGCAACATCTGCTCGGCTTGATTAACGACATTCTCGACCTCGCCAAAATTGAGGCAGGTAAGATGGAGCTGCGCCGTGAGCCGACTCCGCTTGAGCCGCTGCTCAAGGGCGTGATGTCCACTCTGATCGGTCTGACCAAAGATAAGGGCATTGCGCTGCACCGTGAGTTTGATGAGAACCTGCCTACGCTCAACATTGATGGGCGGCGCATCCGCCAAGTGCTGCTGAACTTGATCAGCAATGCCGCCAAATTCACAGTGCAGGGCAGCATCACGTTGCGCGCTGTGCAGCAGGGCAATCAGGTCATTTTCTCAGTGCGCGATACGGGAGTCGGCATTAAGCCCGAAGATTTGCCCAAAGTCTTTGAGGAATTCAAGCAGATTGATAACGTGCTGCAAGAGACAGCCAGCGGCACGGGCTTGGGAATGCCGATCAGCCGTCGGTTTGTGCAGCTGCACGGCGGCGATATGTGGATCGAAAGTCAGCTGGGCGTCGGTACAACGGTCTCGTTTAGCTTGCCCATCACTTGACGTGCGGCGCGGAGGCGCACCATCCCTATGAGCGACGCCAATGCCGACGTGAACGTCCTGCTTGTGGAAGATGAGCCGCTCAACACCACTCTGACTGTGGCAATGCTGAATATGATCGGCATTCAGCACGTCCATGCCTTCGCCTCGTGGAAACAGCTTGAGAGCTGCCTCGCTGCCCTGCCGCCGATCCATCTTGTCTTGCTCGACCTGCGGCTGCCCGGTAACTACGATGGCTACTACATCCTCAAGCAGCTGCGCGCCGATCCGCGCTTTGCCAAGACGCCCATTGCCGCCATGACTGCTCAAGTCATGCCTGATGATGTCAAGCGTGCCGAAACAGCTGGCTTTGACGGCTTTCTGGCAAAGCCGCTGAACTTTGACCGCTTTCCGCAGAGCATTCAGCGTCTGTTGGCAGGCGAATACGTATGGGAATCGCACTAAGCGTGCTTTATAGCACGAGGAGACCGTATCGAGATGAACGATTTGATCGTCAAGCACTTGCAAATGGCACAGAAGGCATTGCTCATGACTGAATCACACGCTGAAATACGCACGTATGAACATCGCGCCTTGCTGTTGGATGATGATGACGCTAATCGGATGCTTCTAAGCGTCGCTTTTGACATGGTGCAGTTGCCCTTTGTGGAGGCGCGCAACGGTCAGCAGGCGCTAGAGCTACATCAGGCGAATCGCTTTGCTTTCGCCTTCCTCGATATTGATCTGCCCGATATCAGCGGCATTGAGGTGGCACGGCGCATCCGTGCGCAGGATCAGGGCATTGCCTTGATCATGTGCAGCGCCAACGACGATCCGCTGACCGTCGCTGAGGCGGTCGCAGTGGATTGCGATCTGTTTTTTGTCAAGCCGTTTCAGCTGGACGCGCTCTTGAACACGGTCAGGATGCTGGATCGAGCGGCATTGCGGGCTAATCCGCGCATTTTGATTGTGGATAACACGCAGCGTCCGCGCTGGGAAGAGCGCCTGAACACTCCGCCCAACGCTTGAGCGTAGCCCAAGCGCCTAGCGAACGTCTCTTGGCGCGTCCAGACCTGCGCTATACTATGCCGATAATGTTGGCTTGCAGTAGAGGGTCGCGGCTGTGAACAGACGTTGGTTAGTGCGCTGGGCGCTTTTGATGATCGGGATTGCGCTGTTGGCAAGCGGGCTTGGCGTATTTATCTTTCAGCGCTTGGAGGTGAGCGATCAGGATCGGGTTATTCGCTATTTGCCGTTTCTAGCGCCTTTGCGCGCCACTGAGATTCCGTTCAGCCTGCCCACGCCATTGGCAACTGCCTCAATAGACATCTTCAGCCTGCTCACGCCTGAAGCGCCGCTCCCCACGCCGACCCCAACGCCGATCAGCAGCGCTCTTGTGCGCGTTGCCTACCAAATCACGGCAACTCCTGTGTTTTTCCCCACGCCCTTGCCTAATAGCTATCGCATTCGCGGCGTGCAGTGGGAGCCGCAGAAATTCAACAACTGCGGACCTGCCAATTTGGTACAGGCGATGCGCTTCTATGGCTGGACGGCCACACAGGATGAGGTCGCTAATGCCCTTAAGCCGAATCAGCAGGATAAGAATGTCAGTCCGCAGGAATTGGCGGATTACGTCAATAGCCGCACGAATGGCTACTTGAGCGCCATAGTGCGCACAGGCGGCGACCTCACTCTGGTGCGCCGTCTCATAGCAAGCGAGTTCATGGTCTTGCTGGAGACGGGCTTCTACGATCCTGATGCGCCTCAGAAGGGCTGGATCGGTCACTACCTGACTCTGATCGGCTATAACGATAACTTCGGCAGGCTCTACAACATGGACACTTACAAACAAGAGACCAGTGAGCGCTACGAGGTGCTGGATGAGCTGTGGAGTCACTTCAATCGCGTCTACATCGTGGTCTACAAGACGGCGCGTGAGCGCGAACTGATGGCGCTCTTGGGGAATCACTGGGATGTAGACTACAATCGGCGCTACACGCTCGATCGCGCCCGTGAGGCGGCTGCCGCCCAGCCGAACAATCCGTTTGCATGGTTCAACTTGGGCAGCAGTTTCACAGCGCTTGGGCGCTACCTTGAGGCAGCGCTCGCCTTTGATCGCGCTTTCAGCCTACCACAGGGTCTGCCTTATCGCATTTTGTGGTATCAGTTCGCGCCTTTTGAGGCTTATTATCGCAGCGGCAATTATCAGCAGGTCATTGCCCTTGCCGATTCGGTCATCGAGAGCGCCAAGGGCTATGTGGAAGAGGCGTTCTACTATCGCGGCATTGCGCGGGCAGCGCTCGGTCTGTGGGAGGAAGGCTACGCCGATATTTCCGCCGCCGTCCGATTCAATCCGAATTTTTCGGCGGCGGTGCGCGCTATGAACTCAGTGCGCAGCAGGGAGTTGCCGTAACTTACTCAGCGAGAGCGGCATCTAGCTCGAATTCGTCCACGCCTGCCAGCGCCCGCGAGATGATGCAGTTCTTTTTGGCATCTTCGGCGACCTCAGTGAAGGTGGCAAGGTCGAGTCCGTCGGCTTTGCCGCGCGTGATCAGCTTGATCTTGGTGATCTTGCGCCCGCCTTCCACTTGGCTCAGCACGCAGACGGCGGTTGTGGTCACATGCACGTTTTTGTAGTCTTTACGCCCAAGCACAGCTGCGATGTTCATGGTGAAACAGCCGGCTTCAGCAGCGGCGATCAGCTCTTCGGGATTGGTGCCGGGCGCCTGTTCAAAGCGCGTGACGAACGTATAAGGCGCTTCGTTCAGAGCGCCGCTCTGTGTGCTGAGATAGCCTGTGCCTTCGCGGAGCGTGCCGCTCCAGGTGGCGGTAGCGCTGCGTTCGATATCGCTCATGTGATACTCTCCTGATGTGGGAAAGCCAGTCCGCACTAATTATCGCTATAGGCGCGCCCTTTTGCCAAGCAGCGGCTCAATGCGGCATAATCGTGACATACTGAACAAGCAGAGGTGCTCTCATGACCACTTGGCGCGTAGAGCTGCACAGTCACACGCTCTACTCTCTGGATAGCCTGACTAGCCTTGAGTCCTTTTTGCGGACTTGTGAGGCGCGCAAGCTGGATAAGGTTGCAGTGACTGATCACAATACAGCGGAGGGCGCTTTGAAATTGGCGCGCATGGCGCCTGAGCGCATCATTGTGGGCGAGGAAATCATGACGACCGAGGGCGAGCTGCTGGCATATTTCGTCCAAGAGACCGTGCCGCCCTTCCTCTCGCCCGAGGCGACCATTGAGCGCTTGCGGCAGCAGGGCGCTGTGATCAGCGTCTCGCATCCCTTTGATCGGCTGCGCAAGGGCGCGTGGGATGAGGCAAATCTGCGGCGCATTCTGCCCCTCGTGGATGCTATCGAGGGCTTCAATGCGCGCTGTCTGTTTCCCGCTGACAATGCAAAAGCGCTTGCCTTTGCGCAGGCGCACGGCAAGCCGTATACCGTCGGCTCGGATGCACACGCGCCTTATGAGCTGGGGCGCGCCGTGCTGGAGATGATGCCTTTCACAGACGCTGAGTCGTTTAGGCGGGCATTGCGCGTGGCGGCGGCGCGCACGCGCTTGAGCGCTTTTTGGGTGCATTTTTACAGCAAATACGCAAAATGGGCGCGCAAACTGGGCGTGGCAAAGCTCCCAGACGCCGTCTTGTACTCTTGAGCGGACGCTCTTGCACAGCGCGCCGATCAGTGCTACATTCAGCGCCCTGAGAATGCACTCCACATGGCGAGACGGGCATGAAGATCACTTTTCACGGCGCAGCGCGGGGCGTCACTGGCTCTCAACACTTGATCGAGGTGAACGAACGGCGCATTTTGCTGGACTGCGGCTTGTTTCAGGGCAAGCGCAGCGAGGCATATGACCGCAATCACAAGCTGCCCTACGATGCCTCGCGGATTGATGTGGTCATCCTTTCGCACGCGCATATTGATCATAGCGGCAACTTGCCCAATTTAGTGAAGTCGGGCTTTCGCGGCGATATTTACGCCACCTTTGCCACGCAAGACCTATGTGGCGCTATGCTCTTGGACAGCGCCCACATCCAAGAGCGCGACGTGCAGTATGTGAACAAAAAGCGCGCCCGCAAAGGCGAGCCGCCTTTCAAACCGCTCTACACGCAGGCGGAGGCGGTTGAGTCCTTGCGCTATTTTCACGCCATTGCCTATGAGCGCACAGTGAACATCTTGCCCGGCGTCACGCTCACGTTCTACGATGCAGGTCATATGCTGGGCAGCGCCATTGTGGTGCTGAACATCACCGAGCGCGAGCGCGGGCGCGACGTGCGTTTGGTCTTCAGTGGCGATATCGGTCGCCCCGGCGCGCCGATCCTGCGCGATCCGACGCTGATTGATGAGGCAGACGTGCTGATCATGGAGAGCACCTATGGCGACCGTCTGCATGAGCCGTTTGAGGATAGTCTACGCCGCCTTGAGCAGATCGTGGCACAGACCTATAAGCGCGGCGGCAAGGTGATCGTGCCGTCGTTTGCCGTCGGGCGCACGCAGGAGCTGGTCTATGCTTTGCATCAGCTGCAGCGCAAGGGCGATCTGCCGCCGCTCAAAATTTTTGTGGATAGTCCTCTGGCGGTCAACGTGACAGCGATCTTCGCCAATCATCCTGAGGCATACGATGAAGAGACCCGTGCTTTCATCAGCGGCGATAAGGCGCACCTCGATCCGTTCGGCTTTCAGGGGCTGATCTACACGCGCTCAGTTGAGGAGAGCAAGGCGCTCAACTTCCTGAATGAGCCTGCGGTCATCATTAGCGCCAGCGGCATGGCGGAGTCGGGGCGGATTTTGCATCACCTCGCCAACAACGTTGAAGACCCGCGCAACACTATCCTGATCGTCGGCTTTCAGGCGGAACACACGCTCGGACGCCGTATTGAGGAGCGGCAGCCGAAAATTCGCATTTTTGGCGAGGAATATCAGTTGCGCGCCCAAGTGGAGCGCTTGACGGGCTTCTCAGCGCACGCGGATCGGCAGGCGCTGCTGGCTTGGGCAGGCGCCTTCAAGAAAAAGCCGCTGCGCACCTTCCTTGTGCATGGCGAAGAGCCTGCTTTGAGCAGTCTAGCTGAGGCACTCAGGGCGGAAGTCGGCTTTGAGCGCGTGGATATCCCCGATCTGCATCAGGTCTTTAGCGTGTAGTGAGCTATGAGCGAGACGCGGCAGCATCCATTCGAAGACGATTGGCGTGAGTGTCTGTTAGCGCACTATCGCTGGATTGTAGAGCGGCAAGAGTACAAAATTGAGGCGACCGTGCGCGAGTTGTTGCTGAAGGTCGGTGTGCCTGAGGCGCGCTTTGCCGATATACGCCCTGCTCTGCCTGAACCTGAGCCAGAGCCGCCGCCTGCGCTGCCCGCTGAGCCAGAGCCGCCTGCTGAGACGCCACCAGAGTCAGAGCCGCCACCGCCGCCGCCCAAAAAGCCGCAGCCCAAGCAGCTGAGCTTTTTCTAGCACAGCGCCCTGCGAGAGACGCCTATGAACGCACCTCTGATCGAATGTGTGCCGAATTTTAGCGACGGACGCCGTCCGCATGTGCTGGAGACAATTGTGAACGCGATCCAGCGTGCAGCGCCCGTCAGCGTGCTGGACTACAGCAGCGACCATGACCATAATCGCAGCGTGGTCACTTTTGTCGGCGCGCCTGAGGATGTGCTAGAGGCGGCTTTCGCCGCGATCAAGACAGCTGCACAGTTAATTGATATGGAGGTGCATCGCGGGCAACATCCGCGCATTGGCGCGACCGATGTTGTGCCATTTGTGCCGTTGCGCGGCGCGACCCTTGAGCAATGTGCTGAGTTGGCGCGCCGCCTCGGTCAGCGCGTCGGCTCAGAGCTGGGCATTCCCGTCTATTTGTATGAGGCAGCCGCGACTCGCCCTGATCGCCAAAACTTGGAAGATGTTCGGCGCGGCGAATACGAAGGGCTCAAGGTTGCTATTCAAAATGACCCTGATCGAGCGCCTGACTTCGGTCCGGCACAGCTGGGCAAGGCGGGCGCAGTGGCTATCGGCGCACGTCCGCCCCTGATCGCTTTCAACGTCTACTTGAATACGTCTGAAGTCGAGATCGCCAAGCAGATCGCCAAGGCTGTCCGCCATTCAAACGGCGGTCTGCGCTATGTGAAGGCGCTCGGTCTGCTGGTAGACGGCAAGGCACAGGTCAGCTTGAATTTGACTGATTACAAGCGCACGCCTATTCAGCGCGCCCTAGAGCTGATTCGGCGCGAGGCGGATCGCTACGGCGTGCGCCCGATCCGCACGGAGCTGATCGGCTTGATTCCTGAGGATGCGCTGACCGAGGCGGCGATCTGGTATCTGCAGCTGAGCGACTTCGATCCCAATCAGCGCGTCTTAGAGCGCCGCCTGCAGAATTTGCCGCCTCACCTTGCGCCCGCTCCGCCTGAGCTGCCTGATGAGCCTGCGCCGCCTAAAGACGCTACGCTGCACGCCGCCGCGCCGCCCGATCTCACGGCATTTACCGAGTCAGTGGCGCAAGCGACGCCCACGCCCGGCGGCGGCGCTGTGGCGGCGCTGGTCGGGGCATTGGCGGCGGCACTGGGCGAGATGGTAGCGCGCCTGACCCTTGCCAGCAGCCGCGAGCGCTACGCGCCCGTCAAGGCAGAGATGGGCGCTTTGGCGAATCGTGCTGCGGCGCTCCGCCGCGCCTTGCTAGAGGCGGTCAGCCGCGATAGCCGTGCTTTCAACGCCGTGGTTAGCGCCTATCAAATCCCGCCGACTCAGCCGAACCGTGAGCAGGTCATTCAGGCGGCGCTGCGCGATGCAGCACAAGTGCCGCTGGACGTGATCATGCACTGCCTAGAGGCGCTCAAATTGGCGCGCACGGTCGCGGATCGCGGCCTGGATCGCGCTGCTGCCGATGCCGCTACTGCTGCTTACATGGCGCAAGCCGCTGTGGAAAGCTCGGCTTTGAATGCGCGTGTTAACGCTGCGCTGCTCAGCGATAGCGTCCTAGCGCACGCTTTAGCGCAACAGGCGCTCTCAGCCGTAGGCGAGGCGCGGGCGCTGTGCGCTGACGTGATCGTGATCGCTGAGACACGCGCCAAACTTCGCTAGATTGGATAGGTCTTCACAACGTCTGATGAGAACACTTACTCTTTTCCTGATCGCGTGCCTGCTCCTCATCATCTTGCCGACCCTAACACCTGAGGCAGCGCGCTCAAACCCGACTCCGCTTCCAGCCGCCCAATTTGCCGAAACACCGACTCCTGCTCCGACGTTCATCGCCACCTCCGTGCCGAACTTCATCACGGCTGAGTCCGCGCTCTGGACGCCGCCAGCGCCAGTCAATCGGACTGAGGGCAATTTCCTGTTCGAGCGCCCGTTCAGCTATCAGCACAATACGTACTGGTCGCGTGAGTATGGCTATGGCTCAACCAAGCGCGGTCAGCTGCAGATACATCACGGTCTCGATTTTGGCAACCCAAGCGGAGTCGCCATTCTCGCGGTCGCTGATGGAGTCGTCTACTATGCTGGACCTGATACAGAGCGCCTGTTCGGTCCGCGTCCGGATTTTTACGGCATTCTGGTCGTGATCGAACATCCGTATATGTACAGCACGGGCGAAAAAATCTACACGCTCTACGGTCACATGCGCCATGAGGCGGTCTATACGGGGCAGGAGGTCAAAGCGGGACAGGTGATCGGCTACGTGGGCGCGACGGGCGTGGCGCTCGGCCCACACTTGCACTTCGAGGTGCGCGTCGGCAATCCTGAGAGCTACGACGCCACGCGCAATCCTGCTTTGTGGCTGAAGCCGTATGCAGGCACAGGTGTGGTGGCAGGAGTCCTGCGCGATGTCTATGGCAACAAGCTGGAGGGCATCCAGCTGGAGCTGCAAGCGCCGGGCAACAATCACTCCACCTTCAGCTACACAGGGACGCGAGTCAATGGCGATAATCGTCTGGGCGAGAATTTCGTCTTTGCCGATGTCAACGCGGGCTATTATTACCTGATCGTCAAAGGCGCGGACGGCGGCTTAGCGCATCGCCAACTGATCTACGTCTGGGCGGGACAAGTGACCTTTGTGGAAGTCTTCATCACGCCATGAGATCGCGCCATGAGATCATGCCATAGGAGCCTTTCGTCATGAAAATCACGGGACTAGAGCTATTCAAAGTGCCGCCGCGCTGGCTATTCCTGAAAATCTCGACTGATGAGGGTCTGGCGGGCTGGGGTGAGCCGATTGTGGAGGGTCACGCGGATACGGTTGAGGCGGCGGTGCGCGAGGCGGCTGAGTATTTGATCGGGCGCGATCCCGATCAGATCGAGGATATCTGGCAGACGCTCTACCGTGCGCGCTTCTATCGCGGCGGCGCGATCCTGCTGAGCGCCATGGCGGGCATTGATCAAGCGCTCTGGGATATCAAAGGCAAGCGCTATGGCGCGCCGATCTACCAGCTGCTGGGCGGCGCCGTGCGCGATCATGTGCGCGTCTACACTTGGATCGGCGGCGACCGTCCGTCGGACGTGGTCGCGGCGGCAAAAGAGAAAGCAGGGCAAGGCTTCAGGGCGATCAAGATGAACGCCTCAGAGGAAATGCACTTTGTGGAGTCCTACGCGGCGATTGAGGCATGTGTGGCGCGTGTAGCGGCACTGCGCGAGGCAATGGGCAGCGACTTTGGCATCGCCGTAGATTTTCATGGCAGGCTGCACAAGCCTATGGCAAAGGTCTTGGCGAAGGCGCTAGAGCCGTATCATCCGCTCTTTATTGAGGAGCCAGTCCTGCCTGAGCATAACGAGGCATTGCCAGAGATCGCGGCGCACGCGGCTGTGCCAATCGCCACAGGCGAGCGCATGTACTCGCGCTGGGAATTCAAGACGCTGCTTTCGCGGGGCGGCGTGGATATCATCCAGCCCGATCTCTCGCACGCAGGCGGCATCAGCGAGGTGCGCAAGATCGCGGCAATGGCAGAGGCATATGACGTGGCGCTCGCGCCGCACTGTCCGCTCGGACCGATTGCGCTCGCCGCTTGCCTGCACATAGACGCTGTCTGTCCAAACGCCTTCATCCAAGAGCAGAGTCTGGGCATTCACTACAATCAGGGCAACGATCTGCTCGACTACCTAGCCGATCCGTCGGTCTTTCAGTACTCAAATGGCACAGTCAAGATTCCAAGCGGAGACGGTCTAGGCATTCAGATCAACGAAGAGGCAGTCCGTGAGGCGGCGCAGCGCGGTCACGCTTGGCGGAATCCCGTGTGGCGGCGCACTGATGGCAGTATCGCCGAATGGTAGCGCACTTGCGCATTACGCCGAATCGCGTATGGTTATCAGCGCGTGGAGCCAGCTGAGGAGTCGCTGTGTCACTGCCAACTATCCTTCAGGCGCTAGAGGTGCGCCGTCGCGCTGTGCATGAGCCGTACTTTGTGCCGAGCCTGTGGGCGAATAGCGGCACACAACCTGACCATACGGCTGCGATTCAGGTCAATCCGTACGATTTTTACTACCAGATTCTGGCAAAGATCGCCATTCGCGCTGCGCAGCCGCTTGTACAGGGCGTGGGCGGCGAATGGTCGCGCCATGCAGTGGTCTATAGTCTGTTCCCGCGCCTAGCAACCGCCTTCGATCACAACGGCGACGGCGAGATCAGCGTCGCGCCGAACAGCGACGGCTGGCGCGAGACGGGCACGCTGCTCAAGAGCATGGCGCTCTTGCCCTACATCCGCGAGATGGGCTTCAATACTGTCCATCTCCTGCCTGTGACGGCTATCGGGCGCGACGGGCGCAAAGGCGCGCTTGGCTCGCCCTATGCCATTCGTAATCCCTATGTGCTGGATGAAAATCTGGCTGAGCCTGCGCTCGGCTTGACGGCTGAGCAGCTCTTCAAGGGCTTTGTGGAGGCGGCGCATCGGCTAGGGATGCGCGTGGTGGTGGAGTTCGTGCTGCGCACTGCCGCCAAAGACTCCGACTGGATTCCTGAGCATCCTGAGTGGTTCTATTGGATTCGGGCTGATGTGCCAGATCGCACGGCAAGCATCGGGAGAACGGGCGCGCTGAGTAGCTACGGACAGCCGATTTTCTCACCTGATACGCTCAATTTGATCTTCGCTAAGGTCAACGCGGGCGATTTCCACGATCTGCCGCCGCCGCCGCACCAGTACCGCGCTATGTTTACCCCGCCGCCGCGTCCTGATCAAGCACGCCTCGAAAATGGGCGCTATATCGGGACGCTTGATGATGGCACGCGCGTGCGCATACCGGGCGCTTTTACAGATTGGCCTCCTAACGACGTGCAGCCGCCTTGGTCGGACGTGACCTATCTGCGCCTGTACGATCATCCTGATTTCAATTACATGGCGTACAACACGCTGCGCATGTACGATTCGCTCCTCGCCCAGCCCGAACATCGCAATGCGCCGCTGTGGGAACGGTTGATCGGCGTGATTCCGCATTATCAGCAGCACTTCGGCATTGACGGCGTGCTGATTGACATGGGACACGCCCTGCCCATGCCGCTCAAGCAGCGCATCATCGCCACTGCCCGCGCCCTTGACCCCGACTTCGCCTTCTGGGATGAAAATTTCTCCATAGACTGGCACACACGCGAGCAGGGCTATAATGCTGTGGTCGGCTACTGGCTGTTGAGCGTCCATGAGGCGCATAGCGTGCGCAACATGATCAACCAGATGGCGCACCACGCCTTTCCGATTGCCTTTTTCGGCGCAATGGAGAATCACAACACGCCGCGCGCCTTTGCGCGCTATGGCGGCGTCGCCTATGCGCACTACGCCCTAGCGCTCTCGATTGGCATTCCCGCCATTCCCTTCATTCAGAGCGGCTTTGAGCTGGGCGAGACTCAACCGCTCAACACAGGACTCGGCTTCAGCGGCGAGGAAATACGGCGCTACATAGCCGACGATCTGCCCTTGTTCGGCGTCGGAGCCTATGACTGGTGCCGCGCCGAAAACTGGATACGCTCCGTGCGCCACGCCCTGAACATCCGCCGCAAATTCGAGAGTTTGCTGAGCGATCCCGCGCCCAATACTTTTCTGATCGGCAGCTCAGACAATCCGCATATCTTGGTCTTCTCGCGGCGGCGCGAGGATCAGTGGCTGTGCTTCATCGCCAATACGGATATGGCTCATGAGCAGCGCGGACGCGCCATCATCCGCTCAAAGCAAGTGCGCGTGGCGGGCTACTGGGGGACGTACGCCGAGGGCATGGACGTGCAGCAAGAGATCGCAGTTAACGTCTCGCTCTCGCCCGGCTATGTGCTGATCATTGACGTGGCGAACTTGCGGCACGGCGAGATGTGAGCGGCGCTCAAGCGGACTGCGGCTCAGTGAGCGGGTAAATCTGGAGCAGCCAGCAGGTGGTGCCGTCGTCTGCCCATTCGATCTGCCAGTCGCGCCCGCTGCGCTTGTGACTGAAAATTCGGCGCACACGGCGCAGCAAAAGCTGCAGGCGTTGCGCCCAGTCAGGCAGGCTGGGCGACGGCTTGCCGAAAGTGCGTAACTTGGGCAGACTGAGCGACTCGCTTGCCGCTGCGCTGTTGATCTCCGGTGAGCCAGCCACGAATGTGACCTGATCGTCAGCCTGTGCATGGCGCGTAGCCGCAACGCCGCTGTATCTGGCATTCACCATGCGCATGATCAATATGTCGTGGCGCAGCACGCCGCGCTGTGCCTCGTGCCGCTCCGCTGACTCCCAAACGAGCCGCAGTGCCTCTGCCATTTGTGCAGGATCGCGCCCGTCTACGTTCAAGCACGAGGCAAAATAGCCTGCCAGATTCTGCCCCGTGCCATCTTCGGTTGAAAAAGCTGAGCGCACGGCAAAAGGTCCGGGCAATTCCCACTCAAAGTTCGGGAAGCCAATGGCGAAAACAAGGCGCGAGTTATCTGGCACGCTGAGTGAGCCGTCATCATGGCGGCGTACCAAGCCCGCGCCTAGCGCACGCCGCCATGCCTCATCTACCAAAATAATGCCTGTTGGCACGGGCAAGCCATAGCGCCGCGCAACATCTAACAGCGCTGCCTTGGCGCCGATGCCGTATTTTGCCGCGTTCCCGTAGCCAAGCGGCAACCATAAGCGCTCTTTTTTGCCTGTCAGCTTGCCGTAGTAACTCATGCTGAGCGATCTCTGGGCTATCCAGTATGCTTTCGGTTGTTTTTCAGCCTGAGCGATAGCGCTGAGCGCGTGTCTCAATCGCTGTCACAGGATCGAGGTGCTTGGGAAAGTACGGCGCACCTAGATGCACGCTACCGCTTGAGTCGCGGCGGTGGAAATCGGAGCCGCCCGTGATCAGCAAGCCATGATGCACGGCAAAGGCGCGCAGTTCGTTGATCAGGCGCTGCGAATGATCAGGATAGTAGACCTCTACGCCGTCTAGTCCGAGCGGCAAGAGGCGCTGCAGTAAACTGCGATAGTCGGCTTGCCTGCCCGGATGCGCCAAAACTGCCACACCGCCCGCTTGATGGATCGTCTGAATAGCCTCCTCAAGACTGAGCCGTGCGTTCGGCACAAAAGCAGCAGCGCCGTTGGCAAGATAGCGCTGAAACGCCTCACTGACCGTGCTGACCACGCCCTTTGCCACCAGCGCACGCGCCACATGCGGTCTGCCGACTGAATCGCCCTGTGCCAGCGCGAAAACGCGCTCAGGCTCCAGTGAGACGCCCAAACGCGCTAATTTCTCCAGAATAGCGTGAATCCGTGCCACGCGCCCTGCCTTCAGCCGACACAGCAACGTCCTGAGCGCCTCATGGGTCGGATCGAAGGTATAGCCCAGCATGTGACGCTCAGCGCCGTCCTCTTCGGCGCTCAGCTCAATGCCCGAAAGCACGCGCAGCGCTGTACCTTGCGCCGCCGCCTGCGCAGGCAAGATGCCTTCCGCGGTATCATGATCGGTCAGCGCAATGGCTTGCAGACGCTGTTTTAGAGCAGCTTGCACCACCTCAGCGGGCGTCAAGGCGCCATCTGAGGCAGTGCTGTGCAGATGGAGATCAACACGCATTTACGAGTTCGCAATGATACGCGGCTCAACGATCAGCCGCAGGGCGGTTCGCTCCTGATCTTCAATGGTCACTTCGGTAAAGTATGGGATGCAGATCACGTCAATACCATCATCAGCGAGGTAGCCACGCGCAATGGCAGCCGCCTTGATAGCCTGATTGACTGCGCCGGCGCCAATCGCTTGAATTTCGGCGCGTTTATGTTCGCGCACGACGCCAGCAATTGCGCCTGCTACAGCAGTTGACCGTGAACGAGCCGAAACTTTGATTATGTCTACCATGATCTCGCAATTCCTCAGTGTGATGCGCTGCTTGATACCTGCGAACTGCGCGGCGGCTATGTTGGCTCACACAACGTTGATACGCCATCGCAAGGTGCGCTTAACTCACATTGTAACGGCAAATCGGTTTGAATCCAAGCACGAATTTTACTTTCTTCACCAAACTTTTTTATAACAACATAGCGTACAGCTTTCATGGCACACACTGTACACTGGCTACCTGTAGATCAGCAAGACTTGCTGCGTTAATATCAACGCCTAGAAATAGGCGCAAAGTGCCTTCAGCCGTGTTGGCAGGCAAGAGCATGGCGTGGTAGGTGCTGAAAGCGCCTGTGCGCCATAGCTCAGGCGGCAAGCGCTCGATCACGCCTGCCACAGGGATTCCGTCGGCGCCCAGCAAGTTCAGCTTGATCTCAACGGTCTGGCGCGGCGCAAACCGGAGTTGCCAATCAAGGCGGACGCGCACCAGATCGCCCTTGCGCAACTCTCGACCAATGGCTACATTGACTAAACGCATGTCTTGACGATTGAAACGCGCACTCAGGTTCACATCCACGCCGTGATCATCTAAGCCTGACCAATTCACCACGCGCCCGTAGACGCGCAACGCGCCCACCTGATGAAGCTGTGCGTACGTCGTAGTGAAATTCGCCCAACCCACTGACTCGCCTTCGCGCAGCACCACAATGTCGGGCGCATAGCGGATCATCAGGAAGGAGTCGCGCTCAAGAGGCATCAGTTTGCCGTCTAGATCGAGAATCGGGCGCGGCAAAGCATAGTAACCGATCAAATACGCTTCATTCGCAAGAATCAGCGCATCAGGCGTTGTATTTTCGGTCAGCCACATGCCCACTTGGGCTGCCTCAGGCGGCTCATCCAGATCGGCGTAAAGCGCAAGGCGCGTCCAGTCGGGCAGAGGTAGCGCGACATGCATAAGCGCATAGGCAAGCTGGACGATCAAGCCTGTGCCAACAGGCAGGATAGCTGCAGGCGTCACGAAGCGCCGCCACGCCGACCAGCTCTGCCCAGCAGCGGCAAAAGCGAGGATGAGCGCAAAGATCGCAGCGTAGGGCGCGCTGAGCATTGCCAAGCCGAGACCTGCGCCTGCGATCAACGGCTTAGCGCGCCACAGCATCAGCGCGCCGAAGAGCGTGAGCGCAAGCATGACGGTAAGCATGGGCGAGGGCTGGATCAGCATCAGAAGCGCGTAGAGCGCGCCGTAATGCGGCTTATTCAGCCATAGGGTCAGGCACAGCGCGCCGAAAGCGCTCGCCACAGCGTTGATCAGGAAACTGCCTAGCGATGGCTCCACGCCAAGCCGAACAAGCGCGGCAAGTAGGGCGGGCGCAAGCGGAAAAGTGGTCACATTGCCGACGGGCGTGCCATAAAGCAGACCGCGCCCTTCTGCAAAATTGACGGCAAAGCGATAGAGTGCATAGTTCGCCTCTGGCTCATACAAGTTGCCCAGCAGGAGCGCGCCAAGCGCGCCGATCAGCACATAGCCTGAGAAATAGCTTAGAGAGCGCATTTGTTATCCGTTTGACACGCTGTGCGCACACCGATCCTTTTAGAATTGAGGCAGATAAACCGCTCTTGTAATGTTGCACAAGCGATCTAGCCCTAGACCGCTGTGTTGAGCCTCCACTTGGAGCGATCATTCCATGAAACGCTATTTTCGTCTACTCATCCTCAGCTTTGTCATGCTGTGCTTTGCGCTCCCGACCCTTGCCCATGCGCAGCACTCAACACGGCTGATGATTACGCCGCAGAACGCGGCACAACTGCAACCGTTAGAAGTCATTACAGCTCAGGGCAGCGGCGCACGCGGCATCGCAGGCGCGGCAATCAGCCCTGATAACCGCTTCCTTGCCCTCGCTATGCGCGATGGCACCGTGCGGCTCTGGCAGCTGAGTCCGCCGCAAGAGCTATACATCCTGCGAAGTCACCAAAGCGCTGTGAACGCCGTCGCCTTCAGCCCAGATGGGCGCTTGGTGATCTCTGCCAGCAACGACCGCACGCTCCGCTTTTGGCGCACCTCTAACGGGACGGAGGAACGACAACTCGGACCAGCCCGTGCGCCCGTCATAAGCCTTGCCGTCAGCCCAAACGGACGCTGGCTGGTCAGTGGGGCAAGCGATGAGCTGGTCACCTTGTGGACGCTCCCATACGGCGACCGCGAAAAGGTCTTTAAGGGACACAACGGCGCTGTAGCGAGCGTCGCTTTCAGCACGGATAGCCGCACGTTTGCCTCCACAGGCGCAGATAGGGTCATCTACCTGTGGGATGTAGAGAGTCGGCAGCAGATTGGCGCATTGCGCGGCGCGGCAAGTCAGCTCTTAGCCCTCGCCTACAGCCCTGATCGGCTGACGCTTGCTGCTGCGGAGCGTAGCGCCGTCCATTTGTGGAACGTGCGCACAGGTGAGCGCTTTGCCACACTCACAGGGATTCGAGGGCAAGTGGCGGGTCTTGCTTTTAGCGCTGATGGCGGCGTGCTGGCAGTGGGCGCGAGCAACGGCGTAACTGAGCTATGGGACTTCGCCACGCAGCGCCTGATCACGGCGATCAGTCAGCCGAACGCGCCTGCTCAGCAACCTGTCAGCAGCCTGACCTTCAGCGCCGACGGCACGCTGCTGGTCACGGTAGATGCACCTGAGCGCGTCACCATCTGGGGCATTCCCTAGCGCTGAATCAGCGCACTTTGCCAAGAGGCGCTACAATACTCTCGACTTTCTAGCTCAAGAGGAGGCACTATGCCCGCCATAGGCGAGGTAGCACCTGATTTCGAGGCACTGACCGATGAAGGCAAGCCGCTCAAGCTCTCAGATTTGCGCGGCAAAAAGGTGGTGCTGTACTTCTATCCTAAAGACTTCACAAGCGGCTGCGAGATGCAAGCCTGCGCCTTCCGCGATCACTACGCTCAGTTTGAGGCGGCGAATGCGGTTGTGCTAGGCGTCAGTCCAGATGACGTGGAGAGCCATCAGCGCTTCCGCGAGGCGCTCAACTTGCCCTTCCACCTCTTGGTGGATAGCGACTTCAGCCTCTCCAAAGCGTGGGAGAGCTACGGCACCAAGACCTATCCTGATGGGCGCACTTTCACAGGCACACAGCGCAGCCACTTCGTGATTGATGAAAACGGCGTGATCATTGACGTGCAAAATCCTGTCAGCCCTCAGGAGAGCGCGCCACGCGCCCTAGCCGCTGTACAAGGCGCTTGATCGCACGCCTCGCCGATGCAGCACGCATCGGCGAGCGCTCTCACTCACGCCGTGACCAGCGTCCCGACCGATTCGCCCATCACAGCCGCCTCTAACATGCCCTCGCGCCAAAAGTCCAAGACCAGAATCGGCAAATTGTTATCCATACATAACGTGAAAGCGGTCATATCCATGACCTCAAGGCGCTTGGCGATTGCCTCTTGGTAGGTCAGCCGATCGTAGCGCCGCGCATTCGGATTTTTCTTCGGATCGCTATCGTAAATGCCGTCTACTTTAGTCGCTTTGATGAGCAGTTCCGCGCCAATCTCCATGGCGCGTAAGGCTGCAGCAGTATCGGTCGTGAAATATGGATTGCCCGTGCCGCCGCTGATGATCACCACGCGATTTTTCTCCAGATGGCGAATGGCGCGCAGGCGGATGTACGGCTCAGCGACCTTGTTCATCTCAATGGCAGTTTGTACCCGCGTGGTGATGCCCTCGCGCTCCAGCGCATCGCGCAGTGCTAGCGCGTTCATCACAGTGGCGATCATGCCCATGTAATCAGCAGTAGATTGATCCATGCCGCGCTCCACGCCGATTTTGCCGCGCCACAGGTTGCCCGCGCCGATCACAATGCCCACTTGCACGCCCAGCTGATGGACAGACTTGACGCGACGCGCCATAAACGCCGCCTGATCAGGATCAATGCCCGTGCCGCCCGCGCCACTGAGCGCCTCGCCGCTCAATTTGAGCAAAATGCGCTTATAGCGCGGCACTTTCTGCGAATTTTCCATAGGAAAGTCCTGCTTTCTATTGGATGTTCTGAGGCAAAAAAAGGATCAGGTGAGCGACCTGATCCCTCAGCGAAAACCTTGTGTATGCTGCTGCGCCGTGCTTATTCAGCCGACTCGCTTGCGCCATCTTCACCTAGCTCAAAGCGCGCAAAACGCCGTACCACGATGTTTTCCTTGATCTCAGCGATCAAGTTGGTCAGCACCTCAGAGACCTTCTTGGAGTCGTCAAAGAACCAAGGCTGCTCCATCAGCACGATCTCTTCGAACCATTTGTTCATGCGCCCGTCCACAATCTTAGCAGCGACCGCCTCACTCTTGCCTTCGGCGATGGTGCGCTCCAGCTGGATTTGGCGCTCTTTTTCGATCAGCGCTTGCGGCACGTCCTCACGGCGCAGATAGCGCGGCGCAGCATTGGCAATGTGCAGCGCAAGGTCCTTAGCGAATTGGCGGAACTGCTCATTGCGGGCTACGAAGTCGGTCTCGCTGTTCACCTCAACGATCACGCCCATGCGCCCGTTGTGATGCATATAGGTCTGCACAATGCCGTCATTGGCAACGCGCCCAGATTTCTTAGCCGCCGTCGCAATGCCTTTCTTGCGCAGCGCCTCAGCGGCTTTCTCTAGATCGCCGCCGCTTTCAATCAGGGCATTGCGGCACTCGTTAAAGCCTGCGCCGGTCATCTCGCGCAGCTGCTTGACCAGTTGTGCGCTTACTTCAGCCACAGATGTTTCTCCTTAGTCTTCCTCATCCTCAAAGCTGCTGCTGCGGAGCTTTCTAAGCGTTGCATCCCCCAAGAAAGCGCTGTTGTCGGTATCATCAAGATCATCAGCGTCAAATGGCTCCACAGCAGTGCCGACGGCTTCCATCTCAAGGTCTTCATCCGCCTCGCGCTTGCCGCCAATGGCGAGTCCCTCTAGAACGGCATCGGCAATTTTGCCCGTGAGCAGCTTAATGGCGCGGATCGCGTCATCATTGGCAGGGATCACGTAATCAATCGGCTCAGGATCGCAGTTGGTATCCACAAGGGCGATCACGGGAATGCCGAGAATGTTCGCCTCTTTAACAGCAGTATGCTCACGGCGCACGTCAATCACGAAGAGCAAGCTGGGCAGGCGCGTCATGGTGCGCAGACCGCCCAAGCGCACGCGCAGCTTTTCAACCATGCGGTCGCGCCGTAGCAGCTCTTTCTTAGTGTAGAAGCCTACCTCGCCGCGCTCGATCTCTTCCTCAAAGCGCTTCAATTGGTCAATACGCGCCTTGATGGTGCGCCAATTGGTCAGTGTGCCGCCCAGCCAGCGCTGGTTGACATAAGGCATTCCGCAGCGCTCTGCCTCATGCTGCACGGTCTCTTGCGCTTGACGCTTGGTGCCGACGAACAGAATCTTGTTGCCCTTAGACGCCTCTTCCTTGACGCGCTCGTATGCCTCTTCAAGGTTTGCCAGCGTCTGCTGCAGATCGAGGATATGAATGCCGTTGCGCTCTGTGAAGATGTAGGGCTTCATGCGCGGGTCCCAGCGCTTGGCGCGATGCCCGAAATGCACGCCCGTCTCTAAGAGCGCCTTCATCGAGACAATAGACATGAACTCTCAGACTCCTTCGAAGTTGTGTTAAACCGCGTTTGCCCCTCCCTTGCCGCGCTCATCCCAAGTGGAACACACACGAAGCATCAGGGCAAGGCTGAATTAGGCGTATGCCCAAGCGGGCAGTATAGCACAGCCGCGCCCGATCTTTCAAGGGTTGAGCGCTTGAACAGCGTTTGTTTGCTAACTTCAGCGTGATGGGCTAGGCTTGAGGGCAAAAATTTGCTCACAAAAGGTTGAACGTTATGAGCCGAAGAAAAATATTGATCATGGGCGCCGCCGGGCGCGATTTTCACAACTTCAACGTCTGTTTCCGCGACGATCCCTCAGTCGAGGTGGTCGCCTTCACAGCGACACAGATTCCGGGCATTGAGGGCAGGCGCTATCCGCCTGAGTTGGCAGGTGCGCTCTATCCTGATGGGATTCCAATCTATGATGAGGCGGAATTGCCGCGCCTGATCGCTGAACTGGGCGTGCAGCAGGTCTATTTCTCCTATAGCGATATCTCGCATACTTACGTGATGCACAAAGCGGCGCAAGTGGTGGCGCTGGGCGCCGATTTCGGTCTGCTTGGCACCAAGCGCACGCAGCTGAAGAGCCGCAAGCCCGTGGTCTCGATTGGTGCAGTGCGCACGGGCTGCGGCAAGAGCCAAGCCACGCGCTACGTCGCACGGACTCTCCGTGAGCTGGGCTGGCGCGTGATCGTGGTGCGGCATCCCATGCCCTATGGAGACCTCCGCCGCCAAGCTGTGCAGCGCCTCGGCAGCTACAGCGATCTCGACCTGCACCAAACGACCATTGAAGAGCGCGAGGAATATGAGCCGCATTTGGATAGCGGTCATGTGGTGTATGCAGGCGTAGACTATGCCGCGATCCTTGCCTGTGCCGAAGAAGAGGCGGATATCATCCTCTGGGACGGCGGCAATAACGACCTGCCATTCTTCGCCTCTGACCTGCACATTGTGATCGCCGATCCGCATCGCCCCGGTCACGAACTCGCCTACTATCCGGGCGAGGCGAATGCGCGCATGGCAGATGCCTTCGTGCTGAACAAAGTGGATACTGCCAATTACGCCGATATCCAGACCGTGCGCGAGAATTTGCACAGTCTGAATCCGCGTGCGCCGATCTTCGAGGCTGCCTCGCCGCTTTTCATCGAAAATGCCGAACAAGTGCGCGGCAAGCGCGTCCTAGTCATTGAAGACGGTCCGACGCTGACTCACGGCGAAATGCCCTACGGCGCGGGCGTGGTCGCAGCGCGGCGCTTTGGCGCCGCTGAGCTGATCGATCCGCGCCCGCACGCCGTCGGCTCGCTCAAAAAGGTCTATGAGACCTATCCGCACATGGGCGCGCTCTTGCCTGCCATGGGCTACGGCGCAGCACAGATGGCGGAGCTGGAAGCGACCATTGCCGCCTGCGCACCCGATCTCGTGCTAACCGCCACGCCGATTGACCTGCGGCGCGTGATCAAGGTTGCGGCGCCTGTAGTGCGCGTGCGCTATGAGCTTCAAATCATCGGTGCTCCCACACTGGCTGACCTGTTAGGGGAGAAATTCGGACGTAAATCAAGCTGAAGGCGGCTAGGCGCGGCGCTCTGCCAGCGCGACCAGCAGTTCGGCGGCACGGACTTTGCCGCCTAGACTCGCTAAGTCCGTTGCTAGGCGCCGCGCATTGTCTAGGACGCGCTGATCGGTCGTGACGGCGCGTATGGCGGGCAGCAACTGACCGTTGCGCACGTCATGCGCCGTCAAATTCAAGCCGATCTTCGCCTGTGCCACACGGCGCGCCTGCGCACGCTGATCAGCGGCGTGCGGCACGACCACTTGCGGAATGCCCTGCACAGCGGCGCGATGAGTCGTCCCCATGCCGCCATGATGCACAATGACGCGCAAGCGCGGAAAAACATGGTCATAGTCAATCCAAGAGAGCAGGCGCGTGCCGTGCGGCAATGCCGCCTTCAATTCCGCCTTTTTCTCAGGCGGGATCGGATTCCTGCTGATAACCACAATTGGGATCATGCCCAAGCGCGCCGCTGCTTGGGCTGCCCAGCTGAAAAAGCCCAGATCGCCAGTGAAGACGCTCCCTAACGTGATCAGCGCCAAAGGCGCGCTCTCAGGAATCTCGGCTAACCAGTCTGGCACGGGCGTAGTAGGCGCGTCTACCGTGCCGCCGACAAACTGAGTCTGTGGGAGCGGCTCTGGATCGGCTTGATACCACTCACGGTTGAAGTAGCTGATGTGCAAATACGGCGACTGCACCGACGGCGCCGCGCCCTCCGAAAAATTGACGCCGCGCACGCCAAAGCGCGCCTTCAGGCGCTCGATCCGCTCACGGCTCAGCTTGCTCAAATCGGCTTGGACGGCGTACATGCGCTCTTCATCAAGCGGCTGACCGGCTACCCAGCCCGTCACTGCCATTGGCACGTCCAATTTTTCAGCCGCAAAGGCGACCGCGCTCAAAAACAGGTCAGTGACGATCAGATCAGGGACGCCACGCGCCTCTGCTAAGCCCAGAATCGCCTCGAAGGCAGGCGGCATAAGTTCTTCGCTCAGCCAAGTGTCCAGTGCGCGGCGATAGCGCAGGAACATCGCCTCAACAGGATTCATGCTGCGCAGATCGGCGGGCGGCGGCGTAAGCCACGCCCAGCCAGTCGCGGCAATGGCAGCGAACGGCACGCCCGCCGCGCTGATCAGCCCCTCTAGCGGCGCCTCCGAGACCCACAGCACCTGATGACCGCTCGCCAGCAAGTGCTGAGCCGTCTTGAGCATCCCGCCCCAATCCGTGTGACCCGCCAATGGCGCTGAGATGAACCAAAAAGACGCCATAGCCGAAACTTCTATCCCTCCGCCCTTTCCCTGCCCGCAGGGAAAGGGCATTACAGCGGGACTGAGCGTGCGTTCAGGCTTGCGCCAAAAATTCGTTTATGGCGGCGAAGAGTTCGTCCATATCGGAGGGCATGAGATCGCCCATGTGGGCAATGCGGAAAGTGGAGTCTTTCAGCTTGCCGTAGCCATCTGAGATGGTCATGCCACGCGCCTTGAGGAACTTATTGAGCGCCTTCACGTCAATGCGGCGCGTGTTAGCGACTGTTGTGACAGTCGGCGAGTGGTAGCCTTCCTCAGAGAACATGGCAAAGCCCGCCTCAGCCACCCAGTCACGGGTCGCCTGAGCCATTTGCTCATGGCGGGCAAAGCGCGCCTCCAGACCCTCTGCCAGCATGTAGTCCAGCTGCTGATCGGTGGCATACAGCAGCGAGATGTTCGGCGTGGCAGGCGTGTGGTTCTTGAGCAAGAATTTCTCCAGCTCGATGAAGTCAAAGTAGTAGCCGCGATAGGGCACCTGCTTAGCGCGCTCCAGCGCACGGTCAGAGACGGCGGCAAACGCCAAGCCGGGCGGCAACGCCATTGCTTTCTGAGTCGAGGTGAGCAGCACATCCAAGCCCAGACCGTCAAAATCAATCTTGTAGCCGCCCAAAATGCTGACCGCGTCCACTAGAATCAGCGTATCGGGGTATTGGCGGATGACGGCTGCCATTTCCTCAAGCGGATTCTTGACGCCCGTGCTGGTCTCGTTCAGGACAATGGCTACGGCGTCGTAGTGTTGGGCGCGCAGACGCTCTTCCAGCTGCTCAGGCTTGACGGCGCGCCCCCACTCCACTTCAATCGCCTCTGCCTGCTTGCCATTGACCTTGCTGACCTCGTACCAGCGCTCACTGAAAGCGCCGTTGACCAAGTGCAGCACCTTCTGGTCATCGCGGATGCAATTGCGCGAGGCTGCCTCCCACAAGCCCGTGCCAGAAGACGTGGAGACATACACACGCGACTGCGTATAGAACAATTGGCGCAACTTGCCCTGCACACGGGCGAATAACGTCTCAAAGTCTGAGCCGCGATGCCCGATCATCCAGCGGCTTTGCGCCTCTAGAATCTCGCGCCGCACCTCAGTCGGTCCGGGGATATACAAACGGACGTGGTCAGGTCTCACCGCTTCGGTCATGCGAAAAGTCTCCTTGTGAATGCGCCACAAAAGCCGATCAGAAAAGTTGTGGCTCTCTTAATAAAATTTATCGAGCGCTGCGCAGCTGATCGATCAGACGGGCAACAGCAGGAGTCGGCGTCGGATCGCTGCCGTAAAGCGCCGCGAGATAGCCGCTAACATAATCGCCATAGAGCGCAGCCGTCAACGCCTGCGCGAGCGCGCCCTCACCTGATCCCAAGACGCTATCAGGCACAAAGCCCGCCTCCATCAAGGCGCGGCGCGTCAAGGCTTGGCGCAAAGCGAGGCGCGGATGATCATACTGCGGCGACTCAAGGCTCACCGAGGCGATCCGCACTGGCTCAGGCAGATTGGTCAAGCCCTGCAGCAGATTATAATCGAGATTGGGCAATTCATCACAAAGTGCAAGCGTCTTGGCGTTTTGCAACAAACTGAGTTGCCAGCGGCGCGCCACAGCCGCCATGAATCCGCCGCCATAGATCAGCGGCAGGCGCCCGATCATCTGGGCGGCAAGGCGCTTAGCGGGATTGCGCGTCGGCTCAGTGGCAACGCCGAGCGTCTGGGCGGACTTGCGCAGTTCATCAACCGCCTCTTGCACGTCCGCGCTCGGATCGCGCACCAGACCGAGCCGCTCCACAAGGGCAAGCAAAAGAGTCACGTGCGTATAGAAGGCGAGGCGCGAGACTCCCTCCAATGCGTAGCGCCACAGCGTCACGCCCGATTGTTCAGCATACTCAGCCAATGCGCCGCCGCTGGTGAGCGCAAGAATCTGCGTACCACGCGCATCAGCCAGCTCAAAAGCGCTGAAGGTCTCTTCAGTATCGCCGCTGTGATCGAGCAATATGACCAAAGTCGCCTGCCCATCAGCATAGGCGGGCAGATCGTAGGCGCGGCAGACCGTGATGGGCAAGTTGAGCGTCTCAGCAGTCAACGCGGCAAACAGCTCAGCTGCTGCCGCCGCATCGCTCAGCCCTGCAATTACGATTTTATCCACAAAGCGCGCATTTTCAGGCAGAGGCAAGGCGTCACGCGCCGCCCAAGCGGATTGAACGTAGTCAGCAGCGCGCTCAAGGCGGCTGAACAGACCGTAGGTATCAAAAGCGCGCAGCGCCTCAGGATCGTCAAGGATCAGCACAGGTAAAGACTCCAAGATGGAATGGTGCAACGTCTTTTGAAGATACCACGTCGCTTTGTAGGCTTCAACTGCGTTGCAATTCAAACTTTGAATTTAACGAAATGGCACAAACTCTTAATGCACTCTTAAAATAGCCTCGCTATGCTCTATTCGGCAAGTATGCCTATCGCTTGGCTAAAAAGCTGGAGGATACATGAACAAGTTCACCAAAGTGTTGGCGTTGGCGCTGATCGTCGCCATCGTCGTAGGCTTTGCAGGCGTGAGCAATACGTCGGCGCAAGGCACCTATGTAAAGACCTTTGACCTGAAGTTGCCAGTGGCTGAGGGCGCTTACGCAGGCGTCGATCCGAAGGGGACAACCATCACATGGTGGCATCAGCACAGCGGTCAGCGCGAGCGCGCCGTGCAGGCAGCCGCTGAGAAGTTCAACGCTGAGAATCCGTTCGGCATCACGCTGAATGTGGTCTCGAAGGGCAGCTACGATGACATTTTCACGGCTGTGACCGCCGGCATCCAGACGGGCGAACTGCCAGAGATCGTGGTGGCGTACGGCAATCAGGCGGCTGTCTACCAGAACAACAAGGCGCTGGTTGACCTCGATGTCTTCCTGAAAGACCCCGTGCTAGGCATCCAGGACTTCGAGCAGGATATGTTCACGCGCTTCTTCGAGAGCGACCTGAACCCAGCCCATGACAATCAGCGCTTGGGCTTCAGCACCTACCGCTCCGTTGAGGTGCTGTACTACAACGTGGACGTGCTGACCGAGATGGGTTACAGCGCGCCGCCCAAGACGTGGGAAGAGTTCGGCGAGATGGTCTGCCGCTTTGTGCGTGAGGGCCGCGGCACGGACGGCTACCAGATTCGCACTGACGCCTCGTTCATCGCAGCGGGCGCCTTTGCAGCCGGCGGCGATATCTTCGACCGCGCCAAGGGCGAGTTCACCTACAATAGCGATGCCGCTAAGGTTCTGCCTCGCGCTATCCAGAAGCTGCTGAACGACGGCTGCATCAAGAAGACTGTTGACCCGCGTGGGCGTAGCGATCAGGCTGCTTTCGCTAACGGCGCAGCGCTGTTCTACACGGGCTCGTCCTCAGGCATTCCGTTCGTCTGGACTGCGATCAAGGACTCGCCCAGACCCTTCACCTTCGATGTAGCGCCCATCCCCGGCTATGGCGACAACCCGCCCGTTGTGAATGTGTACGGCGCCAGCAACAGCGTGGTGGCGCTGGGCAAGACGCCTGAGCAAATCCTTGCCTCGTGGATTTTCCTGCGCTGGTTCAGCGAGGCGGAGCAGCAGGCTGAGTGGGCAAAGGGCACCAACTACTTCCCCGTCCGCCGTTCGGCTGCTGAGAATCTAGAGGATGTCTTCGCGGCTGAGGGTACAGGTCGCCCCTACCGCAGCGCCTTCAATCTGCTGGGCAACACCAAGGAAGAGCCTTCAGTGGACGTTTACCAGACCGTGCGCAGCGAGACCAGCAAGGCGTTCAATGATATCCTCGATGGCGCCGACGTGGATGAGCGCTTGGATCAGCTGACCAAGCTGGCAAACGAGCTGCTGGAAGCCTCGCGCCGCTAAGTTCAGCTCACTTTGAAACACAAGGGCGCGACTGCACAGTCGCGCCCTTTGTTTGCCGCTGCAAGCCGCTTGAAGGCTCAGGAGCTGCCGCCGAACCAATTCAGCAAGCGCTTGACCAAATTACGCTTGCGCGCTTGTTCCTGCTGTAGCTCACGATGCAATTGTTCCGTGAGCTGTTTCAGCTCTTCCACAGTCATCCGTGCGCCATTCACCAGCACCCACTCGCCGCCCAGATCGCGCAACTCGCTGGGCGCACGCTTGTATAGCGATTGATAAATCTCTTGATATCGCGCCATGGCACTTTCAACATTCATCGCTTTACGTCACTCCGTTTGCCTGCTCAGCGGGCTTTTGTGCGATCGTAGCATTTCGGCTATGTTGCTGAACGCCGCTCAGACGGCTTGGCAAGTCTGAACTGAGCGACTTTGCACACGCTATGTTGTCAATTGTAACATCAAAACATAACTTGACAATATCGCCCCCAATGCCTTGAGACATTTTCTAGCTTAGCACCGGGCGCTCCCCCTGACTATCGCAATGCTCTCTCAGAGCCGTCCCTGCCTTTCGCTACTTGCCCGCCTTGTGGTAAACTAGCCCCCGTGAGCATAGCCTGAGCGCACATAGCCAACGGAGCGCTAAATGACCACACTCTACGTCTACATCGCCGGTCCGCAGGGATCCGGCAAAACAACCTTTCTACAATCGCTCGGCAACCCCAGCGGCTTTGTGGTGAATGCTGCAGAGGGCATTGAATATCGCCAATTTGTGGTGGATGAGTCGCTTGATCTTTACGTGCTAACCTCAACCGACGCCTCGCGCTTTGATCGCCTGCTCGATATCGCCCAGCGCGACATGCTCGGCTACATTGTGATGGTGGATAGCGCTGATCAGGAGTCGTGGAGCATGGCGCGCATCATGCTCGCCCATTTGCGCGGCTATGTGCTGGTGCCCACCTTGATTGTCGCCAATAAGCAGGATTTGCTCGGCGCTGCCACGCCAGAGCAAGTCGGCGCGTGGATCGGCATGGAATCTATGGTCTATGTCACAGGTTGCCAAGCCAACAAGCCCAGCAGTGTGCGCGCCGCCTTTTTGCAGCTTTTGTTCTCAGTCCGCCATGAGATTGAGCGCCTTGACGCTCTAATCGCGGAGCTTGAGCGCACTTTTGGCAATGAGGAGTCCTCTTAGGGCTGTGCGCGTCGCCTGTTTGATAGCCTAGATCGCGGAGATGCTGATGAGTCGCTTTCGCTTGCTGCTTAGTCTTGCCTTGCTCTGTGGCGTGGTGCTGAGCGCTTGTGCCGCCCCGCCTGAGCCGACTGCCACGCCGACCAGCAGCCCTTCGCCCACGCCGACTGCCACGCTAACGCCAACTGCCACTCCGACGCCTGCGCTCTTGCCCACAGCGTTGCCCGATCCAACTCTGCGCGGGACGCTGCGCTTCTTCCACGCTGCACCCGATCTGCCGCCTGTGGATGTTTACATGGACGGCGCAGTGGTTGCTCTCGGATTGCGCTATGGCGAATTCTCTCTGCCTTTGCCGCTGAACGAAGGCACATACACGCTGCGCGTCCTGCCGAACCGCGCTCCATCTGATCAAGTCGAGGCACTCACCCGTGAGAGCGTGCGCGTGCGACCCGGCGATACTCTGCTCTATGTGCTGCGCCCTGAAGGCGAGACGCTGCGTGCGCTGCGCTATCCGCAAGATATGAGCACAACGGCACTTGGCTCAGGGCGTGTAGCCGCCATTAACGCACTTGTCGGCGATATCGGTCTGAGCGTCTTTTTGGATGAAGATATCCCGATCGGTGCGGCGCAAAGCGGCGGACAAAGCACAGCCGCCCGTGAGACCCCTGCACGGCGCTACACAGCCCGTTTCGTGCGCAATCAAGATAACCTTTTAGCGGCGCCTTTCACGCTGAATGTCCGCGATTCGGTCCTTTTGCTCATCTACGGCACGCTGAATGCGCCGCGCTTTGCTACTCTTGCGCTATCCACGCCCCGCGAGAGCAAGTTGCGCGTTTTGAACGCCGACTCTAGCCTGCCACAGGTTGATCTTTATCTTGATGAGCGCCTTGTGGCGGAGAATATCGCCTTTGGGACGGTCAGCGCGTTAGTTTCGCTGCCTTCGCGCACCTATCGAATGCGTCTGTTGCTGCACGGCGCGCCCGCCGACTCGCAACCGATCCTTGAGGGCAACTTGCCAGTGGCAGAGGATCGGCAGCTGCTCTTGGCGGTCTATAGCGAGACGGTTGAGCGCAGGCGTTTTACGCGCACTAAACTTTTCACTGAGCCGCTTGATTTGCCGCCACAGGGCAGCGCCCGATTCAGCGTTTTGAACTTTGCGCGCCAAGCGACGGATATTCAGGTCTTCGATCCGACCGCACCTCTAGGCGCGCCTGTGCAGTACGCCATGCTCAGTGCGCCGATCACGCTGAACGCAGGGCGTTGGCGCTTTGCCTTCAACACTGTGGAGCGCGATCAGCCCTCGCGCACGGCTGAGACGGCTGACCTGATGCTCGAGGCTGGCTGGAGCTACATCTACGTTGTGCTGAGCAGCTTGAACACGCCCACCTTGCTGATCAGCACGAATGTGCAGGCATTGTTCGCTGCCCTACCGACTCCTACGCTGAGCAGTCCAGTGAGCGTGCGTTTGGTCAATGCAGCGGCTGAGCCGCTCACAGTGGACTTGATCATCGGCGAGATGCCTATCTTCACGGCTATCTCTGAGAACAGCGCCACAGCCGAGCGCCAAATTGAGAGTGCTATGCGCCCTGTGCGCCTGCGGCGTAGCGGTACGGACGAGATTTTGGCTGAACAGACCCTGCTCTTCGCGCCGAATAGCGGCATTGTTTTTGTGGTGCTGGGCAGGCAGGGCGCTTGGCAACTGCTCCAATCGCAGGAGCGGACGCGCCCAAGCCGCAGTAACGCGCTTTTGCGCGTGATTCACGCCGCGCCTGATGCAGAGCCGATCTCAGTTGAGTCGCCTTTGAGCGTCTCAGGCGGAGTCTTTGGCAACCGCCCCACGCCTACGCCGCGTGCGGCCCAGTACTTTGTGCGTCTGGAGTATGGCAACATCTCCAGCATGGTCACTCTGCGCGCTAATACCTATACCTTCATTGCCCGCAGTGCTATAGACGGGACGCCACTGGCAGAGCTGAGGAATGTTGAGATCGCCACTGGACTGCGCTACGACCTGATCTTGGTGCGCGGCGATTCGGGCTTCCCGCGTGACGTGCGCTTGGTGCTGGTCAGGGCGGAGTAGCTACCAGACGGGGCGGCTGGGCAGATGTAAACCAGCGCGGCTGAGCGCCGCTGAGAGGTTATCGCCGTAGCGCACAAGGTAGGTGGTCACGCCGCCGATCTCAAGGCAGGCACGGGTCTCTTGGGCGCTGCGGACAGGCGTTGCCACGCCGAAGCTGTGCGGATCGATCAGCACAGCAACCACGCGCACGCCGCGCCGCACCAGAAGTTGCGCCTCTGCCAACCATGCGTCGCTCATATCGCTGCTGATCAGCATGGCGATGGCGCCGCGGGTCAGTTGATGGCTCTCCAGCGCTATCAATTGCGCAAAGGGCAAGTCGCTCTCTACTTTGGCAAGTGCAAGCGACTCAAGAATGCGCGTGAGTTGCCGTCCGCCGCGATCGGGCTGTAGTACGTTGCGCTGTGGTGTGTGCGCGATAAAACCGAGCGAGCGCTCTTTGATCAGGAAATGCGCGCTGATCGAGGCGGCAACGGCAATGGCGTACTCAGCGCTGCTGGGCGGCAAGTACACCTCGCCGTATGCAACGCCACCTGTATCGAAGGGACGCGCTACATGCGCCGCTGCATTCAGATCGAGCAGAATCCACAGCTCTGAGAGCGGATCGAGTTCGAATTCTTTGACGATCAGCCTATCGCGGCGGGCAGTGCTGCGCCAGTGGATGCGATTGAACGAGTCGCCCGGCGCGTAGTCGCGGATGCCTGCGGCGTTCGTTGTCACGAAGTAGGCGCGCTGCCGTTGCGCCTCGCCTCCGGAGAGCACACCACCTTCAGGTGCGAAGTCCTCCAGTGGCACAATCGCGGGATAGACCAGCACACTGGTGGTGGCAGGGATGTGGCGGGTCAGTTGGAAGAAGCCGAATGGGTCGCCGCTGACTAGCGTCAAGCCGCCTAGCTGGAAAGTGCCGCGCAGCAAGCACGGCGTATGCACTGACCAGCGAAAAGCGCCATAGGGCGCCAGTGGCGGCACCACCACGCTGACCCGATGATCGGGCAGCGTGCTGTGATCGCGCACTTCGAGCCATAGTTTAGGCAAAAAACTACGGCTCTGCAGACTCAAGTATTCGTCGAGCGTTTTGCCCACTTGCGTGCGCCGAGTCCGTGTGTTGCGGGCGATGCGCACGCCGCTCAGGTTCAGGCGCGCCCACAGCCACGAGACGATCAGCAGGATCAGCAGCAGGTAGCCCAGATTGAAGAAAAACGTCCGCCCAGTGGCTAAGCCGCCGATGAAAGCGAGGATGATCAAGCTGTGAATGGCGTTACGCCGTCTTGCCATGCCTCACCTGTGACCTGCGCAGGCGCTCAAACATCCAGAGCGCTGCATACGCTGAAAAGAGGAAGAGCAACGGGTCAGTAGGGACGCGATAGCGCGCCGCCGGGATGTAGATCACATAGAAGGCGGTCATGACAAGCTGGACGAACCACACCAGCGAGACCTCACGCCATCTTCGCAGGCTGAGCGCGACGCCGATCAGGGCGAGGATCAGCAGCGCGCCGAAGTATACGCGATGAATCCCGCGTCCGATCACGTCGAAGAGCGGCTCTGAGTAGGCGGCAACGGGATCGTCTGCGCCAATGGTCACGGGCGCAAAGGATTCGCCGCTTTCGGTCTGGAAGCGCAGCGTCCCGTCGGGATCGACGAAGGGCGTTGCGCCTGCGATTGGGTTGCGCGTCGGGAAGATATCCACGCTCCAATAGGCGAGGAACTTCACCCAGAGCAGCTCAGGAATTTGCTGAGGATTCTCGCGCAGGTAGGCGAACGAGAGCTGGTAGAGATCGTCGTTAGCGAGGCGCGTATCTTCGGTGCGGATCGGCGCCTCAGGTCTGATCCATTGTGGATGATAGCCGTTGCGCACTAACGGGATGGTCAGCGGATTGTTGCCGAACCAGAAGTTCATGCCGCCATTGGTGGCAATTGGCACGAAGGCGCCATAGACCTGATACGTCCAGATGAGCCATGGCGCTACCAGCAGCGCGCTCATAGCTGCGACAGGCAAGAGGCGGCGGGTTGCCTCCCACAAGTTCAAGCGGAAGAGAAACCACAGCGCTGCTAAGGGCGCTAGTGGCACGATCACGGGGCGCGTGAGCGCGCCAAGTGCAAGGAATACGCCGCCCAGCACGCCTAGAGTGAGGCTACGCTGTTCCCGTAGCCGCACGGCGCACCACAAAAAGCCGTGCATCAGGCTCATGAAGAGCGGCGTATCAATCAGGGTCAGGTTTTGGAAGATCAGGTACGGGTAGAGCGCATAGGCGAAGCCTGCCAAGATGCCGACGCGCCGATTGAACAACCGTGCGCCGATCTCGACCAGAAAGTAGATCGAGAGGCAATCGAGCAGTGTGTGAAACAGCCCAACTTGCAGGTAGCCGCGTCCGAACAGGGCATAGACGGCGGCTAGGGCGTAGCTGTAGAGCGGCGGAATAGCTGCATCAGGCACACCCACTGCCCTGCCATAGACTCCCGTAGCCAGTAGGTTCTGCGCGTAGGCGTCGTACGCCTCTGAGCCGTGAACAGCGCCGCTCTGCTCAAAGGCAAAGACCGACGGGAAGGCGATCAGCACGCCTAGGCGGGCTATAACACAGGTCAGCAGCACCAGACCCAGCCATGAGAGCCGCACTGTCCCGATTTGCAGTCCCACCTCGCGCACTTGTACTGTCATGCGCTAACTTGTCCCGAATTGGCGGTCGCCGGCGTCGCCCAGTCCCGGCACAATGAAGCCGATCTCGTTCAGGCGCTCATCCAGCGCTGCAAGATGGATCGGCACGTCCGGGTGCGCCTCTGAGAGCGCCTTAACGCCCTCCGGCGCGCCGATGATGCCCACGAATTTAATGCGGTTGACGCCCCAGCGCTTCAGCACGTCTACAGCCGCCACAGCCGAGCCGCCCGTCGCCAGCATAGGATCGAGCACAAAGCAGACCTGCACGCGCGGCTCTATGGGCAGTTTGTTGTAATACTCCACTGGGCGCAAGGTCTTCTCATCGCGGTATAGCCCTAAATGCCAGACCTCTGCATTGGGGATTAAGTCCCAGACGCCCTCAACCATGCCCAGTCCCGCCCGCAGAATCGGCACCAAGCCGACTGCATCAGCCAGTTGTGCGCCGCTTGCCACGCCCATAGGCGTCTGCACGGTCAAGGGGCGCAGGCGTAGGTCCGCTGAGGCTTCATAGCACAGCAGCGCAGCAAGTTCGCGCACCAATTGGCGGAATTTCTGTGGCTCAGTGGTGCTATCGCGCAGAATGGCGAGTTTGTGCTGGATGAGTGGATGATCGGTTATGTGCAAATTGGGCATAGAGCGCCATGTTCCTTGTCCTGAAGCGCCTTGAGATTGTAGCGCCGCTTGCGCACAGCTGTCAACGTGATCATGGGCAGCGGGAGTGTCTGGAGTCTGAAGAATATGATAATATCGTATGACCAAGGTAAAAGGAGCCGCCTTATACGTGTATCACACCTGAGTCGAAACCTCTTAGATACGCAGAAAGTTTGTGGCAACTTGCCACTGCATGTGAGTCAGCACACGGATGCAAGGTGCTTGACAAGTCCCGCTGACTTTGGCACAGTCAAACTGTGCTAGAGGCAGTGTTGCCTTGTGGCAAAGTGCGCTACAATCAAGAGTGCCATTATTCAGCACGCGGCAACGTGCGATTCGATCCTTTCGGTGAGCGAGGTAAGACGTGAGCAAAGGACGCATTTTAGTCGTCGAAGACGACTTTGATATTTCGAACATGCTGCGCATTTATTTCACAGGGCAGGGCTACGATGTACAGGTGGCGCCTCGCGGCGGCGATGCTCTCACGCTGACGCGCAAACAGCTGCCGCAGCTGATCGTGCTGGATATCATGCTGCCGGATATGGACGGCTATGCCGTCTGCCGCGAGTTGCGCCAGACTACGCGCACTAGCCATATCCCGATTATCTTCCTGACTCAGCGTGATGAGCGCTCGGATCGCATTGCCGGCTTAGAGCTGGGCGCTGATGATTACATCACCAAGCCTTTTGATATTGAAGAGTTGAAGCTGCGCGTCAAAAACGCCATTGAGCGCGTTGATCGTGAGAAAAGCATGGATCCGCGCTCTAATTTGCCTTCCAGCCGCCTGATCGAAGAGCAGCTGCGCGAACTCATGCGCACCACCGACACATGGTACTACTTGGATATCAAAATCAATCACTTTGACGCCTTCCAAGAGGTCTATGGCGTGCTGGCAAGCACGGAGGTGCTGCGCTTTGTAGCGTTGCTGCTGGGCGAGGTCGCCGATGAACTCGGCACGCCTGATGACTTCATCGGTCATGCGGGCAACGATAATTTTGTGGTCATTACCTATAGCAGCCGCGCCACTGCTCTCAAAGATCGCCTGATCGAGCGCTTTAACGATGATGTCAAGCAGCATTACACTTTCATTGACCGTGAGCGCGGTCACATTATGCTGGAGAGCGGCGAAACTAAGCCGCTGATGACGCTGAGCGTCGGCATGGTCTCGAATGCTACACAGCGCTTTGCCGATATCCGCGAGATCACGGAGTTGGCGGCTGAGGCGCGTCGCCGTCCGTCCAGCGATTCGGTTGAGCCAATCGAGACCTCTTGGTGAGTAGAGCGGCAGCACTCGCTGGGCTGCCACGAGGATAGGGCGTATGGACGGGTTCGTGCTGCTGTTATTTGTGTTGGGCTTCAGCATGTTCGGCGCGGTCTTTATGTTTGCGCGCTTGCGTTTGGAGCGCCAAGCTGAGGCAGAGAGCCTGCCTGAGTCAGTAGTGCAAGTCAATCTGTTAGATAATGATGATGCTGTGCTGGTGGCAGAAGGGCGCGGCAAGCTGGTCTACGCCAATGCGCGGGCGCAAGCGTGGTTCGGCTTGAGCGGCGGCGAGCCAGACCTTGAAATTTTGGTCGAGAGCGTACAACCCGCCGAGACCTTCCTTGAGTTGTTCAGTAGGGAAGGCTCTGCCTCATTCCGCATTGGCACGCGCCGTGTGGAAGCCTCTTCGCACTACATCCCGCACAACGGCGTGCCTCAGATGGTGGTGGTGATGCGCGAACTCACCTCGCCTAACGCCCAACGCGAAGCCCTCGACCCGACTCACGCCCTGATCCTCGTTAGCGATGTTGTTCAGTTGCTGGGCGGCAGCTTGCCACTTCAAGAGGCGCTTGATGAGGCATTGCGCCTGATCCAAGACGTGATTCCTTTTGATGTGGCTGAGATCAACCTGTGGGACTCCGCCCTGCAAATCCTGACTCCCTATGGCAGGCACGGCGACCGCGCCTACTTCGACGCCCTAGACTCCACTGATGGGCATTACGGGCTGACCGATAGCTGCAGCGGCTGGCTGGTGCGCTATCGGCAGCCGCTCTTGGTGCCAGACCTGCGCCTGCGCCCGGACGTGCGTCCGAAAATTGCCAACTATGGCTTTCAATCGCTGGTGGGCGCGCCCTTGCTGGTAGGGGAGCGCTTGATCGGCACAATTGAGTTGGCAAGCCGCAGCCGCGTCGCCTTTGATCATGAGGATATGGCGCTTTTGCAGATTCTAGCCGCTCAGATCGCCATTGCTGTTGAGAATGCGCGCTTGCAACAGACTCAATCGGAGCGCGCCGCTGAGCTGAGCGGCTTGCAGCAGATCGCCAGCGTCATGACCTCCATGCGCGATGCGCGCCAGATGTACACGCAGCTGACCAGCCGCATTGCTCTGCTCGCCGATGTAGAGATGTGCGGCGTGCTGCTGGAGTCTCCCGATCAGCAGGCGCTTGTCGGGCAGCCGCCTTTCTACGGCGTGCCGGAGTCCATTGTCAATATGTATCGTATCTCGATCGCTGAGGGCAGCATCGGCGCTGTGCTGTATCAGACCCGCGATTGGTGGTATTCCAACGCAGTGCTGAGCGACGAAATCGTGCGCGAGGCGGGTCTGACTAGCCTCGCGGAGGCGGTCGGGGTGCGCACGACGGCGCTAGTGCAAATGCGCGTGGGCAATCGGCGTTTTGGCGTGATTCAGGTCGCCAATAAGCGCGACGGCAAGGGCTTCACTGATAATGATATGCGCCTGTTGAGCGTTTTTGCCTCACAGGCGGCGATTGTGGTGGAGAATGCGCGGCTCTACGATGAAGAGCGCCGCCGCGCAGAGGAGATCGGCGGGTTGCAACAGGTCAGCCAAGCCATTGGCGTGTTGCGCTCCGCTGATGAGATGTACAGCTATCTGAATGAGCAGATCGCCAAGCTGATGAACTGCCAGATGTGCGGCATCCTGCTCTATGAGCCGAGTTTGGGTCAGTTGGTCAGCCGCCCGCCTTTCTATGGCGTGGATGATGACCTGATCCGCCACTATCGGATCGCCATCACGCCCGGCACTACCTTCTATCGCATCTATAATGAGAGCGATTACTGGATCAGCAACGAATTGCGCTCTGATCCGACTGTGCGCGATAGCGGTCTGGATAAGCTGGCAATGCTGGTGGGCGTGCGCCAAACCATGATGGTGCCGTTGGTCATTGGCGGGCGGCGCATTGGCGTGGTACAGGTCTCCAATCGCCTAGATGGCACTGAGTTCACAGAGGAACAGGCGCGTGTGCTTTCGATCATCGCGGCACAGGCGGCTGTGATCATTGATAACGCACGGCTCTACCGCGAGATGCGCGAGCGCACGGATGAGTCTGAGGGCTTACGCCGCATCGCCGAGATCGCCTCCAGCAACCTGCGCCTTGAGGAGATCATCCATGCGGTTGTGCGCGAGACAGCTGCTATGTTCGGCTGTGAAATCTGCACGGTCGGCGTGCTGGACGATCACACAGGCGCGCTTGTCATCCCGCCGGAGTACACCTTCGGTCTGGTCAGTCTACAAGAGACGGTCATCATTGATACCTACCGACCGGGCTATCAGAACAGCGTAGCGCTCTCGCAGCGCCCGTTCCTGAGCAACAATTTGCGCACTGATCCGCGCCTATTGCCCGCCTACCGCGAAATCGCTGACCGTTTCGGCTTCAATGCAGCGGTGCAAGTGCCAATTGCCGTGCAGGATCGCGGCTTTGGCGAGCTGACCATTGCCAGTCGCGGCACGCGGGAGTTTACCGATGACGATCTGCGCTTGCTGCAGACCATTGGCGTGCAGTTAGCCGCCGCCGTAGACCGCCAAAAGCTCTATCAAGCCACCGATGCTGATCTCCGTCAACGCATCCGCGAGATGGACGCGCTGACGCGCATCAGCAATGAGCAGAACAGGACAACTGAGTTTGAGCGCATTATCACGGTCATTCGAAATGAGCTGCAGCGCACGCTGAACGCGCCGTTTGCCAGCGTTGTCTTCTTCTTGCCCGCTGCGCAATGGCAGTCGCCGAACGTCCCTGAGGTAGGCAAGCGCTATGGGCATGAGAAAGTGCTCTCGACCCTAGCCCCAATTGAGCGAGCCGCCTTTGAGCGAGGCGAGGCGCTTTTTGTGCCAAATTACAGCGAGACAGGTCTTGCGCCCATGCCTCAGGAAATGCGCAGCGCTATTGCCGCGCCGATCAGCTATGGTGGCGAGATCGTGGGCGTATTGCACGTCGCTGCACCAAGCACGGATCGCCTGAGCGCTCAAACCCTTGATTTCATCGAGGCGATCACCAACCAGATTGCCATCAGCTTGGGCAATGAGGAGCGCTACCGCGATCAGCTGGATCGCGCTGAGCTGCTCAAGCAGCGCACAGAGCAACTGAATCAGCTCTTCGAAATCGGGCGCATGGTCAATAGCGGTGAGCCGATTGAAGACGTCCTGGAGGCTGTAGCACACGCGATCAGCGATACGATTGGCTTTGGCGTGGTGATGATCAGCCTTGTGGATCAGTGGGCGCAAAGCACGCGCCGTATTGCTCAATCGGGCTTACCGCTGCAGCAATGGGAAGAGGCAAAGCGCAATAGCATACCGCTTAACCGCCTTGAGCAGCTCTTTAAGCCTGAGTTTCAGCTCAGCAACTCGTTTTTCATCCCTGCTGAGCATCCCTTGCGCAAGGCGCTCGATCTCTCGTTTGTGAATGTAGTGCCAAGCGTTAATCCGCGCACAGGCGCACAGGCATGGCAGCCTGAAGACCTGCTGCTCTTGCCGCTGCGTAGCTCAGAGGGCGAGTTGATCGGCGTGATCAGCGTGGATGAGCCACGCAGCGGCTTGCGTCCCAATTTGCGCACAGTTGAGGCGCTAGAGACCTTCGCCTATCAAGCGGCGTTCGCTATTGAGAACTACAATCTGTTGCGCGCTTACGAGGCTGAGGCTGAGGCAACCCGCCGTGAGCGCGACCGTCTAGAGCAGCTTTATCTGGCTACAAACGAAGTGCAGCGCGCCCCCGACGTGCCGACGCGCCTTGCGGCAATTGCTGAGAGCATTCGGGCGCTGGGCTGGGGCAGAGTCGCGGTCACGCTGCGCGATGAAAACTTTGAGCCGCTAGAGACGGCTCTAGCGGGCTTCACGCCTGAGGATGCACAAAAGTTCCGCCGCAATTTGCTGCCCGGCGCAGTCTGGGCGCAGCGCCTTGCCGACCCTGAACTGCGCAATTATCGCGTCGGGAGCGCCTACTACTTGCGCTATAGCGATCCATGGGTGACTGAAAACAAGCTGATGGCGGGCGTTGTGGGCAGTGGCGAGGGCGAGGTTCCCAGCGACGCTAGCACGCTGCGTCTGCCTGCCTTTGCGCCGCATCCTAGCGAGCAGTGGCATCCACTGGATACGCTGTATCTGCCGCTCTACGGCTTGGATCGCTCGCGTTTGATCGGCATCATCACGCTCGACTCGCCCGTTGACGGTCTGGCGCCGACCGAGAGCGCTTTGCGTCCGCTTGAGTTGTTCTCTGCGCAGGCGGCTGCCTCGCTAGAGAATGTGCGCCTCTATCAAGACATTCGGCGCGCCGCTCAGCAAGAGACGCGCATTAACGAGCTGATGGAGACCGTCACCAGCACGCTTGATCTTGATGAGATCATCGCAGGCATGGCGAACGGCTTCCAGCAGATGATCGCCTTCACGCGCATGAACGTCGCTTTGCTGAGTGAGAATGACATGGCGTTTGAGGTGCGCCGCGCCGTCATCACGCCGCGTGGCGAGGTGCGCGTGACCCCCGCGCCGAGTCTGCCTGTTGAGAATACGGCGCTTGGCTTGGCAGTCAGTGAGCCTATGCCGCGCCTTTACGATCTGACCGACCCTGAGCAGGTGACGGGTCTAGACGATTTGCGGGCATGGCGCGATTTGGGCGAACGCACAGCGTTGGTAGTGCCGATGATCGCCGGCGGACGCGCTATCGGCGCGATTCACATGGGCAGTGAGCTGAGCGAAGCGTTCGGCTTCCGCGAACAGCTGGACTTTGTCTCGCGCATTGCCAATCTGACCGCCGTCGCCCTTGAAAATGCGCAGTTGCTGCGCCAGACCATTGAACGTGAGCGTTTTTCGGTCGCACTGAGCCGTGTTGGGCAGTCGGTCAATGCCATGCTCAACATGCATCAAATTCTGGATACGATCTGCGCCGAATCGCTTGACATTTTGAACGTAGATGGCGTCTACGTCTGGCTGGTGGAAGGCGATCAGCAGATCGGCGCGCTTGGACGCGGTCCGAACGCCGATCAATTCAGCGGCACGCGCCTATCGCTTAGCGACCCCGAGTTGCCAAGCACACGCGCTATTCAAACTCGGCAGCCCGTTGCGCTTAGCGCGCTCAACCCGCTCGATCCTCCCATCTATGCGGCTGAGGCGCTAGTGGGCGTGCCGATCAGCGCTTTGTTGAGCGTGCCGCTGCTGCGTGAGCAACAAGCTATCGGCGCTCTCACGTTCATCAAGACCAATGCACAGCAGCCTTTCACAAGCAGCGATATCGAGAAAGCCAACGCTTTCGCTATTCAGGCTTCGGTCGCCATTCAGAATGCGCGGCTCTATCAAGAGACGCTCGGCTTGACGTCGTTCAATCAGGCGGTCATTCAGTCCATTCAGCAGGGCATCATCGTGGTGGATCGGGCGCTTGCCATTCGCACGATCAACGCTTTTATGCAGCGCACTTTCGGCTGGGATGCCCAAGCCGCTGTTGGACAGTCTCTGTTTGACTATCGCCCTGCCCTTGAGCCGATTTTGGCGGCGCCGCTTGCCACAATGCTCCAGACGGGCGAGCCGCAGACCATCTTCGATGTACGCCTTGCCGATACGCCGCGTGTCAGCAACTACTATCTGTATCCGTTGCAGGAAGGCGGCGCTATCAGCGGTAGCGTGATCTTGATTGAAGACGTGACCGAGCGCACCGCGCTTGAGGAAGACGTAGCGCGCCGCGCCGCCCAGCTGGCTACGCTGACCGATATCTCAGGGCAACTGACCACTGTGTTGGAGCCAGAGGCGCTCACGCAGCTGGTCTTTGAGCAGTTGACGCGCATTTTGGAGTTCAATCGGGCAACGCTCTGGCTGCGGCAAGGCGATCAGCTGGTCATTCAGGCGGCGCGTGGCTTTGGCGATGATAACGCTCTAATCGGCATTACGGCTGATATCGCCGACTCTGATCTGTTCCGTGAGATCGCCTCACGCGGGCAGGTGTTGAACATCCCCGATATCCGCGAAGACCCGCGTTTCCCGCTCAGCTTTGAGCAGCCCACACGCTCATGGCTTGGCGTCTCGCTGGTGGCACGGGGACGCCTGATCGGTCTTTTGGTGCTGGAGAAGTACGATGTAGGCTTCTACACGCCCACTATGGAGCAACTCGCGCTCACCTATGCGAATCAGGTGGCGGTCGCTTTTGAGAATGCCCAGCTCTTCCAGAATCAGCGGCGTGTGGCGGCTGAGACCGAGGCGCTCTACCGTGAGGCGGCGGCACGCGCCTATGAGCTGGATCAGCAGGCGAAGCGCCTCGCACTGCTCTACCGAGTCTCCAATGCGCTGACGCAGACACTCGACCTTGAGGATATTTTCGAGGTCGCTCTGCGCGAATCGCAGGGGATGCTCGGCACGGATCACAGCATTGCCTATGTGTTCGACTCAGCTGAGCAAATTGCTCGACCGATTATTGAGTATCCGCGCAATGTACAACCGCCAGATGGTCTCTTGCCCTTTGAGCAGCACCCGCTGATCGCCGACGTGCGCCGCACACTCTTGCCCGTTGCCATCAACGATACGCGGCACGACTCGCGCACGCCGATTGTGCCGCCCAGCCTTGCCGATCAGATCGTCCTCTCGCAGATGCTGGTGCCGTTAGCGCTAGGCGGGCAGTGCATTGGCGTAATGGTCTTCAGTGCGGTCAGCCAACCACTGAACTTCCGCCCGGATCAGCTGGAAGTGGCGCAGACCATTGCCTCACAAGCGGCTATTGCCATTCAAAACGCGAATCTACTCGAACAATCCTTTGCGCGTACACGCGAACTGGAGACCCTCTTCGAGGCGACGCAATCCATCTCCTCTACGCTCGACTTTGAGCAGGTCTTGCGCAATATCGCCATGCAGATGATTGTGGCAGTGCAGGCAGATGGTTGCAAGATCAGCACGTGGAATCCCGATAGCCGTACCTTGAAGGTAGAGCATGAGCAACTTGCCCTGCCAGGCGCTCCTGTAGACGCACCCGATACGTGCTACGACCTGACAGACTATCCTACGCTAGAGCGTGCGCTCCAGACGCGCCAGACCATCTTGCTGCGCGCTGCTGATGCGCATATCTCCGCTGCTGAACAGGCGATGTTGACCATGCGCGGCGCTGCCTACCTGATCGCTTTGCCGATGATCGTGCGCGAGCAGGCGATTGGGCTGATCACGCTTGAGGTTCACAATCCGTCGCGCACGTTCAGCAGCCCTGAGGTGCGCTTGGCGCGCACATTAGCTGCTCAGGCGGCAGTCGCTATTGAGAATGCCAGTCTGCAGAGCGAGACGGCTGCGAAACTGCAGGAGTTGTTTAATCTCAGCCAGCTTTCAACGGCTCTGGCAGCCACCATTGAAGAGGAAGAGGTCTATGAGATCGCCCGTCAGCGCTTCCCGGACCTAGTCAAGGCAGAGTCGTTCCTTGTGGCAGTGGTCGCCCCTGATCGCAGGCAAATCGCCTATCCGATTGCGCTGCGCAATGGCGAGCATCTGGACTTGCCGCCGCAGCCGCCCACAAACGATGAAGTCACTTTCGTCATGGCAAGCCGTAGCACGCAGCATTTGGTCGGCGATGAGGTGGCGCGAGTCTTGGGCAGTTTTAACAGTCCGTTTGGCTTCGCCCAGACCCGCGCCTTCATCGGCGTGCCGCTGATCGCCTCTGACCAGCTGCTGGGCGCCCTGATCGCCGCTGATTCGCAGAATGCGCACGCCTTCAGCCTGAACGATCAGCGCATTCTAGAGACAATCGGCTCTCAACTGGCAACGGCGCTGCAGAATGCACGGCTATTTGCGCAGGCGCGGCGCTTCACAGCCGAACTTGAGCGCGCCGTCCAAGAGCGCACCCGTGAGCTGCAGCGCGAACGCGACGCGCTCAACTTCCTCTACAGCCTGACTGCTGAGTTGACCTCCAGCTTGAATATTGATGTGACGCTCAATCGGGCGCTGATCAAGCTGATCGGCGCTGTGGACGCGGACATGGGCGCTATCCTGAGCATTGATAACCTCTCGGATACGCTTGTGGTGCGCGCTCAGGTGAATATGCCCTACCGCGAGGGCGAACCAGCCGGCTACACGCAGTATGAGGGCTTGGCGGGCTGGGTGATCCAAGCGCAGCAGGCTGTGGTTGTGGCGGATGTGCAACAAGACTACCGCTGGCTGCACCTGAGCGAGGCGGATAGCGAACCACGCGCTGCGATTGTCGCGCTTTTGGAAGCAGGCGAGGATGTTCAGGGCGTGGTGATGCTCTTCAGCCGTACGCCGAACCATTTTTCCACAGATCAGCTGCCCTCTGTGATAGCGGCTGCCACGCAGATCGCTAACGCGCTCAACAACGCCGATCTCTACGCGCTGATCCGTGAGCAGGCTGACCGTCTGGGCGCAATGGTGCGCCGTGAGCAGGTGGATAGCACTAAGAACCTTGCGATTGTCGAGTCCATTGCAGATGGCGTGATGGTCGCCAATCAGGAGGGCGATATCACGCAGTTCAACAGCGCCGCTGAGCGCATTCTCGGCTTGCCGCGCCAACAGGTGATCGGCAATCACATCAGCGCGCTCTCAGGCTTGTATACAGCCGTAGGCGGTCAGAATTGGCTTGAGGCTGTCCAAAAGTGGACGGAAGACCCCACTTCGCACCAAGCGGGCGAAGAATTGCGGGCTGAAATCACGCTAGAGAGCGGCAAAGTGGTCAGCGTGATCCTCTCACCTGTCAAGATGGGCGATCAATTCTTGGGCACGGTCTCGGTCTTCCGCGATATCACACGCGAGATCGAGGTAGACCGCATGAAGACCGAATTCGTGGCGACGGTCAGCCATGAATTGCGCACGCCCATGACCTCAATCAAGGGCTATGCCGATTTGCTGTTGCTGGGCGCTGCAGGTCCGCTCAGCGAGGCACAGGCGCGCTACCTGACCACGATCAAGACCAATGCTGATAAGCTCTCGATCCTTGTGAATGAACTCTTGGATATCTCGCGCATTGATCGCGGCGTGGTCAAGCTGAGCCTGCAGGCGGTCAACTTTGAAGAAGTGCTGCAAATGACCGAGCGCCACCTGCGAGAGCGCATCCGCAGTGAGCGCAAGCCGATGACCATTCAAACGGACGTGCCGCCCGATTTGCCGCTCCTGCGCGCTGACTTTGATAAATTGGCGCAGATCATGACGCACCTTGCCAATAACGCTTTCAACTACACACGCGCCGAAGGCACAATCACCATTCGCGCCCGCGCCGAAGGCAACTCCGTCGTGATCAGCGTACAGGATACTGGTGTCGGCATCCCGCCTGAGAAACAAGCCAGCATCTGGAATCGCTTTTTCCGCGATGAAGATGAGCGTCTGGTGATTGAGTCTTCTGGGACAGGCTTGGGCTTGCCGATTGTGAAGGAATACGTGCGGCTGCACGAAGGCGAGATTTGGCTGGAGAGCCAAGTGGGCGTCGGTTCAACGTTCTACGTGCGCATCCCTGCCTTCGGCGCTGAGGATGAGAGCGAGTAGCCTCAAAAGCAGGAGTAAACGCACAGGAGCGCTCAAGTGAGCGCTCCTGTTGCTTTCGGATGTAGAGCAATCAGCTCTGATTGAAGCCTGAGAAGCCTAGCAAGCCCGTCGGGACTTTCGCCTGCTGTTGGCGGGATTTGTCTTCATCCTTGCCGAACTTGATGACCTCGCCGCTGTCTGTGATCGCCTCAACTGCCAAGCCCAGACTCTGCAATTCTTTGACTAGGACGCGGAAGCTGGCAGGAATGCCCGGCTCTTCGATTTCTTCGCCCTTGACAATCGCCTCATAGGTCTTGACGCGCCCTTGTACGTCATCCGATTTGACCGTGAGCATTTCCTGCAGCGTGTAGGCAGCGCCGTATGCCTCCAAAGCCCAGACTTCCATCTCGCCAAAGCGCTGACCGCCAAATTGCGCCTTGCCGCCGAGCGGCTGCTGCGTCACGAGGCTATACGGACCGGTTGAGCGCGCATGGACTTTATCCTCGACCAAGTGTGCCAGCTTGAGCATGTGAATCACGCCGACGGTCACAGCGCGGTCGAAGGGCAAGCCCGTCTTGCCGTCATAGAGCTTCTGTTTGCCGTAGATCGGCACAGGTTCGCCCGTACGAATCGAGACGCGATGCGCGTACTCACGGAGCGCCTCCCCGCTGAGATGCTCAGGCGTGGGCGACCCGCTGACGACTTCTGACCACAGCCGCAGCGTCACCTCAACAGCGTTCGCGTCGCGCCGATCGCGCTCCTCAGGGCTGACCCCCTCCGTCTGGAAGAGCAAGATATCCTCAGGATCGTAGCCCAACTCACGCAGCCACTCGCGCAGCACGGCGCGGCGCGCATAGACAGGCTCCATGACCAGCATCTCGCGGTCATACTCAGGATTTTCGCCTAGCCACTGATCAATGTACAGGCGACGCACTTCGTCATCATCGGTCAAGGACTCAGGATCGTAGTTCAGCGCCTTGATCCACTCCCAAGCGCGCTCCGTGACGATCTTCCAAGCGTGATCAATCAGCCAAGCGCGCCCTAGCTCCGCCTCAATCTCAGACTCCTCAGCGCCGTCGAAGACGGGCGTAATGGCGCGGAAACCGAGCCGATCCGCTGCCCAGCCGAGATGCGTCTCAAGAATCTGCCCGATGTTCATACGTCCCGGCACGCCCAACGGATTCAAGATGATATCTACAGGCGTGCCATCTTCAAGATAGGGCATATCTTCAATCGGCACCACCTTCGAGATCACGCCCTTATTGCCATGCCGACCCGCCATCTTATCGCCTTGAGTCAGTTTGCGGCGCTGTGCCACGCTCACGCGCACCATCTGCTCAACGCCGGCTGGCAGATCGCGGTGTTCCTCACGGTTGAAAATACGCACGTCCACCACTTTGCCGCGCTCGCCGTGCGGCAGGCGCAGGGAGGTATCCTTGACCTCGCGCGCCTTCTCACCGAAAATGGCGCGCAACAATTTCTCCTCTGGACTGAGTTCCTTCTCGCCCTTCGGCGTGATCTTGCCGACCAGAATATCGTTCGGACCGACCTCAGCACCAATGCGCACAATGCCGTACTCATCAAGGTCTTTGAGCGCGTCCTCGCCCACGTTCGGGATATCGTAAGTGATCTCCTCAGGTCCGAGTTTGGTATCCCGCGCCTCGACCTCATGTTTCTCAATGTGGATCGAGGTGAAGCGATCCTCGCGCAGCAGCCGCTCACTGATCAAGAGCGCGTCTTCATAGTTGCCGCCCTCCCATGAGAGGAAAGCGCAGACCACGTCGTGACCGAGCGCGAGCGTGCCATTCACAGTTGAAGAGCTATCGGCGATCACGTCATTCGGCTTGACGCGCTGTCCCTTGTGCACCACAGGGCGCTGATCAATGCAGGTGGACTGATTAGAGCGCGTATACTTGCGCAACTTATAGACGCGCTCCGTGCCGTCATCTTCGCGCACCACCACCTGATCACCCTGCACACTGATCACCTCGCCCGCCTTCTGGCACAGCACTACCTGTCCAGAGTCATAGGCAGCCCAATCCTCCATGCCCGTGCTGACAATTGGCACGTCGGGCGTGAGCAACGGCACTGCCTGGCGCTGCATGTTCGATCCCATCAACGCACGACCAGCGTCATCATGCTCAAGGAAGGGGATCAAGGCGGCGGAGATGCCCACAATCTGGCGCGGCGCTACGTCCATGAAGTCAATGCGCGTTGGCGCAGCGTCCAAGAATTTCTGATGCAGCCGACACGAGACGCGGTCGCTGACAAACTGGTTCAGTTCATCCAGCTTGGCGTTCGCCTGCGCGATTGTGAAGCGATCTTCCTCATCTGCCGAGAGGTAGACCGTCTCATCGGTCACAAAAGGACGAACTGGCACGTCTGTGACCTTCAGTGCGCGCAGCTGCGCGATCACTTCAGGCGTAATGACCGTGCCTTCCTCGATCAGCACGTTGTCATCATCATCAGTGATATCCTCGCGCAAGGTGCGCCCAAGCAGCCGCTCATCATCAATGTTGAGAGTCTTCAGCACGCGGCGGTAGGGCGTCTCAATGAAGCCAAATTCGTTGACACGCGCATAAGTCGCCAAACGCCCGATCAAGCCGATGTTCGGACCCTCAGGCGTCTCGATCGGGCAAATGCGCCCATAATGGCTGTGATGGACGTCGCGCACGTCAAAGCCGGCGCGCTCACGGCGCAAGCCGCCCGGCCCAAGCGCTGAGAGCGTGCGTTTGTGGGTCAGCTCGGCTAAAGGATTGGTCTGTTCCATGAACTGGCTGAGCTGGCTGCTGCCGAAAAACTCGCGCACAGCTGCCACAATCGGGCGGATGTTGATGAGCGAGACAGGCGTGATGCGCTCACTCTCGCGGTGTAACATGCGCTCGCGTATGACGCGCTCAGTGCGCCGAAAACCGACGCGCAGCTTGTTCTGGATCAGCTCACCGACGGTCTTGACGCGCCGATTGCCCAGATGGTCAATGTCATCAGGCTGACTCACGCCATTGTTGATCTGGATCATGCGCCGCACGATCTGAACCAGATCGTACTTGGTGATGGTGCGCACGCTGCGCGGAATAGTGCCATCAATGCCCAAGCGCTGATTCAGCTTGTAGCGCCCGACTCGCTCCAGATCGTAGCGGCGAATATCGAAGAGCTGGCTCTCAAAGTAGCTCCGCGCATTATCGAGCGTGGCAGGATCGCCAGGGCGCATTTTCTTGTAGAATTCGATCAGTGCCGCCTCAGCAACCGTGTTTTGGCGCACGTCCCACTGAGTTTCAGCGCGTAGCGTGGCTGGGATGTATTGATGCTCAGGATTGTTATCTACATCGCTGAACAGCTCCAGCAACTCTTCATCAGTGCCAAGCCGAATGGGTGAGAGATCGTCATGCCCATCTGAAACCGCCGCCAAAGCCCGCAACAGTACGCTCACAGGCACAGTGCGCTTGCGATTGAACTTGACCACCAGTTGATCGTTTTTGCGCGTCTCAAACTCCATCCAGGCGCCGCGATCCGGGATGACCTTCGCGTTGGCAAGCGCACGCCCTGTGTTGCGATCTTCATCCGCGTCGAAGTAGACGCCGGGCGAGCGGATCAGCTGGCTGACCACCACACGCTCAATGCCGTTGATGATGAACGTGCCGTTGCTGGTCATAATCGGGAAATCGCCTAGAAAAATGTCGTTATAGATGACCTCGCCGCCCGCCTCATGGTTGATGAGCGCAACGCGCACGTAAAGCGGCGCAGCGTAGGTCATATCCAGCTCAAGGCACTCATCTTCGCTGTGCTTGGGCGACTCGAACCAATACTTCAAGCCCAAATCGCGGGCGACGGGCGAATCGCTTGGGAAATAGAGCTTCAGAGTGCCGTTAAAATTCTCAATCGGGCTGATCTCAGCGAATAGATCGCCTAAGCCTTCCTCGCAAAACCAACGGAACGAATTCAGTTGCACCTCGATCAACGAAGGCAGGGCTTGGACATCACGGGTGCGTGCGTAGTTCTTGGTGTTCAGGCGTCGCTGCATACGATCTCGCTCCTCACCATTAGGGCTAACAGATGGGCGCTTACGGGACGACTCATTCGCGGCTGATTTGGGGTCATCGTAACTTCACATTCTAGCACTTTTTCGGCGTTTGTCAATTCAAAATGGGAGGGCGAAGTGTTGGGAATGAACGCTGAGCGATCAGACGGACAAAAGCAGGCAGTTAGCTCTGCTATAATTCGCCTTCCAGAGGCGCTATCCCAGATGTTTGGTCTAGCGACGTTGAGCTTGAGTCTTGGGTTAATCCCCTTGACGGACAATCCGATTTGATATTCAATCGGCGCGTATTTACCTACAGGAGTTCAAGACTGTGCGCATTTTAATCACAGGTGGGGCAGGCTTTCTTGGCTCACATCTAGCCGATCGGCTCCTAGCTGAGGGACATAGCGTGATCGCTATGGATAACCTGATCACGGGCAACACTGATAACATCCAGCACCTGATCGGGCGCCCTGATTTCCTCTTCATCCGTCATGATGTCACCAACTACATCTATATCGGCGTTCAGCTGGATGCTGTGTTGCATTTTGCCTCGCCCGCCAGCCCAATTGACTATCTGAGATACCCGATCCAGACTTTGAAGGTCGGCGCGCTTGGCACGCACAATGCGCTTGGCTTGGCGCTTGCCAAACGCGCCCGATTCCTGCTGGCAAGCACCTCAGAGGTTTATGGCGACCCGCTAGTGCATCCGCAGCATGAGGATTACCCCGGCAACGTCAACACTATCGGTCCGCGTGGCGTCTACGACGAAGCAAAGCGCTTTGCTGAGGCGCTGACTATGGCATATCATCGCTCTCACGGCGTAGATACGCGCATTGTGCGCATTTTCAACACTTACGGCGAGCGAATGCGCCTTGATGACGGGCGTGTGGTGCCGAATTTCATCGGACAGGCACTACGGGGCGAGCCGCTGACCGTTCACGGCGACGGCTCACAGACGCGCAGCTTCTGTTACGTGAGCGACTTGATCGAGGGCATTTACCGCCTGCTGATGCTCCCGCCCTCCGAGGATGCCGCCCTGCCTGTCAATATCGGCAATCCATTGGAAATGTCTATCCTAGAGTTTGCGCAGATCATCAATCAGATGACGGGCAATCGCGGCGGGATCACCTTCCGTCATCAAGATCGCATTGCGGGCGATCCGCAGACGCGCCAGCCGGATATCTCTCGCGCCCGAAGGCTGCTTGGCTACGAGCCTGTGGTGGATTTACGCGAGGGCTTGGCACGTACAATTGAGTATTTCCGCTCGCGTGTAAGCATGACGGCGAATCCGCCGCAACACGCCGACTAGCCATGCTGAGTTTTGCCCAGCGCCCACTTGTGACGCTTTTATGGCTCTGTGCAGCCATTGGTGCAGGACTCCTAGCCGCGTTGCCGCTTGAGGTCGCCTTTCTTGCTTTGGCAGCTGCCGCGCTCGTGACGCTGAGTCTGGTTGATCTGCGTGTTGCCGTAGCTGCGACGCTCATCCTAGCGCCGCTGAAGGCGCTGATCGAGACCGAATCAGCCGTGCGCTTGCCTGTGGATATTGGTCAGATCGTTTTCGCAGGCACGGTCGCTCTATGGCTGCTCAAACAGATCGAGGCGGAGCGAAGGATTATCTTGCCGCGCTTGAGCGTCCTTGTGCCGCTAGGGGCGTTTATTGTCGCAGCGTCGCTCAGCTTGCTCACAGCTGAATCGGTCAGCGCGACGCTGAACGAGCTGATCAAGTGGCTGCAAATGGCGCTCATGGCGCTGATTGTCGCGTCGTTATGTCAGCAACATGGCATTGCATGGCTGGTCGGCGCGCTTTTGACGGCTGCGGGCGTGCAGGCTGCTATCGGACTCTACCAATTCACAGGCGGCTCAGGCGCGCCGCATTTGTGGATACTTGACTATCGTTACTTTCGCGCTTTTGGCAGTTTCGGACAGCCTAATCCGTTTGGCGCTTTCATGGGCATGACCCTGCCATTGGCGCTGGGCGCGCTGTTCGGCGCGCTGAGCATGGCATGGCGAGGCGGCAAAGGGCGCGGACCATGGCTCTGGGCAGTGCTTGGGCTAGGCGGGGCGGCAGCGCTGATCGGCATCGGCTTGATCGTCTCATGGAGTCGGGGCGCGTGGCTTGGCTTTGCCGCTGCACTTGTGACGCTTATCCTGTTTGCGCCACGCCGTTTGTGGCATGGCATTGTTATCACAATGGTATGCGTAGGTGCGCTCGGTCTGGCTATGCTGGGCAATGTCGTACCAAGCGCGCTGCTAGCCCGCTTCAGCGACTTTGCCCAAGACCTAACAGGCTTCCAAGATGTGCGCGGCGTGCCGATCAACGATGCGAACTACGCAACGGTAGAGCGTTTGGCGCACTGGCAGGCGGCGCTGAGCATGGCGGACGAGTCGCCTCTGTTCGGAGTCGGCTTTGGCGGCTATGAGGTTGCCTATCCGCGCCATGCGTTGGTAAACTGGCAGTTGGCACTGGGTCATGCACACAATTACTATCTGAACTTGCTGGCTGAGACGGGCATAGTTGGCTTGGCAGCATACATTGGCATGTGGATCGGGCTAGGCGTGCTGGGCGTGCACGTCTTGCGCCTGCCCGACGCTTTCAAGCGCGGCGTCGGCTTGGGCGTGCTGGGAGTCTGGGCGCACATTGCCGTTCACAGTCTGTTCGATAAGCTATTTGTGAATAATCTTTTCTTGCACTTTGGCGCAATGCTTGGTTTAATTGGCACGCTTGTGACGGTTGTGAGCCGCGTCACGCGAAGAGCATAGCAAACGTGAGGCAACAGTCTTCTATGAACCGATCCGATAGCCTTCCGCTTGCCGAAAGTGAGCGCATGGGTATCATCCGCCGCATCAGCATCCGTTTTGGCGGCAGCAAACCACGTGAGCTGGAGCGCTTCCTCAAATTCTTGGTGGTTGGCGCCATGGGTGCATTGATCGATCTCGGTACCACCAACTTTCTTATGCGATTTGTCTTCCAGGTGCAGGACGGACAGTTACTGCCAGTGGTCACGTCGGCAGCGATTGGCTTCACACTGGCAGTCTGCAGCAATTTTCTATGGAATCGCTACTGGACGTACCCCGACTCGCGCTCACGGCGCGTGCGCTATCAGCTGGCGCAATTTTTCACTGTCAGCGCAGTTGGTTTGGGCGTGCGGGCAGGCGTGGTCGCTGTCTTTTCGCCCATCTTCGCCGATTTTGTGCGCTACCTCGCCGCTAATCACTTAGTTGAGCTGAACCTCGCTGATAATGTGCAGTGGAAATTGGGCGCCAACATGGCAGTCATCATGGCGCTGGTGATCGTGGCGCTGTGGAATTTCTTTGCCAACCGCTACTGGACGTATAACGACGTGAAGTAGGCACGCCGCGTGCCAATCGGCATTGATTACACGCCCGCCTACGAGCAAGGCGGCGGAATCGGGCGCTATGTGCGTGAGTTGGTGGCGGCGCTTGCCGCCCACGACTCCGCCCAGACCTATCACTTGTTTGTGGGAGGCGCAAGGCAGAATAAGCTGCCGCCTGCGCCTGCTCCGAACTTCCGCTACCGTTCAACGCGCCTCTCGCCACTGACCTTAGCGCGCCTGTGGCACCGAGCGCGCCTTCCGCTGCCCGTTGAGCTTTTCGTCGGCAAGGTGCGCCTGTTCCACGCCACGGACTTCGTCCTGCCTCCGACTTTGCCGCGCACGCGCACCTTGCTCACAGTGCATGATCTCTCGTTTGCGCGCCTGCCCGATTCAGCTGCGCCAAGCCTGAGAGCGTACCTTGAGGCGGTTGTGCCGCGCTCTGCACGGCGCGCCGATCATATCCTCGCCGACTCAGCCGCCACTAAAGCCGATTTGATCGCGCTCTACGGCATCCCTGAGTCAAAGATCACAGTGCTGTACAGCGGCGTGAGCGAGGCATTCAAACCCACTCACGACTCGGCTATCCAGAGCGCTGTGCGCGCCAAATACGGCATAGGCGAGTCGCCCTATGTGCTATCGGTCGGCACGGTGCAGCCGCGCAAAAACTACGAACGGCTGATGCAGGCATTCGCTGCATTGCCCACACGCTGGGCAGACCTGAAACTGGTGATCGTAGGCGGGCGCGGCTGGCTGGACTCGCCCATCTATGCCCAAGCACGGGCGCTTGGGGAGCGCGTCCTGCTCACGGGCTTTGCCGAAGAATCAGACCTGCCTGCGCTCTATAGCGGCGCGCTGTGCCTTGCCTTCCCGTCGCTCTACGAAGGCTTCGGTCTGCCCGTGCTGGAGGGCATGGCGTGCGGCGTCCCTGTGCTGACCTCGAACGTCTCATCTTTGCCCGAAGTGGCAGGCGACGCTGCCCTGATGATCGATCCGCACTCCGTCGAGGCGATCCGAGCGGGCCTCATCGAGCTGCTCGAAGAAGACTCGGCAGCGCACGCCGCCCGAATCGAGCGCGGCTACGCCCAAGCCAAGCGTTTCACATGGCACGCCGCTGCACAGCAGCTCAAAGCGCTCTACGAGCGCCTCATCTAGCCGATTTTGCGCAAAGCGGCGCGCACGCGCTCACCAAACTCAGCGCTGCCGAGCGCAGGCGCTCCCGCCTCAGCGATATCGCCCGTGCGCGCCCCTGCTTCAAGCACGCTGAGCACTGCCGCCTCAAGCGCCGCCGCCTCAGCCTCCAAATTCAGGCTATGCCGCAACAGCATCGCCGCGCTCAAGATCGTGCCAATCGGATTGGCAATTCCCTTGCCCGCGATATCAGGCGCGCTACCGTGAATCGGCTCATAGACGCCAAATGTCCCCTCGCCAAGCGAGGCTGAAGGCAACATGCCCAGCGAGCCTGCCAAAACAGCCGCCTCGTCTGTCAGAATATCGCCGAACATATTCTCAGTCACAATCACGTCAAAGCGCGAGGGCGTGCGGATCAGCTGCATGGCGAACGAATCCACAAGGGCATGATCCACGCGCACATCAGGGAACTCAGCCGCCACCTGATTGACCGTGCGCTGCCACAGACGCGAACTCGCCAAAACGTTCGCCTTATCCACTGAGGTCAGGTGCTTACGCCGATTCTGCGCGGCGCGGAAGGCAAGGCGCGCCACGCGCTCCACCTCCGCCACTGTGTAAAGCATCGTATCGTACGCCGTATCGCCCTCACCCTGCTCTTGGCGGGCGCCGAAGTAGATGCCGCCTGTCAATTCGCGCACAAAGAGCATATCCACGCCCTCTAGCAGCTCAGCGCGCAGCGGCGCATGGCGCGCTAACATCGGATAGGTGCGCACAGGGCGCAGATTGGCAAATAAGCCAAAATGACGGCGCAAACGCAGCAAGCCTTGCTCTGGGCGCACTTTGGCGCTCGGATCAGACCACTGCGGTCCGCCGACGGCGCCCAGCAGCACAGCATCGCAATTCTCGCACATGGAGCGCGTCTCAAGCGGGAAAGGATCGCCCGTTGCATCAATGGCGCAGCCGCCGAAAAGCGCCTCCTGAAAGGTGAAAGTGTGTCCGCCCAGCGCAGCGACGTCCTTCAACAAGGACACAGCGATCGCCGTGACCTCCGGTCCGATCCCGTCGCCGCTTAAGACAGTGATGGTCGCTTGCATGATAGCACTTGCCTAATTGTGATGAAAAAAGCCGCTTGCGCGGCAAAGTATAGCGGAGCAGCGCCAAACGCGCTACGCTTGACGGGCGATCTCCCACGCTAAATGGTTCAGCTCAGGCAAAATGAGCGACTCAACCGCCAATTTGACCGCCTTCGGCGACCCCGGCATACTGACAATCAATTTGCCGCGATAGACGCCCGCCGTAGCCCGACTTAGCATTGCCGCCGCCCCGACCTGCTGATAGCTGAGCATCCGAAACAACTCGCCAAAGCCGCTGAGCGTCTTCTCCAGCTTGCGAGCGATCACGTCATAAGTGGTATCGCGGGGCGCAATGCCCGTGCCGCCATTGAAAAGCGCGATCTGTAGCTCAGGAATGCCCACCAATTCCTCCAGCACGGCACTGACCTGCTCAGGCTCATCGCGCACGATACGATACGCCGCAATGCGATGCCCAAGCGCCTCAAAGGTCTGGCGCAACCACAGACCGTTCTCATCCGTCTCAGGCGTGCGCGTATCGCTGACCGTGACAATGCTAAGCGTCACAGGTCCGCGCCCTGCCAATGCCCGATGTTCCTCCGCGCCCATAGATCAGCCTCACTATGCCCTATCCGCCTAAGCGGAGCGCGCCAAGCGCTTGCGCAATTGCCCGAAACGCTCCCCAAGCGCCTTGAAAAAGGACGGAGTCTGCTCCGCCTCCGCGTAGAACGCCTGCAAAATCGTGCGCAGACGGTTCGCATCCAAACGGCGGATCATGCGCCCGCTATTCGTGACCGAAATCTGACCCGTTTCCTCAGAGACGACCACACACACGCCGTCACTGACCTCGCTAATGCCCAGTGCAGCGCGATGGCGCGTGCCAAGTTTACGATCAGTCAAGTTGCGCCCACTGGAGAGCGGCAACACACACGCCGCTGCCGCGATCTTGCCCTCACGCAAAATGACAGCGCCATCATGCAACTCAGTCTTGGGATAAAAAATCGTAAGCAGCAGCTGAGCGCTCACCACGCTCTCAAGGATCACGCCTGTATCAATGTATTCCTGCAAGCTGGTCTCGCGCTGAATGACGATCAGCGCGCCCTGCCGCCGCTCTGAAAGGCGCGCCGCCGCCGCGCAAATCTCCTCAATGATCTTCTGACGCACGCGCTGGCTCTCAGGCAGATGATTCAGTCCAAAGCCCGCCCTGCCCAGCTGCTCCAGCAGACGGCGCAACTCAGGCTGAAAAATAATCGGGATAGCCACTGCAGCAACGGTCAGCACATTGCCAATCAGCCAACGGAAAGCGGGAAAGGGAAAGATCGAAGCCGTCAAACTGACTGCAGCCAACAAAATGATCACGCCGCGCAACAGCGAAAGCGCCTGCGTGTTGCGCAACAGCAAACTCAAGCCGAAAAAGATGAGCGCGACTACCAGAATATCCAGCAGCGCAGCAAAATTCAGGTAGGTCTCGATCAGCCAGCACGGCTCACCACACATAGCACGCCCTCTAACAGCCCATCTGCGCCAAAAGCGCCTGATATTGCGCCACATTGGGCGGATTCAGCTTAACAATCTGCTTGATGGTCGCGCACGCCTCTTGCATCAAGCCAGCATCCAGCTGCAATTCGCCAAGCGCGTCCAGCTGCTCAATCGCCTCCGGAATGCGCCGAAGTTGCTGATAAACCGCCGCCAAACGCGAGCGCAGGCCCATCTCACTGGGGCGCGCCGCGACCATGCTCTCTAATGTGGAAAGAATCAGGTTGCCGCGCCGCGACTGCGCGTACAAGCGCAGCAAATTATCCAACTCGCGCATTGCCTCAATCGGATTGCCCAGTCTGAAATGAATCTCGACCAGCTCACGGCGCGGCTCATCATCGTTCGGCACGAGTTCACGAATCTGCTCAAAAGTGCGCTGTGCCTGCCGCCAGTCAAGGCGCGTCATGTAAATATCAGCCAGACGGCGCAAAATCTCGACGCGCTTCTCAATCGGCGCATTCAAGCGCTGAGCCAAGCGATTCGCGGCGAGGTACGTATCACGGGCTTGATCGATCTCCGCCAATTGATAGTAAGCGCCCGCCAAACCGATGTATTCATCCAACAGGCGCGTCTCATCACCCTCGCGCTCCAAAAGATCGATCAGGCTCAAGCGCAAGTTGATATCCATTGGCGCGATCTTGATCACTTCATTCAAGATCATGGCAGCGCTAACCCGATCATCGCGGGCGAGGAAGCTATTGATCACCACATTATACTTGGTGATCGCAGCCTGAGTCTGACCCTCTTCCATCAGCACCTGTGCTACGCGCTGATGGGCAGGCAGTGAGGTCGGTTGGCGCTCAATGATCCACATTGCCTCATCCGCCGCCAAAGTGTAGAGTCCGCGCCGAATGTACTCGTCCACTCGCGTGAGCGCCTCCACAATGGAGGGGTCTTTAACGATGTCAATCAGCTCGTTTTTGCCGCCGCCGCGCAGACGGTCATCAATGGCGCGCCGAGTCTGCGGAATGCGCACCTTCCAATCCGCGCCTGAGAGCCAGCGGCTGAATTCGTTGCACGTCTGAGCCAGATCGTAATCCTGCATCTGTTGAATAGCGGCAAGCAACTCATCATAGACAGCGGTCAGCTGCGTTGCCTCATCAGGGTTGATCACCAGCTGCAGGTCTGCCAGCTGCAAAGCACGGACGAAATGCTCCGCCGCGGCGCGCACCTGCCCTAGACCCAAATACGCTTGTCCCATGCCGTGCGCCACGCCCGCCGCATAAGCAGCATCCTGAACGCGCCCCAAGTATTGCAGCGCGTTCTGCCACTGCCCAAGCGTTATCAAAAGCGATCCCAAGCACACATACAGGGCAGGATGCCGAATGCCCTGCTTTTCCGCCGCCTGAAAGGCGCTCACAGCTTGGGCATTCTCGCCGATCTTCTGCAATTCAATGCCCTGAATGGCTTGCGCCTCAGCCATGGTCAAGCCGCCCTCCAGCAAATGCTCAGCAAGATGCGCAAGCGCCTTCTCAGTCGCCTCGCCTAACGGACCAGCTACATGCGACTCAGCAAACGCGGGCTGCGCTTCCTCAGCAGGCGCCGCAGCGCCCCCAGACTTGCCATCCGAAGGGCGTTCATCCTGAAGTTGCGGCACTGCCATCAGCTCGCCCGACTCAATCGCACGCTTGGCGTTCAGCACCTGCACATTGCTCGGCTCAAGGCGCAGCGCCCGCTCGATCGCCTGCATGGCGCGTTCCCGATCCTTATTGCGCTGAAAGTTGAAAGCAAGCGTGAGATACTGCAGCACAGCCGCACGGCGGCGCCCCGTACGCTCATACAGCTGAGCAAGGCGGAAGTGAATCTGCAGCAAGCCGGGCGTGAGGAGCGTAGCGCGCTCATAATTGCCTATTGCCTTTTCAATATCGCGTTGCGCAAGGTAAATCTCCGCCACGCTCACATACTGAGTCGCCGCTTCCTTCAAACGACCAAGCCGCTCAAGCACATCTGCGCTGCGCTCTAGCGGCACAGGATCGTCCGGCGCCAGCTTATGCCCCTTCATCAGCACTTTCAGCGCGTCGTTATAGCGCTTGACCTGCATCAGCGCCAAGCCAAGATACTTGTAGGGATCAGGCTCTTCAGGGCTTTCTTGCAGGGCGCGTGCATAGGCAGTGACCGCCTTATCCCACTCTTGATCCCAAGCAAGGCTATGACCCAAGTTCAGGTAATACTCATACGTCTCTTGTTTCGATGTCATGGCTCCGCCCATCCGATCCTCTGACCCAGAGCTATGTGTGACCTCTAACTGCTCAGCAAGCGCACCAAAATCGCCTTCTGTGCGTGCAAGCGATTAGCAGCTTGCTGGAAAATCAGCGAATGCGCGCCGTCAGCTACCTCATCCGTGATCTCCTCGCCGCGATGAGCAGGCAAGCAATGCATGACCACAACGTGCTTCGCAGCAAGGCGCACCAAATCAGCATTCACCTGATAGGGCGGGAAAATCTGACGGCGCACCTCCGCCTCCGCCTCCTGACCCATGCTTGTCCATGTATCCGTGTAAATGCAGTCAACGCCCTCCACAGCGGCACGCGGATCGTCGGTCAATGTGAGCGCCAAGCCCATCTCGCGCAAGTGCGCTACCTCTGCCTCGCTCAGCTGGTAGCCCTTCGGACTCGCTATGCGCAGCTCAACGCCATAGCGCGCTGCCGCCTCGCCCAATGAAAACGTGACGTTATTGGAATCGCCCACGTAAGCCATCTTCAAGCCGCGCAAGGCGCCAAAATGCTCATAGAGCGTCAACATATCGGCGAAGGCTTGGCAGGGATGGCTATCATCGCTCAAGCCATTGATGACAGGTACGCTTGCCCAATGTGCCAATTGCGTCAAATGATCCTGCGCAAAAACGCGCGCCATGATGCCTTGCGCATAGCCGCTCAGCACACGCGCCACGTCCGCAATGCTCTCGCGCTTGCCCAGACCGATCTCATCAGGTCCAAGATAGATTGCATCGCCGCCTAAGTGTTTCATCGCCACCTGAAAGCTGACTCGCGTCCGCAGCGAGGGCTTCTGGAAGATCATTGCCAAAATCTTGCCGCCCAAAACAGGGCGATTGCCGCCATTCTGCCATTCAAGTTTTAAGTAGACTGCCTGATTGAGCAACGCCTCCATCTCAGGCGCTGACCAATCAGCAATATTTAGAAAGTGTCTCATGGTGAACCTATCTGTGATGAAAGAAGCGCTTCTATTGAGGAGTATAGCACGGCTATCCACGTATGGATAGTCAGCTGGGCGTAAAAAAGTGAGCTAAACAGGGCAGTTTCGCTTGAGGAAAAGCGCACAAGTGCGATCAGGCATTCTGCTTGAAAAAGCGGAGGTACTGCTCGTAGGCATCGCGCCCAAAACAGACCATGATCACGCGCTGAAGGGTCTGATCATGCTCAAGGAACGCCTGTACCGTGTTGAGCGCAATGGGAATAGCGCGCTCCATTGGGAAACCATAAGCGCCCGTGCTGATCGAAGGGAAAGCAATGCTACGCACGCCATGCTGAACTGCCAAAGCCAAACTGGAGCGATAAGCGCTCGCCAAGAGCGCGTCTTCATTGTTGTTGCCGCCCTGCCAAATCGGTCCGACCGTATGAATGACATAGCGCGCTGGCAACTGATAGCCTTCGGTCAGGCGCGCCTCACCCACGGGGCAGCCGCCCAGCTTACGGCACGCCTCCAGCAGCTGCGGACCGGCAGCGCGATGAATAGCGCCGTCAACGCCGCCGCCGCCGAGTAAACTGGTATTGGCGGCGTTGACAATGGCATCCACTGCTAACTTCGTGATATCACCTTCGATGATCTCGATACGCGGATCGTACATCGCTCACCTGATCATTGCAGAAAATCGCGCAGGTGGCGCGAACGGCGCGGATGCCGCAGGCGCCGCAGCGCCCGACCCTCAATTTGACGGATGCGCTCACGGGTCAAGCCGAATTTCTGCCCAACTTCCTCAAGCGTGTACTGCTCACCGTTGTGCAAGCCGAAACGCAAGCGCAAAATGCGCGCTTCACGCGGCGTGAGCGTACTCAACACCTCTTCCAGCTTTTCGCGCAACAAATTCTGATAGGCGCTCTGGATGGGCGTAGGAGCGCTCTCATCTTCAAGGAAACTACCCAGCTCGCTCTCTTCCTCTTCGCCCACAGGACGCTCCAGACTGATCGGGCGCCAACTGACCTGCAGCAACCACTCCACTTTGCGCGGATCGAGGTTCAAATGCAGGGCGATCTCCTCTGTAGTGGGCTTACGCCCTAAATCCTGCTCCAGCAGGCGCACAGTGCGGTAGATATTGCGAATGCGATCCGACATATGCACAGGCACGCGAATGGTGCGCCCCTGATCGGCGATGGCGCGTGCGATAGTCTGGCGAATCCACCAAGTGGCATAAGTGCTGAAGCGGTAGCCGCGCCTGTGATCGAACTTTTCAACTGCTTTGATCAGCCCTAGGTTGCCCTCTTGAATCAGATCGAGGAATGGCACGCCGCGCCCCATGTAGCGCTTGGCAATGCTGACAACAAGGCGCGTATTGGCACGGATAATATGATCGCGGGCAAGGCGACCATCTTCAACAATAGCAGCCAGACGCTCGCGCTCAGCGCCCTCTGCATAAGGTAGCGCCTCACTGGCTGCAACGCCCGCCTGAATGCGCTCTGCAATAGCGATCTCCTCCTCAAGCGTGAGCAGCGGCACGCACGCCATCTCTTTCAAGTACAGCCCGACGCTATCATCGCTCGGAACGCCGCTCAGATCGGGCAGGAACTCATCTTCCTCAACATCGGCGGAGTCGTCCTCTTCAAAGGTTGTCTCGCTGTAAATTTCTATGCCCGCCGACTGCAAAAACGGGATTAACTCAGTTGGACTATCGCCCGCTTCACTGGCAAACTCGTAAATCTCTTCAAGCGTCAAAAATCCCTGCGTTTCAGCTTTTTCGAACAGTTCTGCAAGGTCGGGATAACGATCAGCTCGGCTGGATAAGTCCTGCATGGTGTAAAATCCCCCTTCATACACACATATATCCCAAAAAGCTCACTCATCGGGCTTTGAGAGCTTATCGCGCAGCGCCCGCAAAGCCGCCAGACGCGGATCAAGTGCCTCTCTATGACAATTACAGGTGCCTTCGTTCAAGTTTTGTCCACACTCTGGGCAAAGTCCCAGACAATCAGGCTTGCACAGCGGAATGATGGGTATCTCTAAGATGATCTCTTGGCGGAGCAGCGGCGCGAGGTCTAGAATGCCATCTTCGCCAATAGTGAACTCTGCATAGGAATTTGGCTGCGTGAGATAGAGTTCCTCAAGCGTGATCTCTAAAGCAACGGGTGCCTCAGTCAGACAGCGGCTGCACTCTAGAATGATCGCCGTGTGGAGCGCGCCCTGCACTAAGATGCCGTGCGAGGTACGGCTGAAGCGGATCGCGCCGCGCAAAAACTCAACTGTTACATCATCTGCCACGCGCAAACGCGGGATATTCAGCTCAGTCTCACTGATCTGCCCGCGCGTGCCTTCCAAGAGGAAGCCGAGCTGAAACTTCAGCACGCGAGCAGGTACATAGCCATTGGTTGATGTGTTCACGAGGTTACCTAAAAAACAACCACCACCGCAAGCGCGTGGCGGCTGAACAATTGAAACATTACGACTGTTCTGATTATAAAGACTATCTAAGGTTTGTGTCAATATGTTGGCAGAATGCTAAGTAAAGCAATCTTCCAGAGAGCGCTGCTCTCAATGGCGACGCGGCGCCCGTAACAACGTCGCTTGCTGATCGTGGCGCTGGCGCATCTCGATGCGGGCGCGCTGAAATGGCTGTGTGGCAGTAAACTCGACCACGCCACGCTCATAGTACCATAAAGGTGCGGCTGTGTCATCCAAGTAAACGCTATGCGGCTCATCAGTAACGCCATAGACCTCAAAACGATAGCGCAAATAAGGCGCTCTGAAATTGCCTGCACGCCGCCAACTGAGCGTTAAGTCTCCGCTGGGCGCAACATGACAAGTGAAATACAGCCAGCGATAGTCGCCCGTTTGATGAGCAAAGCCCTCACCTTCATCTTCATAGAGGCTCGTCTCAGCCTCACCAGCGTATACGCGCAGCAGCAGCTCCTCAAGCGGCTTCTGCCCGATGTATTGCTGCGCGCTCCATAGCGGCAAGACATGCCCGCCGCGCACCAAAATCGGCAGACGCTCCAATGGCGCAGCAAGGCGCACTGCCTGACCGCCTATATAGGGCTGCGCTGTGAAAAAATCATACCAGTTGCCCGTCGGCAGCATCACCTCGCGCTCCGTGACGCCTTTCTCCAACACAGGCGCGACCAAAAGTGAATTGCCCAGCATGAAGGCATCCTCAACTGCCCTGAGCGCTAGTTCTTTAGGCGACTCAAGCCACAACGGACGCACCATTGGCGTACCTTGTTGTGCCGCCTGCGCTGCCACTGAGTACAGATAAGGCAGCAGCCGATAGCGCAAAAGCAGCGCTTGGCGCGCCATAGCGACGTAGTTCGGCGCAACGCGCCACAACGGCGCCGCCTGAGCGGGATTCGGTAAACTGCACAACGGCAAAAGCGCACAGAGTTGCAGCCAACGGACAAATAGCTCAGGCTCAGGTTCGCTGAGCGTGTAATTGGGCAGGGCGCCGCTAAAAAGCGCGCCGCTCAGTCCGCTGTTCAGGACAGCGCTGAGCAAGCGCCGCAAAGTGCGCCAATCGGCACGTTCGCCGAGCGCAATGCCCGTCCAAGCGTGGCGCTGAGCGCCGCCCTGTCCCGTGCGCACAAGCACATGCGGACGCCTATCTGTATGCGCCGTGAGCGAAGCGGTCTGGGCTGCCGACGCCATGCATCCTGTATAAACGCTATGCGCTTGACTCGTCGGCGCGCCGTCGCAGGCGTAGCGCGCTGAGTTCGGCAAGGTGGGCAGTCCCTCAGCTTGCCACAGCCCGCTCAGACCCGCACGCAGTATCTCCGCATAACGCTCAGACCACCACGCCCGTCCCTGTTCGGCTGTGAGATCGATCAGAGACGCCTCACCATGCGCCGTACGCAAGCGAACGGGCTTATCATCAGGGGACTTCACAGCGAACTCAGGGCTGATCGCTTTCAAAAGAGGCGTTACAGGCAGAAGAGGCTTGAAGCCGCGCCGCGAGAGGTCGCCTATGAGCGCGCTAGGCTTGGGGAAGCGCGCATTATCCCACGTGAACGGCTGTCCGTTTTCCATGTAGTCAGGCGCAAGTGCAAGCGCATCACAAGGAATCTGTTGCGCACGGCACTCTGTAGCAAAGGCGCGTAACGACTCAGCCGAAATCGGGCGTGGTGCCAGCATATGCGCGCCCAATGCCCATAGCGGCGGCAAAGGCGGACGCCCAATCAGCTCCGTGTAGCGTTGCAAAATGCTCATGGGCGTGCCGCAGAACTGATAGTAGCGCAATTCGCCCGCGCTGCCGCTAAAAATGACCTGCTGGGCATCCTCCACGCCAATATCCACATAGCCACGCGAGGGATTATCCCAAAAGATGGCGTCTACAGCCTGCTGACTGAGCATCAGGAGAAACGGAATGTGGGCAGGTAGGTCTTGCTTTGTGAGGCTGTGCCAAAGCGTGTAACGTTTGCCGCGCAAGTCAAGCTGTGGCGCCTGTGCGCCCAGCCCGTAGCAGCGCGCATCAGGACTGAGCGCCCGTGAGAGTCTGAACTCGCCTTGCCGAAAGGCGATCGGCTGCGCGTCGCCGCCGATGAGCGTGCCGTAAGGCGTCAAGAAAGTCAGGCGGCTATCGCCTCGATTGATCAGGCACGCCATGCCGCCGCTTACCTTGATCAAAAGCGACTCTGCGGTCTCTTCCAGCTCAAATTCATGCGCCTGCCAATCTGTTTTGTGGACGGCGTATGAGCGCGGGAGCGGAAAACTGCTCTCAGGCGAAAAACGAATGCACAGGCAATCGGGCGCGATGATATCCACGCGCAAACTGCCTCGCTCAGCCTTGATCAGCGCGCCCTGCCAATCTGTCTCAGCTTCGCGCACAGCGCCAAGACTCTGGAACCTGCCGTGCGCCCTATCAGGCTTGTGCCCTCTGCCAAAAAGTCTGTGCATCATCACGCGCTATCCGCCGCTGAGCCGACCTGCTCATCAAGCATAGCGCGCTTTGAGCGTTACAGCGAATGTTACGCTGTGTGTGCCGCCAAGACGGGCTTTGGCTGTGACGGCAAGTAAATGCTGAAGGCCGTGCCATGACCCAGCCGACTACTAACCGTGATCGTGCCGCTGTGCATTTCCACAAGGCGCTTGGCAATGCTCAAGCCCAAGCCGCTACCGCTATCGCCGTGCTTGCGCGCCCGATCGGCTCGATAGAACCGATCAAAAATGCGCGGCAATGCCTCAGGCGGAATGCCCTCGCCGCTATCTACCACGCGCAGCAAGACGCCCCCATCTGGAGTCGGCTGTGCTTGCAAACGCACACAATCGCCCGCTTTGGTGTGGCGGAGCGCGTTATCAATCAAGTTGCCCAAGATTTGGCGCAGGCGCATTGCATCCGCCTGAATGACGGGCAGATCATCCGCCATTTCAAGCGTGAGAGTCCGACCACCTTCCTCAGCGCTGGTGCGCCAAAAATCGTGCAGACGGCTCAGAAAGGTGCTGAGCGGCACTGGTTCAAGCTGCAGGCGAATTTGATCGGCATCCATGAGCGAGAGCAGGCGCAGATCGTCCACCATGCGCTGCAGCCACGTAATTTCCTCGCGCAGGCTCTCAGTGGCTTGCTCAGGCGATTGAAAGCCCGCCTCAATTGCCTCAATTTCAAGCGACATGGTGCTGAGCGGCGTGCGCAGATCATGGGCAATATCAGCCACCATCTGGCGCGTCATGGTCTGCTGGCGCATCAGCTCAGCCGCCATGCGATTGAAGGCTTGGGTCAGCTCGCCCAGCTCATTTTTAGCTGTGACGGGCAAGGGCGCACCCCACTCGCCACGCGCAAGGCGCTGCACGCCTTCGTTCAAGACGCGAATTGGCTGTGAGAGCCGTGAAGACATCCACCAGCCTAGGCCAAGCGCCGCCAAAAGCGAAAAGCCGCCGGAAAGCACCAGCGCCGTGTTCAAAGCGCTCAGCAATTGGCTCTGCCCCTCATCCAGAATGCCCATGGCAAGTGCCAGCCGCGCCACTGTTTGCCGATTGACGTTGATCGGCGCGCTGCGGCGTAGCACTTCGGCGGTTAAGACCTGCCCCATCAGGCTTGGCTCAGGGCTGAGCAGCACAACGCCATTCGGATCGGTCAGGATCAGCTCATCGCGGCGCGCTGCAGCAGGTAAGTTGCCCAGCAATGCGCCTAGGTTCGCTATGTCAGGTATGGCAGGGCGCTCTATGAGCGGCGCCAGCTGCTGGGCTTGACGGACGTTGAGCGGCACGCACACGAGGAGTCCATCTTCATCCAAAAGAAGCAAGTGACCGCGTCGAACTAGCGGACGTCTCTGCTCTGAGGGCGTTGCATTGTAGATGAGCGGCTTGTTCTCCTGCACGGCTGCGATCAGAGGCGCAAAAGAGCCATGTGCCGTGTAATACGCCTCAAAGCACGGCACGAGTCCGCGCATACGGCGCGTTGCATCCTCAGAGACAAGCAGCATCAGCCGATCTTCTGCCACGCCGCGAATGACCAAGCCGATCACTACGATCGGCAAGAGCGCTAAGGGCAGATAGCTCAGCAGCAGTTGACGACGAAACAGGCGCATAAGGCACCTCATCACGCCTCAGTGGGCTCACTCTCCGCAAAACGATAGCCGATCCCGAAGACGGTCTGAATGTATTGCGGATTTTGCGGGTCGCGCTCGATTTTGCGGCGCAGATTACGGATGTGAACGTCAATGGTGCGCTCATAGCCGGCATAATCGTAGCCGAGCGCCTCATTGATCAAGCGCTCGCGGGTGAACGGCACGCCGCGATTCAGCATCAGCGTGTGCAGGATATCGAACTCAGTCGGAGTCAGGCTGACTGGCTCGCCATTCAGCGTGCAGAGGCGCTTATTCGGATCGAGGTGCAGCGCGCCGAACGTCAATGGGCGCTCTTGGGAGGCGCTGTTTGGGGCGAGGGCGCCGCTGGCACGTCTGAGCAGGGCGCGAATGCGCGCCACCACCTCACGCGGACTGAACGGCTTGGTCACATAGTCATCCGCGCCGATCTCCAAGCCGATCAAGCGATCCGTCTCTTCCACACGCGCCGTAATCATGATGATGAAGGCGTCTGAGCGTTGGCGAATGGCGCGGCACACATCCAGACCATCCATATCGGGCAACATCAGGTCAAGCAGCACCACGTCAGGCTTTTCACGCTCAAAAAGCTGTAGTCCCGTGCGCCCATCATAGGCAGTCAGCACCTCGAAGTGCGCCTGTTTGAGGAATTCGCTCAGCCAATGGACAATCTTGACCTGATCTTCGATGATGAGGACTCGCGTCGGACGTTGCATAGTAGCCCTCTCACTAGCGATGCGAAGTGAGTCGGCATGTGCCGACTCACCTTCATTGTAACGAGTTATGAGCGTCTGTGAAACCTCGTTAGTTGCCGCCACTGAACTGCTCGATCGCGCCCTGCGCATGGATACCGAGCAGCCCGAAGGCATCTGTGGGCAGCTCACCGCCGAAGAACTGGGCGCCGATGCGCGGCAGGCGCGGGAGACCAAAGCGATCGTGTGGCTGCGAGATGATGCGTAGCACATTGTTGATGATCTGCGCTTGGATCGCCTGAGCGCGGACGGGTGCCACCAGACCCTCTTCGACATCCTTTGCCAGCGCGTCGCTATATGCCTTGCTCAGCGCGTCCACAACTGTCTGCAGCGCTACGCCCTTGCTGGTCGCCACTTGGGCAATGGACTGTCCCGCCTGCGCCGCCTTGACCAGCTCTACGCACGAGATTCCCAGCGCCTCAGCCGCCACAATGTACGGCTTGACGGTATTGCGCACACTGACGCCTGCCAGCAAGTTTGCGCGCCCGATCATCAAGCCCATACGCCCGCGCAAGCCGGGTGCCATGGGCGGCGTCACGGTCTGACCGCTCAACAACGCCTTGAGCTGATCGGCCTGGGCTTGCGTGATCAAGCCGTCGGCAAGGGCTTTATCCACTTCGGCAAGGCGCGCCGTGCGCAATGCCTCTTGCACTGTGGTGATATCCACGCCCTTCTGGGCGGCAATGGCTGTCAAATTTGCGCCGCCTGCCAATGCCACGCGCAACTCAGTGGGCGTCATGCCGAGCGCCTGCGCTGCGACGCTTGTGTAGTCCGTTGTGCTGCATGCGCCAATCAAGCCTGCGAAGTTGCTCCAGTTGGGCGCGCCACCACGCCTGCCTTGTGCTTCAGCTGTGGAGACGTTAAGCACTAAACCACCGACGAGGGCAACTGCCACCGCAGCCGCCAGCAAACCTTTTGTAAAGCGTTTCATGGGATTCAACTCCTGCCTCCCCTTTGAGAGATATCTGACCGCTTTTCTGCATCGGTCTTACGCTTCTCAGTGTAAGGCAGGGCTATGAAGAAGTTATGAGGGGCTTGTGCAAAGCTAAAGAAGATTTTCAGCGCCGCTCAGCCTGCTTCAGGGGTGGGCGGCAATTTCGGTCTTTCGCGCTTGCGGCGCGGCAGAAACGTGGTATCAAGGATGAGTTCTGGGCGCGGCTCGTTGGGGAACGGGTCGCCGCCGCGAATTTTGCGCAGCATGTAGTCCACCAGCAGGCGCAATGTGCCGAGAATCGGGGCGATGAGCAGCGCGCCCAAGATTCCGCCAAAGGCTGTGCCAATGAACAAGCCGATGATCACCACAGGTAGCGGCAAACTAACTGCATCGCCCGTGATCTTGGGCGCGATCACGTTCAATGTGAAGGTCTGTGTGATCAGAACGTTGATGAGTACGACGATCAGCACCAATGTGCCGCGCTCCAACTCTGTGAAGATGGTTGAACCGCCGATCAGCGGCGCAATAGTCACTGGGATGATGCTCAGCAAGTTGCCGACCGTCGGGATGAGCGCGAGCAAGCCACAGGCCACGCTGACAAAGATCGCGCCCGGCACGCCCATCACCTGAAACTGCAGCCACGTGGCAAAGCCGATGATCAAGGCGATGATGACCTGTCCGCGAAAGAAATACAGCCAAGCGCGCAGCACGCCGCGCAACAAAATGGCGTACTCGCGCTCGTAGGCATCATCCATGCGCAAAAAGGCGCGGTAGGCGCGTGGTAGCTCCAGCAGGATGAAAAATGCCAGCAAATGACCGAGCAGCAAGTTGCCTAGCGTGCCAAAGACTCCGCCTGCCACATTCGCTACATTGCCCGCTAGGCTGCTCAAAATCGAGGCGACGTTGACGTTAGACGCCTCGCCCTTCACCAGCTGACTGATCGGCTCAAGCAAGAAATTGAGGTCAACGCGCAGATCATTCTCAGGATTTTCTTCATCGCGCAACAGGTAGAGGTAGCGGTCGCGCTCAGGCGTGTATTGCCGAAAGAACGTGATGCCCGTGCTGACCACATTCTCAATGGCGGGCTGCCAAGAGCTGATCGTATCTGCTATCGCCGGTCCGATCCGCAGAATCGCAAAAGTGATGCTGCCCAGATACAGTACAAACACGCTGATCACGGCTAACCAATACGGAAAGCGCAACCAGCGCATCATGAACTGGATCGGGATGAAGAAAAATAGCACCAAAAGCAGGGCGATGATCAGCACCTGCAAAACTGGTCCGAGAAAGGTGAGCGAGTATATGCCTGCGATCAACAGCAGCACAGCTGCCACGCGCTTCGTCCAAATGCTCCATTCAGCGGGATAGGGTAAGTTCGGCTCAGTATGATCGGACGGAGCAGGTGGCAGCGGATCGCTCATCAGCTTATCTCACGAATCAGCGTTTGTATGGCGGGCTTAACAAGGTGCGGATAGCGCACGGAGCAATCGTGTCCGCCGTTTTTGATCATCAACAGGCGTGCCTTTGGGATGCGCTGCGCCGCCTCTTGTGCCTGATCGGGCGGCACGAGTACGTCAAGCGTGCCGTGAATGATCAGGGTCGGCACGCGGATTTGTGCCAGATCGGGCTGGAAGGTGCGCATTTGCTCAATATCCTGCTGAAAGCCCTCAAAGCGCAGGCTGACAGGATTATTGTGCTGGAAAGCGCGCAAAATTGCCAGTGAGTCTTCGTCGCGCTCCAAGAGAGGCAGTGTGCGCTCTACAGCGGAGGAGATCAGCCAGTTTGAGAAATCCCAGCGGTTAGCGAGCGCAAGCGGCGCGAGGAAGTCCATAACGTAGGGCGGCGGCGTGCGCGTGACGCCATTGCCCAGCACCAGAGCGCGGCAACGCTCAGGATAGCGCATGGCAAAGGCAATCGCAGACATCGCGCCCGCTGAATAGCCGGCTATGATGACGTTCGGCACATTTAGGTAGTCTAAGAGGGCGGCGAAGGTATCTGCCATTGCCTCAGGCGTGCGTCCGGCGTCCAGTGGCGTGCGCAAGTAGCCCGCCCGCGAAGGCGCGATCACAGAGCAGCCCTTGTACAGCCTGCCGATAGCTTGTCCCTGATCGTAGCCGCCCATTGCCTGATGCGAGATAAGCACATAGGGCGGCTTATCGCCCTGCTGCACATACTCAATATTCGTCTCAGCCACATTTACGAAACGACTGCCTGTCAATTGGCGCGTGGCGGCAGCGCGCACTTCATATTGATAGGTCCGCGCTAACCATGCCGTGCCTGCACCGACCAAAAAAGCGGCAGCGGTCACTGCAGGGAGCATAGACACATTCCTTTCTCAGGTTTGAGCATCAAACGTGCCAGATAGTCTCAGTGACTGCGATGCAGAGTAGGATGCTGCATACGTTAGCGTAGCACAACATACGGCGTGGCTGCTCTCACAATGCCCTAAAAGGCTGCCGCACTTGCGCACAGCAGCCCTTTCAAGGTGCGCTCAGGCGGCTTTGCGCGCCACCTCAAAGACGGCGTAGAGGATCAGGAAAACAGCGGCGAGCGCGAAACTGCCCAAGCACAACGTCAGACTTTGGCTGAATTGTAAGCCAAAGACGATTGAGCCAAGCAGCAACATCATGCCGGGCGCGACCGTGGCAGAGGCGCCCAGATAGTGCAGCACCTCTGCCACTTTGCCGCCCTGAATCGGCTTTTTGGCAGCGGATTTGCGCGCCACATAGTAGCCCATCCATAGCGCCAGCGCGCCCCCGACCAGAATTGCGGCTAACCAGTTGGGCATAGTGCCGCTCCGCCTAGCGCAACGAATAGATGAACGGCGCCAATGGCGTAGACGCGCCGAAGATGAAGATGAAGAAGAACAGCAGTAGCACCACAACCATTGGGATCATCCACCACAGGCGCACTTTCCACAGAAAGCTGAACAGTTCGCCCACCACGCCTGCCCGCGAGTGTAGGTCGCGGCGCCAATTGGTCTGCGCCTTCGGTTCAGCCGCCTCGCCTTCCAGCTCCATGTCAGTGTACATCGGTGTGTCACTCTCGGTTTGCGCGCTCTGGATCAGTTTCTCTTGCGTTGTCACAGGCAACTCTCCACATTTAGATTGGATTGATCGAGTCGGGCGCTCATTTGCGCACCAGATATGAGCCTAATACCAGCAGATCGAGTCCGCTTTTGCTGAAAGTGTTCCACGCATTGGCAGGCGAGGTCACGATGGGTTCGCCGCGCAGATTGAAGGATGTATTCAGCAGGACTGGCACGCCCGTCGCCTCGCCAAAGGTCTTGACCACACTGTAATAGCGCGGATTGGTCTCATAGTCAATCGTTTGCAGGCGACCCGTGCCGCCTTCGTGCGTGGTGGCAGGAATCACAGTGCGCTTGTCAGGATGTACAGGCGAGACCATCAGCATGAAGCGCGGCGGATAGTGACTGGCTACATCTGGGAAATCGAAGTAGGCTTCAGCGCATTCGGTCAGAACCACAGGCGCAAAAGGTCGAAACGGCTCGCGGTACTTGATCTTGGTGTTGACCACGTTTTTCATCTCGCTGCGGCGCGGATCAGCGAGGATGCTGCGATTGCCTAGCGCCCGCGGTCCCCATTCGAAGCGTCCCTGAAACCAGCCGACCACTTGCCCTGCCACTAAGCTATCTACAACTTGATCGATTAGGCGCTGATCGTCAGGCTCATAGATGTAGGGGATGTTTTGCCGCTCCAGAAAGGCGCGAATGTGCGAATCGCCGTATTCTTCGCCCCAGTAGGCGTGCTGCATCACGAATTTGCGCGGCTGCTGCAGCACGCTGTGATACGCCCAGAGCGCCGCGCCTAGCGCGCCGCCGTCATCACCTGCTGCCGGCTGGATGTAGACCTCTTCAAAGGGCGTCTCATGCAGGATTTTGTAGTTTGCCACGCTGTTGAGCGCCACGCCGCCCGCCATGACCAGCTTTTTCAGACCCGTCTTGGCGTGCAGCGTGCGCGCCATGCGCAGGAGCGCCTCTTCTGTGACCGCCTGAATGCTGGCTGCGACATCAGCGTAGTGCTGGTTGCGCGCCATTGCCTCTTTTTCGCTTGCGCGCTCAGGATTGGTCGCCATAGTGAAGAAATCATCGCTGGGCGGGCGCGGCTCGCCGAACAGGTCAATGAAGCGCTGATTGAAGGTGCGATCCGCGCTGTAATGGAACGAAAAGTAGTCCATATTCAGATGGAAACTGCCATCTTCGTTCAACTGGATCAGCTTATAGACCTTATCCAGATAGCGCGGCGTGCCGTACGGCGCCATGCCCATGACCTTATACTCGCCTTCGTTGACTTTGAAGCCCAGAAAGGCAGTGAAGGCGGAGTACAGCAAGCCGATAGAGTGCGGAAAGCGCTGTTCCTCAAACAGCGTGATTTCGTTGCGCCCGTCGCCGTTCCAGTTCGCCTTGGCGCGCCCAAGCGTGGTAGTTGTCCACTCACCGACGCCGTCAATGGTCAGCACAGCCGCCTCATCAAAGGGCGAGGCGTAAAAGGCGCTTGCCGCGTGCGACATATGATGATCGCAGAACAGAATCTTATCGCCGCTGATGCCCAAGTGCTTTTCGAGGCGCGTCTTGATCCACAGCTTCTCCGGCATCCAGACGAACATCGCCTCGCGCCAGACATCGCGTGAGCGCGGAAAGGTGCCCAGCACGGTCAGCAGAATGCGTGCGAACTTCACAAACGGCTTCTCATAGAAGACCACGTAGTCCAGATCGGCGCCCTTGATGCCCGCCTTGCGCAGGCAGAACTCAATGGCACGCGACGGAAAGCCGTTATCGTTCTTGATTCGGCTGAAGCGCTCTTCCATTGCCGCGGCGACCAGCTCACCACCTTTGAGCAGCGCTGCCGCTGAGTCGTGGTAATAGAAAGATAGACCGAGAATGTACATCAGGATTGACTCCGTGCGTCTTCGAGCGATTCGCCCACAGGCTTGCGCTTGCGCCAATGCGGCTGCGCCGATTTGCGCACCTCAAGCGGATCGACCAGGAAGCGCGTGATCAGGGCGAAAGGAATCAAGACGCTGAAATACATCACAAAGGTGACAAAGCGGGCGATGTAATCGCCGTTTGCCTGTCCGATGATCTGAAAGCGTTCCCACGCTGTGCGAAGGATTTGGCTCACAGGGATTGTGCCGCCTTTTGAACTTATACCGATTTTTGGCGCGCCGTGCGCCAAGCCGCGCTAATTATAGCGCCTTTGGCGCCATGCGCTACAGGTTTTTCCAGAAGAGAGTTGTCTGAAGCGAAAATACGTCACGCGCAAGGCGCAGAAACTTGTCTCAGCTTGGCAACTTGAACAGAATAATCAAGCAGCAAGGGCTGCATACCTGAGCTAACAGCCACTCTGAGACCCTGCCGCGCACTCAGCCCATGCCTGCTTGAAGCTGAAATTATGACAGGCAGCTTGACAGACCGATAAATTTGATTTCCAATGAGCAGTGAGGATAGCGGCATGATCCAGCGCATCAACCTGAAAGTCATGGTGATCGATCACGACTTTTACGCATTGCGCGCCTTGAACAGCTACATGGCGTGGGATCGGCGCACGCGAGTGGTTGGCTTGGCGGAGTCGTTTGAGCAGGCACTGACCTTGCTGAACGATTTACCACAAGCTGAGCATCCCGACGCGATCCTGCTCGACTCAGACACCTATGAAGACGCCGAGTTGGCGCGTATCATCCGCCATTTGCGGCAGCGCTTGCCCAAGCTGCACCTGATCTGCCTTGCCCACCGAAAACAGACGGCGCGTGTGCAGTTGGTCTACGATTTGGCGGCACGCGCCTATTTTTTGCGCAATGAAGTGCGCCTGCTGCTGATGAACGCCATCATCTACGCTACCCAGAAATCGTTCACGGTCACTCGCGGCGTGCTTGAGCAGCTACAGGCGGACCGATCGCCTTTAGCAGAGCGTGTGGAGGTCTTGCCGCGCCCACGTGAGTATCCAGAGCTGACCGAGCGCATTCGCCAAGCGCTCTGGCTGTGTGTGATCGAAGGAATGCCTGCCCATCTTGCCGCCGATGAGATGGGCGTCAGCCCGAACACCATGCGCAGCTACATCAAAGCCGGCTATCGCATTCTTGAGGCGCACGATGATAACGAGTATCCTGAGGAGATGAGTCCGATTGAGCGCGCATTCATGCGCTTCACAGCCCTCGATCTGCGCAGCAGCGCACCTGATCTCTCAGAGAGCGACACTGCATCACAAGATGGCTAATGCGCGGTGTTTGCGCTTGATACCAAGATAACAGGCCCCTTGGCGGTCACGCACTAAGATTGCCATTAGATATGCGAGTTCATAGCAAAGCCGGCTCAAGTTGAGAACGAGAGGATATGCTATAATCTGCTTAATAGATTTGAGCGAAAGGCTTTGCCATGCTGATGCGATCTGTTTTCCTGTATTTGGCGCGCTCACGCACAGCGCGCCAAGTTTTGATGCGCTTGCCCGGCGCGCAGCGCATGGCGCGCCGCTTTGTGGCAGGCGAGACCCTCGCACAGGGCATTGAGGCAGTCCGTGCGCTGAACGCCAGGGGGCTGCTTGCCACGCTTGACCATCTGGGCGAGAATGTCGTGACTGAGACAGATGCAGCGCGTGCCATGCAGGACTATCTCGACCTGTTGGACGCGATTGATCGATCGGGCGTGAATACGAACGTCTCGCTTAAGCTGACCCAGCTAGGGCTAGATATCAGCTTTGAGGTCTGTTTGAACAATATGCGCTGCATTCTGGAGCGCGCTGCGCACTACGGCAATTTTGTGCGCATTGATATGGAAGGCTCCGCCTACACGGAGCAGACTCTGCGCTTGTACCGCACTTTGCGCGATCAGCACGGCTTTCGCAACGTCGGTGTGGTCATTCAGGCGTATTTATATCGCAGTTTTGATGATGCGCGCGCTCTGGCTGAGGAAGGCGCGAATATCCGTCTGTGCAAGGGCGCCTATAAAGAGCCGCCCAGCATCGCTTTCCCTGAAAAACGCGATGTAGACGCCAATTTTGTTAAACTGGCAGAATATTTCCTCTCACCAGAGGCGCGGGAGCGCGGTGCGTACATCGGCGTAGCGACTCATGATGACAATATGATCAATGCCGTCAAGAATTATGCAGCGGCGCAGGTCATTCCGAAGGATCGCTTTGAGTTTCAGATGCTCTACGGCGTGCGGAGCGCGGCGCAAAAGGCGCTGGCGGCTGAAGGCTACAAAGTGCGCGTCTATGTGCCGTATGGCACAGAATGGTATCCGTATTTCATGCGCCGTCTGGCAGAGCGCCCAGCCAATGTCTGGTTCATTGTGCGCAATTTCTTCAGGAACTGAGCGATGAAAATGAGTCCAGCTGCAATTATCATTCTGGGAATCGTGCTGGTCATCGTGGTGATCGGCATCATTGGCTATAACGCGCTGCGGAGCGAGGAAGAGACACTCATGCGGCGCTTGGCTGCTGAGGGGATCGCTGTGCAGGCGGAGGTGGTGCGCCGCGAGCAGAATCAGAATCCCAGCAATCCGATCCGAATGCAATACTGGCTGGTTTTTCGCTACACGGTCAGTGGGATGCCTTATGAGTACCGTGAGATGGTGACGCAGACGGAGTTTGAGAACACGCCTGAGGGCGCCCAAATCAGCCTGACCTACTTGCCCAGCGATCCGCGCATTGTGGCGCGCACTCAGAGCCTGTTGCCCTACAGGTAGCAAGCGCTGCCATGATCGCAGGCACTCCGATTGACTTACGCGGCAGGGTCGCGCTTGTGACAGGATCGGCGCGGCGTGTGGGCAGGCACATTGCTCTGCGCCTCGCTGCTTGTGGGATGCACGTTGTGGTGCATTACGGCAACCCCTCTAGCGCGCCTGATGCAGAGACAGCAGCGGCGGAGATCGCAGTGCACGGCGTGCAGACGCGGATCATCCGCGCCGATTTAAGCGATCCTGAGCAGATCGCGGCGCTGTTTGAGCAGATTCAGGCGCATTTTGGCAGGCTAGACTTGCTAGTTAACAACGCCGCGATCTTCCCGCGCCAAAGGCTGATGGAAGCCTCTCTAGCCGACTGGCAGAGTGTGCTTGCCGTTAACTTGACGGCGCCGTTCCTGTGCAGCCAGCACGCGGCGCGCCTGATGCTGGCACAAGACTCAGGCGGCGCGATCATCAATATCGCCGATCTGAGCGCTTTTCGGAATTGGCGTGAGTATCCGCATCATGGCGTCTCGAAGGCGGCGCTAGTCAAGCTGACTGAGGCGTTTGCGCTGGAGCTGGGCGGCAAGGTGCGCGTCAACGCGGTAGCACCTGGACCTGTCTTGCGCGATGAAGCGAATTCGCCTGAGGCATGGGAGCGTATTGGCAAGCGCTTGCCCGTCGGCAGCACGGGACATCCCGATGACGTGGCGGAGGCGGTCGTTTTTTTGGCAGCGCAGCCCTTCATCACAGGCGTGACGCTGCGTGTAGATGGTGGTGAGTATTTGTTGTAAGTGTCCATGAGCTTGAATCAGGCTTTCAGTGAGCGGGTTTTACGCCGTGCGCACCATTCGCTGAATGGACAGCGCATGGATCAAATCGGGACTGTCTGCTTGCTGAGCGCGGCGGGCGTGTGCTTTGGCGCCATGCTCAGCGGCAGTCTTTTTTTGTGGGTCGTGGCGTTTGGCTTGGCGATCATGGGCATGGGCGCCCATGTGTTGAGTCCGCATGTGGAGGCGCGACGTTTGGTGCGCCATGCGCGCAAGCTGGCAGAGCTGGGCAGGCTGCGCGAGGCGATTGCCTATACCAATCGCGCCATTGCCCTTGTGCCGGACGTAACGGGCGCTTTTGTGGTGCGCAGCGCGCTCTACGCCGGTATTGGTCAGCTGGATATGGCAGTGGATGACGCCGAACACGCTGTGCGGCTCTCGCCGCGCCACCCGGAGGCGCGTTTGGCGCGTGCGCGCATGTACAGCCGCTACGGGCTGCACGAAGACGCCATCCTCGATTTGCAGGTCGGCTTGGATGAGCGCCCTGACTGGGCGGCGGGCTACCTTGAGAGCGCCTATCTCTATGTGCGCCTGCAAGAGTACGAAAAAGCGCTTGAGGCTTTAGCGATGCTTCAGCGGCACGTGCGCGCCGTGCCGAGCCGTTATGAGGCGTATTTGCTGGCAGGTTGGATTTGCGAAGAGAAAATCAAGGATGTTGAGCGGGCGCTGACTGCCTACGGGCGCGCTATTGCGCTGCAGCCTGAGCGCCGAGTCGGCTATGCGCGCCGCGCTGCGCTTTACACAGCTCGCGGCGACCGTCTGCAGGCGGCTGAGGATTGGCTACGCGCTGCGGAGTGTCCGCCGCATGAGTCGGAGCGTAATCGGGGCGCGTGGCTGCGCGCTGTCTGCTATGGCAAGCGCTACGCGCTCACGGCTGAGGCGCAAGATTGGCGACATTGGCGCGAAGCGCTTGAGCAGAGCGTTCAACAGGATTCTGAGCCGTTTGCTAAGCGCGCTCAGGTCATGTTGCGCCTCATGGCGAATCCGCAGCTCTCAGCTTTTCCGCCGCGCCCTGTTTTCTATGTGAATTGACGGGTTGCCTATGGCGTTCACAGTCTCAGAGCATTTACAGGCGATCCTGAAGAATTTGCCGCATAAGCCCGGCTGCTACCTGATGAAGGATGCTGAAGGGACGATCCTTTACATCGGCAAGGCAGTAGACTTGCACAATCGCGTGCGCAGCTACTTTGATAATAGCGTCACTGATCCCAAGACACTGCGCCTGCGCGAGGAAATCGCCCATATTGACTTCATTGTCCTGCCAAACGAGATCGCAGCGCTGCACACAGAGTATCACCTGATCCGTGAGCATCAGCCGCGCTATAACGTCCGTTTCAAGGATGATAAGAAATATCCGTACATCGCAGTGCGCTGGGCGCAGGACTTTCCGCGTGTGGAGATCACGCGGCGCATGGAGCAAGATGGCTCGCGCTACTTCGGTCCGTATACATCGGCGTGGAGCGTGCGCGAGACCCTTGACGTGCTGCGGCGCGCCTTCCCGTACCTGACCTGCGATCGTCAAATCACGGGCAAAGATGATCGCGCTTGTTTGTATTACGATATCAAGCTGTGCAACGCGCCGTGTATTGGCAGGGTCAGCCGCGAGGAATACCGCGCTAATTTGCAGGGTCTGATGGACTTTTTGAGCGGTCAGAGCGACGCGATCATCCGCCAATTGCGCGATGAGATGAATGCCGCAGCGGAGGCGCTCCAGTTTGAGCGCGCCGCAGCACTGCGCGATAGGCTCAAGGCGCTTGAGCGCGTGGTGGAGCGGCAAAAGGTCGTTTTGCCTGCGGACGTGAATCAGGATGTGATCGCTTTTGCGCAGGAAAAGGGCGATACATGCGTCCAAGTGCTGTTCATTCGCGGCGGACGCTTGATCGGGCGTGAGCATTTTCTGCTTGAGGGCGCCGATGAGACGGCAGCAGCGGAAATTTTGCGCCAATTTGTGCTGCAATTCTATGAGAATGCGGCGCAGCTGCCTGAGGAAGTCTTGTTGCCTGAAGAGGCGGCTGAGGCAGAGCTTTTGGAGCAGTGGCTGCGCGGCAAGCGCGGCAAGAAAGTGACGTTGAGCGTCCCTAAGCGCGGCGCGAAGGCAGAGCTGGTGCGCATTGCCCTTGAAAATGCCCAAGAGACCCTCACCATGTTGCGCGCACAGTGGGCAAGCGACACCAACAAGCAGACTGAGGCGCTGGCTGAGCTACAGAGCGCGCTGAATCTGCCCGCGCCGCCGAACCGAATCGAGTGCTTTGACGTTTCTACGCTACAAGGCACGGCAACGGTCGCCAGTCGCGTGGTTTTTGTGCAGGGCGTGCCGCGCAAGGCGGAATATCGCAAGTTCAACATCAAGACGGTCACAACTATTGGCGAGCCGAACGATTTTCAGGCAATGCGCGAGGCGCTGACGCGGCGTTTTCAGCGCTATGCCGATGCAATCAGCGGCGAGCTTGGCGCTGCGCAAGTGGGCAAGCGCGGCGAAGATGAGACGTGGCGGCTTCTGCCCGATCTGCTGATCGTAGACGGCGGCAAGGGTCAGCTGGGCGTGGCGCTTGAGGTGCTGAAGCATTTTCACCTGCTGGGACAAGTGCCGGTCTGTGCGCTTGCCAAGCAGGAGGAAGAGCTGTTCATCCCGACTCAGACGCACTCGATCTTGTTGCCGCGTCACTCGCAGGCGCTCTACTTGGTGCAGCGCATCCGCGATGAGGCGCATCGTTTTGCGATCACAGCCAATCGGCAGCAGCGCGCCAAGAAAGGCGTGGCGAGTCGCCTAGAGAGCATTCGCGGGATCGGCGCGGCAAAGCGCAAGGCGCTCTTGAAGGCGTTCGATATGGATATTGATAAGATTCGCGCAGCCAGCATCGAGGAATTGATGCAGGTCAAGGGCATTACGCGCCAACTGGCAGAGCAGATCAAGGCGAATCTATGAGTGGACGCCGCAAATGCGGCGTCCGATGCTCATTCGCGGTCAACTAGGCGGTGAATCGTGCCGCCGCCGAAGTCCACAAGGTAGAGTTCGCCTGCCTCATCCTCGCCAAAGGAGCTGACAGGGAAGCGTGCGCTCATGATCTCGGTCATCTCCCATTCGTTAGCGCGTACCTCGCGCAGCGCCCAGACTTTGGTCGAGCCGAAGTCAGCGAAGAAATAGTAGCCCTGCATACGCGGGAAAGCCGCGCCGCGGTAGACGTAGCCGCCCGTGATCGAGATGCCTTGGCTGTGATCGTACTCGGCAATCGGCATCTGCAGACCGTTTCGGTTGCAGCCCGTGCGCGGCGAGAAGCAATGCTTGCCTTCCATGATGTTCCAGCCGTAGTTCAAGCCGCCAGGCGCGCCGCGCCGCTCAATGTGGACTTCCTCATAGCGATTCTGACCAACATCGGCGATGTACTTATCGCCCGTCAGCCGATCGAAGCTGAAGCGCCACGGGTTGCGCCAGCCAATTGACCAAATCTCAGGCAGACCCTCGCGTCCGTCGGCATGGGGATTGCCTGCAGGGATAGCGTACGGATCGCCATTATCTACGTCAATGCGCAGGATTTTGCCCAGCAGCGTGCGCTTATCTTGCCCTGCCAGCAGCGGATCGTTAGCGCCGCCGCCATCGCCCATGCCGATGTACAACATGCCGTCTGGACCGAAGGCGATCATACCGCCGTTGTGATTGGCGTAAGGCTGCTCAATCAGCATAATGCGCTTGGCACTGTTAGGATCAGCGCGATTCGGGTCGCTCTGCGAGACGCTGTAGCGTTCAATCACAGTATGCCCTTGCCGATTGGTGTAGTTGACGTAGAAATAGCCGTTACGGGCAAAATTCGGGTGGAATGCCAAGCCCAGCAAGCCCTGCTCATAGCCGCTGGAGCGAATGCGGTCGCGGATATCCAGAAAGACTGTCCCGCGCCTGCCATTCGCCAGCAAGGCGATGGTGCCGCCTTTCTCCACCACAAAGATACGTCCGCTGCCGTCGCCTGCGTGGGTCAGGAAGAGCGGCAAGGTGAAGCCTTCGCCCACTTTTTCCAGCGCAGGCGCGAACGCCACGCGCCCTTGCGCCTGTGGACTAATCTCAGGCAGGGCGGCTTGAGTCAGCAGCGTGCTGAAGCCAAAGATCGCAATCAAGAGCATTCCCACTACCAATACGGCGCGTTTCCTAGCGTGCATACGCAGTCCTTTCATACGCTTTCCATCACGACTCAAACTTAGCACGTCTGGTTAAGGTGTGGCAAGCTATGTGATGCAGTCTTCTATAAACACTCACCTAATGCGCCAAAGTTTGGTACAATTGGGCTAAACTGCGAAAGCTGAGATATCGGTAGCAATGCAACCGCTTGAACTTCTACGGCAAGCCTTTCCGGGCATTCAAAGCGCGGAGGAATTGGCGCTACTTGCCCAACTCGCCCGCCAAGCCACCTATCCGCCCGACACTGTTCTGTGCCGTGAAGGCGCCTTCGAAAATGTGCTGTACCTCATCTGCGAAGGCGAGGTGGTCATCACTAAGCGCTTCGAGGCGACCGATGAGAGCCACCTTGTGCTGCGCCGCGCCACCAGCGGCGATTACTTCGGCGAAATGGCGATCATCTCCGATGCGCCGCGCTCAGCTACCGTCACTACCACCAAAGAGACCACAGTCTTAGAGATTGATCAGGACGTTTTCCGCACTATCCTAGAGCGCAACCCCAATCTCGCCCTGCAAATGGTGCGCCAAACCTTTGACCGTCTGCGCCAAAACGACCGTATGACGCTCGAAGAGCTGCGCAAAGCCTTCCAGACCCTTGAAAAGCTCGACCGTGCCAAGCTGGACTTCATTGAAGTGACGGCGCACGAATTGCGCACGCCGCTCACCATTATGCGCGGCTATGCCAGCATGATGCTCGCCGATCCCGCTGTCCGCGATAATCCCGTGCTGCGCGATATGGCTCAGGGCATCGCCAATGGCAGTCAGCGCCTGCATGAGATCGTCAATAACATGCTGGATGTGCAACGCATTGACCTTGCGCAGGTCTCAGTGGCGGCTGTGCCGGTTTCAGTGCCGCTGGTGCTGCGCGGCGCCGAAATGCAGTTCAAAGAGGCGCTCCAGCAGCGCCGCCTGACTCTGCAAATGGACTTAGCGCAAAATGAAGGCGACGGCGGTATCTACATTGAAGCCGATCCCGGCTTGCTGAGCAAAGCCTTCTATCACATCCTGATGAATGCGATTAAGTACACGCCCGACGGCGGGACGATCCGCGTCACGCTGCGCTATGAGGATCATCCGCTTTTGGAGCGCGTGGCGCACGTCCAGATCGCCGATACAGGCATTGGCATTGATCCTGAGTACCACACGCTGATCTTTGAAAAATTCTACCGCCTAGGCGATGTCCAGCTGCACTCAAGCGGCAAGACGGCGTTCAAAGCAGGCGGACCGGGCTTGGGTCTGGCGATTGCGCGTGGTGCCGTCTTGGCGCATGGCGGCGAAATCTGGGTGGAGAGCGAAGGTCACGACGAAGTGAACTTCAAAGGCAGCGTTTTCCACGTAGTGCTGCCTGTACACGCGACTTTCCGCCAAAAAATGGCGCTTCTGCGTGCCCGCTACGGCGATTAGCTACATCTCGCTCAGACTCTGCAGCACGCGCACCAAGACGCGCACAGCGCGCTCATATTCGGCGATCTCAATATGCTCATTGGGCGTATGATCGAGCGCCGAATCGCCCGGTCCGTAGGCAACTATCGGACAGCGCCACACAGGTCCGACAATGTTCATATCCGACGTGCCAGTCTTATAGACGAAACCGGGCTTGCCGCCTTCATCGCGTATGGCGTTGTTGAAAACGCGCACCAGCGGCGAATTTTTCTCAGCACGGTAAGTGAATTCCTCACCGCGATAGCTCAACTGCGCGCCATTGGCATAGACGCCAAGCCGTGCCTTGAGCTGATCGGGCGTCAAGTCGGGCGGCAAGCGGAAGCCGAGCGTCATGTAAGAGGTCTCATAGAAGCCGTCATCTTCGCTATGAAGATGCCGCAGCGAGGTAAAGAGCTGATCGAACGCCTTTTCACGCCCCTCATTAAATGACTCGACATCGGCGCGCACAGCGTTCCAAAAGGCGACGGCGGTCTCAAGCGCGTTCGGCTCTGGACGGGCGGTATGACTGATCGGCTGTGTGTAACGGTAGTCCAGCAACATGCGCCCTTTGTAGCCCAAAGTAATGCGATCCCAGCGGCTCGGCTCGCCGATCACCACTAGCGACGGATTGTAGACGGTCAGGGCGTGCCGTGCGCCCTTTGAAGTGACTGCTTCCTCTTCCGTTGCGCCGATCACAATGATCCGCCAGCCCGCCTGCCTGCCCGCGATTGCAGCAGCACTAGCGAATGCCGCTAGCGGTCCTTTCGCATCCACAGCGCCGCGCCCGTAGAGCCTACCATCTTCGATACGCGGCGGGATGTAGCCCGCGACCGTGTCAATATGACCCAGTAGAATGCACTCACGCGGACCCTCACCTAGCACGCCCACAGCGTTATCGGCGGCATCCACAAAGGCATTATCGAAGCCTGCAGCCTGCATCTGCGCGGCAAGGTACTCGCTGGCACGGCGCTCCTGATGCGAAGGGCTGTAAATTTCCACCAAGCCGCACAGCAACGCCACAGGATCAATCGGCATAGGGCAGTCCTTATGTAGGGAGCGCCGTGAGGCGCTCCCATGTCCAAAAGTTAGCTCAGGCTTGCCATGACCTTCGCCAATGCCTCGCGGCTTGGGCGCAGGCGCTCTTGGGGCAAGGTGGCGAGCGGCGTATCGGTCAGACGCTCTAGTTCGCCCAGCGTCGGGCGCGGCTCAGCGATGTAGATCAAACCCGTGATGAACTTCTGCTCCGCCTTTGCCTGCTCCAGCAGACGGATCGCCGCCTGTTTATCGCGTGGATCGTGCGTGTGATCGGTCTTTTTGAGCAGAATCTGAGAGCCGTCGTGCAGGGTCACGGTGATGGTCTCGCCCTCAGCGTACTCAGGAATGGTGATCTCTTGGCGCTGAATGACCAAGCCCGGCGGGATATGCTCAATCTGCTGCAGTTCGATGTTATTCGCCTTGCCGTAGGCATAGCTCTTGGTGGATTCGGGTGTATCGTTAAAGGTGACACACGGGCTGATGATATCCAGCAGCGCCGTGCCTTTGTGTGAGAGCGCCGCCTTGATCAGCTCACGGCATTGTTGCGGATCGCCGCTGAAAGAGCGCGCTACAAAGGTGCAATCCGCCACAATTGCCTCAAGGCACAGGTCAATGGGCGGGAACGGGTTGACGCCGTAGTACTTCTGGCGCTGATTCTCGTCTGCGGTTGCGCTGAACTGACCCTTCGTCAAGCCGTAGACGCCGTTATTCTCCACAATGTAGACCATTGGCACGTTACGGCGCAGCAGGTGCTTGAACTGCCCCAAGCCGATGCTGCCTGTGTCGCCGTCGCCGCTGACGCCGATGCAGATCAGGCTGTTATTGGCAAGGGTCGCGCCTGTGGCAACAGAAGGCATACGCCCATGCACTGTGTTGAACGAATGTGAGAGTCCCAAGAAGTAGGCGGGCGTCTTGCTGGAGCAGCCAATGCCGCTCAGCTTGAAAATGTAACGCTGATCCAAGCCCAGTTCCCAGCAGGCGTCAATGATCTTGGCTGAGATCGAGTCGTGACCGCAGCCGTTGCACAAGGTTGACTCAGCGCCCTTGTAAGCGGTCTTCTCTAGACCGAGTGCGTTCGTTTTGGCAGTACGAGCAGTCATGGCTACTTCTGTTCCTTCTCTAGGATCGAATCGGTAATCCAACGGGCGGTTAGCGGCAAGCCATCGCAGTGGCTGACCGAGATAATGCGGTCGGCAAAATCGGGATACTCCATCTTGAGCAGCTGTGCCATTTGCCCAAGATAGTTGTTTTCAACGACGTAGATGCGCTCATACAAGCCGATGAACTCGTGAGTCGCCTCGCCGAGCGGCAGCGCACGGATGCGATGATAGCTGGTGGGCAGGTTAGCGGCTTTGAGCAGGTCGCGTGCCTCAGCAATGGGCGCATCGGTTGAGCCGTAGGCGATAATGCCGATCTGCGCCTCTGCCTCAATCTGGCTGATCGGCGCTGGCACAAGGCGGCGGGCGGTCTCGAACTTGCGGGCAAGCCGATCAAGATTCTTCGACCAGTCATCAGGGCGCTCACTATACGTGGCGTACTCCGTGTGACCTGTGCCACGCGCAAAATACGCCGGACCCTGACCGGGCAACGAACGATAGCCGATTCCGTCGCCGTCTACATCTTTGTAGCGTCCCCACGTGCCGAATTTTTCGAGGTCTTCATAGGTGATGACCTTGCCGCGATCCATAGGCTGATCGGGATAGTCAAACGGGTCGGTCATCCACAGATTCATGCCCAGATCGAGGTCGCTGAGGACGAAGATCGGTGTCTGCAGGCGGTCAGCGAGGTCATGGGCGCGCCAGCCGAACTCAAAGCATTCCTTCATATTGGCGGGCAGCAGCACCACGTGGCGCGTATCGCCGTGACTGAGGTAGTACGCCTTCAGCACGTCGCCCTGCGAGGTGCGCGTGGGCAGACCCGTGCTCGGGCCCATGCGCTGAATATCCCAAATGACGCACGGCACCTCAGCAAAGTACGCCAGACCGCTGAACTCCGCCATGAGCGAGATGCCCGGTCCGGAGGTCGCAGTGAGCGAGCGAGCGCCCATCCAGCCAGCACCGATGATGATACCCGCCGCTGCTAGCTCATCCTCTGCTTGGATAACGGCGAGCGTGGTCTTGCCGTCTGGCTCAACGCGCAATTCTTTGGCGTAATCCATCAGCGCGTCAATCATGCTGGTGGAAGGCGTGATCGGATACCATGCCGCCACACTGACTCCGCCGAAGATCGCGCCGAGCGCCGCCGCTGAGTTGCCTTCGATCAGCACCTTGCCCCGTGTGGCGTCCATGCGCTCAGCGCGGAAATTGCGCGGCACATCGGCGAAGTGCTCACGGACGTACGCGGCAGCTTTTTCCACAAGGAAGTAGTTCAGATCAACCGCCTTCGCCTTGCCCTTGAGGAAGTAGCTGAGCGCGCTCTTGATCTCAACCAGATCAATGCCCAGCAGCTCCGCCACAGCGCCCACATAGACCATGTTAGCGACATATTCCTTCAAAGCAGGCGCTGCGCCGCTCTCTTTGACCATCTCACGGACAGGCATCGGGATATAGGTGATATCATCCCGCGTCGGCTTCAGCTTCCACTCTTCGGGATAGATGCAAATGCCGCCACTCGCCAATTTCTCGATATCTTCCGCCTGAGTCTTCGGATTCATGGCGGCAAGCACGTGATAGTCCGGACGGCGTGCGATGTAGCCATCTTTGCTCAGACGAATGGTATACCACGTCGGCAAGCCGTAGATGTTCGAAGGGAACAGATTCTTGCCATTGACGGGGATACCCATCTTGAAAAGGGCGCGTACCAGCGTATTGTTAGCGGTCTGGCTGCCAGAGCCATTGACCGTAGCGGCTACGATAGCGAAATCGTTGATCAGCACACCTGACTCAGTGCGCTTATCAGTCGTTAGTTTAACGGCACACATGGATGCTTGGGTCTCCTTAACCTTATCTCATCATTCAGGTTGAGCGGGCTTGTGAAAAACATCATGCGCAGGCGCGCTTGCGCCGTTGCGGTGGCGCAGCAGTTGCGTATGCTCGATAAAAGCCTGCAACGCCGCCTCAGGGTCGTTTTCTAGGATGTGTTGCAAAATTTTTTCGTGATAAGTCCATGCCTCCTGCCAATAAGCCAAGTCTGCATAAGTATTCAGCTCAACAGCCTCGTAGGCTTCCCAGTACGCCTCTAACAGCCCCTTGACGAAAGGATTATCGAGGTGGGCGAAAATGCCCATGTGAAACTTACGATGCTCTTGGTGCGGAATCTGGATGAAAGGCTGATTGTTCAGCTTCTGCCAAGCGCGCTGGCACAGATCACGGAGCGCCGCCTTGTCTGAGTCGGTCAGGCGCGCCACTGACTCGTGCCAGAATGCTACCTCAAGATGATTGCGCAGCTCCGTGAAGGCGATGAAATAGCTCTTGTCCAGCGCAAGGGCAAAGAGCAGGCTCAGGCGCAGCGCGGGCAGAAAATCATACTCGCGGAAGCGAATGCCTGTGCGCGGGCGCACATCCACCAAGCCAAGCGCACGGGCGACCTCTAACTGCTCGCGTAGCTTGCCCACATTGATGTTCAACTGCGCGCTCAGCTCGGTCAGCGCGGGGAGCTGATCGCCCGGTTGGAGGTTATGCTCTACGATGTAGTTCAGCAGCGCTGAATCCAGTCGAGGAGTCATCGCAACGCGCCAATTATATGATCAATACAATTAATCTGGATAAACAGATTATACGCCCAAATTCAGAAAAATAGCAAGTGGGAAATGCAAACGACTCAGAGCGCGATCAAGCCGAGGCGGGCGGCGCGCACCACAGCCTCTGTGCGGCTCTGAGCGCCCAACTTGCTCATGATCGCATTCACATGAAACTTGACCGTATTTTCGCTGATTCCCAGACGTACGGCAATGCCCTTGTTAGCGAGTCCTTCGCTCAGCAAGCGCAAGACCTCGCGCTCGCGGCTGGTCAGCGGCTCTTCAAGGGCAACTGGACGCTCAGGCAGCAGAATTTTCGCCAAGTCAGGCTCAAGAACAGTCAGACCGTGCGCAACGGCAACCAGCGCCGCTGTGATCTGAGCAGGTTGCGCCGTGCGCAGCAAGACTCCCCGTACACCACATGCCCAGACGCTCTGCGCAAGCTCTGAGTCGCTGAGCAGGGCGAGGATCGGCGGCAACTCAGCGCTGAGCGCGGCTAGGAGCGCTACATCCGCCTCCCAATCTACATCCCAGAGCAGAGCATCGGGCTGTGTACGCTCAACTTGAGCGATCAGATCGCTCTCAGGCGTGCCCTCGCCAACGACTTGCGCACGTCCTGCCAGCAATGTGCTCAGTCCAATGCGCGCTAAAGCGTTGCGCGCCACAATCAGAATGTGAAGGCTTTCGGAGTTGTGCGGGGCGTTTGATAGAGCAGACATAGTATGCTATGCTTGTGCGCGGCGAGTTGGCTAGGTTTGTCACTCAAGTTTTGCCAAGATGTTAACTTCTGAAAATCTGAGCGCCAAAGCTGCTCTATGGGATGTAGACAGACTTAGCGGCATGAAACCTATACAACAAAGGCACCATTGGATGCAGCAACAGATCAAAAATGTGCTAAAAAAGCTAGGGCTGTATAGCACAGTGCGCCGAATGGCGAGTCCATATCTGCAATGGCGGCTCACAGCCCGAATGCGCGCCTTCTATCGGCAGTTCATTCAACCAAACGACTTGGTCTTTGACGTGGGCGCGAATGTCGGCAGATACACAGCAGTTTTTCTATCGCTGGGCGCCCGTGTGTTGGCAATTGAGCCACAGGCAAAGTGCATGGCGCAAATTCAGGCGCGCTTTGGCAAGCATCCCCGTGCAATGTTTTATTTGGGCGGCGTATCGGCGCAGCAGGGTGAGTTAGAACTACATTTGTGCAATGCGCACGCGAAGTCGTCTTTTTCACCTGAGTGGATCGAACGGGTAAAAAGCCGCTCAGGCTGGGAGCAACGCCGTTGGTATGCCACTGAAAAAGTGCCTGTCACAACACTTGATGCACTCATAGAGACACATGGCGTTCCTGCGTTCATTAAAATTGATGTAGAGGGTCACGAACTGCCAGTATTGCAGGGGCTTTCGCAACCCGTTAAAGCGCTTTCGTTCGAGTACACAGTGGAATGACTCTCAGCCGCTGCTGTGTGCATGGCACGCTTACAAGCGCTAGGCGATTATGAATTCAATCTTGTTTGCAAAGAGCCGTTCGTTTTTGTGCAAACCAACTGGGCAAGTGCCGAAGCGACCTATCGGCAGCTAGAAAGTCACCCAAATAAGCATCGTTCAGGCGATATTTATGCGCGCTTGAGAGAATGAGTATGTTCAAATTTGACTGGATCGTCCCAAGCGTTCTGGCGGCGGGTCCGATTCCCTCTAGCGTAGAGGACGTGAGAACGCTACACGCCGAAGGCATTCGCGCTATTGTCTCGCTGACCGAACATCCGCTGACGGCATGGCGATCATTCTCAGCTGAGCTGTTCGCCTCGCTCGGCATTGAGACCTACCATTCGCCCATTGAGGATTTTGGAATCCCCAGTGAGGCGCAAGCCAACGCCATTGTGGACTACATTGACGCGATGCAAACGGCAGGCAAGCCCGTCTATCTGCATTGTCACGCAGGAGTCGGGCGCACAGGTACGCTCTTGCATGTCTACTTCATGCGGCATGGGCAGTCCCTGCGCCAAGCCGTGCTGAGCGTGCAGGCGCGCCGCCTCTCGTGCTACTTTCACATGCTCTCCGAGACGCAACGCGCCTTTCTGCAGCAGTTCGCCCGTCAGCTCTCTGTGTGAGCGTGCCGAAAGCTGCTCAGGAACGTCCGCAGGGCAACGGCGGTCGCTTGGGGCTGCTCTAGCATGGGCATGTGCGCTGCATTTTCAATCACCACAAGTGTAGCATTCGGCAAATGACGCGCCATTTGCTCAGCGCGCTCAGGCGGCACGATTGGATCGGAGTCGCCGCACAGGATCAGGGTAGGCACGTTGATCTGCGGCAAGAGATCGCTGCTATCAGGGCGGTGCATCATGCCGCGCAAGGCGTTCACGAGGCTGGTGGGACGCGCCTCAAGCATCATAGCCCGCGCCTGTTCATGAACTGGCTCATCCGCATTTGGATTGGGCGCGAACAGGCGCGGTAACATCGCCTCTGCCACTGCAGCCGCGCCCCGATCCAGCGCTTGCCCAATGAGCTGCTCCCGCGCTTGCAATTGCGCCTCGCTATCCGCCCAGACGTGCGAGGCGATCAGCCCAAGCGCGCTGAAGCGCTGCGGCGCTAAACGCCACAGCGCTAACGCCACATAGCCGCCCATGCTGTGTCCGATGATGACAGCTTTTTGGATATTCAGCCTATCAAGCAAGTGCAGCACGTCTTGTGCCAACACGGACATCTCATAAATGCCCTCCGTGACGTCGCTCTGCCCAAAGCCGCGCAGATCAGGCAGGATCACGCGGCAAACATCGCTCAGGTAGCGCGCCTGATAGCGCCATAAGCCGCTGTTGAAGGGAAAGCCGTGCAGCAAGACCAGCGGCAATCCCTGCCCTTGCTCGCTGTAATTCAAAAGGATCGGTTTCATCACAAAGATTCAGTCCATCAGTGCATAGATGATTATGCGCCTATTTTAGCAGCGAATTGTGTGAGCGAGTCGCCATAAAAATATCTGAGCCCAAAAAGTGTGGCTCAAACCAAAGGCAAGCGCCCCTTTGACAACTCGCCTGCTCTTGGCTAGAGTATGGCGGCATAGTCTACTTTCAGCCTCGCGGAGTGAAGATTAGCCGTGTCTGCTCAACCGTCTGAGTCCAATGGCGCAAGCGCGCCCACGCCCTCAGAGGCACAATCCCAGCGTCTGGGCGTCAATACGCTCTCAGTGCATGGCGGCGATGATCGTCCCCGTGCGCATCAAGCCATTCCCATGCCCATCATCCAAACGGCGACCTACGCCTTTGCCGATACCGCTGACCTGATCAACTTCATGCAGCACAAAAGCTGGGGCGATGGGATCGTTGGACGTGAGGAGTACGGGCGCTACGGCAACCCGACTGTCAAAGCCGTCGAGAGCAAGGTCGCGGCGCTGGAGAGCGCTGAGGATGCCGTGCTGTTCTCCTCTGGCATGGCGGCGATCACCTCGCTGCTCTTGGCAAGCCTGCCCGCAGGCGCACACATTGTGATGACAAGTGACTGTTATCGCCGCACGCGCCAATTCTGCTTGACCTTCCTCAAGCGGCTCGGCATTGAGACGACTATTGTGCCAACCGGCGACTACGAGGCGCTTGAGGCGGCAATTCAGCCTAAACGGACGCGCTTTATCCTTTCGGAAAGTCCGACGAATCCATACTTGCGCTGCGTAGACCTTGCGCGCATTGCCGAGATCGCCAAGCGCAACCGCGTCCAGACCATCATTGATAGCACGTTCGGCACGCCCGTCAATCAGTTGCCGCTGCAATACGGCATTGACTATGTAGTGCATAGCGCCACTAAATATTTAGGCGGTCACCATGACCTTTTGGCAGGCGTGGTGGCAGGGCGCAAGGATCGCATTGCGGCGCTGCGCGACGCACGCGGCGTGCTAGGCGGCATTGTTGATCCGCAGAGCGCCTACCTGCTGGAGCGCGGCTTAAAGACCCTCGGCTTGCGCGTGGCACAGCAGAACGCCACAGCAATGCGCGTCGCAGAGTACTTAGAGGCGCATCCGAAGATCGAGCGCGTGTGGTATCCCGGCTTGCCCTCGCATCCCGACCATGAGATCGCCAAAAAGCAGATGAGCGGTTTTGGCGGCGTGGTCAGTTTCACTGTGCGCGGCACGCTTGAGGAAACTAGCCGCTTCATTGACGCCATGCAGATTCCCTACATCGCGCCCAGTCTGGGCGGCGTGGATAGCCTGATCGAGCAGCCCGCTTTGATGTCTTACTTTGAAAAGACGCCTGAGGAGCGCCTTGAGGTGGGCATCACGGGCAATTTAGTGCGTTTTGCCATTGGCGTGGAAGACGCCCAAGACCTGATCGCCGATCTGGAGCAGGCGCTGCGCGTGTTGCCATGAGTCTACAGGCAGTGGAGGCGACTGCTAACGCCACGGTCGCCAACTTGGGAGTCGGCTTTGATATTCTGGGCATGGCAGTGCAAGCGCCGTGCGATGTGGTGCGCGCTGAGCGCAGCGACATTGCAGGCGTGCGGATCGCGGCGATCACAGGCGATGAGGGCAAATTGAGCCGCGATCCAAAGCAGAATACAGCAGGTATCGCTGCGGCGTATGTCTTGGAGCGGATCAGGGCAACGGAAGGGGTTGTGCTGACCGTCCACAAGGGCTTGCCCTTGGCGAGCGGCTTGGGCAGCAGCGCAGCGAGCGCGGTTGCAGCGGCGGTGGCAGTGAATGCCCTGTTTGGCGAGCCGCTCGATCGTGCTGCGCTTTTAGCAGCCAGTCTGGAGGGCGAGGCGGCGGTCAGCGGACGCCACGCGGATAACGTCGCGCCTGCGCTGTTTGGCGGCATTACCCTTGTGCTTGGCACAGCGGCTGAGGCGATCTACAGTCTGCCCGTGCCGACGAATTTGTACGTGGCATTGGCGACTCCTGCCATAGCCGTGCCGACGGCACAGGCGCGTGCCGTTTTGCCGCAGAATGTGCCGCTCAAGGCAATGGTGCATCAGACGGCGCAGGTGGCGCTGCTGATCCATGCGCTCTATACAGGCGATCTGGCGCTATTGGGCGCGGCAATGGAGCGCGATAGCGTGGTTGAGCCTGCCCGTGCGCACTTGATGCGCGGTCTGGCGGAGGTGCGTGCCGCGGCGCGTGCTTGTGGCGCGCTTGGCACGGTCATCAGCGGCGCCGGTCCGACGTTATGTTCGCTCTGTGACTCGGAATCAGTCGCGGAGCGCGTGGCAGAGGCAATGCGCGGGGTCTACGCAGAGATGAACTTGCCGACGGCTATCCGCGTGACGCAGCCCGCGCTGCACGGCGCGACGTGGCGCGCACTTTAGCCTTGCCGCACTCTGGCGATTCAGCTAGACTTAAAGCATGTTTTTCGATGAAGCAGTCATTCACGTGCGCAGTGGCGACGGCGGCGATGGAATCGTCCATTTCCGCCGCGAGAAATATGTGCCGCGGGGCGGTCCGGACGGCGGCGATGGCGGGCGCGGCGGCGACGTCGTCTTGGTGGCAACGCGCCACATGAACACGCTCTACAACTTCAGCCGCACGCGCAAATTCATCGCTCAGAACGGCAAAAACGGCGGTCCGTTCAATCGGAGCGGCGCCAGCGCGCCGCCTTTGCGAATCGAGGTGCCGCTTGGCACGGTGGTCAGGGATGCTCACACAGGCGCGATCATCGCTGACCTTGTGGAGCATGGTCAGGCGGTTGTGGTGGCAAAGGGCGGGCGCGGCGGACGCGGCAATCAGCACTTTGCCACCAGCACCAATCAGGCGCCGCGCATGGCAGAGAAAGGTGAGCCGGGCGAGGCACGCGATCTGCGCCTTGAGTTGCGCCTGATCGCCGACGTGGGCATTGTGGGCGTCCCTAATGCGGGAAAGTCTACGTTGCTCTCAGTTGTCAGCAATGCCAAGCCGAAAATTGCGCCCTATCCGTTCACTACCCTAGAGCCGAACTTGGGCGTGGTCGTTGTGGGCGATAGGGACATCGTTTTTGCCGATATTCCCGGCTTGATCGAAGGCGCGCATATGGGCGTCGGGCTGGGACACGCCTTCCTGCGCCATGTACAGCGCACGCGCTTGCTCATCCACCTGCTCAACGGCGAGTCTGAGAACCCCTTGGCGGATTTCAACCAGATCAACGCCGAATTAGCGCTCTTCGATCCTGAATTGGCGCACAAGCCGCAGATTGTGGCGCTCAATAAGCTCGATCTGCCTCAGGCACAGGCGCATTGGGAGTCAGTGCGGCGCGAGCTAGAGCGGCGCGGCTATACCGTCATGGCGATTTCAGCCGCAACGGGGAGCGGCGTACGCGAGTTGGTCAATCGCGTCGCCGCTGAGCTGGATAAACTGCCCGCCCAGACCCGCACCTTCGATCAGACGCCTACCTACACACTTGAGGATGAGGCGCGCATGGCATTTACGCTCACTCGTGGCGAAAATGGCGAGTACATCGTGCGTGGCGAGGCAATTGAGCGCGCCGCCGCCATGACCTACTGGGAATTTGACGAGTCCGTGGCGCGTTTTCAGCGCATTCTAGAGACGCTCGGCATCACACAAGCGCTTGAGGCGGCGGGCGTACAAGTGGGCGATACCGTCTTCATCGGCGATTACGAGCTAGAGTGGGGCGAATAAGTGGGCTACACTGATGACCGCAACGATACCCAAGACGTTGAGACCTTCCAAGAGCCTGAGCTGCCGCGCTTGGGCGTTTTTGGTGGCACGTTCGATCCGCCGCATATCGGTCACTTGATCCTCGCCCAGATCGCCCGTGACACGCTCAATCTGGAGCGCGTGCTGTTTGTGCCAGCTGCGCAGCCGCCACACAAACAGGATCAAGGCGTGACGCCGCCCTTGCATCGCTTTGCCATGCTGCAGCGCGCCATTCAGGGCAACCCGCACTTCGAAATTTCGCGTGTGGATATGGATCGGCAAGGTCCGCATTACACATCGGACATGCTCAGCATCTTGCGCGCTCAAAATCGCGGCTACGAGCTGTTTTTCCTGATGGGCGCTGATTCGCTCAGTGAGCTGATGACGTGGCGGGCGCCGGAGTGGATCATCGCCCAAGCGACCCTTGCCGTGATGCGCCGTCCCAATGTGCCGATCAATCTGGATGCGCTTGAGGCGCGTCTGCCCGGCGTCCGTCAGCGCGTTGTGCTGGTAGATGCTCCGCTGATCGAGATCGCTGCCAGCACGCTCCGTGAGACTGTGCGCAGAGGGCACTCAATCCGCTATCAAGTGCCAGATGCTGTGCTAGAGTACATCCATCAACAGCGCTTGTATCGTTAGTGCGGGAGTCGCCCATGCACCAAGCCCAGACGTTGCTCGCCTCAGCTGTTGCGCCGTTCGGTGCAATGCTCAGCGAGGCACAGATTCGCGCTACGCTAGAAAGGGCGCTCAGCGGACGCTTCAAAGGTGCGCGCTTGCTGATTTTGATGCCCGATCACACGCGCACTTTGCCCTTGCCACTCCTTTTCCGCCTCCTGACCGATATCCTGCATGATGCAAAGGCACTTGACTTCATGGTCGCGCTTGGCACGCACCCGCCTCTGAGCGAGGCGGCGCTTTGCCGCTTGGTGGGCATTACGCCTGAGGAGCGGCAAGCGCGCTACGCCCATATCGGCTTGCTCAACCACGCTTGGGACGATCCGAGCGCGCTTGTCCCGCTTGGTGTAATTGAACGTGCGCAGGTGCAGGCGATCAGCGGTGAGGCATGGCATGAGTCGCTAGGCGGCGATGTGCCAATTCGGATCAATCGCGCTGCGCTCGCCTACGATCACATCCTGATCCTCTCGCCCGTCTTTCCGCATGAGGTGATCGGCTTCAGCGGCGGCGCAAAGTACCTCTTTCCCGGTATCAGCGGCGCGGAGATCATCAACGTCTCGCACTGGCTAGGCGCGCTGCTGACCGTGCGGCGCGTGATCGGAGTCAAGTGGACGCCCGTGCGCACCTTGATCCATGCCGCTGCCGCGCTCCTGCCCACACCTGTGAGCCTGATCAGCATGACCGTTGAAGGTGAGGGACTCTCTAGCCTGTTCATCGGCGATCACATAACAGCATGGGAGGCGGCTGCCGATCAATCGGCGCAGCGGCATATCACGTGGCTCGATCAGCCTGTGCAGCGCGTCCTTTCGGCAGCGCCGCCGATGTACGATGAGCTGTGGGTCGCCTCAAAGGCGATGTACAAGCTCGATCCTGCTGTGGCAGATGGCGGTGAGATCATCATCTACGCGCCGCATCTGAGCGTGGTGAGCCATGTACATGGCTCGTACATTTATGAAGTCGGCTACCACATCCGCGATTACATTCTGCGGCACTGGGAGCGTCTGAAGCACATTCCGCTGGGCGTGCTTGCGCACAGCACACACGTGAAGGGCGATGGCGCCATGCAAGGCGAAGTTGAGCAGCCGCGCATTCGCGTCGCGCTTGCCACGCAAATCAGCGCAGCGGACTGCGAACAGCTCAATCTAGGCTACTATGATTATCGCAGCCTCGATCCGTCGGCGTGGCAGGGACGCGAGGCAGGGGGCATTCTGTATGTGCCGAAGGCGGGCGAACGGCTCTACCGCGTCCGCACACAAAGTGAGGCTGATCGTGGCGTTGCATCCTGACCGCTTTTTCAGCCCGGAGCCATCTCAGCGCGGCGTAGCGCGCCAATTGTACGCTCACATCGCCACTTTGCCGCTTGTGTGTCCGCATGGGCATGTCGATCCGCGCCTGTTTGCCACGCCACACTACCAGTTTGAGTCGCCTTTGGCGCTGATCGTGCTGCCCGATCACTATTTGCTGCGGATGCTCTATTCGCAGGGCGTGGCGCTGGAGTCGCTGGGCGTGCCAACGCTGGACGGATCGCCGTATGAGCGCGATCCGCGCCGCGCTTGGCGGCGCTTTGCAGAGCATTTCTACCTGTTTCGCGGCACGCCAAGTGGCATCTGGCTGAACTACGTCTTTGAGGCGGTCTTCGGCATTCAAGCGCGCCTGAGCGCTGAAACAGCCGACTTGTTCTACGACCAGATCGCAGCGCGCCTCTCGCAGCCCGACTTCCAGCCGCGTCACTTGTATGAGCGCTTCAAGATCGAGGTGCTGTGTACCACTGACGCGGCGACCGATACGCTTGAACATCACAAGGCGATCCGAGAGTCGGGCTGGGGCGGGCGCATTCTGCCGACTTTCCGTCCTGACAGCGTCATCAACCTCGACTCGGCTGATTGGCGCGCCAACATCGAGGCGCTCAGTGCCTGTTCGGGCGTGTACATCCATGACTATCGCACTTTCGTACAGGCGTTGGAGGCGCGGCGCGCCTTTTTCCGCGCTATGGACGCTGTGGCAAGCGATCACGGCGCAGCATCGCCCTACACAGAGCGTCTGAGCCGCGATGAGGCGAATTTCATCTTTCAACGCGCCTTGCGCGGCACAGTCACTACTGATGAGGCGCGGCGCTTCACGGGACACATGCTGATCGAATCGGCGCGCATGAGCGCTGAAGACGGTTTGGTCATGCAGCTGCACGTCGGGTCACTGCGCGACCACAATCCTGTGCTGCTGCGGCGCTTCGGGCGCGACAAAGGCGCGGACATCCCGCAAGTGGCGGAGTTCACGCGCAACCTGAAGCCATTGCTGGATGCCTTCGGCAACGATCCGCGTCTGACTCTGATCATCTTCACGCTAGACGAGGCAACCTATGCCCGCGAGTTAGCGCCCCTCGCAGGACACTATCCCGCGCTGCGGCTAGGCGCGCCGTGGTGGTTCCACGATAGTCTGAACGGCATGGCGCGCTACTTCGATCAGGTCATGGAGACGTGCGGAATCTACAACACGGCGGGCTTCAACGATGACACGCGGGCATTCCTCTCGATCCCTGCCCGCCACGATCTGTGGCGGCGCGCCGCCTGCAATTGGTTAGCAGGTCTGGTGGTGCGCGGCATTGTAGATGAGACAGAAGCTGCAGAGATGGCAGTTGAGCTGGCAGTTGGCTTGGCACGGCGCGCCTACAGGCTATGAAGCACATCCTCGCCATTGACGTGGGCAGCTCATCAGCGCGCCTGATCGTCTATCGCTACGCTGAGAGCAGTCTGAAGGCGCTCTTCGCGCTGAGCGCGCCTATCGCCTTCCACACGGACTCAAGCGGCGCCTCAGAGATAGCGGCTGAGTCCTTGCGCGCCGTGATTGAGCGCCTGCTGGACTCGCTATGCAGCCGACCCGATCTGCCTAGCCTAAACGCCGTCTGCATGGCGACCTTTGTCGGCAATTTGCTAGGCGTAGATGAGAGCGGGCGTCCGCTCACGCCGATCTACACCTATGCCGATACGCGCTGCGCGCCACAGGTCGAGATGCTGCGCGCTGAGCTGGGCGAGGCGGGCTTGCGCGAGTCGCACAGGCGCGTCGGCTGCATGTTGCATACCGCCTATCACGCGCCCAAGCTGCTCTGGCTGCATGAGCGCGGCGTGCGCGCAGCCAGCTGGACAGATTTCGCCACCTACCTCTATCGGGCGTGGTTCGGGCGCGCCGATGTGCCGTGCAGCTACTCGGTCGCCTCATGGAGCGGCATTTTCAACGGCGTGACGTTCAGCTGGGACGCGCCATGGCTGGATCGACTCGGCATACGCGCCGATCAATTGCCGCCATTAGCCGATTACAGCGCAGCGCAGCGCGGTCTGTCACCTGAGTATGCCGCACGCTGGCAGGCACTACGCGACATACCATTCTTCCTCGCAGTGGGCGACGGCGCAGCAGCGAACATCGGCTCCGGTGCAGCGGCGCACGGCGAAACTGCACTAACTATCGGCACAACAGCGGCAATTCGCACCATCTCAACCGAAAGCGCACCTGACTTGCCCTTCGGCGCGTGGCGCTACCGCGTAGATGGGCAACGTCACTTGATCGGCGGCGCGACCAGCGAGGGCGGCAACATCTTCCAATGGGTGCGCGAGCAATTTCGCCTACCTGAGACAAACGCGCTTGAGCAGGCGCTGCTTGAGCGCGCTCCCGATGCACACGGACTGACCTTCCTGCCCATGCTGGGCGGCGAACGTGCGCCAAACTGGAATCCGAGCGCGCTAGGCACGCTGCACGGCATACGGCTCAGCACCACAGGCATAGATGTGCTGCGGGCGGCACTGGAGGGCGTGGCGCTGCGCCTAGCGGCAATTGCACGCCTGCTTGGGCTATCCGAATCGCCGATTTGGGCAGGCGGCGGCGCCCTGCACAGCTCACGGGCATGGGCGCAACTCATGGCAGACGCGCTGAACGCTCCGCTCCGCCTCGTTGCCGAAAATGAGCCGACGGCACGCGGCGCGGCACTCATGGCGCTTGCCGCGCTAGGCGAAATCGCCCTAACCGACCTACCGCCACAAATCGAGGCAACAATTGTGCCGCGCCCAGAGGGCGTACGCGCCCTGCAGGTCGCTCTCAAGCGGCACGAAGCGCTCTATCAAGCGCTCTACGGCTAGGAAAAACAAAAACAGCACAGCTCTGCCGTGCCGTGTTTGCAACTATGCATTTGGGCTTGGAGATGAGGGGACTCGAACCCCTGACTTCCTGCTTGCAAAGCAGGCGCTCTCCCAGCTGAGCTACATCCCCTGAAAAAGCCGCACAAAGGCGGCTCTATGGGTCAGACACGACTCGAACGTGTGACCTCTCGGTTATCAGCCGAGTGCTCTAACCAGCTGAGCTACTGACCCGTTCGCTCAAGGTCTCGGTAAGCGCTCGGCGCTTGCCTTAACCGCTGAGTAGTGGTAAGAAACGAGCGTTGACGCACAGCGCGGGCAGTTCCGTCCTTGCGGACGCTCAACCAGCTTGCGGTGGCGCTTCAGGC
>PGTK01000010.1 GCA_002794705.1 Candidatus Thermofonsia Clade 1 bacterium
ACGCCGCAAGGCTCAGCGCCAGCACCAAAACTAGAATCGCCTTCATTGGCTTAGCTCCTTTGTGGGATGCATGACTCATGAAATATTGTAAAGCTGTTTTTTATCTTCAGATATAATGAACTCGCAAATCTTTGTAAAAACTTTGAAAAAAGTGCTGAATTGAGCGCTTGGCGTTCGGCGCGCAGCGTGCTATGACTCGTCGTAGAGCTGTGGAGAGGAGTCTTGAGATGAAAGCAATCTGGAATGGCGCTGTGATCGCCGAGAGCGATCAGACCGTTGTGGTAGAGGGCAACCACTACTTCCCGCCCGACTCGGTCAAGCGCGAGTACCTGCGGGAGAGCAGTACGCATACTGTCTGTCCGTGGAAAGGCACTGCCAGCTACTACACGCTAGAGGTAAACGGCAAGACTAATCCTGATGCTGCGTGGTACTACCCCGATCCTAAACCTGCTGCTGCCAATATCAAGGGCTACATCGCCTTTTGGCGCGGCGTGCAGGTGCAAGCCTGATCGTCGCTATGGATGAGGCGGCGTGCCGCGCCCTGAACGCGCTCAATCGCGCCTTTTACGCACAGGCTGCCGAAAATTTTGATGAGTCGCGGGGCAGGGCGTGGAACGGTTGGCGGCGGCTCTTGCCCTACCTTGAGACTCTGCCCACGCCGCGTCGAGTCCTTGATGTGGGCTGCGGCAACGGGCGCTTTGGGCGCTTTTTGGCGCGCAACTTGGCTGCGGTGCGCTATCACGGCACGGATAACAACGCCGCACTGCTTGAGTCGGCTCGTGCCGCCTTCGCCAAGATGGGCGTCTTGCCTGAGGCGCGCCTTGAGTTGAGCGATCTGCTCGAAGATCGTCTGCCTGAGGGCGAATACGAGCTGGTAGCACTCTTTGGCGTGCTACATCACGTGCCGAGCCTAGCGCGCCGCCTCGCCCTGATCCGCGATCTGGCTGAGCGCGTAGTGCAGGGCGGCTTTTTGGTCTTTACCAGCTGGTGTTTCTACGATCATGCGCGCTTCCGCGAACGTCTGATCGCTTTGCCGCCCGAATATGGCGCTGAGCGCGGCGATTGGCTGATGGATTGGCGGCGCGGACACGCGGCAAACAGTCTGTTGCGCTACTGCCATCACGTAGATGAGGCTGAACAGCGCACTTTGGAGGCGGCAAGCGGTCTCAGCCTCGTGGCGACGTTCTACGCCGACGGTCATACCGATAACATCAATCGCTACAGCCTGTTGCAACGGCGCTAATCATTCGCAAGGGCGCGCAAGCGTGCGATCTCACGGCGCACCTGCTCTGCCTGCGGACGATCGGGAAAGCGGCGTAGCAAACGCTCCAAATAGGCAATAGTGGCAGCGATGTTGGCTTCATCAGCGGCTTGGCGCGTATTTAGGTTCAGCGCCATTGCCTGTGCGTAGTCATGCAGTGCAGCTTCAAAATTATCGCGCTGACTGTGAGCGAGGCTGCGATTGAAGTACGCCTCCGCAAAGTTCGGATTCAAGGCAATGGCGGCGCTGTAATCTTCAATAGCGCCATCAAGGTCGCCCAAGTTGAATTTTGCCACGCCGCGATTGAGATAGGCGCGTGAGTTGCGCGGATCAATGCGCAGCGCTGCCGAGTAACTCTCTAGCGCCTCGGCGTAGTTGCCCTGCTTGGCAAGTGCCATAGCGCGGCTGTGATGCGCCTCTGACGAATTCGGATTCAGACGTAGGGCATTTTCACAATCGGCGAGACAGGCGGCTAGGTCGCCATTGACAAAATGCGCAGCGGCGCGCCGTGCGTAAGCCTCAGCAAAATCAGGATAGATGCGAATCGCCTCGTCATAGGCGGCTAACTTGCCCGCTAGATCGTAGGGGGGCAGACTGAGCGCACGCTCAAAGCACTCTTGTGCCCGAAGCTGTGTGCGCTGCTCAGGGCGCAATGGCGGGAGGTCAACAGTCACGCCTAGGCGCTGTGCTACCTCCTGAAGCGCCTCTTCCCAGCGCTCGTAGTCAAGCGGGATCGGCTCGGCATTGGTCAACAGATTAGCAGCACAGCGGGTCTGTTCAGCGGGGTCAAAGTATTTGGAGAGGAGAGTTATCAAGTGCATGTGGCGTTGCTGTGCATCCTCTAGCACTTTGCGCATAGCGTCGCCCTGCTCGCAGCAGCGCTCAAGAGTCACGGGAGTCACAATGAACACCATGTGATCGCGCTCAAGGGCGCGCATGGCGATCATCTGCATCTCAATTAGCTGCAAATATTCTGTCAGAATGCGAGCGGGAACTTCACCAATGCCACGCCGATAGAGGAGAAAGATACGGTTATTCATCAGCTTCCTGCCTGCAGATCAGATATGTTGCCGCTGCGCATTTGGCGCAAATTTTCGATCATCTCGCGCACCTCAGCGGTTTTTTCATGTTCGGGCATCAGTTCAAGGAACTTGATCATATCCGCAAGGGTGCCGTCAATATCGCCCCAGTGCGCACGCGCTAACCCGCGATTGTAATATGCCTCCGCCAGTTTGGGATCGGCTTCAATGGCTGAGGTCCAATCGGCGACGGCGCGGTGCATATCGCTCTTGGCGCGGATCAAGCCGCGATTGTAGTATGCCTCTGCCAGCTTAGGATTCAAGCGCAGCGCCTCAGTGTAATCGGCAAGCGCGTTAGCATCATCGCCTTTGGCACTATAGGCGAGTCCGCGCTGGAAGTAGAACATAGCACGTGGCTCAAACTGAATGGCGATGTTCAGATCGGCAAGCGCTCCCTCATAATCGCCGCGACTGGCATGAGCCAGCGCCCGATGATAGTAAGCGAGAGTTAAGGTCGGATTCAAGCGTAGCGCCTCGTTCAGGTCGAGCAGAGCGCTATGCAGGTCGCCCAGCTTAGCAAACAGGATGCCGCGATTGACGTAAGCGACCTCATGCAACGGATTCAAGCGGATAGCTGTATCGAAGTCATCCATTGCGCCGTGCAGATCATCGAGAATCTCGCGGTTCGCGCCGCGCCGTGCGTAGGCAGAGGCAAACTCAGGGTAATGGGCTAGGGCGGCTGTGTAGTCTTCAATGCGGCTCTGCCAATCGCCTTGTGGACGCGTGAAAGCGCGCTCAAAGTGCTTTTGAGCGGCGATTTGAGCGGAGTCAACAGGCGGCAAAGCGGCAAGGCGTGCTTGCCATTCTGCCAGCAGTCGCGGATCGCTCTCAGGCGCAGGGCGCACGGGACGCGGCTTCAGGTGCGTCAAGCGCAAGCGCGTCATATCAGCGGGGAGGCTTTCATAGGTGATGGGAAAGGCGATTGCGCCTGCCAATAGACTGCCGAGCATTTTTACGGCTTGTGCAAACGGAAATTCCGACGGATGCAGCACAATCATCTGCGTGTGCGCCTGTTGCGCGGCTTCCAGCTGATAGCGCAGCCAGTCGCCCGTCTCGATGCAGCGCTCAAGGCTGCCGTGCGTAGCGATCAGCAGGCAGTAGGGACGCGCCGCGATCTGAGCGCTGATCAGCGCTTTTGTCCGCTCGTCCAGCACGCTATCCAAGTCCATAAAGACATCCAAATCGGCGGCGCGCAGCGCATGGTAAATAGCGCGGGCAGGAATGGCGGCAATATCGCGGCGGTAGGTCAGATACACGGCATGGGTCGTGTTGCTCATGGGCGTCTCTCATCACCTGCTGAAGGTACACACAGCATTGTAACCCAATTCTGGCGGATTGACTCAGTGGGCTTGCTCTGTTGGACATTCTCATGTGGCGCGGTATACTGATCGGGGCAAGCGGCGCGTACCGCTGCCCTACCCGTTGGATAGAGTGAGAGCGATGCACGCCGTATGGCTGAGACAGCAAAAACCGATCGCGTTGTGTGGGAGAGCTATGTGATGTTCGGAGGACGTAAACCATCTACGCCGCAGCCCAGCGGCACGCCAACACCGCCCAATCCGCCGCCTGCGCCCACTGCGCCACCAACTGCTGTCACGCCGCCTACGCGCCAAGCCGTCGGCTTTGAGACCGTGCTAGGTGCCAACACTGCCTTCAAGGGCGAGATCAGGAGTCGCGCTAACGTGCGTATTGACGGGCAGTTCGAAGGCGACGTGCAAGTAGATGGCAACCTGCTCATCGGCGAGACGGCTCGCGTCCATGCCAATGTGCAGGCGAAGAGCGAAATTCGCATTTCAGGCGCCGTGCGGGGCGATGTCAGCGGCTACAAAGTCCATCTCTCGCGCACAGGGCGAGTCTGGGGCGATATCACCACCAATTTTCTGGTGACCGAAGAAGGCGCCTTCATCGAGGGCAAGATCAACATGATCAATCATCCCGCCTTGGCGCAAGGCTTCAGCGGGACGGCGTTGCCCTCGCCTGAGGCAAGTGTATCAGCGCCGGAGCGCGATGACGTCGCTCGGAATGACGCAGTTGAGGCTGAGCTGATGGATGACGACCGCCCCAGCCGCGATGATTAGCGATTCGGCGGCGCCGTAGGCGGGATGCACCAGCTTGCGGCGCACAACGGCGTGATATCGCCATCGTACTCTTGGAAGCCCACCAGACTTTCAAACTCTTCGCGGCTGAGCGTGGTGAAAGTGTAATCCACAAACACGCTGAAATTCTCGCCTTTCACAAACATCATCCGTGAGCTGGGCAGGCTGTTGCGCGCCATAGCGCGGAACAGCGTACCACGCGGCATTGTGCCGACATAGCGCCGTGCGGCAAGGTCTAAGAAAGCGTAGGCATTCTCAGAGCGCCCTTCGACGATCTCAGCGTCTTCTTCAGCGAAGATCACGCGCTCAAGGTAGAGGTTCATCTCGCGCTCTAGGGCTTGGCAGTAGTTCAGATCAGTCGGTCGGGCAACGGGTCTAAATGAGACATCGGTCTGCAGATAGTCGCCTTGAATCAAGCGATACAGGTTTGCCAGTGTGCGTCCGCATTTTTCAGCAGGGTTCTCTTGCGCCCAGACTTGCCCCAGTGCGCTCCATACAATCATCATCAGCAGGGCTAGAGCGCCCAGCTGCTTCCATTTCCGCATAGAAAGTCCCTCACAGGCTCTCTCACCTTCGAGCTGAGATTATAAAATGGCGCTGCTGTGAATGTAATCACAATTTCTTTGCAGCTTCAGCGCTTGCCCATGCCTAGCCACTCAAAGTACAGGTCGTTTTGGATGCCGATGCGCGCTAAGGCTCTGCCCACAGTGTGATTGATGATGTCGTCAATTGTCTTGGGCGCATTGTAGAAGGCAGGCACAGGCGGCATGATGATCGCACCGTTTTCAGCGGCTTGCACACACAAGCGCAGGTGCCCGATGTGCAATGGAGTCTCGCGCAGCAACAGCAGCAAGGGACGCCCTTCCTTCAGCTGGACATCGGCAGCGCGTGCTAACAGATCGGCATTGTAGCTGGTGGCGACTGCTGAGAGCATTTTGATGCTGCACGGCGCGACGATCATCCCACGGGTCTGGAAGCTGCCGCTGGCAATGCTGGCGCCAATATCCTCAGGTTTGTAGACTACATCTGCCAGCGCCTCTACCTGACGGACTGTCCAAGCCGTCTCTTGGACAATTGTAGCCCGCGCCGAAGGGCTGATGATCAGGTGAGTCTCGATGGCGTCGCTTTGGGCAAGCACCTCCAACAGGCGAATGCCGTAGATCGCGCCGCTGGCGCCGGAGATAGCCACGATCAAGCGCTCAGGCATGGCGCGTGTCTCTCTCTGGACGTGGTACAATGGCGACCAAGCGATTTTTCAAGAGTCCTTGTGGCAAAGCGAGCGATTTCATGTTCAACGCACCCGATCAATTATGGTGGCAACAGGCTGTCATTTACCAAGTCTATCCGCGCAGCTTTCAAGATACCAATGGCGACGGAATCGGCGACCTTGAAGGCGTGCTACGCCGCCTTGACTATCTCAGTGAGACGCTCAGTGTGGATGCGATCTGGCTCTCGCCCTTTTATCCCTCGCCTGATGCTGACTTCGGCTATGATATCACGGATTTCAAGGCGGTTGACCCGCGGCTCGGCACGCTGGAGACCTTTGATAGGCTGCTAAGCGAGATTCATGCGCGCCGTATGCGCCTGATCGTAGATTTGGTGGTCACTTATACCTCCGATCAGCACCCTTGGTTCGTGGAGGCGCGCCGCTCCCGCCAGAGCGCCAAACGCGACTGGTTCCTGTGGGCAGACCCCAAGCCTGATGGCGCTCCGCCCAATAACTGGCTGAGCGCCTTTGGCGGCAGCGGCTGGGAATGGGACGCTCAAACGGGACAATATTACTATCATTCTTTCACCAAGCATCAGCCCGACTTGAACTGGCGTAATCTTGAGGTGCGCGAGGCAATGCTGGACGTGGCGCGCTTCTGGCTGGAGCGCGGCGTAGACGGTTTCCGTGTGGATGCCGCCCACTGGATTCTCAAAGACCCCGATCTACGCGATAATCCGCCCAATACAGCGCCGCGCTCGATCCTAGCGCGCTCAATGGGCGAATACGACTCTCAGCTGCATCTCTACGATAAGGGACATCCCGATTGTCATGAGGTTTTCCGCGCCTATCGCCGCCTGATCGACTCATATAGCACGCCTGAGCAGCCGCGCTTTGCCATCGGCGAGATTCACATCTTCGATTGGCAGGAATGGGCAAAGTACTACGGCGCGCAGCTAGATGAGCTGCATATGCCTTTTAACTTTGCGCTCGTGGGCGCGCCGTGGCAGCCTGAGGTGGTGCGGAGCGTGGTGGAGGGCTTGGAAGGCGCTTTGCCGCGTGGCGCATGGGGCAATTATGTGCTGGGCAACCATGATGAGGCACGCCTTACCAGTCGAGTAGGCGAAGCGCAGGCGCGTGTGGCGACCCTGCTCTTGCTCACATTGCGCGGCACGCCGACTTTGTACTACGGCGATGAAATCGGTATGGTCAACGGCGTCTTGACGCCTGAACAAATCCGCGACCCGTGGGGCAAGCACGATCCGACGCTTGGGCGCGATCCTGCACGCACGCCAATGCAGTGGGATGACTCGCCCAATGCGGGCTTTTGTCCAGAGGATGTGACGCCGTGGTTGCCTGTCAACCCTGACTACCTAACGCGCAACGTAGCCTCACAGTCGGCAGAGCCACGCTCAATGCTCAACTTCGTGCGCCACTTGCTACGTCTGCGCCAAAACAGTCGGACGCTCCAACAAGGCGCCTATCGGACGCTAGAGGGTGCGCCGCAGGGCTGCTATGCCTACTATCGCAGCACGGAGTCGGAGCGGCTTGTGGTGGCGCTCAACTTCACGGATCAGGCGCGCACGTTGCGCCTGCCAAGCGGCGGACGCATCCTGATCTCAACGCACATGGATCGCAACGAACGGACGGAGCGCGATCTGGCGTTGCGCGCCAATGAAGGCTGTCTGATCGCGCTAGGCTAGTGCCGTGCCTCCCATTCGCGCATGATGTTCGTCAAGTACTCGCGCACGTCGGGATCGATCACCTCAGCGATGCTATCGTAGAAGTGACCGTCTACCTCAATGCGCACGCCGTGATCGGGCGCCGGGCGGATGTGGATGCTGCGCGTGGAGAACGGTGAGTTGAGCAGGCGCGCTTGCAAGAATTCTTCAATTTGATCGGCAATGCCGCCGCTCGGCTCTGGCTCAGCGGGCTTGGGCTTGCCAAACAGACCGCGCTTAGGCGGCTCAGGGCTGGGCGCACTGAGCGGCGGCGCACTCGGCGTAGAGAGCGGCTTGGGCGGCGCAACAGGCGCTGCGATCATGGCGCTGAGCGTCCGCACCACTGCCTCAAAGCGGCGCTTTTGGTCAGGATTGCCGATAGCAGCGGCATGACGGTAGTACTTATCGCCAATTTGGATGATCAGGCTGCCGTCGCTGATATCGCGCCAAATGCGCATGACTTCAACGGCATCCTCAGGCAGGCTGACAGGCTCATTCTCAAGCATTTCAGAGATAGGCATCCTTTCTTCGGGAGTCACAGCTACGGGCAGTGTGATAGGTAACTCAGGCGCAGGCGCGCTGCTGAGAGTCTCAAGGCGTTTGGGCGGCGTCGCCCTGCCGATAAGCAGGTCGAGGTCAGGCTCTGGCAGGCGCGAGACCTGCAAAAAGCGCCCCAAGCGCGAGAGCGCAGGCGCAGCAGTGCGCAGCGCAGGCTGTGTGCTCTGCATTTGACTGAGCGCCCTGCGGCGACGTTCAGCGGCGCGCCGAAAGATGATCACCATCATGAACACATACAAGCCGCCCAAAAACACAATCGAGAGCGGCAGCCACGCTGCTTGCGAAAAAAGCTGCGAGAAAAAGTCCAGTTCATTCGAGCCAGTCACGACGTCGTGATCCCTCCTGCCTGAATGGGCGTTTAGGGCAATTATAGCAGCTTGGGCAACTGGCTCACGTTCCGAATGCGTTCGATCAGGCTCAACTAGGCGCAAACGCGACGCTCAAGCGCCTTTTTTCATACCTTAACACACAGATTGCTGATCGCTGTGTATAATGTCGAGCGGTTATCAGGCACGGCTTTCTATCGATATCCCATTGTTGATGCCAAAGCACTACTCACGTCGATGCAAAGCCCTCTCACTTTTCGGGAGGCTTTTGTGATGAAGCATTTGTTCGTTTTCGTGGTTGCCCTTGCGCTGCTGGCGATGCTGGCACCTCTCACGCCCGCTCTGGCACAAGGCGATAAGCTCAGCTACGGTGAGACTGTCAAAGGTGGTTTGAGCGGCTCTGTCTCGAAGGTCTCATACACTTTTGAGGCACAGCGCGGCGATATCGCAATCGTGCAGCTGATCCCAACAGATCGCAACGGTCTGATTGGCGGCACACTGACTGTGACCGATAGCGGCGGCAGTGTATTGGCTGATTCAAATCGGATCATCTCAGGGCGGCTGGGCGAGATCGTAGCGGTTGAAGTGCCTAGCAACGGTCAGTACGTCATCAATGTGGAAGGGCGCGCTGGCGTCACGGGCGATTTCGAAGTGATCCTGCTGCGGGCAGAGTTCCTTGAGCTGAACACGCCTGTGGAGAGCGAGGTCAGCAGCACGCCTGAGGGCGAGCGCGGGCGCTACACCAACTTCTATGTGATCGAGAGCCGCAACGACGTTGACGTGCGCTACGAGCGACTGAGCGGTAACTTTGCACCTGTAGTGATCATCTTTGAGGTCATCTCTGGTAGCAATCTGGCTGAGCGCGCTTTCCTCGCCGGCTCGCTGATGAAAAAGAGTAGCATCACTATGGAGGGCAGCCGCGACTTCCGCCTTGTATCGGTCAGCGCCGGCGACTTTGCCAGCAGCGGGCGCGGCTCAGCCCAAACGTCCAGCTTCCGCCTCACTCTTGCCAACGCCAACTAGCTTCTCTGGTGCTCCGTCGGCAAGGGCGGGGCACCCCCTAGCCCAATGGCTAGTCTTATCATCCTCTCATCAGCTCTGGGACATTTGTGTGATACCAAGCGCACCCCAAATAGGTGTATGTTTTGTTTAGCATTCATCACAAGTTGATCTGAAAGCCGAGCCTTGAAAGCATGAACAAGACAATCGAACTTATCCCCTATCGCCCCGAATATCTTGCTGAGGCAGCACAAGTCATCCGCGAAATGCTGACCACGCCGCCGCTGCACGAGACCATTGCCCTTAATGATGTCATTGCGCAATTAGATGCCGATCAGTCCCGTGAGGCATTTGGCGGTCTGGTGGCACTGGATGAACGTGAGCATGTGATCGGCGGCATGTGGTGGTTCGGACTCGATGGCCAGGCGCTCTATGAGCGCTGGAAGCCGCGCTTCACGCCCCGTGAGGCGATCCCTATCCCAAACGGACGCGGCGTCTACATCGCAAACATGGGGATCATCCCCAGTGTGCGCAATCGCGGCTTGGGCAAGTACATGCTCAGAGCAGCGCTCAACACGCTTGAGGCAGAGTACAACTGGATCGCTACCATAGCCTATCAAGCCTATGCTGCCAGTCTGGCTGTGTTGCGCGGGCAAGGCTTTGAGCAGCTGCCGCTGCAAAGCACACAGGGACAAGGCAGAGTGGCGTTGATCAAGTACATCGCCTAAGGCGCACGCGGCGTGCCGAAAGTGGTCAGGTCAATCGGCTCAAAGTTGGTGATGATCAGCACAATTTCGAGCCGATTGAAGTCAATCAGGCTGCGCACTTGCGCCTCTTTGAACAGCTTGGACTCGTCAAGGCGCGAGCTGGTCACCTGACCAATGGTGATGCCGCGTGGAAACTTGCCGCCAATGCCAGAGGTGACGACTGAGTCGCCGTCGCGCACGTCATCAGCCAATGGAATGTAGAGCATCCGCAAGCCGCCTGCAGCCGTACCTTGCACAGCGCCCTCAGCGCGTGTGAGCTGCAGCCGTGCGTTCACAAAACTGTTGGTATCCGTGATCAGCTGCACCTGTGAACTGGTGGCACCGACCCGATAGATGCGCCCGACCAAGCCCAGTTCGGTCACTACAGGCATGCCGACTCGCACGCCATCTCGTGAGCCGCGATCAATGATGATGCTGCGCAGCAAGCCTGTGGTATCGCGCCCGATCACGGTCGCAGCGAGGAACTGCTTGTCAGGGTTCGCGCCGCGAAAGTTTTGCAGGGCGGCAAGGCGCTGATAATCAGCGCGCAACTCGCGCAACTCGACCAGCTCCGCCTGAAAGTTGATCAAGGCGCGCTCTAGCTCAGTGTTGCGGCGGCGCAAGTCCTGCAGATCGGCTAAAGTGTTGAGGGTCTCTGAGATTTGGCGCGTGATCCCGCTCACAGCCTGCTGCAACAGACTGAGCGGCACGCTCACCAGCGACTCAACAGGGCTGAGCAGCCCGATCAAGCTGGCGAGGAAGATGCCGAGCGTCACAAAGCTGAAGACGCCGAACACAATCAAGCGACTGGGCGCACTACGTAACATAGCCACATCTCTGGACTAATCTGGACTAGTGCTGCGTACTACCGCGCTCCAAACCGACCAGCAAATTGCGCAAGTTATCGTAATCCTCAAGGATTCTGCCCGCACCACGCGCCACGCACGTCATAGCATCTTCAGCGACCCACACGCGCACCTTGACCTCATCCGCCACGCGCTCCGCCAAGCCGCGCACAAGGCTGCCGCCGCCGGCTAAGCAAATGCCGCTCTCCATCAAATCGGCGATCAGCTCAGGCGGCGTTTCATCGAGCGCATCGCGGATGGTATCCACAATGATGTCCACTGAGCCTGCCAATGCCTCGCGCAGCTCAATCGTGCTTACCTCAACCGCACGCGGCAAGCCGCTCATCAGGTCGCGCCCGCGCAGCAAGATCGTCTGCTCTTCAGCCAGGGCGTAGGCAGAGCCTGCCATGATCTTCGCCTTCTCAGCTGTGCGTTCGCCGATCAGCAAATTGTGCTTGGTGCGCATGTACTGGATGATATCCTCATCCATCTCATCGCCCGCCACGCGGATCGAACGGCTGATCACAATGCCGCCGAGCGAAAAAACAGCGACCTCCGTTGTGCCGCCGCCGATGTCCACGATCATGCTGCCGCGAGTCTCTTGAATAGGCAAACCGGCGCCAATAGCCGCTGCGACTGGCTCTTCAATCAGGAATGCCTCACGGGCGCCGGCGCTGATAGTTGCATCGTAGACGGCGCGCTTTTCTACTTCGGTCACGCCGCTGGGAATGCCAACTACCACTCTCGGACGCGGAATCGGCACCCAGCTCTGCTCATGTGCCTTGCCGATGAAATAGTGCAACATGCCCTCAGTGATCTCAAACTCTGAGATCACGCCGTCGCGCAAGGGACGCACCACAAGGATATGCGAAGGCGCCTTGCCGCCCATCTCCTTCGCCTCTTGACCGTAAGTGATCGGGCGGCGCGTCTTCTTCTCAATGGCGGCGTAAGACGGTTCGTTGATGACGATTCCCTTGCCGCGCACATAAACAAGCGTGTTTGCTGTCCCAAGATCGATCCCGATATCGAGCGAGAATAGACCGAGTAACCAATCGAGCGGGCTTAGACCCAAAGTAGGCACTCCTGAGCTTGCGTTTGGCGCTTATGATGCATAAACGAGTTGCCAAAGTCTGATTATAGCTATTTAATACGCGCCTTGCCATGAGATATTGCTCAGAGATTGGTAAGCGCGCCAAGCCATGCTGCTTTTTCCTAGAGTTACTCTTGCGCACCTTGCGGAACTCTGTTATACTAGCAACCGTGCAGCGCCGAGATAGCTCAGTTGGTAGAGCACTGCACTGAAAATGCAGGTGTCGCCAGTTCGAGTCTGGCTCTCGGCACTGTGAAACAAAAAAATCGCCCCTCCACAGGGCGATTTTTTGTCGCTAGGCTACAGGCGGACGATCACGCCCTCATACGGGCGCAGAGTCAGCCGCTCAGCCGTCGGCTCAGCAGCGCGATCCATCTCAGTGGAGATCGCAACCTCGCCGCGGCTCGGCAATGCCACTTCTCGCGCCTCTTCAGTGAAGTTAATAGCGACCGCAAAGCGCTGATCGCCCGCTGTGCGCTCAAAAACGTAGGTATGCGCATCGCCGCTCAGCGTGCGATAGGCGCCGCCGTGCAGCGCAGGCGACTCGCGCCGCAATTTGAGCAGGGCGCGAGTCAGGTTGAGCATCGAGCGCGGATCGGCAAGCTGCACCTTCACATTGCGCGTCGGATAGTCAGGATTGACGGGCAACCACGTGCGCACGCCTGACGGCGAGAAACCTGCGTTAGGCGAGTCATCCCATTGCATCGGCGTGCGCTCTGGATCGCGCCCCAGACCCAGCCCCTGCACGCGCTTGCCCCACGGATCCTGTGCCAATTCAGGCGGAATTTCGCCGTTGACCATGCCGATCTCATCGCCGTAGTACATCGTGGGCGTGCCGCGCAGCGTGAGCAAGAGCATCATGCACGCCCGCGCCGCCTGTTCGCCGATGCGACTGGCAATGCGATGCTCATCGTGGTTGCTGAAGACGTAATTCGGCTGCTGACCGCGATTCAGCACGCGCTCCACGCTCTCCACAACTTCGCGCACCACGTCGGCGCGCCACGGCGCATTGATCAGCGCAAAATTGAAGGGCATGTGCAATTCATCGTTGTTCTGACCGTAGTAAGTTGCCCATTCATGCCAATCGCTGATGTGAATCTCGCCCACAGACATGCGCGGACTGATCGCCTCAAATTCATCCAGCACGGCCCGGAACTCACGGTAGAGCGCGTGATTATCGGGATGTCCCTTATCGTAGAGATGAATCTGCGAATCGTAGTCGCCCATTGGCTTATAGAGCGCCAAGCCGCCCTGACTGAGCGGATTGTCGCGCAGCTCCGGGTCTTTCATCAGGAAGTGCGCCACATCCACGCGGAAGCCATCTACGCCGCGCCGCAGCCAGAAGCGCATCACATCGAACATGGCAGCCTTGACCTCTGGATTGCGCCAATTCAGATCGGGCTGCTCTTTTAGGAATGAATGCAGATAGTACTGCCCTGTGTGCGGATCGAACTCCCACGCGCTGCCGCCGAAGACGCTCAGCCAGTTATTAGGCGGACTGCCATCTGGCTTCGGATCAGCCCAGACGTACCAGTTTCGCTTCGGATTATCGCGTGAGCTACGCGACTCCTTGAACCACGGATGCTGATCCGAGGTGTGATTCGGCACCAAGTCAACGATCACCTTCATGCCGCGCCCGTGCGCCGCCGCCAGCAATTCATCGAAGTCAGCCAAAGTGCCGAAGATCGGGTCAACATCGCAGTAATCGGCAACGTCATAGCCGAAGTCCGCCATGGGCGAGGGATAGAAGGGCGAGAGCCAGATCGCGTCCACGCCGAGCGTCTCAGCCAGATAGTCCAGCTTCTGGATGACGCCGCGCAGATCGCCGATGCCGTCGCCGTTGGCATCCATGAAGCTGCGCGGATAGATTTGATAGATCACGCCGCGCTGCCACCACAGCAGCTCAGAGGTCTGATCAGTCATTGCAGAATGTCCCTTGTGTGGTTAGAGTCGCGCCTATTGGATATCAGAGTCGGCGGCTTGTCAAGCTATCCTTAACCCCTATCCCCTACCCTTCCCCGTACACGGGGGAAGGGAGAAAGGGAAGGGGGTTATTGCTTCCCCGCCCTGTTTACGGAGCGGGGACTGAGGGGTGGGGTCACACACATAGCCTGTGACTTATTTCGCCTCTTGTCTGATCCGATTGGCTACGTTCTAATTATAGTATCTCTGATGCTAGGAAATTTTCGCCATGCCTGCGCCTGAGAGCATCCATGCATTAATTGACCACTTTAGAGCCAAGCGCGAAGAATACAAAAGTGATCGCTATAACGAGACACAAGCTCGCGTTGAACTCATCAATCCATTCTTTGAAGCGCTCGGCTGGGATATCAACAACGCGCAACACAGACCGCCTTCCATGCGCGATGTTGTTCATGAAGATGAGCTACGCACGCCTGATCATTGCAAGTTTCCAGACTACACCTTCCGTATTGGCGGCGTACGCAAGTTTTGTGTGGAGGCTAAAAAGCCTGCCCGTAGCTTGATAGACTATAGAGAAGCCGCCTACCAGCTGCGCAGCTACGGCTGGAGCACCGGTCTACCGCTCTCGATCCTGACTGACTTTGCCGAATTCGCCGTCTACGATTGCCGTATCAAGCCCGATCGGAATGATGAGGCTAAAACTGCCCGCCTCTACTACTTCACTTTCGAGCAGTACGATGAACATTGGGAGACCATCGCCTCCCTGTTCAGCTACGAGGCTGTGCTGAACGGCGCCCTTGACCGCTTTGCCGAATCTGACCCGCCCCGTGGCGCTCAAACCGTAGACGCCGCCTTCCTCAAAGACCTAAACCTCTGGCGGCGCCTTCTTGCCAAGCGGCTGTGGCTGCTGAACCGCGATAGGCGCGCTCTCTCTGAGGCGGATATCAACTACGCTGTCCAGAAAATTCTGGATCGCATCATCTTCCTGCGCATCTGTGAAGATCGCGGCGCTGAGCGATATGGCACACTTTTAGCCCATACCAATGGCTCGCGCATCTATGCCCGCCTCAACGAACTCTTCAAAGCCGCCCGCGACCGTTATAACAGCGGACTGTTCTACTTCCCGCCTCCAGAGCGCGATCACGCTGAACAGCCCGACTCGCTCACGCCTGATCTAATAGTAGATGATGAGACGCTCACAGAAATTTTGAAAGGGCTGTATCACCCGTACAGTCCCTACGTTTTCTCCGAGATTCCCATTGAAATTCTCGGTCAAGCCTATGAGCGCTTTCTGGGTGATGTCATCCGCATTGAGACCAAAGCGAACCAGACGATCATCGAGATTGAGCCGAAGCCCGAAGTGCGCAAGGCAGGCGGAGTCTACTACACGCCCACCTATATCGTAGATTACATCGTAGCACAGACTCTGACCCCACTGCTGGAGGGCAAGACGCCTGCCCAAGCCGCTCGATTGCGCATCCTCGATCCTGCCTGCGGCAGCGGATCGTTCCTGATCGGCGCCTACCAGTTCCTCTTGGACTGGTACCTGCGCGCCTACAGCGCCGACTCGCCCGAAAAGCACGAGCACAAGGGCATCTTGCGCCGAGTCACCACCAAAAACGGCTTTGAATGGCGGCTGAGCATCCAAGCCCGCAAGGATATCCTCATCAACAATCTCTACGGCGTAGACATCGACTCTCGCGCCGTCGAGACCACCAAGCTCTCCCTGCTTTTGCGCGCCCTCGAAGGCGAGACCGATGAGACCATCAACCAGCAGCTGCAACTCTGGCGCACCCGCGCCCTGCCCGATCTCGGTCGCAACATTCAATGCGGCAACGCTCTGATCGGACCTGACTTTGAGCTTTTTGCCGCCCAACGCGGCTTGCAGCTGAGCGCTGCCGACTACGCTCGTATCAACTACTTCGATTGGCACAGCGCCTTCGCGCCCGTCTTCGCACAAGGCGGCTTTGACGCCGTCATCGGCAACCCGCCCTACAGTGCTGAGCTGGCTGATTATGAACGGGACTACCTCAAAAAGTGCTATCCGATTGGCTCAACCAACACAGCTGCTCTGATGATGGTACAGGCGCACAGGTTGCTCAAGGCCAAAGGTGTTATCGGGATGATCGTGCCAAAGTCGTTTACGTATGCCTCAACATGGCAGAAAACGCGCTCATTTTTTGAGCCTGAGCTAGCACATCTAGTGGATGTTGGCAGGGCCTGGCGCGAAGTCAACTTGGAGCAGTCTATTTTCGTAGCCCTGAAGGGCGCGCCAAGCGAGGTCTACTTATCTTCAGTGCGGCAAGGTAAGGCGATCACTGGCTCGGAGCGCATTGACAAGGCTGATTGCGGAAAATTTGGCTTTTTCTTGAACGGCATCAGCAGTGCTGAGCTGCGCATTGCCAAGAAAGTGGCAAGCGTGGGCGCGATGCTGGGCGATTTTGTCACAAACACACGCGGTGGCATGTTGCAGTCTAAAGTGGGCAAGACACCCGGTCAATTTGAGGTGATCGGCGGAACAAACATCGCTCGCTGGAGATTTGATGGGCGCAAGGGCTATCTCCAGCTGCCTGATGAAGAAATTGAGCGCTTGCCGCACCATGCTTTTGTCCAGAGCGGCAGCCTGCTAGTGCAAAACATTGTGACGCATGTTCGCACGCCTGTGGAGGGCATCAGGATAGTTGGCACACTCCCTGATGCCGATCACATTCAACACATTGTGATTCTCGATACGGTCAATCAGCTTGCCAATCGCTCTCCAATGGCGTCGGAGTATTTGTTGGCGTTGCTGCATGCCAAGTTGATCAACTGGTATGTCTATCGCTTCATTTTCGCTAAAGCCAGCATCACTATGCACCTTGATGGTGTGGTAACAAATCGAATCCCTGTTAAGGCGCTTGACCTGAGCAAGCCTAAAGAGCGTGCAATGCACGATCAGATCGTCGCCGCTGTCCAAACTTTGCTCGATCTGCACAAGCAGCTTGCAACGGCTGCCTCGCCTGCCACGCAACAGCCTCTGCAGCGGCGCATTGCAGCCTTAGAGCGCAAAATTGATGAATGGGTCTATCAGCTCTATGGGCTGAGCGCGGAAGAGATCGCGCTGATCGAAGGCGAGGCAGCGCGCTGAGCGCGGCGCGGAAACGCACACGCAGCGGCGTTCCGCGCCATGCACAGATAGGTGCGCTACTGAACTACGGGCAACTGTGAGAAAGCGCCGCTCAGGCGCGCCTGAGTCTGCCACATGATCCAGCCCGTGCCGCCGCTAAAGCGAATCTGCACCCAATCGTTGCGGGCATTGCGCGCCAAGACATCCACCTGCTGACCTAGACCGAGTCCGCCGATCAGGGCTGAAGAGGCGCTCGGCTCTCTGTAGACTTCCACGCGGTTGACGAATACACGCGCCACAACTGCGATCTGTGGGGTAATGCCCGTGTTGCTGGCAGTTGCGTTCAGGGCAGGGCGATTGGTGCAGCTGTAGCGGACTGGCTCAAGCGGTCCGCCGACGAAAAAGCCTTCGCTATCCACTTCGTAGGCGGTCACGGCGATGAACGAGCCTTCGCGCAAGTTGCGGAAGGTCAGGCGCCGCCCGATCACGAGCGGCGATCCATTGCCTGAAACTTCTGCGAACAGGGTTGGTTCACCGACCTCGCCAAAAATGCCGTTATTATTCAGATCAACCGTGAAAGCGATGTAATAAGGCGCCGTTCCGCCTGAAAAGCCATCATAGTTCACAAAAGCAGTGACCTGGCTGCACGTGCGGCGATGCACGGTCAAGCCGTTGATGTTCGCCTCCGCCGATGAAGCGCTGAGCAAAGCGGGCGCTAAGAGGCTCACTGCCACGATCAGGCGCGTCCATGCGCGAATTTTCATGATCGACTCTCCATTCTCTCTACAAAGTGCGTCAGGCATTATACAAAGCCGACTCCGAATGCACAACCAACGCTCACCAGACGCGGCAAAGCAAGCCTTTCAGGTAGGCGCCTTCGGGGAAGGTCAGGGCGACGGGATGATCCACGCCTGCGCTCAGACGGCGCACGATCTGCGCCTCGCGCCCGGAGTCCTCTAAGGCGCCGAAGACAATTTTCTGGAACAGATCGGCGTCAATCAGTCCAGAGCAGGAGAAAGTCGCCAGGCAGCCGCCCGATCGCAGCAATTGAAAGGCGAGCAAGTTGATATCTTTGTAGCCGCGTGCAGCACGCTCAATTTGGCGCTGTGTGTGCGCAAATTTGGGCGGATCGAGGATGATGCAATCGAATTGGCGTCCCTCAGCGCGGAAACGGCGCAAGACCTCGAAAACATCACCGCACAGGAAGGCGTCATCAGTGGGCGCCAAGCCGTTGAGCGCGTAATTGTGCCGTGCGAGGGCAAGCGCTTCTTCTGAGGCTTCAAGATTCAGGACGTGCGCAGCATCGCCGCCCTTGAGCGCCGCAATAGCGAAGGCGCCCGTATAGGCAAAGCAATTCAGGACGTGCGCCTTGGGCAGGAAGGCGCTCAGATAGTCGGCTAATATGGCGCGATTCTCGCGCTGATCGAGGTAGAAGCCCGTCTTGTGTCCGCGATAGATATCTACAGCGTAGCGGCAGCCCGATTCCTCAATTTCGATCAGCGGCGGCGGCGCCTCGCCTAGCAAGACTCCGAGGGTAGGCGGCAAGCCTTCCTTTTCGCGCACGTCAACGTCGCTGCGCTCATAGATGCCGCGTATCTCAGGCATGAGTTCGCGCAAAAGCGCGGCAAGCTCATGTTTGCGCCGATCAATGCCGTAGGTGAGCGCCTGCAGCACGAGCCAATTGCCGTAGCGATCCACAATCAAGCCGGGCAGACCGTCGCTCTCAGCGTTGATCAGGCGATACGCCGTCGTAGCCCGCTGCAGCGGCATTCGGAGCGCAATGGCGCGCTTGAGACGCGCTCGCCAAAATTCAGGCGTGATCGGCTCATCGCGCCAGGTCAAAATGCGCACAGCGATCTGGGCGCGGCTGTTCCAGTAGCCGCGCCCTAGAAAAGCGGCGTTTGAGTCGGCGCTGCGCAGCGCCACGAGGTCGCCGTCGCGTGGCGCGCCTTCAATCGCCTGCACAGCGCCGCTGTAGAGCCACGGATGGCGGCGCGAGAGCGTCTTGGCGCGATCCACGCCAATGCGGAGCGTCGCCTCGCTCATGCTTTGCGCAAGACTTTGCGCGTGCGGCGGCGCGGTCTGCGGCGCAACAGCCAGCCGATGAACAGCACGCCGATCACGGTCAGCCAGCTCAGATCGGCTTCTAAAGGCGGCGGCGTCTGAGCAGTGGTCGGCTCGAAGGTCACTAGATGAATGCGCGGCGCGGCAGCAGCCAGATCGTCGGGGAAGCGCGTTACGCCCGCCTGCGCGAGGTAGATCGCAGCCGTCGTGGGACGGTAATGGCGCAAATGTGCGAAGGCGTCTGCCATCTCTTTTGTGTCGGTCACGCGGCGCACACTGACCGACTGTGTGCCATAGGCGCTCTGCAAAGTTGCCAGTGGATTGGCGAGCGCATTTTGATACCACTGCTCATCAGGCATGGCAAGCGCGTAGATTTTGCCGTTCACAAAGAAATACGGCACGCTGGCACGGCGCGGAAAGCCGCTCTGCTTGCCGATAGTGGTCAAGAGCAGGTTGAATTGCCCGATCAGGACGCCTAAGCCGAGCCGCCACAGCCACATGTGCAGATCGGCGGTTTGGGCGCTTGAGTAAGCTGTGTTCCTCATCAGAATCCCTCTCATGTGAAAGGACAGACAGCACTGCAGCTGATTGTAACACGCTCTGCAAACGTCAAGCAGACCGCCGTTGTTCAAAGTGCTGAGCGCGTGCTATAAGCCGCCTTTGAATCGGACTTGACATTTCCAAAGCTGCCTGATAGTATTCTCATCGCCTTCCGGAGTAGCTCAATGGCAGAGCGGGCGGCTGTTAACCGCTAGGTTGTAGGTTCGAGTCCTACCTCCGGAGCCTCTCAGAGATGGAATGCCTGCACATGCGCAGGCATTTTGTGTTTTATGCGGTAAACTAGGCAAAAGTGATGGGCGAGGTGCCTATGAGCATCCATGAGCGTGCCACCGCGACCGATTTTGAGGCATTCCTCAGCCTGCCTGAGAATGCCCACAAGCGTTTTGAGCTACATGACGGAGCGATCCATGAGATGTCGCCCTCGAGCGAACTGCCGACTGTGCTTGCTATGCGCCTTGCTGTTTTGCTTGGCAGTTACATCTACTCAGCCAACTTAGGCGTGCTGACGGGCGCTGATGGCGGTTTTGCGCTCACGCCGCATGACGTGCTATCGCCTGATGTCGCCTTCATCCGCGCTGAGCGGCTCACGGGCATACGGCGGCGCGGCTTCTTCCAAATCGCGCCTGATTTAGCAATTGAGGTGGTCTCGCCCTCTGACTCGATCACGGCTGTGCAGCGCAAAGCAGCGCGCTATCTAGCGCTGGGCGTGCGCGAGGTCTGGATCATCTACCCTGATGAGCAAACAGCCGATATTTACCGTCCCACTGAGACGCCTGATCGCCTTGAGGTGCAGCAAATCTCGCCTGAGGGCGCCCTTCAGAGCGATCTGCTGCCCGATTTCCGTCTGCTGCTCTCGCAGCTGTTTGCGCTTGGCGCCCCGATCCTCGACGATCGTCCGCAGGATGAGAAAGCTGAGTAGCCCACAAGGTAGGGTACTATGCGCTGGATTGAAGTGACGCTTGAAACAGACGGCGAGGCGGCTGAGGCAGTCGCAGAGGTGCTGCGCCGCTACGGACATCAAGGCGTTGCCATTGAGCAGGTCGGCTTTTACATCGAGACGTGGGAAGATGAGGTGCCGCCGCCCGATCGCCTTGCTGTGCGCGCCTACCTACCTGATGATGAACAGGCTGAAGCCGCCAAAGCGCAGCTGGAAGAGGCGCTCTACCAGCTGAATCGCTTGTATGCTGCTGTACCAACAACGCCCAGCTACCGCGTGATTGACGAACAAGATTGGGCAGAGGCGTGGAAAGCGAACTATCATCCGCTGCGCATCGGGCGGCGCATCACGGTGCGCCCGCTATGGATCGAAGTCGAGAGCGCACCTGATGACGTAGTGATAGCGCTCGATCCAGGCATGGCATTTGGCACAGGCACACATCCCAGCACGCAACTGGTGCTGGAAGCCGCGGAAGACCTCCTACCTGAGCGGCGAGGGGCGCATGTTCTAGATTTGGGCTGCGGCTCAGGCATTTTGGCGATTGGCGCAGCAAAATTAGGTGCAGGGAGCATTCGCGCTCTAGACACTGACCCAATGGCAGTGCGCATCACGCTCGAAAATGCAGCGGCGAACGGCGTGCAGGGGATGATCAGCGCCGAAGCGGGCAGTCTAGAGCAATTGCGGGCTAACGGCGAGTCGTTCGATCTCGCACTGGTGAACATCCTCGCCAAAGTGATCGTCACCATGTGCGATCAGGGACTAGGCGAGGTGATCAAGCCGAACGGCATCGGCGTCTTCGGCGGGATCATTGAAGAGCAAGCCGATGAAGTAGAGGCGGCGCTTATCCGCACAGGCTTGACGCCCTACAAGCGCCGCACCTCAGGCGATTGGGTCGTCATAGAGGCGCGGCGCACAACATAGCGCTATTGGCGAATCTTAAATTCGCACGAATTGGGATAGCTATAGCCGATCTCAACGCGAAAATCATAGGGCGCGTTCGGATCGGGCTGTGCGATCACATTGCGCTCCGAGACGCGCAAAGCGCGCCGCAGAATGGCAAGACTGTTCGGCTTAGCGCCGCCCGTGTAGTCGTAGATAGTGGTGAAATTGCGCGCTTGCGCTGTCTGCGTGCCGAGCATGGTCACTGCAAAGCCCTCGCGCATCAGACGCTCAGCCGCCACCTGGTGGTACTGCAAAAGCGGCTCAATGGCGGAAACGGCTACTGTCGGCGCCTCGCCGTAAAGCCGATTGCGCGTAGGCGGCGTGTAGAGGTCTTGCACAGCCCGCGCCATTGCCTCTGGAATGGGCAACCACGTGAACATGCCGTTATCGCTTGTATACCACTGCGTAAAATGCTCCTTGAAGACCAAGTTGATATGCTGGATACGGTTGAGATCGAGGCTGAGCGCTAACGGCACCAAGCTCAACAGGTCAGCCGCGCTCATGTCGGTATCCACAAGGCGCAACAGACGCGGCACGAGGTCAGTTGCCTGAGCAAACAGATTGGCGGCACGCGCTTGACGCCAAATTGCCGTCAAAATCTCCATCTGCCGCCTGCCCCGATCCATATCTGTGCTGCTGCCACGCGCACGGGCATACCAGAGCGCCGTATCAGCGTCCATACGATGCAAGCCGATATCCATACGATAGACCTGATAGCTATTCGGATCGTGCGGATCGAGATCAGGGCTGATCAAGCGGTTGCCCTCAATCGCGCAGTCCACACCGATGCGCAAGCCACCCAGTGCGTCAATAATCTCACGAAACTCTGTGAAGCCGATTCGAGCGTAGTGATCCACCTTGATGCCGAAGTTGTAGAGCAGCGTCTCGCGCAGCAGCTGGACGTAATTCTCCGAACCGTAGCGCTTGATGCCAAGCGCCGCCACAGTGTTCAGCTTATGCATGGTATCGTTTGGCACGTAGACGTACAGATCGCGCGGCAGGTACATCAGACTGACCGTGCCGTGCGTCCGATTGATGACCACAACGATGATCACATCAGTGCGCCCGACTATGCCGCGCTGCCACGAGTCGCTGCCCAAGACCAGAATCGTCAGCACATCGTCATAGATAACGGGCATTGGCGCAGCAGGCGGAATAGCAGTTGGCGGCGGCTTGAGCGGCGTAGCATACGTGCCAAAAATGACCAGAGTCGGCGCGGCAGTGCCTTGCGCAGCGCTTGAGGGCGCACTTGGCGCCGCCATAAACAGGAGTCCGATAGCACAAAGCGCGGTCAAGAGCCATAAGAGGACTGTGCGTTGCATAGCGCGGAAATCCTTCACAAGCAATACAGTGGTGAACAAGCATAGCGCATTCTTAAAAAAAGCGGTTAGAGCGTAGGGAAAGGATAGCGAAAGCGTGCTGTTGCCAAAGATCGGGTTGTGTATTCAAGCGCAAGGCGCTAGACTATTCAGGCATTAGGCGCTGATACAAGCCTACGCGCCGCCTGCTTTTGTTTCGAGGAGAGATTCTTTCCGTGACCAACACGCCAACTCCCGTCAATGGCATTCGCATTCCGCAATATGTGATCATCCTTGTGGTGATTTTGTTCTCGCTCGGCGCGCTGCTGGCGCTCTCGCAGGGTATTGATGAGCGTGCCTTTGTGCGCGCTGAATTTACAGCTACGCCTGCCCCAACTGCCACGCCCGTTGATCCCTTCGCTGACCTGACCTTCACCACGTGGCGTAGCGAGGGCGATCTGCTGAGTATGGAAATTCCTGCCAATTGGCAAGTCCAGCCGGCTGATGACAGCCCTGTAGGCTTCACTTTCACGCCTCCAGCAACCAGTAATATCGGCATTGGGCTTTTGGTGCTATCCATTGCTGAGCTAGGTGTCCCGGGTTTGCCCGCTGATGCCTCTCCAGAGGCGATTTTGAGGGCGGCTATCCCAGCTGAGGCGGAGCGCGTGCGCGCTGTGGAGGCAGGCAATCTGAAAGGCGCTGGACTCAAGCAATCTGAGGCGAACGTGGATCAGCGCACGGGCGAGCTAGTCGGCAGTGACCGCGAGCTATGGCTGCTCTCAGTGGACTCCAAGCATGTGATGTTGTTGCAGGCAGTTGCGCCCACACAGCGCTGGGCGCAAATGGAAGAAGTTTTCGGGCGTGCCGTGCGCAGCCTGAATGTGAACGTGGAAGCGGTCTTGGCGCGTATGGCGCCCGCTCCAACTGCTGAGCCGACTGCCGAAGCAACGGCAGAGCCAACCGCCGAACCGACCGCTGAGGCAACAGCCGAGCCAACCGCTGAGCCGACGGCTGAAGTTACACCAGAGGCAACAGCTGCACCAACTGCCACGCCTGAGCCAGCTGGTCCGCCTATGCCGACTATGCCGCCATCGCCGACGCCTGCCAACTAGCGCCCAGACTGATAGCCCTTCACAAGGCAGCCGCTGAAAATTTCTCAGCGATTGCCTAACAAATGCGCTTGACAAGATCGGCTTCGCTGATATAATATGGTGTTTACTATGCAGGCAGCTGGCAAAAGGGTAAACACCGTTGGTCGGCACATGGGAAAACGCTCTCATGAGATGGCTCTGCGTGCGCTGCTGTCTGCGCATTTCAAATAGCCGCCTACCGGACCTCTGAACGGCGCCACGCGCTGCTCAGCGGTCTTTTTTGTTGAGAGGGGCGAGCGCCACCTCTTGAAAAAACCGTCTCAAGCCATCGTCAGGTCGTATCCGTTAGCGCAGAGGAGGAAGAGCCTTGGAGGCGAAAGATTTCAGCGCACTGCGTATCAGTCTGGCTTCCCCGGAGGAAATCAAATCGTGGTCATATGGCGAGGTGACCAAGCCGGAGACGATTAACTACCGCCGCCTGCGCCCTGAGAAAGATGGGCTGTTCTGCGAGGCAATTTTCGGTCCGACGAAAGACTGGCAATGCTACTGCGGCAAGTACAAAAACATTCGGCATAAGGGCATTAAGTGCGAAAAGTGCGGCGTGGAAGTGACCCGCGCTGCTGTGCGCCGCGAACGGATGGGGCATATCGAACTAGCGGCGCCTGTGGCGCACGTCTGGTATACACGGCGCGTGCCAAGCTACATGGGCATGTTGCTGGATGTCAGCCGCCGCAACCTCGATCGCGTGCTGTATTTTGCTCAGTATGTCATCACGCATGTGGATGAAGAGGCACGCGCTAGGGCGCTCCGCCGCATTGATGAAGAGATCGCACGCCAAGAAAACGAGGCGGGCAGTGAGCTCGACTCCCAAATTGAGCGCATTAAGGAGTCGCGGGATATAGACCTGAGTCAGCTGCAGGCGCAGATCGATCAGATCAACGACCGCTACAATGAAGAGCGCGACCGTCTGACTGATGAGGTCATGCGCGAAGCACAGAGCCTGCAACGCCGTGTAGAGGCGCTGCGCGGGCAAATGCTGACCGAGCCGCTGCTCTTTGAAAGCGCCGCTGAGCTGATCGCCGATGCAGGCGAGATCGTCGGCAATGAACTGTTCAGCCGTATTCAGGCAGTGGTCACGGCGCGCCTGAGCGAGATTCAGGCGGATATCGAAGAGCGCCGCCGCCAAGAGATCGATCGTCTTGACTTGCTAGCTGATGAGCGTACTGCGACCGCTGCTGAGGAAATCGGGGTGCTGCAAGATGAGCGCCGCGTGCGCTTGAACAAGGCGCGCCAGATGGCAATGGACGCCCGCCAAGAGCTACAGAGCCTCCAAGTGCTGACCTTCCTGACCGATACGCGCTACGCAGAGCTGAAGCGGCGCTACGGCAGCATCTTCCGCGCCGAGATGGGCGCTGAGGCGTTCTATCAAATCCTTGAAAAGATGGATTTGGATAAGCTCTCGCAGGAATTGTGGGAGGAAGTGCGCACCACGCGCTCCAAGCAGCGCAAGAAGAAGGCGACCAAGCGCCTGCGCGTGGTGGAGAGCCTGCGCAAGAGCGGCAACAAGCCGCAGTGGATGATCCTGAAGGTCCTGCCCGTCATCCCGCCTGATCTGCGTCCGATGGTGCAGCTGGACGGCGGTCGTTTTGCCACCAGCGACCTGAATGATCTGTATCGGCGCGTGATCAATCGCAACAATCGCCTCAAGCGCCTGATCGAGCTGGGCGCGCCCGATGTGATCGTGCGCAACGAAAAGCGCATGTTGCAAGAGGCAGTGGATAGCCTGATTGACAACAGCCAGCGCGGCAAGGCGCTCTCGCGGCGCGGACGCCGTGAGCTGAAGTCGCTCTCGGATATGCTCAAGGGCAAGAAAGGGCGTTTCCGCCGCAATTTGCTGGGCAAGCGCGTGGATTACTCCGGGCGCTCTGTGATCGTGATCGGTCCGAAGCTCAAATTGCATCAGTGCGGCTTGCCCAAGACCATGGCGCTTGAGCTCTACCGTCCTTTCGTGATCAGCCGTCTGGTGAATTACGGACACACCAGCAACGTCAAAGGCGCCAAGCGCTTGATCGAAAAAGAGCGCCCTGAGGTCTGGGAGGTGCTTGAAGAGGTCATCAAGGAACGTCCCGTCTTGCTCAACCGTGCGCCGACTCTGCATCGCCTAGGCATTCAGGCTTTTGAGCCGCTGCTGGTGGAAGGCAAGGCGATTCAGATTCATCCGCTGGTCTGCTCAGCGTTCAACGCGGACTTCGACGGCGACCAAATGGCGGTTCATGTGCCGCTCTCGAAGAAAGCCGTTGAAGAAGCCCGCAACTTGATGCTCTCAACAAAGAATTTGCTCAAGCCCGCAGACGGTCAGCCGATTGTCGGTCCAGCAAAGGATATGGTGCTAGGCGCCTACTACCTGACTATGGATCCGACTGCGGATATTGTGGCGCGCAAAGAGCGCGCTGAGGAATTCCGCTATCAGGCGCAGACCAAGAATCGCGGCTATAAGATCGGCGTGGCGCGCAATAGCAGCGGTCAGCACTGGTTGATGCAGCATGAACTCTACGAGGGCAACCAAGTGATCGTCTACCCGTCGGCGGGCAAGGCAATGCCTGCTGAAGTGGTGCTGCTGAACGCTGTCATGAAGGGCGAGGTGGACTTCGGGCTGATCAACGGCTACGAGTTCCAGCAGCTGTGCAAGAAACGTCCAGAGTTCGCCGAGTCGTTGGTGCTGGCTAACTTGGCTGAGCGCCGCAAAGTTGTGGATATGGACGAAGTAGAGTATCTCTACAATCTCGGCTTGGTCACGCTGCACACGCCGATCATCCTCGGCAACATCTACGATAACCGTGAGCCGCAGCCCAAGCCAGAGCTAACGACCGTCGGACGGGCGCTGTTCAACCGCATTCTGCCTGATGAGGCGCGCTTTGTGCAGGATACGCTCGGCAAAAAGCAGCTGCAGGACTTGGTCGCTAAGCTCTATCAGCGCTTCGGACCGGATCGCACGACTGACATCGTAGACGCTATCAAGGATATCGGCTTCCACTACGCCACAATCAGCGGCACGACCATTGCTGTCAGCGACCTGACCGTGCCAGCTGAGCGCGAGGAAGTGCTGCGCGAGGCGAACGCCGAAATTGACATGCTCGACCGCGATTTTCGGCGCGGAATGCTCACAGAGGAAGAGCGCTATCAGCGCACGGTGGATAAGTGGAAAGAGGCGAAGGATCGCCTTGCCGATATGATCCGCGATACGCTCGATCCGTTCGGTCACATTGCGATCATGGCGGTCAGCGGCGCGACCAAGGGCGGTTTCGGTCCGATCACGCAACTTGCCGGCATGCGCGGCTTGATGACCGATCCGAGCGGACGCATCATCGAGTTGCCCATTCGCAGCCACTTCCGCATGGGCCTAACGGCGCTAGAGTACTTCATCAGCACGCATGGTACGCGCAAGGGTCTGGCGGATACTGCGCTGCGCACGGCTGACGCCGGCTATCTCACGCGCCGTCTGGTGGATGTGGCACAAGACGTGATCGTCAACCGTCTGGATTGCGGCACAGAGCGCGGCATCACCATCCGCAAGAGCGACAACGTGGCAGGTCAGAAGGTGCAAGAGCGCATTGTGGGACGCTGCGCGGCGCGGTCGCATTACCATCCCAAGACGGGCGAACTGATCGTCGAGCGCAACGGCATGATTGATGAAGACAAGGCTGAGGAACTGGTCGCTAGCGGCTTAGAGGAATTCTACGTGCGCAGCCCGCTGACCTGCGCGCTGATTCACGGCATTTGCGCCTATTGCTACGGGCGCGATCTAGGGCGCGGCGAGATGGTCGAGATCGGCGCGGCGGTCGGCATTGTGGCGGCGCAGTCCATTGGCGAGCCGGGCACCCAGCTGACCCTGCGTACGTTCCACACGGGCGGCGCGGCGCAAGCCTCCGGCGATATCACAAGCGGTCTGCCGCGCGTGGAGGAACTCTTCGAGGCGCGCAAGAAGCCGAAGGGCGAGGCAGTCATGACCGATATCGCAGGCACATTGCGCTTGATCAAGCAAGATGGGATGCGCATTGCCCGCGTGATCCAATCGCAGGTCTTCCGCGATGAATACAACATCCCATCAGACTGGGAAATCCTCGTGGAAGATGAGCAGACTGTGCGAGAGGGCGAGGTCTTGGCACAGCGTGTGGATGAGTCGGGCAGTGTGGTTGAAAAACTGACTGCCAAGTTCGGCGGCACGATCCATCGGGAAGGGCAGACGCTCTATCTGCGCTATGAGCGTAAAGAGGTCTCGGATCAGGAGATTCCCAGCACAGCGCGCCTGATGAACGGCATCTACGACGGTATGGAGGTCTACGCTGGGCAGCAACTGACCGAAGGCTCAAAGAACCCGCACCGCATTCTGCGCGTTCAGGGCAAGGAAGCCTGCGAGATGTACTTGCTCTCTGAGGTGCAGGATGTCTACCGCAATCAGGGCGTCAATATCGCCGATAAGCACTTTGAGATCATCATCCGCAAGATGCTCTCAAAGGTGCAGATCACCAAGAGCGGCGGCAGCGACCTATTGCCGGGTGAGTTGGTTGACCATCTGCAGCTGTTGGCGTTGAACGATGAGCTGATCAAGGCGGGTAAAGAGCCTGCGCAGGGCGTGCCAGTCCTGCTGGGCGTGACGAAGGCGGCGCTCAGCACGGATAGCTTCCTCTCAGCCTCCAGCTTCCAGCACACGATCAAGGTCTTGGCAGGCGCTGCGATTGAGGGCAGGGTGGATCGGCTCTACGGCTTGAAGGAAAACGTGATCATCGGCAAGCTAATCCCAGCTGGCACGGGTTTCCACACCTACCGCGACCGCGAGCTAGTGGCACCGAGCGTCACGCTAGAGTCACAAGGCGCGCTTGACCGCGACGCTGAAGTGGACTACGAACTGATGCAGGACAGCACCAGCTTGGGCGAAGATGGCGATACCAACGGGCTGTAAGCTCAGACGCTGAACGCCAAAAGCGCGTGAGATTGCTCTCACGCGCTTTTGGTTTGGCAAAACACGCGGCGCTCAGCCGACGGGCAAGATCGGGCGGAACTTATAGCCGTAGAGGATCACGCCGTCCGGACCGTCTGTGCGCAGCTTGCGCGTCACCATCTCTACGCGCATCCCGATCTCTGGTACACCGTCCAGATCAGTCAGTTGCGCCGTCACCATCGGGCCTTCATCTAGCTTGATCAGCGCCAGAACATAAGGCGCCTGCTCCTCAAAGCCTGCAGGCGGCTCTTGCACCACAGTGTAACTGAAGACCTCGCCCTTGCCGCTGAGCGCAAACTCGGTCTTGGCATCAGCGGCGCACTCAGGGCAGACATCGCGTGGCGGGAAGATGAAAGTGCCGCACGACGGGCATTGCTCGCCAATTAGCGTGTAGCGCTGCATTTTAACGCGCCAATTCTGGGAAATGTGCATGGCTTTCCCCCTAGCGCGAAACGCGGACTGCCTCAGCGCCGATCTTCACCGCCACAGGCGCCTCAGCAGCGCGCTCGCGGCAGGCAGGGCAGACCAGACGCGGCGGAAAGTAGACAGTCTGGCAAGCCTCACAACGAATCGCCTTCAGGGCGTAACGCTGTCCCTTCAAACGCCAATTCTGCGCAATATGCATGGCTCTCACTCCGATCAGTTCACTGTGCTATCCAGCACGGATTTTGCTTGTGCCTTATGTCACAAAATATAGCGTGCCATGACTCTCAAAATCTCTCAGAAAAGCCTATACAAGCTGGCAAAATCGCTCAGAGAGAGTCTCATAGAAGTCTTACTTAAGCTCGTGCTTATCAGAGTGTCAGAATTTGCTAAAGTGAAGAACTTGGATGTGTTGCTAGAATTAGGAGTGCCCATGCTTGATTGATTTATGGAGAGGCAGATAAGCTATGGAACAGTTTTCACGGCGTGATATGCTGAAGTTGCTCGGCGTCGGTGCGCTCGGCGCTACAGTCATAGGTCGGATCGCTTTCGCGCCACAAGCAGTCCGTGCGCAGGGTGCGCCTGCGGCGACGCCTATCGCCTTTTTCCGCTTTGCGCTCGGCGCCATGCAGTTCACGGTCATCCGCGATGCAGTCCGCCAACAAGACCCTGCTGTATTGGGGCGTAACGCGCCCGAAGGCGGCATTGCTGAAGTGCTGAGGGCAAACAATTTCCCTGCGCCGATCAATACGACCTTCAATGTGCTGCTGATGCAGAACGGCGATAAGACAGCTATTTTCGACACGGGCTTTGGCATTGGAGCAGGCGGCGCGCTGATCGCCACGCTTGAGCTGCTGGGCATTGGGCGCGACTCCATCACTGATGTTGTTCTCACGCACATGCATCCCGATCACGTTGGCGGCGCTCTGACTGATGGCGCGCTCACATTCCCGAACGCCACCTATCACTATTCGCAGCCAGAGTTCGAGTTTGTGAACAATCTGCCCGCCGACTCGCCCTTGACAGGCGTTGCCAACACTAACAAAGCTATCTTTGCGGCCGCGGGCGATAAGCTCAAGCTGTACAGCGCTGATGCTCAAATCCTCGATGGCGTGACGGCAGTAGCAGCCTACGGTCACACGCCCGGTCACACGGCGTTCCGCTTTGAGTCAGAGGGGCAGCAGATGCTCCATGCAGTTGATACGGCACTGAACAGCGTGGTCTCGCTAGCGCGTCCAGATTGGCAGACGAACTTCGATGTGAACGGCGAACGGGCTGTTGAGACACGCCGCCGTCTCTTCGGCGAGGCAGCCAGCAGCGGCACGCGCATCTTTGCCTATCACTTCCCCTTCCCTGGCACGGGCTTCGTCGTTGCACAGGGCGAGGGCTTCCGCTTCATTCCCGCCATGTAAAACAAGCAGGGTGAGCCTACTTGGCTCACCCAATTCATATTCAACTTAGTCGGCTGCAGCCTCGCGCAGTTTGGCGCGCTTTACAGCCTCAGGATCGGCGATGATGGCACCGCCGCGCACTGTTGCGCCGATCACCAAGCCCGCCGCCACCAGAACGATATTCTTGATGATGTACTGTCCCTCCAGCGTAGGCGCGTAGGGGAAGTGTGTGAAGGTCTCGGCTGGGAACAGGAACAGCGGCGTGACCGTGCCGATCATCTGGAAAAGCAGCAAGAGCAGCGTAATGCGCATGAATTTGCCTGTCAGCAAGCCTAGCCCGATCAGCGTCTCAAGCGTAGCCAGCATCGGCAGGGCAAGCTGCGGCTGAATCAGCCCGAAGGTGAGCGTCTCAATGGTTCGAGTCGCCAGCTCCTCAGCAGGGCTGAGATTCGGGAAGAATTTCAGCACGCCAAACCACAAGAACACAATCCCCAGCCCGATTCGCAAAATAGGCACGCTGTAACGCGCCATCCAGCGCGTGATTCGCACATCTACCACTTTGAAGAGCTGCACTGCACGCTCCATAGTGACCTCCCTTGTCTGACTTTTATGCAATCTTTCACAAGTTTTAGCACAAAGCTCAGGCAGTGCCAAATGTCTTGACTTTTCAGCGCTTTACCGTAAGTTTGTGAGATGATCAGCGAAAGGACTCCGCAGAATGCCTACACTCTTAGAGACATTGCAGAATGGCTTGATCGTCTCCTGTCAGGCGCAGCCGCACAGTCCTGTGTATGGAGCACGTTTTATGGCTGCTTTCGCCCGCTGTGCTGAGCTGGGCGGCGCTGTGGCGATTCGCGCCAATGGCGCACGCGACGTGCGCGCTGTGCGCAAAGCTGTGCGCTTGCCGATTATTGGGATTAATAAGCGGCGCGATCCGCGCTATTCCGTCTACATCACGCCGACCTTTGCCTCAGCGCGGCAAGTGGTGCGTGCGGGCGCCGAGATCGTGGCACTAGACGCCACTCATCGTCCAAGACAGGGCGGCGCGCCTCCAGAGCGACTGATCAAGCGTATCCGTGAGGAGCTAGGCGTCTTGGTCATGGCGGATATTGATACAGTGGAGGAGGCATTGGCGGCTGAGGCAGCTGGCGCTGACATGATCGCTACCACGTTAGCGGGCTACACAGCCGAGCGTGAGCGCACAACGGGCGCTGACCTCGCGCTTGTGCGCGAGCTATCAGCGCGCTTGCGCATCCCCGTCATTTGCGAGGGACGACTCGCCACGCCTGAAGACGTGCACGCTGCGTTTGAGGCTGGCGCCTACGCTGTAGTGGTCGGTACAGCGATCACCAACCCAATTGCCATCACGCAGCGCTTTGTGGCAACGTTGCCCAAGCGGACTTAAGCGTCACTCTCTGTGATGGTTGCCTTTGCCTTGCCGCGCAGCCAGAGTCTGAGCAAGCGACGGCGCACACGCCGCCACGCCGATTCAACCCGCTTTTCTTCAGCAACATCAGGCGGACGCGGCGCATAGCGCTCTGCGATGTAGGCGTCTGTGATAGTCATAATCGGCTGACCCTCTTCGCGTAATGCCCGCGCTGTCCGTTTGCCGCGTTCTAGGGCGGTATCGCCCTCTCGGAGCGGCACGCCAAGTTGCCGTGCTGAGCGCTCTAGACGTGCGTAGGCGCGCCCAACAGGACTGAGCCGATCCAAGCCGCGATATTCTAGCCACCAAATTGCCGTCACGCCGCCCACTGAGAGCAAGGCGATGATCGCGGCAATGACCAACAGACTGCTCAGGAAATCGGTCACGGGCGGCGGTAGCTCCAAAGGCAGGAGCGGCGGCGCTGTGGGTGTGGGCGTTGGAGTCGGGCTAGGTGTGGGCGAGGGCGTAGCGCTCACCACGGGCGGCGGCAACTGCAGCGGCTCAGCGACGTTAGCGCTCGGCTCAGTTGGCGTGGGAGTCGGTGTGGGGGAGGGCGTCGGCGTGGCAGTTGGGGCGGGCGTGGGAGTCGGCGGCATTTGATCGATCTCCGTGCGGTTGATCACGCTCTGTGCCGCCGTCGGCTCAAATTCAACCCAGCCCGCGCCGTTAAAATAGACCTCTACCCAAGTATGGGCGTCGCGCTCGCGCACCACAAAATACCGATTCTCAGGATCGTAGACGCCCTGCGAAAAGCCTGCTGCCATGCGCGCAGGTATGCCTAGTGAGCGCAGCATCATGATCATGGCGGAGGCGTAGTATGTACAATATGCCTCGCGCCGCTCAAAGAGTATCCAGTCTACTGGCTCGCGCCCTGCTGGCGGATTGCCCACGCTCTCATTGTAGGCGATGTTTTGGCGCAGCCACCGTTCAATAGCTCTTGCTTTGTCGTAAGGCGTCTGGGCGTTTGCGGCGCGCACAATCTGCTGAGCGAGGTCGCGTGTGCGTGGCGTGATCTCAGGCGGCACCTGCAAATATTTGCCCGCGACCCAAGCAGGATATTGGCTGCCGCTCCGCCGCAGAAAATCGCTGCTGGCAGTGCTAACCAAAGAGATGACTGAGTATTGTGCGCCGCGCAGCAGCGGCTCACCTGCCCAGAAGGTCAGCGGATCGGAGAGTCCGCTGCCGCGCTCTATGAAATCCAGTTGAATGCGGATCGGCAAGCGGATGATCTTCAGTTGCGGCGCGGCGTAGACCAAGCGCGAGGCGCCCATTGTGATAATGAAGCGCTGTGTCACCTCGCGGCGCGCCCCTGCTTGAGCAGGCGGGAGACTCAGCGTGATTCCGCCTCCGCCAACTTGCTGTTCAGCGCTGGCAGTTGTTGTCCAGATGCCGTTGCGGTAGGTGTCAAAAGTGCTGGACTTCCAGTAATAGCGCAGACCGGGCGGCGCGTCCACTGCCATGACGATCTGGTTGCCGAGATTGATCGGACCGCCCAATTGGAGCTGATCGCCGCCAAAATAGTTAGCGGTCAGCGGACCTTGCCCTTCCAGCGAGCCGAACAGCCGATTGGCGATATCCATCAGCCGTGAGAGCGACTCTTCGTTCAAAAATTCTTGGAAGCGCCGCGCATTCTCTTGCGCATTGCCCGTCGGGAGCGCCCAAGCCAGCAGGAGCGCTATCCCTGCCACCAGACTGCCCAGCCGAAAGAACCAGCGTCGGACTGCACTGCGAAATGCCAGACGGCTGATGTACCACTCGTACTCGCGTGCGTCAATATGAGAGCGAATCAGCAGCAGCAGCGCCAAAAAGACGTAGAGAATGATGTAAGCATCGTAGCTGTTGCTAGGACTGGTGTTATAGAGGCTGTTCAGCACTAAGACAATGCCGGGCGGCAAAATGGCGCGCCAAACGCGGTCTAGGCGGAAGAGGTGCCAAGCAGTGTTGTGTCCTAGAAACCAGAACAGCACGGAAAGCACGACGATCAGCAGGAATGGATCGAAGCCGATGCCCTCTCTTATGCCGCCTTGTAACGTAGTGATGAAGCGCACCATCACGGCGTACGTTCGCTCGGCTATATCGCCGCTTGCCGCGAAGAATTGCACTGCCAAGACCGCGCCAAGGCTGTAAATGCCGCTCAGGATCAACGCAGTCAGCTCAGAGTACTGGCTGCGCGCCAACAGAAAGCCAAAAATGACTGAGAGGATCACCACTGGCACGATCTGGCTCAAGCTGACCGCCCAGCTGCCGCTCTGCGCAGCGAATTCAGCGGCAATTGTCAGGGTCTGGCTCATTGCCAGCACAGGCAAGACCATCATGATGCACGCAATGATGAGCGCTGAGAAGTCGCCGCGTGTGAAGATGGTACGGAGGCTGTTACGCAGCCGTCGCCAGAAAATTGTCCAATCGAGACGGCGCGAGGGGCGTGCCGAGTAGCGCAAGGTCTCTCTACGTACACTGTTGATGAGATGAGCACAGTGTAGCGGCAATCACCCGACTCAGCAAGAGCGGCTCACCAATTTTTAAGAGCGGCGCGTCTAGAAATAATCCTTAAGCGGGATATATGCCAACTGATAGCCATCAGCGTGATAGCCCAAACGTCTGTAGAGCGGCGCGCCCATGCTGGAGGCTGCTAATGCCGTGCCGCTGTAGCCCTCGGCGCGGGCGCGCTCATGTAAAGCCTGCATCATGGCGGCTGCTACGCCGCGCCGCCGCGCAAAAGGCAACGTCGTGACGTTGTAAACGCCCGCCACGCCGCCACATAACACGACACTGCCCGCTCCACACGGGCGATCACTAAGCCATGCCACCACATGCCGAGCCTCAGACATTGCCAGCAGCACATCGAGGAATTCCTCAGCGGAGTCGCCGCCCATTTCGAAGCCTTCCATCACAATGCGCTTGTAGAGCGCCTGATCATCAGGGCTTTGCACGAAGCGCACGCGCACCTCAGGCGCGATAGCGGGCAAATCGAGGTCACTTTCGCACAGCATGAGCGGATCGCAGAGTAGTTGGGCAAAGTGCGCCGCCTGAAATAGCTCCGACTGGGACGGCTGGGCGCTAGGCGCACAAATCTGCACGGAGTAAGGCATCCCAAGCGCGGCAAACGGCGCAACGTAGCCTCGCAGGTTATCCCGCGTCAAGCCCTCAGCATCCTCAAGCACTGCACCATTGAAGACAGCAAGTTGCCAGCCGGTACGCACCATCAGCGCGCCATTTTTGCGCCAAGTATAGGCGTTGGGCAAGTAGCGGACGATGCACTCCAGCAAGCCGATCCAATTGCGATGAAACGCCATACTCGGCGCATGAACAGCGGTCATAACGCAAAGTTCCTTTGCTCAACTATAGTGCAGCCAAGCGGACTGAGTCAAGAGATGGTGAAAATGGGCAGGGCGTGGTAGAGTTGAGCCTATCTAGCTACACAGAAAGCCAAACACAGCGACATGGAACTCATCCTCTTGTTTGCGGCTGCCTTTCTGGGCGGCGCGCTGAACTCGGTTGCCGGGGGCGGCAGCTTCATCTCCTTCCCAGCCCTTGTAAGCGTAGGTGTACCCTCGATCAATGCCAATGCCACCAATACTATGGCGCTCTGGCCCGGCTCAATTGCCAGCGTGGGCGCCTACCGCGCTGAGTTAGCCCGCCAAGACCGCCGACTCGTCCTCTTGCTCTCACTGACCAGCTTGCTGGGCGGACTCTCAGGCGCGGAAATCTTGCTGCGCACGCCGCAAGCTACGTTTGATCGCCTGCTGCCGTGGCTGATGCTGTTTGCAGTCGGCATTTTTGCCGTCGGCGGCAATTTGACCCAAGCGCTACGGCGGCGCTTTAGCGAGCGCCTAGCCGCGGGCGGTATTTTGGTCGCGCTGATTGTGGCAGTCCTGCAGTTTCTGATCTCGGTCTACGGCGGCTTTTTCGGCGGCGGAATTGGCATTTTGATGCTGGCAGCGCTGGCGCTGGCAGGCATGACCAACATCCACACCATGAATGGACTGAAAGTGCTGCTGGCAACGCTGATCAACGGCATAGCAGTGCTGCGCTTCGTGATCGCAGGCACGATCTTCTGGCAATACGCCGTGATCATGATCATCGGCGCGATTCTGGGCGGCTATGGCGGCGCTGCGTACGCACAACGTCTCGATCCAAAGATTGTGCGGCGCTTTGTAATTGCCGTCGGAGTCGCTATGACCGTCTATTTCTTCATCCGCGAGTACGCCGCCTAAGCCGCGCCCTTCGACTTCGGCTTACGCGGCTTTTTGCTGGGCGCGGAGGCGGGCTTGGCAGCGCGCCGAGTCGGTTTTGCTCTCGGCTTGCCCGCTGCCTTGCCCTTCGACGCCAAAAGCTGAAGCGCCTGCGCGAGTGTGAGCGTTTCAGGACTCAGCTCAGGCGGCAATTTGACGTTCGTCTTGCCATGCTTGACGTACAAGCCGTACGGACCGTCCATCAGCGCCACAGGCGCCTTATCCTCAGGGTGGATGCCCAATTCGCGCACAGGCGCCGCCTTTTTGCGCGCCCGCGGCGCGCCCTTTGGCTGATTGAGCAGCTCTAAAGCGCGCTCCAGTGTGATTGTCAGCACGTCATTGTCAGCGCTTAGCGAGCGGAACTCCGCGCCGTGCCGCACATACGCGCCAAAGCGCCCCACGCCTGCGCTTACCGTCTCACCTGTCTGCGGATGCACACCGAGCGTTCGCGGCAAACTGAGCAAGCCCAACGCGACCTCTAACGTCACGTCTTCAGGGCGCATTCCCTTCAAAAGGGAGGCGCGCTTCGGCTTGGCGTCTTCATCGCCCTCGCCCAGCTGCACATAGGCGCCGTAGCGACCCTCCAGCAGATAGATCGGTTCGCCCGTCTGCGGATGATAGCCCAAGAGGTTGCCGCCACTCGCCTTCTGCTGCAGCAAGCGCTGCGCGGTCACCTCGTTTAGCTCAGCAGGCGGTAGATCAGGCGGCAAAGAGGCGCGCAGCGGCTCTGGCTGAACAGACTGCTCAAGGTAAGCGCCATACTTACCAATGCGCACGTGCGCCTTGAGCGATTCAAGGCTCAGGGCGTAAAGTTCACGCGGATCAACGCTCTGCGCCTTACGCTCAACCTGCTTCTCCAGACCGTTTTCGCCGCAATAGAAGTTTTTCAGGTAAGGCAGCCACTCAGCGTTGCCCTCAGCGATGTCATCAAGGGTCTGCTCCATGCGCGCTGTGAACTGCGTATCCACAAGGTCAGGGAAGTGCGCCTCTAGCAAGCGGTTGACGCTGTAGGCAGTGAAAGTCGGTATAAGTTGATTCGCCTGCTTAACCACATAGCCGCGCTCCTGAATGGTGCTGATGATCGAGGCATAAGTGCTGGGTCTGCCGATGCCCTCGCGCTCCAAAGTCTGCACAAGCGACGCCTCAGTGTAGCGCGGCGGCGGCTGAGTCTCATGCTTGAGCGGCTCAAGTTGGCGGCAAGTCAGCACATCGCCCACGCCCATAGGCGGCAAAAGAGTCTCGCGGTCTTGCAGGGCGGCATCAGGGTCATCAGAGCCTTCCACATAAGCGCGCAAAAAGCCGGGGAAGTCAATACGGCGTCCGTTCGCCTGAAAGCGCGCCTCTTCAACCTGAATTTCAGCCGTGAGCGCCGTGATCTGCGCGTCCGCCATCTGGCAGGCAATCGTGCGCATCCAGATCAGCGTGTAAAGCGCCGCCTCATCGCCGCGCAGACCGAGTTGCTCCGCCGTACGCATCTGCGTACCAGCAGGGCGAATCGCCTCATGCGCCTCCTGCGCATTCTTGCTCTTTGTCGTATACTTGCGCGGCTTAGGGCTGAGATACGCCTCACCATAACGGGCTGCAATAGCACGGCGCGCTGCCTGAATCGCCTCCGTCGAAAGATTGACGGAGTCAGTGCGCATGTAAGTGATGTAGCCCTCTTCGTAGAGCTTCTGAGCGATCTGCATGGTCTGCTTGGCAGAAAAGCGCAGTTTGCGGTTCGCCTCCTGCTGCAAAGTGGAGGTGGTAAAAGGCGGCGGCGGCGCTTGGCGCTGTTGACGCTCATTCAGCTCCGCCACGCGCCAATTGCCCTTGAGCAAGCGATCAGCCAGCACCCGTGCCGCTTTTTCATCCAGCAGCAGCACTTTCTTGCCCTTCGCCAACTGACCCGTACGATCATCGAAGTCCTTACCCGTTGCCACGCGCAAGCCGCCTACACTTTGCAACATTGCCTCGAAAGGCAAATCAGGCTGAGCAGGCGCGCTGAGCGTAGCGCGCAAGTCCCAATACGTGGCAGAGCGGAAAAGACGGCGCGCTTCCTCGCGCTGCACTAGCAAACGTACCGCTACCGACTGCACGCGCCCTGCTGAAAGTCCCGGCGCAATTTTCTTCCACAGCAACGGCGAGACCGTATAGCCGACTAAACGGTCAAGAATGCGGCGAGTCTCCTGAGCGCGCACAAGGCGCATATCCACTTGGCGCGGATTGCGCAGCGCCTCCTGAATCGCCTCTTTCGTAATCTCATGAAAGACCATACGGCGCACAGGCACTTTAGGCTTCAGCACCTCCAGCAAATGCCAGCCGATGCTCTCACCCTCGCGGTCTTCGTCCGTAGCGAGGATCAATTCCTCAGCGTCCTTGAGTGCCTCTTTCAATTCCTGCACCACCTTGCGCTTGCGCGAGGCGATTACATAAAGCGGCGCAAAATCGTTTGCCACGTCCACACCGAGCCGCGCCCAATCCTTGCCCTTGTGCGCCGCAGGAATTTCACTGGCAGACTCCGGCAAATCGCGCACATGACCCATGCTGGCAAGCACTTTGTAGCCTGCAGGCAAAAACGCGCTGATGGTCTTGGCTTTGGTCGGTGATTCGACGATCACAAGTCGTGTCATGCGTAGCCTCGTTCGTTTATAAACGTGGATAAGTTTCGCAGAAGGCGCGTTTTTTGCAAGAGCCATTTGGCGCAACTGACTAAGCAGCCTAAAATTTTAGCTATGCGCGCCTTTTACACAGATATTTTCGTCCTACCACTGCCAGAGGGACATCGCTTTCCAATGGCGAAGTACCGCCTGCTGCGCGAGCGCCTGCTGGCAAGCGGCGTGATCACGCCTGAGCGTCTGTGCGTACCGCACGCCGCCACTGATACCGAACTCCTGCGCGCCCACGATGCAGATTATGTGCGCCGCGTGCAAGATGGCGAACTCTCGCCTCAAGAGATACGGCGCATCGGCTTCCCATGGACGCCCGCCATGGTCGAGCGCTCACGGCGCAGCAGCGGCGCCACTATCGAGGCGTGCTACGCCGCCCTGCAAGACGGCGTGGCTGTGAACCTCGCCGGGGGTACTCATCACGCCTTTCGTGATCGCGGCGGCGGCTACTGCGTCTTTAACGATGCAGCCATTGCCGCACGGACGCTACAAGCGGAAGGTCTAGCGCGCCGAGTCGTGATCCTTGACTGCGATGTGCATCAAGGCGACGGCACTGCTGCGATCCTACGCGACGATCCCACCATTTTCACCTTCTCCATTCACGCCGAGAGCAACTATCCCTTCCACAAAGAGCAAAGCGACCTCGATATCGGGCTGCCCGACGGCACAACTGATGATGCTTACCTCGCAGCCCTTGAATACGGTCTGCATGAATCGTTACAGCGCGCTAATGCCGATTTCGCCATCTACCTTGCCGGCGCCGATCCCTATGAAAAAGACCAGCTGGGCAAGCTAAAACTCAGCCTCGCAGGACTCGCCGCCCGCGATCACATGGTGCTGAGCGCCTGCCACAGGGCAGGCTTGCCCGTCGCCATTGCTATGGCAGGCGGCTACGCCAAGCGCGTCGAAGATATCGTAGACGTTCACTATCAGACGGTTGCCATTGCCGCACAGTATTGCCGCCTTTAGCAATTTGCCCATATACGCCCACAGCCGCCCGACTTTGTGCTATACTTCACGCTAATCTTTGGCTCATCTTACGTAGATTGGAGTCGGCACATATGCGTAACTTTCAGACCTTAGATGAGGCTAAGGTTGACTCTGCCTCCGAGAGTATGGAGATGTTCCTGAGCGATACGGACGACGATCAACCACGTCTTGCCGTGCGCCGTGAGGGGAGCTACGTCACCATCTCTGCCAGCTACGGTCCGTTAGAGATCGCCATGCGCCCGCGCTATGAGGAACTGGTGCGCGCCATTGCCCGCCTGACCATTGTGGACGGGCTGCTGACTACACGGCAAGTCGGCACGAGTCATGCTTACCTTGCGCTCGGTCTGCATAACGACGGCAGTCTGCTCATGCGCCTGACCATTGTGGCGGACGCGACAGGTCATTTCAGCATCAATCTGCGCCTTGTTGAGAGCGTGCGCAAACAGCTCTATGACTGGCTGAATGTGGCAGCCTACAACGGACGTGACGCCCGCGCCACCAACGCCTGAAGTTGCCTTGCCGCGCCAAACTCAGTATGATCGGCGCGCAAAGGAGGCGACTGACCGCCTATGGACTTGAAACTCTCAGTTGTGACGATCGAAAAGCCTGAGACGATCAACTTCGTGCTTGGGCAGAGCCACTTTATCAAGACCGTTGAAGATATCCACGAGACGCTGGTCAGCACCGTGCCGAGCATTCGCTTCGGCTTGGCATTCTGCGAGGCGTCCGGCGCCTGCCTTGTCCGTTGGAGCGGCACGGATGATGAGATGATCGCCCTTGCGCAGAAAAACGCCATGGCGCTCTCCTGCGGGCATTGCTTCATCCTGTTTCTGGGGCAGGGCTTCTATCCGATCAACATCTTGAACAGCCTGAAAAACGTGCCGGAGATCGCGCATATCTATTGCGCCACTGCTAATCCCACACAGGTCATTGTGGCGGAGACTGAGCAAGGGCGCGGCATCTTGGGCGTGATTGACGGTCACAAGAGCAAGGGCATCGAAGACGACGAAGGTATCAACTGGCGCAAGGGCTTGCTGCGCAAGATCGGCTATAAACTCGGCTGAGCCATGCGCAAGCTGGCGATTTTAGCCATTACGTTCGGCGCACTGACGTGGCTGTTGGTGGGCGCCTTGGTGCTGCGCGACCTGATCATAAGCGATTCAGCGCCTCCACAGCCAACTGCGCTTGCCCGACGCAGCTCTGCCACGCCGATCCCGCTGATCGCGCCGCCAACTGAGACTCCCACAGCGACCGTCACGCCCTCGCAGACGCCTACTGTTACGCCTAGTGCGACGCTGAACTATATTTTGGTCACAGCCACGCCGCGTATAGAGCATTCGCCCACGCCGCCCGCCCAGACAGCTGAGTCTGCTGTTTGCACGCCGCCCGAAGGCTGGCAGCCCTATCGCGTCCAAGCCGGCGATACGCTCTTCGGCTTTGCGCTCGGCTCTGAGGGCGCACTGGACGTGCAGACTATTCGCCAAGCCAATTGCCTCACCAGCGACCTCTTGCGCATCGGTCAGGTGCTGTATTTGCCGCCCGACGTCGGGGAGCGGGCGCCCAAACTAGACGATCTAAGCGGCGGCGATGCAGCAAACCAGACCCGTCCTTCGCAGTGTCCTTGCACCATCACCATTCGGGCAGGCAGTCGCCTTGAGCAGATCGCTGAACAGCTGGATCGGCTGCCTGTCGGCTTTCGCGGGCGCGATTTCCTTGCTGCCACAGCGCCCGGCGTTCCTCTGCCCGATTACTGGTTCTTGCGCAGCAAGCCCGCTGATAAAAGTCTGGAGGGCTACCTGCTGAGCGGCACATACACCATCACGCCTGAGATGAATGCCGCTCAATTCCGCGATCTAATCCTAGCGAACTTCGCTGCGAACGTCCCAGAGGCGTATGAGGGCATGGCTGCGGCACGCGGCATGACCTTCTGGCAGGCGCTGACCCTTGCCAGCATTGTGCAGCGCGAGAGCTGGGATGCAAACGATCAGCGCATGGTCGCCGGGGTATTTCACAACCGCTTGGCGGCGGGTCAGCCGCTCGGCGCGACCGTCACCATGATGTACGCGCTTGGCAGGGCGGGTCAGTGGTGGTATCCCTCAGGCAGGATTGACTTCCGTCAAGCGCATCCGTATAACACGCTGCGCAATCGCGGCTTGCCGCCCTCGCCGATCTGCAGCCCCTCGCTGAGCGTGCTTGCCGCAACGCTTGATCCTGCGCCACACGACTTCTATTACTTCAACATCCGCTGTGATGGCAAGGGTAACTTCTATGCACGCACCTATGAGGAATTCCGCACGGGCTTGCAGTGCAAGTGACTAGGCGCTAGGTATCTCAGCAGCGCAATTGCCACCCTCATCGGACTGTGCCGCCTCGTTCAGCGCCGCTTCAATGCTCTGCATCAGCGCTTGTAGGCTGAACGGCTTGGGCAGGAAGTGCGCCGCGCCCGACTCTAGCGCCGCTTGCACGGTCTGTGGATCGGCGTCGCCGCTCATCAGGATGACGCAGGCGTTCGGATGCGTTTGGCGGGTCAATTGCAGCACGTCAAAGCCGCTCCCATCGCCGATGTCCATATCGCTCAGCACCAGATCGAACTTGTGATGGGTCAGGCGCTTGACCGCTTTGCTATAGCTGCGTGCGCCGCGCACTTTATAGCCCAGATCGCGCAGTAGCTCGCGCACAGTCTCGCGGAAAATGGCGTTATCCTCAACGATTAAAATCCGCATGAGCGTTCCTTATCATCTCTAAAATTTTTGCAGTCAGTTCGGCGCATTGTAGCGCAAAAACTGACTTTTTCAAGCTGACTCGACGCCTTGCCTTCGATTGAAGGCACTCAAGGCGATTGAGTCGGGCGCGGCGTGTTGGTCGGTGGTGCCGTGCGACGCTGACTCGCCGTCAGTGAGGGCGTGAGCGTGAAAGTCGGCGCTGGTGTGAGAGTCCGTGTGGGCGTGGGACTCGGTCGCTCACCAGGACGGCGCGGACTGCTGGTCGGCGTGGGCGGCGGCGCTGAGCCGAGCTTGCCCCAGCTTGCCGTGCCGCTGACCGCCACTAGAATTGCGGGCGCGTCATCAGTAGGCGGCAAAGGACGCCAATAGAGCTGTATGACGGGCGATTCGCGGCGCAACTCACCCAGAGGGACGTTATTCACGAAAGCATCGGCAAGGCGCTGTGCGCTTTGCACCACGCTGAACAGCACGCCCGATCCATCAGGACTGGGCGCGATGCGCCCAATGGCGCGCCCTTCGCCCTCGAAGAGCAGCGTCACAATGCTTGTGCGCAGGTCTACTTCCCATAGCGCCAGATTGTAGACCGATAGGCGCGGCGGGAAACTGCCAAAAAGCGCCTGACCGCGCTCAGGATCGCCCTCGCTGACCGTCAATTGCTCTCTGAGACTGGCTGTGCTGAAGAAAAAGCCGCTTCCATCAGGGCGCCAAGCGATCTGCTCAGCGGGCTGTGGGAGTTCGATGCGCTCTAGCGCACCTGTCCGTAGGTTCAGGCGCACCAGATTCTCAGCGGGCAAGATTCCCAGCAACGTGCGTCCATCAGGGGAGAGCTGAGTGCGCCGTAGCTCGGCGTGCAGGAGCGTGCTTTTGCCTTCGCGCCATTGCGCCACGCCGATTCCGCAGCTGAGCGAGTAATAGAGCGCGTCATCTGCCCATGCCATGAGCTCGGCGTTGCCTTCCACGCCCGTCTCTGCCCAGTAGAGCCGATCGGAGGGATCAGCGCTTGGTGCGGCGCATTCTGCGGACGTTGCTAGGGTCTCGCCTAGGTCGCGGAGGCTGAGATCGGGCAGTTGTACAGCGCGCAGCTGCAGTTTATCCCCATTTTGCGCTATGTAGGCAAGCAGCTTGCCGTCGGAGCGCCACGCAGGCGGATATTCCACAGCGACATCCGATGCTGCTGGCTGCATTGCGCCGTCCGAGACCCGTGCCAACCAGAGCGTACGCTGATTCGGGTCAACGAAGGCGATCAGACTGCCATCAGGTGATAAAACGGGCGATTGATAGCCGCGTTCGCTCGTGGCGCCCTGCGTGATCGGCTTGCCGGGCAGATCGTAGAGCGCGCCGACATAGACGTTGCCGCCGAAAATGTGCGCGATCAGCGCCAAGGGCGCCTCGCTTGGCAGGACGATCGGGCTGCCGTTAGCGCTCCCTGTGAGCGTAGTGGGCGAGAATTCGTTCACAATTTGCCCAAAGACGTCTGCCCAAGCGCTGAAGGCGGCTTGTGGCGCAAACTGGCTGATCCGATATGCCTGCCCGTAGACAATGAAGAAGGTGACGCGATATTGGCGCGGCGTGCCATCAGTGCAGGGCGCTACGAACGAGGCGCTCATACCTGTGCGCCGAATGGCGACCCGCTCTGGCGCCAGCTCCACGCGGATGAACGTGCGCGTATATTCGTTCAGCAAGTCTTCAAAGGTGCGGTTGCCTACATTGCCAAGCGCTTGGGCGATCATGCCCGCCTCAGCGCAGACGGGCGTGCTTCTGGCGCCGAAGTAGGTATCTATGCCGCGTTCGGTCACTTCCCAGAAATTGGGATAGGGCAGGCTGAATTTCTCGCTCCGATAGAGCGCGAAGCCAACAGGTGGGAGCGGCGTGTTATCTTGTGCAGTTGTGGGCAAAAGTCCGATGCTTAAAAGGGCGGCGATCAGGCAGGCGCTCAGCCAGCGGTGCGCCTTACCTTGCCGAAAAAGACGCTTCATAGATGGTGCTATCTCATCAGGTCAAGATATGGTTCAAGCGCCCTAGCATACCGATCCTTTGATGCGTATACAAGAGCAGCGTTTGGAAAACGTAGGCTTTTGATCTTTGAGTCCATGTTGAGGCGACCCGCCATTGCGCATTGAAGTGTGTTATACTGTGAGCGCACGTCATGCAGGGGTGCACACCTATGACAGAGACGACCAGCACTGTCCGTACGGCTGAGACGCTTGAGCTACAGCGTCTGATCCGCGCTCTTGACGTTTTAGAGGCTCAGTTCAGGCAGCAACGCGCCATTTTGCAGCGGCGCGGCATGAGTTTGCCGCCCGGCACGCTCAGCAACTTGCAACAGGCGCGGGCGGAGCTAGAGCGCCTCTTGAGCGATTACGAAACCTCTGCCCGTGAGATCGATCGCTTGCGCGAGCTGGGGCGCACAGCCGAGCTGATCAACTCCACACTTGACCTGAACGATGTGCTGAACGAGGTCATGGACACGGTCATCAGGCTGACGCGGGCGGAGCGCGGCTATCTGATGCTGCGCAATCCTCAGACGGGCGAGCTGGAGTTCACAGTGGCGCGCAACATTGAGCATCGCACGCTGATGGAGAATGAGTTCATCATCAGCCGTACCGTTGTGGCAGATGTAGCGCGCACGGGCGTGCCGATTGTCACGACCGACGCCGGCAGCGATGAGCGCTTTGACGCGCAGCAGAGCGTGATCCGACACGGCTTGCGCAGCATTATTTGTGTGCCGCTCCTGCTCAAGGAGCGGGTTACGGGCGTCATTTACGCGGATAATCGTATCAAATCGGGCGTTTTCGCTGAGCAAGAGCTACAACTGTTGCAGAATTTTGCCAATCAGGCGGCGGTTGCTATTGAGAATGCACGTCTGTATGAGGCATTGCAAGCTAACTTGGCAGAGATCACCGCCATGCGCAACTTGCTCAGCAACGTCTTCGATTCAATTGCCAGTGGCGTCATCACCACAGATGCCGAGGATCGCGTTACGATTATTAACCCTGCGGCGTGCCGTACGTTGAACCTTGAGGCGGCTGAGTGTCTCGGCAAGCCGCTCTGGGCGGTCTGGGAGCTGATCCCGCCTGAGACCCTGCAGGCGATCCGTGAGGAAGGCGTCTCGGAGTCGGTTGAGATAGACTGTGACGTAGCGGGTAGAGGCACACTGACCCTGAACATCAGCTTGAGTCCGTTGCGCAATACGGACAGGCGCATTGAAGGCGTGGCAATTGTAGTAGATGACCTGACTGAACAAAAAGCGCGTGAGCGTCAGTTGAATACCGTCCGCAAATATCTGACTCCAGCAATGGTGGATAACATCCGCAGCATTGAGGCGCTTGGCTTGAGCGGCGAACGGCGCATTATCACCTCGCTTTTTGTGGACGTGCGCGATTTCAAGCGCTATCCGCTGCGCTTGGCGCCGCATGAGCTGATGGCCTACCTGAATCGCTATTTGACGGTCGCAGCTGATGCCCTTACGCAGCACAACGGCATTATTGATAAGTACATGGCAAATGAGATTCTCGGCTTGTTCAACACGCAGCTGAATCCAAGCGAGGATCATGCTCTGCACGCTGTCTTAGCCGCCTTTGACATGGCAGATGCTTTCTACGCGCTTTATAGGCAACTGGGAGAGCCTGCTGAGGCGTGCTATTTCCGCGTCGGGATTAACACGGGCATAGCCACGTTGGGCAACGTAGGCAGCCAGACGCGCCGCGAGTTCACAGCCGTCGGCGATTCCGTCAACGCTGCCCATCGCCTGATTGAAAATGCCCAATACGGCGAGATCGTCATCAGTGAGACGACCTATCAGGCTTGTGCAAAGGCACTTGAGCGAATTCCGCGCCTGATCTTGCGCAAAGCTGAGTCGATCACAGTCAAGAATCGCCGTGAGCCGATGCATATCTATCGCTTTTACCGTGAGGCACCCCGCTGATGACCACGCCACCTAGCACGCCGTCTACTCAGGGGCTGCGCTACCGCCTGCAGCGCCTGCACACACTGACTCATGAGATGGTGCAGGTGCTGTATGCGCAACGCGAGCTGATCGCGCAGCGCGAAATTGACCTGCCCCTTGAGCCGCTGCAAGGCTTAGAGCAGCTAAGCCGTGATTTGTACGTTTTCTCTCAGAGCGCCTCCGATAGCAGCGTTGAGTTGGAGCGCCTGCGCCAATTGGCGCGCACGGCGCAGATCATCAACTCTAGGCTGAGCCTTGAGCAGGTGCTGAATGAAGTGATTGATACCGTTGTGGCGCTCACGGGCGCCGAGCGCGGCTTCATCGTCTTGCAGGATCAGACAAGCGGACATTTCGCTATCAGCGTGGCGCGCAAAATCAATCAAAGTGACCTTGAGAGTGAGGCAATGCGCGTCAGCCGCACCATTCTGGAGCAAGTCATTCAGAGTGGCGAATCGATCCTGACCACAAACGCGCAAGACGATCCGCGCTTTGCCGACGTTGAAAGCGTCGTTGATCTGCGCCTGCGCAGTTTACTGTGTGTACCGCTGAAGCTCAAGGGACAGGTCATTGGCGCGATTTATGTGGATAATCGCGCTCTTGAGGTTATTTTCACGCCGCAAGATGAGCGTTTGGTCTCTGCCTTCGCTAATCAAGCGGCAATTGCCATTGAAAACGCCCGCCTGTTTGATAGCGTCCTGGCTGCTCTCGCCGAAGTGACTGCTATCCGCAACTTCATGGATAACGTCTTTGACTCCATTGCCAGCGGCGTCATCACAACTGATCAAAATGATACTGTCATGCTGATCAACCGGTCAGCGGCGCGCATTTTGGCAATTGAGCGGCGCCATTCACAAGGCAAGCCGCTTTGGGCGGTCTTGCCGCCGCTCTACGAAGGCTTTCAGCAGCTGGTGGCAGAGGTGCGTACGCGCAATATCCAACAGACCATTGAAGTTGAGCCTGTCTTAGCGCAGCGCGGACAGGTCAACCTGAATTTGCGGCTCAGCCCCTTCCGCGATGAGTCGCACACTACGCGAGGCGTCGCCATTGTGCTGGACGATCTGACCACGCTCAAGCAACAGCAGGCTACGCTCAGTGCCGTGCGCCGCTACCTGCCCACAGCCGATAACCTGCAGGCGATAGATACACTGGAACTGGGCGGCGTAGAGCGCGAGATCAGCGTGCTGTTCTGTGACGTGCGCGGCTTCACTGCTTTCAGCGAACAGTTGGCGCCTGAGGCGCTGATGCTCATCATCAACCAGTATTTGACGGTCAGCAGCAGCGCGATCGAGGCATTCGGCGGCATTGTGGATAAATTCATGGGCGACGCTGCCGTCGGACTCTTCAATACGCAGTTCAATCCAATGGAAGATCATGCGCTGCAGGCTGTGCGCGCCGCCCTGAAGCTGCTTGAGGATGTCCATGCCCTGCACGAGGTCTTGCCCCACGATCACTGCCTTGAGTATGGGACCGGCGTCCATACGGGCTTGGCAGTGCTGGGCAATGTGGGCAGTCCGCGCCGTAAAGAGTTCACTGCCATTGGCGAGACCGTCCAGACGGCGAAATATCTGCAGGAATTGGCGCCCGGTGGTGAGGTGATCATCAGCGCCGAGACCCATGCGCGAGTATCGCACTACGTGCAAGTTGAACCTGCTAAACTGCGCCGCGCTCCAGAGCCGCATGAGAGCCTACCGCAAGTTTTCCGTGTGATTTCCATTCAAGTCTGAGTGAGCTGATGAACCCTGACTGCATCTTCTGCAAGATCATCCGTGGTGAGGCGCCTGCGACTTTTTTCTATCAGGATGAGCAGGTGGTCGCCTTTCAAGATATCGCGCCGCGAGCGCCTGTACACATCCTGATCGTGCCGCGTTTGCACATCCGTAGCGCTGCTGAGGTCACTGAGGAAAATGCAGCGCTGGTCGGTCATTTGATCGCAGTGGCGGCGCGCCTTGCCCGTGAGCAAGGCGTTGCGGAGAGCGGCTACCGCCTTGTCACGAACGTGGGCAGGGAAGGCGGGCAGGAGGTCTTCCACATGCACTGGCACTTGCTGGGCGGTAGGCAAATGCGCAGTCTGGGCTAGGGCAGACGCAGCTTCCCAAGTGCGAAATATTCAGCGCCGTTGACGGGCAACGGCTGCGGATCGGCGTACCAGTACACTTTGACGCCTACAGTGTATTCGCCGCTTGGCAGATCAAGCGGTAGAGCGATTCGGTGCGAGTCCAACTTGAGATCGCCTGCCCGCCACGCCGAAGTAGGCGCGTTACCGTCAAGCGGTACGCCATCATGTTGCGCTACGAGCCGCCCTGCGCTATCCAGCAGGAAGGCAGAGACGCTGTAATCGAGCGTGGGCGTCCCTAGAGCGCGCCACAAGAGCGTCACGCGCACGGAGTCGCCTTGCTGATCCACGTTAGCGCGCTCTAGGGCGAACAGGTCGCCAAAAGTGGCTAGACGGCTTTGCGGCGGGCGCTCATAGCGCCATAGGTAGATGACGTTGTCATAATGCGTAGCGGTCAGCTCTGCCACACGGACAAAGCCGCGCTCAGGCAGAAAATCCAACAGACCGTCCTCATTTTTGCCCCAATAGACCAGCCAGAAGGCGTCTCGCGGCGCAAGAAACACCTCCAGCTGGACGAAAAAGAACTCGCGGTAGGTCTCGCGCCATTCAGGCAATGAGATAAGCGGCAAGCGCTCAGGCGGAGTCCTCAGGTCCTGCCCGATGTGATAGCGCAGCGCAAAGTCATCTACCCAGATATCCATCAGGAGCGCGTCATCGCCTTCGCGGTAGGTCAGCCATGTGTGGGCTACATCGCGCCACGGCGGCTTGATGTGATAGGCGTCAATGGTGGTCAGGTTAACAACGATCAAAGCTGCAAGGATGATACGGCGCGCTGTCTGATCCAGATTCAGGATGCCGTGTCCGATCAGAATGGCAAGAGCGGGCGTCACCAGCAGAAAATTGCGCGTGGTCAGGATCGGGAAGCGCTCGTTGATTCCGATAATGAACATTATTGGGAGTAGCACCCAGAGCGCCAAGAGCGCCGTCGGCAAAAGCGGACGCCAGCGCCAGTGCGCCACGCCAAAGCGATAGGTCACATAGACCAAGCCGAGCAGCACCAGCGCGCCCGTCAGCCCGAAGTGCGTGCCGATCAAATCCGTGCGCACCATGATGAAGGTCTCAGGCGTGTTGGGCAAGGTGGATTGAAAGATGATCGGGCGCGTGTAGCGTACGCTGCTCTGCATCAAAAAGACGGCGAATTGCGGTAGAAAGGCGACTCCAAGCGCCGCAAAGCGAAAGAATAGATCGGGCAGGCGGCGCAGTGGGCGCACCACGAGGATCGCGTGCAGAACCTGCACGGCAATCAGCAGGACGCCTAAATAGTGCGTATAGAGCAGGGCGATTGAACTCACGAGCCATGCAATGCCGCTTGCACAGCGCGGACGCCGCGCATAGCGCAGGTAAAAGAGCGCTGAGAGCGCCGCCAATGCTGCCAGTTGCGTATAGTGACGCGCCTCACGCGCCAACATGATCTCGTTATCGGTCAGGGCGAGGATCAGCGCCGCAACCAAGCCCGCTGCGGGCGAAAACCAGTCTGCGCTCAGCCGATAGACCGCCGCAAGGCACACCAGCGACCAAAACGTCGAGAGCAGGCGCGTCATGAACAGGCTATCGCCGAAGGCATCCATCCACAAGCGCATCAGCATGAAGTAGAGCGGCGGATGTTGGTCTTCTGCCATGGTCTGCGCCACGTCCGCCAAGCTCGGACCCTTCGCAAGGAGCATTGTCCAGCCCTCATCCGCCCAGAAGCTCTCGCGCTGGATGTGCCACAGGCGTATGAAGAGCGCAAAAATGGCGATCAAGGCGAAAATCAAGACGGCTTGGCGTGCAGCGCGTGCATAGAAGGTCATCATCAGCTATCGGGTCTGTCAAAAAACTGCTGGGGAGTGTAGCGCCAATTGGACGTGCTTGGCAAGCCTGTAGCGCATCGTGTGCAAATGGCGTATACTGCTCTGAGACACTTTTTTGAACGCTGCTCTTTGTAATTGTAAGGAAGTGGCGCTTTGGAGCAAGAAAAGACTTTCCCTCCGCACTGTGAGCCATTGCGTGATGCACGCTTGTTGCCGATGCAAGCGCCTGTGCAGATCGTCGGGCGCAACCGTGAGTTGGCGGCGCTCAATGCACATTTGAAGCAAGGTGGCAGTGCGCTGCTGACTGGCAGCGCGGGGCTGGGCAAGACAGCACTGGTCGCTATGCTGGCGACCGCTTATAGCCGCATTCAGCGCGGCGGCGTGCTGTGGCTCGACGTGGTTGAAGATGATGCGTCCTACTTGATGGCGCGGCTTGGGCGCGCCTACGGCGTGGATACCTATCCTTCAAGTGCGCAGACGCGCAGCCAAGCCGCTCAGCGACTGCGCGCCATCTTGACGGCGGAACAGCCGCTAATCGTGCTAGATGGGCGGCTCTATTTGACGGCAGCGGCTGAAGTCTTGGCAGAGTGCGCACCTAATGTACCGACTTTGCTCACAAACGCCAAGCGCGGCGACGGTCCGTGGCAGACCTTCGCGCTAACACCGCTTTCGCCTAGCGACTCACAGGCTGTGATCAGGCTTTACGCGGGCATTGCCGATCCGAATGCACACAAGGCTGATCTGGAGGCGCTTGCTCAGCGCTTAGATGGCGCACCGCTCACTTTGGAGCTAGTCGGGCGCCTTGCCGCTGCGGATCGTCTGACTCCTGCTGATTTGCGCAAGGCGCTCGATTACACCAATAGCCGCGAATCGCAGCAAGCCGTCCTCACCTTGACCTTTAAGCGACTCAGCGCGCCGTTACAGGGACTGCTCCTAGTTCTAGCGACAACTTTCACAGGCAGCGCGACTGTGTCATTTTTGAGCCTTGCCAGCCGTGTGCCGCCTCAGCAAGTGGTCAGTTTGATGCGCGCTTTGGTAGTGCGCGGCTTGGTGCGCGAGGCAACTGCCTACGGTCAGCCCGTTTTTAGCGTGCATGAGGTGGTGCAGCGCTACGCCCTGACCTATTTGCGCAACAACAAGCGTCTTGAGCCGCTGGAGCAGCGTGCGCTCGCCGCTGCGCTTGAGTATGCAGCCGCCTCCCGTGAGCGGGCGCACCTTGCCGCTGAAATGGACAATTTGCTGGGCGCCGCTGCTTACGCCACAGCGCAGGGCGACGCCCAGTCATTAGCAAAACTGACTCAGGCAATTGCGCCACTGGGGGCATACGGCTTTCGTCCAGAGCTAGATATGCTTGAGCAATTGGCAGCGCGGCTGAGCGGTACAGCATCAGAGCCAAGCGAGACCCAAGCGGTTGAGTCTACTGTGGCTGAGACTCAGCCTGAGGGCGTCACCACGCAGCCGCGCCTTGAAGAGCCGCCCATCTCCGAGACTAGCGCCACGCCCGTCATTCAGCCCCTCTGGACTGCAGTACAGGTCGCGGCGGCTGCGGCAGCGCAAAGCTCTGCGCAGCCAGAGAGTCTGCCTGAGATGCCGCCTACAGAGCTTGCCCTCCCCACGCCCACTAAGCCCGCGCCGATGATCATTGATGAGGATGATACGCCTGAGCAGAGCGATACTTTGCCGCTCACGCCTGCGCAGCGCGCTGCACCTGCGACGGCGGAGTCAGCGCGGGGGAGGGCGCTTTTGGCGGAGGCGGAGGCGCTCACTGACCTTGACGCTAAGCGCGAGCTTTTGAGTCGGGCTACGGAGGCGTTGCGCGCTGATGAGGATTGGCTCGGCGCGGCTCAGGCGCTGGAGCGACTCGGCGCGCTCTACCTTGCGCAGAGCAAGCCGAGCGAGGCGATCTTGATGTTTGAGCAAGCGGCTGCTATCTTTCATCGCTACGATCAGCTCTCAGCTGAGCGCGCTGCCCTTGCCCAGATCGGGCGTGCTTATGCCGCTCAGCAGCAGCCGCAGCGCGCCGCTGAGTACTATAACCGTGCGCTTTTCTTGGCGCACGAGGGGCAAGACCGCGACGCTGAGATCGAGACGCTGATCCAGTTGGCAGAGTCGCATTATTTAATGCGCGATTTTGCAGCGGCGGAGCGCTACTATCGCCGTGCGCTGCACCTTGCCTATCAGCGCGGCGATGCTGCGTTGCAGGGGCGCTTGACATTGGCGCTAGGCGCCTTGCTTTTGGATGATATTCGTACGTTGTGTCAGGCGGCACAGCTGCTTGAGGAGTCTGAGGCGCTCATGCCTGAGCGCCCGGAGCCAAAGCGCTTGCTCAAGCGTGCCAGAGCGCGTCTGCGCCGTTGGCAGGGCGCTAATTTGCCGTTAGCGCCCGCCCGTGAGAACCGCGAGTTCGCCGCCGACGCCTACGAGTGATAGGCTCAGCGCCCCAGCGCTTGCTTCACTAGACCGCCGATCTCAGTCGGATTCATGGCGACCAGTGCGCCTGCCGCTTTGAGCGCCTCGGTCTTGCCTTTGGCGGTGCCTTTCCCGCGTGAGATGATCGCGCCTGCGTGTCCCATGCGTTTGCCGGGCGGCGCCTCCATGCCCGCGATGTAGGCAACTACGGGCTTGGTCACATGCCCTTTGATGTATTCCGCCGCCTCTTCTTCGGCTGAGCCGCCGATCTCGCCGATCATGACAATCGCTTCGGTTTCGGGGTCGGCTTGGAATGCCTCTAGCGCGTCAATGAAGCTGGTGCCGGGGACGGGGTCGCCGCCAATGCCGACGCACGTGCTTTGTCCGATGCCGCTTTGGGTCAACTCGTAGAGCGCTTGGTAAGCGAGCGTGCCGGAGCGGCTGACAATGCCGACCGGTCCGGGCATTGCCACTTCGGTCGGTGTGAAGCCGATGTTGCACTTGCCGGGCGCCAAAATGCCGGCGCAGTTTGGACCGAGCAGCCGCACATGCGGATAATCATGCTTGAGACGGTTATAGACACGCGCTTGATCGTGCGTGGGGATGTGTTCGGTCACGCACACAATGAACGGCACGCCGCCTTCCGCCGCCTCTAGGATCGAGGCTGCTGCCGCCATTGCCGGCACGATCACGAAAGCGGCGTTAGCGCCCGTCTCACGCACAGCCTCAGCGACTGTGGCGAAGATCGGGATACCTTCCACATCTGTGCCTGCTTTCTTGGGATTGGTGCCTGCTACGACTTTTGTGCCATAGGCGCGATTACGCAGCCCGTAAAACTGCCCTTGCTTGCCAGTCAAACCTTGCACCACAACTTTAGTATTCTCGTTCACAAAGATTGACATGAGTCTGCCTACTTTCCTGCAATCTCGACGGCTTTTTGCGCCGCGCTGAGCATATCCGGTAGCATGATCAGCTTATCTGACTCGTTCGCCTTGAGGATGGCGCGTCCCTCAGCTGCGTTTGTGCCATCAATGCGGGCGACAATCGGCGCGTTGAGCGTGATGCGACTCATTGCCTCGATGATGCCACGTGCTACTTCATCGCAGCGCGTGATGCCGCCAAAAATGTTGATGAAAATGGCGCGCACGTTCGGATCAGTGTTGATGACGGTCAGGGCATTGACCATCACCTCAGCGCTGGCGCCGCCGCCGATGTCGAGGAAGTTGGCAGGCGCACCACCGACCTGTTTGACAATATCCACTGTGGACATCGCTAGTCCCGCGCCGTTCGCAATAATGCCGACTGTGCCGTCTAAGCCGACATATTGCAGCCCTTTTTCTTTAGCAAGCGCCTCGCGGCTATCGCCCGCTGCCACAGTGACCGCCTCAAACTCTGCCCATTCGGGATGACGTTCGTGAGCGGCATCATCGAGGGTCACTTTGGCGTCTAGAGCATGGACGCGCCCGTCAGTGGTCAGGATGAGCGGATTGATCTCTGCCAGTTCACAGTCGCCTTCAGTGTAACAGCGGTAGAGCGCCATCAGCACGTGCAGCGCGCCCTCGCGGGCTGCCTCAGGCAGGTTTGCAGCGGCGATCCAAGCGCGGCAAGCCTCTTCACTCAGCCCGAAGATTGGATCAACGTGAATTTTGGCGATCAGCTCATCTGGCACGCTCTCAATCTCCACGCCGCCCTCCGCTGAGAGCATTCCCAGATACTTTTTGGCGCTACGATCGAGCGCAAAGGAGGCATAGAACTCTTCATCTTTCGGCTCGCCGTTTTCTTTGAAGCGCGTGGTGCTTTTAGCGATCTCTGAGGCGCGCTCGATCCACAGGCGGCGCACAATGTGTCCGCGAATATCCATGCCTAAGATGTTGCCCGCATGGAAGCGCACTTCGTCGGCATTGTGTGCCAGCTTAATGCCGCCTGCCTTGCCGCGCCCGCCCGTCATGACCTGCGCCTTGACCACAACCGGGTAGCCAATGCGCTCCGCCTGCGCGACCGCCTCCTCTACCGTATCGGCAATGCCGCCTGCTGAGACAGGAATGCCAAAACGGGCGAAGTACTGCTTGCCCTGATACTCCATTAAGTCCATAGGGAATTTTGATCCTCCAAAGGGATGTTGGTGAGCTTGCACAAACATATCAATTGTGCCGCAGTGCGGCGCAAGTGGCAAAAGACATGGTCGGCAGTGCCGACCATGCATGGGGATGAGTTCGATCAGCCTTTTTCGAGCGAGTCGAGGAATTCTTCGTTGCTCTCGGTCATGCGTAGGCGGCTGATCAATGCCTCCATTGCGCCGACTAGTCCCAAGCCCGCGCCATTCGGTGGATCAGCGATCATCTGGCTGATCATGCGGCGCATCGTCCAGACCCGCGCCAAAACGTCTGGACCGAGCAAGAGTTCCTCACGGCGCGTGGATGATTTCTCAATATCAAAGGCGGGGAAAATACGCCGCTCCTGCAAGCGACGGCTGAGCGTAAGCTCCATGTTACCCGTCCCCTTGAATTCCTCGTAGATCACGTCATCCATGCGGCTGCCAGTATCCACAAGGCAGGTGGCGACAATGGTCAGAGAGCCGCCTTCCTCCACGTTGCGCGCCGCGCCGAAGAAATGCTTGGGCGGATAGAGCGCTGAGGGGTCAAGACCGCCCGTCAAGGTGCGCCCGGAAGGCGGCACGGTCAGATTGTAGGCGCGGGTCAGGCGCGTGATGCTATCCAGCAGGATCACCACGTGCCGCTTGATCTCCACAAGGCGCTTAGCGCGCTCCAGCGCCATCTCTGCCACGCGCACATGATTCGTCACGGGATCGTCAAAGGTCGAGCTGATGACCTCCGCCTCTACAGAGCGATCAATGTCAGTGACTTCTTCCGGACGCTCGCCGATCAGCACGATCATCAAATGGACATCAGGATAATTGCGGCTGATGGCGTTGGCGATCTCTTTCAGCACTGTGGTCTTACCGGCTTTGGGCGGCGAGACGATCAAGCCGCGCTGACCCTTGCCAATCGGCGCAATTAGGTTGATGAGGCGCGTAGAGAGGATGCGCGGATTGGTCTCAAGGTTGAAACGGACATTCGGGAAGATCGGCGTGAGGTTTTCGAAGAGCGGGCGCGTGCGCGAGGTCTCAGGGTCAAGTCCGTTGACTGCCTCAACGCGCAACAGACCGTAATAGCGCTCTGTCTCTTTAGGCGGGCGCACCTGCCCGATCACCATATCGCCCGTGCGCAAGCCGAAACGCCGAATCTGCGCCTGACTGACGTAAATATCTTCCGGACCGGGCAAATAATGCTCAGAGCGCAAAAAGCCGATCCCCTCATCAACAATTTCCAGCACGCCGCCGCGCAGCTCATGTCCCTGCTTTTCTGCCTTGTCGCGCAAAAGCCGCAGGATCAAATCAGGCTTTTTCAGGCGACTGTAGCCCGCAATGCCCACGTCGCGGGCGAGGGCGCGGAGCGACTCTAACGTCTGCTGTTCGAGTTCTGCAATATCCATACGTATATGCGTCTCCGAAGCGATAGGTCTTGTAAAACTTGAAGGGATTTGGGATTCAAAAGGCTGTGAAGTGGCGAGCCTCAGCCGTGTAGCGGTATCAGCTATAGCTATGTGGATTCGACCGATTAAGGCAGAGGGCTGCGCGGAAGTCCGCTCATAATCATAGCATAATCTGCTAGGCTGTCAATAAGCGCAGCTGACCTATTCCTCGCCCGTCACAGCGCTACGCGGATCGAGCATCAGCGGCGCGCCCTCGCGCCTAAAGCGCCCCGTACGCTGCAGATCGTCAAACAGCGGATTGAGCAGAAAAGCGATCTGCCATGCCTGCGCAGCGCGCTTGTCAAATTTGCCAATCTTGTTCACGCCGATCAGCGCGCTCGCCTTGATCGCCGCCTGCATAAAGGCGACTGCTTTCGGCAACGCACTGAAGACGGGCAAACAGACCCGCTCACCCTCCACCAATGTGAGCGCCTGCCACATTTGCGCAGGCGCCTCCCAAGCAGGTCGCCGCGAATCTTGCCGCGCCAGCACAAAAATGAAGTTGCCGCGCACAGCCTCCACAAGTGCTGCCGCCTCTATCGGCGTGAGCGACCCATCAGGCGTGATATCACGTGCTGCAGTGCGCTGCACGCGCTCTAACGTGCTGAGGTGCGTGTAATCGCGCTCACCACGACTCAACACAGCGTGACCGTCCAGCAGGCGCTCCGTCAAGACGCGCACATAGCCGATCTGCTCCAACTCCCCCACCATCTGCGCCAATGTGACGCGCTGCGCCGCCTCGCCCTGCCAAACCGACGGCAATTTAGGCGCGTCGGCAGCCGCATCCAACATGATCAGGCGTCCGCCCAAGCGCAACGCCCTCAACGCTGCTTGCAAAAACGCCTCGCGCTCAGCTAGCAGCGCGCCCTGCACCAACAGCGCGTCAAACGCCTCCGATTCAGGTTGAAACGGCGCGCCGCCATTCGGATCGTAAACGCTCACAGAAAGATCAGGGCGCGCCGCCACCACAGACTCTGCCTGCTCAGGCGCGCCTACATACAGCAAGCGTACCACGCCGCCGCTAGGCGGCAAATGGCGCAATAACTCGCCTAGAGCAGCCCGCCAAGTCGAATCGGATAAGAGCGCCATTCAGCCCCTGCCAAGCACGTTGCGCATCAGCGAGACGAACTCATCCCACTCCTCTTGAAAGAAGTGAATGGTCACGTTGCCCATGCCCAGCTCAAGATGGTACTGAATCTCGCCGTCTGGCTCCTGCGAGAGCCATAAACTGTAATTCTCGGTCTCAGCCAGCACCTCAGTCGGCATCTCGACCTCAGGCTGGATATCGGCTGGGCGCTCTTTCTCCTGCTTGGAGGCGTCGGAGGCGCCTTTATCAGTCGGACGCGGCTTCTCTTGCTTGCTCATGAGCTACTCCGCCTCAGCGAGGTCTTCAAGGTACTCTTTGCCCAGTTTGGTCAGCACGAGCTTGCCCTCAGCGATCCGCAAAACGCCCATCTTGACCAAGTCCTTAGCGTAAGGCGAGTCAGCGGAAAGTGGCGCGCCGCGCTCCGCCGCGGCTGCCGCCTCATGCAGCGCCCTCAGTTGCGCCTCACTGATATCATCCAGCAAGGCAAGCTGGGCGCGCAGACGGCGCACTTCGCGCTCACGGATGCGCGCCTTGCGCTCACGGTCGTTTAACGTAGTGCGTGGCATGTTCAGTTTCCTTTCAAAGTCTTCAATTGATGTAAGCGGTCGCTTGCCCAAGCGTGCGGCTGAACAAGCAGGCTTTGCCGCTATCATCCTTCGGGCGGCGCCAGCCGGCTTGCTCAATGGCGACCAATCGTTCGCCGCGTGCCAAGAGCATATGGCGCACACTTGGCACGCCCAGCGTAGCGCCAAGCGCACGGGCCGCCTGCGCAATAGACGCCAAACCGCCTACCCGTGCATCCAAATAGGTCAGGTTGAACTCAGGTGGCATTTTGCGGTAAGGCGAGCCGACATAGCCGATCAGCACGCCATCTATGTGTGCCGAATTGTGCTGAATGCCGTGCCACAACCAGACCATGCCCCCTTCGATCAAAGCGCGCAGGCGAGCATCGGTGAGGCGGCGGCACTGCCAGCGCGCCTCAATTGTGCTAACCTGCACATTGGCAAAATGGGGCGAGCTATCCAAAAAAGCGCGGAGGGAGGACAAATGCTCCAGTGTACAAGGCTGAAAGGTCTGGGCGCGGACGGCGCTAGGCTGCACACGGGCGCTATAGCGCCAAAACTGCGCTACCTGCCGAAACTGGAAGGTCGCTGCCATGCGATGGACGGGCGCATTGCCAACATCGGTGCAAAAGCGCACCTCTCCAGACTCCTCGCCACTAGCATGATGCAGCGCCTCCGCTAGTGCCACGCCATAGGCGTGAATAGCGCGCCCAATGCCCTGCCCACGCAGCGTCGGATCAACGCGAATGCCCTCCAGCCACCACTCGCCCGCCCCAAAACGAGTCAGCTTAGCGGCGCCTGCCAAACGACCATCAGGCAGGCAGCCAGCATAAAACATGCCCTCAGAGTCAGCGATCCACGCCTCAAAAACATCCATCAAGTAGTCATTGCCGCCCCATGTTTGAGCAGCAATGGCTTCTAACACCTCCCGATCCGCCGCTGTGACGGGGCGGAAGGTCAGCTCAGGATGAGTCGAGTCGGGCAGATGCAGAAGCGGCTGCATGATGCGGGTCTGTTAGCGCCTACCACCATGCCCGCCGCCGCGTCCGCCGCGCTCACCCCGCTCAGGTCCGCCGCCGCGTCCGCCGCGCTCAGAGCTAGCGCTACGTCCGCCGCCGCTGCCGCCACTCGGACGCGCCCCACGGTCGCGCTCACGCGCCTCTTCAAGCGTCCAGCCCTCCAAGACCGCCTGACGGCTTAAGCGCACCTTGCCCGTCGGATCGATCGAAGTGACCATGACCATCAGCTCATCGCCGACGGAAACCTCATCCTCGATATTCTCAATGCGCCGATCCGAGAGTTGACTGATGTGGACGAGTCCCTCCTTATTGGGCAAAAACTCGACGAAAGCGCCGTATGGCTCAATGCGCGTGACGCGCCCCGTGTAGATACTGCCCGGCACAGCCTCCTCAGTCATACTCTGGACAATCTCTAGGACTTTCTCAGCGTTGGCGCCCACCTCAGAGGAGATATAGACCGTGCCGTCCTCTTGGATGTCAATCTTGACCTTGTACTTATCCTGCAGACCGCGCACGTTCTTGCCGCCCGGACCGATCAGCGCGCCGATCTTATCCACGTCAATCTTGGTGACCAGCATACGCGGCGCATAGCGGCTCAGCTGCTTGCGCGGCTCGCTGATCACAGCAGTCATGACCTCAAGAATCTTCAGACGCGCCTTGCGCGCCTGCTCAAGCGCCTCGCCCATCATCGCGTCCGAGACGCCCTTGATTTTCAAGTCCATCTGCAGCGCAGTGATGCCCTTCGCCGTACCCGCGACCTTGAAGTCCATATCGCCGATGTGATCCTCAAGACCCTGAATATCAGTCAGGATCACATAGCGCTCGCCGTCACTGATCAAGCCCATAGCAATGCCGGCTACAGGCGCCCGAATTGGCACACCTGCGTCCATCAGTGCCAACGTGCTAGCACAGACCGAAGCCATCGAAGTGCTGCCATTGCTGGAAAGCACCTCGCTCACCACGCGCACAGTATACGGGAAAACATCCTCATCAGGGATCACATAGCGCAGCGCAGTCTCCGCCAAAGCACCATGCCCGATCTCACGCCGCTTCGGTCCACGCAGCGCCGTGGTCTCGCCACTGGCAAAAGGCGGCATATTGTAATGGTGCATGTAGCGCTTTTCATCCTCAGGATCAAGCCCGTCAAGCTGCTGGACATCGCCGGGCGTGCCGAGCGTCGCCACGCTCAACACCTGAGTCAAGCCGCGCTGGAACAAGCCTGAGCCATGTACACGCGGCAACAGCCCGACCTCAGCATAAAGCGGGCGAATCTCATCAGGCTTGCGCCCATCCGGGCGAATGCCCTCGTCAAGGATGCGGCGGCGCACTTCCTCAGCGACCACATCCTCATAACTCGCCATGATCTCCTGCGGACTGAACGCGCCTGCCTCAGCAGCAGCCTCCAAAGGCGTGCTGTACTCCGCCACCAGCTCATCGCGCAGGTCGCCCAGCTCAGCCGCACGCGAGTCGCGGTCAGTGTACTGCGCAATGATATTGGCGATCTGGCTAGCCGCCCGCGTGCGCACGCGCTCCATCAGCTCAGTGTTCGGCTTGGCAGGCACATACTCCGATTTCGGCTTGCCGACCTTCGCCCGCATTTCCTCCTGCAGGGCGATGACGGGCTGCATGGCTTGGTGCGCCAAAGAGAGCGCACGCACCACAGTGGCTTCATCCACCTCGTTAGCGCCGCACTCCACCATAATGATGGCATCCTTCGTGCCGGCGACGCGCAGGTCAAGGTCGCTATTGACCATCTGCGAAAATGACGGGTTGACCACCAACTCGCCGTCAATCAGACCAATGCGCACAGCGCCGACCGGTCCATCCCATGGGATATTTGAGATCATCAAAGCAGCGCTGGCGCCGATGATGCACAACATATCCGTAGCATGTTCCTGATCGTGGCTGAGCGCCGTGATGATGATCTGAACCTCGTTACGCAGGTCTTTAGGGAACAGCGGACGCAGAGGACGATCAGTGACGCGGCTGGTCAGAATGGCTTGTTCTGCCGGGCGCCCCTCACGGCGGAAAAATGAGCCGGGGATCCGCCCTGCTGCATACAGACGCTCTTCATATTCAACTGTCAGAGGGAAAAAATCAACGCCTTCGCGCACATTTTTGCTCATGGTTGCAGTGGCAAGGATGACCGTATCGCCAAGCCGTACCGTGACGGCGCCGCCCGCCTGCATGGCGAACTTGCCCGTCTCGATGATGACCTCTTCCTTGCCGAGCATGGCTGTAAAGCGATGACTCGCTACCAATTCGCCGTTGCTCATAGACTGGGAATGACTCCTTGAGGATCGTTTTGACTATACAACACAAATCAGCGCAGGTCGCTGCGCCTTAGGGAAAGGGGCTGAGATCGCGTCCTGCGGCGATCTCAGCAATTGCGATACGCTCCTTAACGCCGCACGTAATCGCGCAGACCAAGCCGCTCGATCAGCGCCTTGTACGCCTCAGGATCGCGCCGATGCAGATACTTCAAATGGCGCAAACGCTGACCCACCAACTTGAGCAAGCCGCGCCGCGAATGCTCATCATGCTTGTGAACCTTCAAATGCTCAGTCAGTTGGCTGATGCGCGTGGTGAGAATGGCGACCTGGACTTCAGGCGAGCCTGTGTCCGTCTCATGACGCGCAAACGACTTGAGAATTTCCGCTTTTTCGTCTTTGGCTAGACCCATGGCGTTCCATCTGCCTTTCTGCCACCAAAACAAGCCGAACGCATGGCTTGTCGGTCAAGAGGATACATCACTCGGCATTATAGCAGGACTCATGCCATAGGGCAACAGCCGAGATGCGCCCACAGCCTGAATCCGCGCTAAACTTGCCCGCTGTGCAGCTTGTTCATAGCGCTGTGCAAACCGCGTAGCGCATCTACAGCGTGATTGCCCCATGTGCGCTCCATATGATACTGCCAGTCCCATGCTGCCTGATGCATGAGCAGCGTGTTGCCCGTGGCGTAGCCCTCATCAAAGATGATCAGGGCGCGTTTGACATCGCGGTACATGCCGACGATCGCCTCTGAAAGCGAACCGACTATCGGCGCACTCCACTCATGAGCGTCCTGCACTTGCCAAAAGAGCGTCAACTCATCAAAGCCCGGAAAATTGGTCAGCTCATCAACGTGCGGCTGAATTCGCTCTTCAGGCGGCGCCTGCTCAGGCAGGAAGAGTCCTGCGCTGTACAGATTCGCCACAAGGATCGCGCCGCGCAACAGACGCTCCCCTAGCTCAAAAGTGTGCGATTCCTCGCAAAATTCGCAAAAACGGCGGGCATTATCCACAAAGTTGGCAACTTCAGGCGTCAAAATCCACTCAGACATAACAGCACTCACCTGATCTCGGCGCACTATCTCTAAACCATTGGATATGAAATTTGGACGCTCGTCAAGTGGCACTGTCTATCAATTTTTCGGCACAAGTCTGCACTGACAGGGAGTGGGATAGGACTGCTCGTTCGGAGCGTTGCAAGCGCAAGAGCATCGCATTGACTGTTGCATAGGGTCATTTGCTGAGTGTCGCAGTTACAGCCGCCCGCTATCGCCCTTATTTTGCAAGGATGTTATAATTAAGCGTATCGCACGCAAGTAAAGCTGAAGTGAGAGCTTTTACCATGAGACGTTTGTTGCATATCGTGTGTGTGGTCGCATTGATCGGCGGCGTGTTCAGCACGGGCGTATTCGTAGGCAGCCAGACGCCCGTTGTTTCAGCGCAAGGCGGCACGCCCAGCAGCCTTGAGCGCACCTTCGCGCCCTTTTGGGAGGCGTGGAACTTGATCAAGCGCACCTTTGTGCGCGCTGATCAGCTGGATGATACCAAAATGATGGAAGGCGCGCTACGCGGCTTAGTGCAATCCTTGGGCGATGATCGCAGCGCCTACCTCGATCCTGTTGCTTTTGAACAGCAGACCAGCCGTCTGCAAAGTGAGTATGAAGGCATTGGCGCGAGCGTCCGCAAGGATGAGGTGACCGGCGGCGTACGGATTGTGCGCACCTTCGAAGGCTCTCCGGCGCGCTCTGTGTTGCGCGAAGGCGATATCATCTTGACAGTAGACGGGCAAGATATCACATCGCTCTCACTGACAGAGGCGGTCAGCAAGATTCGCGGTCCGTCTGGCTCAAGCGTGCGTCTGGGCATTTTGCGGCGCGGCGAACGCGACGTTTTCGAAGTAGTGGTGCGCCGTGCGCGCATCAAGCAAGAGATCATCACGGTTGCGCTCTTCGAAGGCAACATCGGCTATATCGGACTCTCACAGTTCACTGATACAAGCGCTGAGGATGTCTCAAACGCATTAGCGCAACTGGATGCTAACAACTTAAACGGCTTGATCCTCGATATGCGCAACGATCCGGGCGGCCCGCTCTCTTCAGCGCTGAACGTGGCGAGTCTATTCCTGCGCGACGGCACAATCATCCTTGAGCGCGGGCGGCGCAGCCGCACAGAGATTCGCTACGATTCAAACGCAGCGCAACTCGAGGCACAGGGCTACACACTCGCGCCCGACGTGCCAATGGTGGTCATCTTGAATCAGGCGAGCGCCAGCGCCAGCGAATTGGTGGCAGGCGCCCTGCAGGATCGCGGGCGGGCAAAGGTAGTCGGCACGGTCTCGTTCGGCAAAGGCTCGATTCAGACGTGGAATACGCTCAGCAATGGCGGCGGACTGATCATCACCATAGCGAATTTCTTCAAGCCAAGCGGCGGCGTGATTGACGGCATCGGCATCATCCCGGACGTATTCGTGCCATGGACAGAAGAGCAACAAGAGGCGCGTCCGAACTACGATCCGCAGCTGAGCGAGGCGATCTGGTTGCTGCGCGGACGCTTCTAGGCAATACCCCCTTGCAACGCTGTGAACAGGCGGCTCATGTAGCCGCCTGTTTTGCTTAGGGAAGCATGTGTGCGCGCTTGAAAAGCGTTTGCGCATCGCAAGCCGCTTGAGCTATATCCAACGCGCTTTCGAGAGATGCTTGACTCAGTTAAAAGCGTGCTACAATAGACCAAGGCTCTCATAGCTTGCGAGAATTGTCATATGCCCGAAAAACGCGATATTTTTGTCAGCTATTCACGCGCCAACACAGAGTTTGCCCGCGATCTCTACGCAAAACTTCAGTCGCTCGGCTTCACGCTCTGGCGCGACCGCAGCGACATGGAAGGCGGCGCTGACTGGTGGCGGCAAATTCAAGAGGCGATTGAGAATGTGGATACAATGCTCCTGATCCTCTCGCCCGCAGCGCTCGCCTCCGAAGTTGTGGCACAGGAATGGCACTATGCGCGCCAAAAAGGCACGCGAGTCATCCCCGTGCTTGCCCAGTCAGTGGATTGGAATGCCGTGCCGCGCTGGATGAAGCGCGTAGACTAGCTCGATCTGCGCCCTGAGGCACAAGAGCTGGATTTAACATGGAACAGGTTGATCGAACAGCTGCGCACGCCCTACCAGCCGCGCTGCGTGCCATTCCCAGAGGCGGAGAAATTGCCCGCCGACTTCGTGGCGCGTCCCGGAGTCTTTGAGCCACTGCTCAGGGCGCTGGTGGATGAGACGCACGGCGCCGTGGCGATCTCGGCGGCTACGGCAAGACCACGCTCGCTAGGGCGCTAATTCACGATGTGCGCGTGCGCGGCGCCTTCGATGATGGAATCCTGTGGATCACGCTGGGCGAAAAGCCTGAGAGTCTGCTGGGCAAGTTGCAAGACCTGTACGTCAAGCTGACCGACAAGGTGTGTCCCTACCAGACGCTGGAAGGCGTCAGAGATGCCCTTGCCGAATTACTCAAGGATCGCTACGTTCTGATCGTGATTGATGACGTTTGGAACGCCGATCACCTCAAGCCTTTCCTAGTCGGCGGCAAGCACTGCGCGCACTTGATCACCACGCGCTACAGCGAGACGCTGCCTGAGGAAGTCACCTTCCGCGTGCCAGTGGACGCCATGCAGCCTCAAGAGGCTGCGCAGCTCCTCGCCTCAGGCTTCTCAGAGGCGGCACAGACGCGCCACGCCCAAGCCTTCGCAGAGCTGGCAAAGCAGCTGTTCTACTGGGCGCTCTTGCTGAAATTGGCGAACGGTGTGCTGCGCGACTACGGCGAGAATGCACTTCAAACGGCGCTGCGCGACCTGAACGAACTGCTCGATCAGGCGGGCATCAGCGGCTTGGACGACTCGCAGCGCGTGGCAAAGGTGCTGGAGGCGACCTTCGGACGGCTGAAGCCAGAGGAAGTGGAGCGCTTCCTCGACCTGCGCGTCTTCCCAGAGGATGTGCGCGTGCCAGTCGCGGCGATAGAGCGCCTATGGGGCGCCACAGGCGGCTTGGCGCCGATCTTCTGCAGGCGGCTGCTGGATCGCTTTGAGCGGCTCTCGCTCTTGCTGGAATATGACCACGTTGCTAAGATGGTGCGCCTGCACGACGCCATTCGGACGGCAGCGCTCGCCCACCGACCCGCCGACTTGCCGAGCATGCACGAGAAATTCCTGCGCGCCTACGCAGTGCAGCGCTGGGCTGATCTGCCATCAGAGATGAGCCGTATTTGTGGGATCACCTCGCCTACCATCTGCTGGAGGCGGGCAAGCGTGATGAGTTGCGCGCTGCGCTGCTGGATTACCGCTACTTGCGGGCAAAGCTAGCGGCGCGCAACGTCAACGCGCTGCTGAGCGACTTCGACGCCTGCCTG
>PGTK01000013.1 GCA_002794705.1 Candidatus Thermofonsia Clade 1 bacterium
CCCTCGCGCAATTGGCTGTGCGTCTATCTGTTTGAATACTATCAAATCGCTTACGGATGGGCGGGCTGGCGCTGGCTGGCAGAGCCTGTCTTGAAATCGGGCGAGTTGGAAAAGCTCTCGCTGCGGGCGTGGTCGCGTTTTCAGAGCGCGCTGGGCTGGGCATACATCCGCTATAAGCCTCCGCAAGAAATTCGGCGAATGCAAACGGCAGCCCTAGCCCGTCTGAAGGGCATGCACATGCCCTTTGAAGAGGCGCTGCACCATATTGTTCTATACGAGATTGAGCGCCTGGCTTTACGCCGAAAACGAGCTATCTATCATGCCGAAAGTGCGCTAAAGCGTCTGAGCTTTGCAGAGACGCCTTTTTACGCCATGCGCGCCCTCTGGTCATACACAGACATCTATCGCGTTTTTGGGGAACTCGATAAAGCGCAAGCGCTGATCGATCAACTCACGGACTATGCCAAGCAGAAAGAGATTTATCGCACAGCACTCGGACCGCATATCATTCAAGGCTGGACATTTGCCAGCCGTAACGAGCCAGAGCGCGCTGCTGCTTGCTTCCAAGAGGCAATTACCTTTCTGGGGGAGCAAGAATTGGTCTATGAGCAAGCTAGGGCGCGCCACGCGCTAGGGCGCTTATACTACTTTGTCTTCAAAGACCTTGTCACAGCCGAGCAGCTCATCCGAGAGGCGATTGATGCTTACTATCACGAGTCGCGGCATCATGAGCCTGCTTATGCCCACTATTTTGGTCAAAGTACGCGCGTGCTGCACATGCAAGCGATCTTTCAGAATGTGTTAGTCGGCGTGATTGCTGAGCGCGGTCAGTTAGCAGAGGCATTCGATTATGAGCTTGAGGCTCTAGCGATGCTGAAGCACGTCTACGATGATGCTTCACTTTATGATGTCTATACACATCTATCAATACTTAGTCGCAATATGAAAAAGCCGCTCAAAGCCTTATTCTATCGGCTCAATGCCGTTTCGCGTCACCCAGTGTTGTTCCTGACGCACACACGCCAAAATTTTCAAGATCGCCTGAAGCACCTTAGAGAGCATTTCGCACTGCTTCGGAGTGGCGCGAGGAGCTAGAGCGGCTCATAGCATATGCTTCTGCCCATGCCGCGCCCAGACGCCTCATGCCTTCCTCAATTTTTGGCACAGCCTGCTGAGCAAAGTTCAAGCGGATGAAATACGCCGCCTCGGGCTCGCCCTCGCCTGTGAAGAATTCGGCACCAATGGCAAAACTGACCCCATGCTGTAAGGCTACGGGATACAGCTGTGCTGCCGTCACGCCGTTTGGCGGGAGCGCGATCCACAGATAGACGCCGCCCGAAGGCGCCGACCAGCGCGTCCCTTTTGGCAAATAGCGCTGCGCCGCCTTGAGCGCAGCGTCGCGGCGCTGCTGGCAGGCGTGCCGCACGCGGTCAAGGTGACCGCTGAGCGCGCCGCTGACCAAAAAATGGTGCATGGCGCGCTGATTCAGGCTTGGTGTGCAGATATCAGCCGCTTGCTTGACGCGCAGAATGCGCTGCCGCAGCGCGCCTTCCACAATCAGATAGCCAATGCGCACGCCGGGCAGCACGATCTTCGAAAAGCCGTTCGCGTGGATGACAACGCCATATTCATCCAACGCCTTGAGCGGCGGCGGCGGCTCAGCGCCATAACTCAGCTCATGGTAGACCCCATCTTCGAGGATCGGCACGTCGTTAGCGGCGGCAATGCGCAGCAGCACGCGCCGCCGATGCAACGGCATGACGCTCCCTGTGGGATTGTGATGAGTCGGCGCGATGTAGATCAGGCGCGGGCGATGCGCAACAATCGCCGACTCTAACAGCTCAGTGCGCAAGCCCTGTTCGTCCACTGACACACCGACCACGCGCAAGTGCCGAATGCGTGCGATGTCGAGGATGCCCAGATAAGTCGGATTGGTGGTCAGCAGCGTATCGCCTTCGTTCAGCAGCGCTTGGACAGCGAGATCGAGCGCCTGCTGGCAACCGCCCGTGATCAGCACATTCTCAGGCGTTGTGCGAATGCCTAACGAGGCTAGATGCTGCGCTACAGCGGCGCGCAAAGGCGGATAGCCTTCGGTCTCTTCATAGGCAACAGCTGCCGCGCCGTCGCGCTCTAGGACTGCCTCAATGGAGCGCTGAATGGCGGCTACGGGCAGGAATTCTTCAGCAGGCGCGCCGCCGCTGAAGGCAATCAGATGCTCAGGAGGCAGGGCGCTTGCTGAGGGATTTGCCGCCACTGAGGGCAGGGCGCTCGGATCGCGCTTTGCGCTGAGGGTATCTGCGACAAATGTGCCGCGCCCCGGCGAAGCCGCCAGAATCCCTTCATTCAGCAACTCCGTGTAGGCGTTCACTACGCACATGCGGCTGATGCCCAGCTGCGCAGCCAGATCGCGGCTGGGCGGCAGCTTATCGCCGATGTGCAGTGCGCCCTCAGCGATGCTCTCGCGCAAGGCACGCGCCAATTGGCGGTAGAGCGGCTCTGCGGAGCGCTTGTCAAGGCGCAAATGTGGCGTCACGTGCGCGGATCGAGCCAATTGCGCAGTCCCTCACTGATCAAGTTGCACGCTAAAATCGAGATCAGGATCGCCAGTCCCGGAAAGGTGGCGACCCACCATTGATAGAATTTGGTGCGTCCTAATGCCACCATGGATCCCCATTCTGCCGTCGGCGGCGCCACGCCCAAGCCGATAAAACTGAGCGCTGAGACCAGCAGAATAATGCCGCCTATATCCAGCGCCGCTTTGATCAGGATTGGCGTCCATGTGTTGGGTAGCACGTGCCGCAGCAAAATGCCGACTTCGCGCCTGCCAAGCGAGCGCGCTGCTGTAACGTACTCAAAAGTGCGCGTCACGATCACTTGGGAGCGGATCAGGCGCGCATACTCAGGCCAAAGCACCACGCACGCCGCCAAAATTGCGTTATTCAGACTCGGACCGAGCAGCGCTGAGATCGCCAATGCCAAGACGACCGCCGGAAAGGCAAGCGTGACGTCCGCCACGCGCATGATGATGTCATCAATAGCGCCGCCGAAAAAGCCCGCGAAGGCGCCCAGCAAGCCGCCAAGAGTCAGTGAGATAGCCACGACGATCAGCGCTGCTGGCAGTGAAATGCGTCCGCCGTGCAGCACACGGCTGAAAATATCGCGCCCTAGCTCATCCGTGCCGAAGAGATGCTCAGCTGAGGGCGGCTTCAGGCGCATGGCGAGGTTCTGCTGGTTAGGCGGATAGCGTGCGATGATCGGCGCGAAGGCGATTAGGAAGGCGAAAATGCCCAGCATCGCGCCGCCGATCCACAGCGAGGGATAGCGCCGCATATGCTTGAACAGGTCGCGCCGCCACGTCCGTTGCGGCAAGCGCTCAGCGGTATTGAGGGTGAGAGAACTAGCCATGCCGCACTCTTGGGTCTAGGATGCTGTAGAGAATATCCACACACAAGTTAACGATGACATAAATCACGGCGATCAGCAACGTGCCGCCTTGAATGGCGGGATAATCCAAGCTGGCGGCGGCGCGCACAAGGTACTGTCCTAGCCCTGCCCAGTCAAAGACCGTCTCGGTCATCACGGCGCCGCTCAGCAGACCCGCGAAGGCGAGCCCGATGATGGTGATGAGCGGCAAGAGCGCGTTGCGCAGAGCATGGCGCACCACCACTAGCCGCTCTGCCAGACCCTTGCTGCGCGCTGTGCGGACGTACTCACGGCGCATTTCCTCCACAATCGCTGCCCGTGTGACGCGCAGCACAAGCGCTAGAGTGAAGCCGCCCAAAATGACCGTCGGCAAGACCAAGTGACTCAGTGCACCGTTGAGCGCCGTCATGTTACCGGCGAGGATTGAGTCCACTGTCAGCAAGCCCGTGACCATCGGCGGACGATCCATGCGCGGCGGGAAGCGCCCCGGACCGGCGGTAATGCCCAGCGAGTAGTAAAAGACGAACAGAAAGATGAGTCCTGTCCAGAAGGGCGGCAGCGATCCGTTCAGCAGCGAGATAAACCAGACCGAACGGTCGAACAGGCTGCCGAGGTATATACCTGCCAAAATGCCGAGCGGAATGCCCAGCACCACAGCGAACAGCAGCGAACTGATCGCCAACTCGACTGTAGCAGGCAAATGTGTGCGCAGATCGTCCAGCACGGGACGGCGCGTCAGGAACGAGGTGCCGAGATCGCCGCGCAGGATGTTGGTCAGATATGTGACGTACTGCTCCCAGACGGGACGATCGAGTCCCCACTTGCGAATCGCCGCTTCAACAACCTGCGGATTATCCATAGCGCGCTCGCCGATGATCATGACCAGCGGATCAACTTGCACAATGTTGTAGATCAGGAATAGCACAAGCGTGATCCCGAAGAGCATCGGTATGCTCAGGATCAGGCGGCGGGCGATGTAGCGCACAAGCGACATAGCAATTTGCCTCGATAACACAGGGATAGACCTGATCGGTCTATCCCTGCCTGCTGAAAAAGCTGATAGTTACTTGCGGACGCCGGCGAAGTCGGTCAGGTAGACCGGATGGAAGATGTAGCCCTCGATGTTGCTCTGCAGCACGTCAATGTACTGCTCTTGGATCAGCGGGATGAAAACTGCCGCCTCAACATGCGCTTTGACGTACTCAGTCAGCAAGCGCTCGCGCACCATTGGATCGCGCTCAGCGGCAATTTGATCGGCAAGTTCGGCGATCTTCGGCTCATCCATGCGCAGGCGGCGCGAGACGCCGCTATCCGCCTTGCTGAAGAAAGCCGTCCACATGGTCGCGTCGAGGTAGTCAGGCGTCCAAGCGCTGATGACCATTGGCAACTCTTGGGCGCGGAAGGCAGTCAGGAAATTGGGCGTGGTCTGCTGGTTGATCTCCAGCTGAATGCCGACTTCTGCGAGGTCTGCTTGGATTTTTGCAGCGATCACCTCGCGTGGCACGCCTGCGGTTGAGCCACCGCCGATGAAGAGCGTCATGGCGAAGCCGTTCGGGAAGCCCGCCTCTGCCAAGAGCGCACGCGCCTTCTCAAGGTTGCGCGTGTAGCGCAGATTCGGGTCAGAGCCGGCAATACCGAGCGGCAACATCGCCGCCGGACGATCCGCAAAGCCGCCTGTCAGCGCGATGATCCCGTCATAGTCAATAGCATGGGCAATGGCTTGGCGCACGCGCACATCGCTGATGGGCAGATTGAAGAAATCGCTAGGCGAAATGCCCAGATAGAGCAAGTTGAGCGTCTGCCCGATGTTCAGCTTGAGATTGGCGTTGCCACGCGCTTGCTCAGCCGTATCAGCATCCACACCCAAGGCGACGTCGGCATCGCCGCGTGCCACTAGCTGCAGCGCACTGGCTGCATCGTTGGTCACGCGCAAGGTAACGCCCTCTAGCGCGACCGGTCCGCGCCAATAATTCTCATTGCGCACCATGACGATCTCGCTATTGGGCGACCAGCGCGTCAAAATGAACGGACCGGAGCCAGCTGAGTTCTGATCGAGCCAATCTTTCGCCTTGTCAGTTTGATCAGCATCTTCAGCGTCCGTGCCGCCTTGCGCCACCACCACTGCTTTCTCAAGAACGCTCAGCGCGGGCGCGGTCACCACACTGGCAAAGGCGGGCTGTGGCGATTCAAGCGTCACTTTGACCGTGCGCTGATCCACAACCTCAATGCTCTTGAAACCGAAGTCCTTCAGGTAGGATGAAGGACCGCCCTTGAGATTGAGCAGGCGCGTCCATGAGAAACGCACATCTTCAGCCGTCACGGGATTGCCGCTGGCAAACTTGGCGTTCGGATTCAGCACGAAGGTGTATTCCAAGCCATCTTCGGAGATGCTGTAGCTCTCTGCTAAGCCCGGCACGATCTTCGAAAGGTCATCCGCATTGATGTTGAGCAGGGTCTCGTAGGTGGCGTGATGGACGATCAGGTTCGTGGTCTCGAAGGCGCGACCGGGATCGAGCGTGATCACGTCAGTGAAGCGCCCTGCCACGATCAGCGCGTTGCTCTGAGCCTGAGTGGGCATCTGAGCTGAAAAACCGAGAGCCACTGCACAAATGAGCGTGAAAATCAGTAAACGGCGCATAAAGGCTTCCTTTGGTGGGAGGTGAATCTTCACTGCACGATTGTACAGCACAGAAGGCAACTGCCAATTGGAAGATTGAACAGAATCCTCTGCGCAAGTAAATTCTCTTGCGCGTGCAATAGAGCAGCGCTTGACGGATCAGATGGCGCTTTTCAAGCAGAGTCTGATCTCACGTGCCGCTAAGCGCGATCATTTTGCCGAGCGTGCGCAGCATGATCAGCAGATCGAGCGCAATGCTCTGATGGCGGATGTAGTACAGATCGTATTGCAGCTTGATCAGCGCGTCTTCTTCGGTATTGCCGTACTTGTAGCAAATTTGCGCCCAGCCCGTCAAGCCGGGCGTTACCAGCAAGCGCGTGCGATAGAATGGAATGGTCTGTGTGAGCCGATCTACAAAGATAGGGCGCTCCGGGCGCGGTCCGACGATGCTCATCTCGCCGCGTAGCACATTCCATAGCTGTGGCACTTCGTCAAGGCGGGTCTTGCGCAACAGCCGCCCGACTCGTGTGATGCGCGGATCATCTTTGCGCGCCCACTGCGGTCCGCTCAGCTTTTCGGCGTCTTGCACCATTGTGCGCAGCTTGACAATTTGGAAGGGCTTGCCGCCGCGCCCAAGCCGCTCTTGACGGTAAAAGATCGGACCGCGAGAGTCGAGGCGGATGATCAGCGCAAGGGGCAGCAGGATAATCACGAAGCACGCCAAGCCGATCAGCGCAAGGGTTACGTCAATCAGGCGCTTGATCAGCAAATACAGCCGAAAACTGAGCGTCTCGCCTTCCAGCGGCAAGACCAACTGCCAATCGAACTGTCCGACATGCTCAATCGGCACGCGCCCCGTAATTTGCTCATAGAGCAGCGGCATAGGCGTGATGGCGATCCCTTGCTCATAGCACGCCATCACGCCTTGGAAGAGATCAGCGGGCAGGGCGCCATCATGTGCCAAAATCAGCTCCGAGACACCCTGTTGCCGCACAATTTGAGGCAAATCGCTGCCCTTGCCAAGCGATCGCAAGCCTGCCATAGGCGCATCGGCGTCTGTTTCACTCTGCACATAGCCGACGATCTCATACTCTTTAGCCGCCTCTTGAGCAATGGTCTGGGCGAGGGCTGCGGCACTGCGTCCGCTGCCGATGAGCAAGGCGCGGCGCGGCTGTTGAGTCCAGCTGAACAGGCGCGGACGGGCAACGCGCCACATCCCGACTAGCGAAAAGGCGGCGACGGCGTAATAGAGCGTGAACAGACGCGGCAAGTCGAAGCCGCTTGGCACGATCAGGAAAAACAGGAAGACGTAGATGATCACCACTTGGACGCTGATCAGCAGCAGGCGCGTGAACATAGCAGTTTGCCGATGAGCCAGCCGCAGATCGTTGAAGCCGTTCAGACGTGCCACGCCTAACCACAGCAGCGGCATGATGATGAACCAGTGCGCCCGCTGACTGATAAAGGCTAGATCGAACGGCTCAGGTGCAGTCAGCGACCATGCGCCAAGCGCGACAAGCGTCGCCAACAAGCAAGCGAATGTATCGCCCAGCAGTAAGAGCAGGCGGCGCTCTGAGAGGCGCAACTGCCAGCCGTTCGAAATCGGCGCGCCCTCAGAGGTTGAGATTGGCTTTGCAGATTGCATTGGCGTATCCATTCACAGGATCATAAGTGCGTTATATCTCGATTATAAGCGGGATTGTAGGGCGAAGTGCGCTCTGTGGCGCATTTTTCAGAAAAATTTGAGAAAGTTGTGATCCGTCGCTTCAAAATGCGCAAACGCGGTAAGCGCGCTACAATGATAAGAGCGATCTGCACCCTGCGAGGTATGCCCATGATTGATCACGCTGAGAGTCCATTGGCGGCTGCGCGCCACGCCCTCTCGGAGTTGCGCGCTCAGCTCTCTGGAGCGCAACAGGCGCTTGAACAGCTGCAAACTTTGCTCGATCAGGCGGAGGCACAGCGCAACGCCCAAGCCGATCAGCACGTCAAGCTGGTCTCAACCATTGTCCATGAGCTGCGCAAGCCCATGACCAGCATTCGCGGCTATGCGGACATGCTCGCTAAGCCCAACATGGTCGGCACGCTTAACCCAATGCAGCAGAATTTCATCGAGACCATTCGCAATAATGTGATCCGCATGGATTGGCTGCTCAGCGATATCAGCGACATCAACAAACTGCAGGCAGGGCGCTTGCGCCTTGAGCGCAAAATGCTGACCCTTGAGTCGCTGCGTGAGGAGATCGAATCGGCGGTGGCGGGCTTGCTGAGCGAGTACGGACACACGCTCACGGTCGAGATCGCGCCCGATTTGCCCGCCCTAAACGCCGATCCTAAGCAGCTGAGTAAGGTGATTGTGCTGCTGTTGCGCAACGCGATTTTTTACACGCCCAAAGGGACGGGTCAGCTGCTGTTGCGCGCCGCGCCGACTGAAAAGACAGGCGAGTTGCGCATCAGTGTGAGCGATAACGGCATCGGAATGCGCCCTGAGGACGTAGCGCGACTCGGTGAGCTGTTTTTCCGCGCCGATCATGAGCTGGTCACTAGCACCAAAGGCTATGGACTGGGCATTCCAGTGGTCAAGGGCTTGTTGGCGCTGATGGATAGCCAGCTGGAGGTGCAGAGCGCACTCGGTCAGGGGAGTACCTTCAGTTTCTGTTTGCAGGGCATTTAGGGAGTGGGGATCGGCGTATCTGTGCCTGAACGCACCAATGAAGAGTGGCTGCGCGATCTGGCTGAAGGCTCGCCTCAGCGCAAGGCTGCCCTGGAGGCATTGCGCCAGCGCCTGAAGCGCGGCTTGTTCTACTACCTCAGCCGTGAGCGCAGCGACCTCGCCGATCATCCGCCTGAGGAAATCCAGCAAATGGCGGAGGATTTCGCCCAAGAGGCGCTCTTGCGCATTTTGGCGAACCTCGATTCGTTTCGCGGCGATAGCCAATTCACCACATGGGCAACGCGCATCGCCGTACGCCTTGTCATTAGCGAGTTGCGCCGCTTGCGCTACCGCGATTTCTCCCTCGACTCGCTCATAGACGGTAACGAAAATCGTGCCGCCGATGCTCACACTTTGACGATTGATGAGGGCGATAGTCCAGAGCGCAGCGCCGAAAAGCGCGATGCATGGCTGCGCATTGAGCGCGCCTTGAATGAGGCGCTCACAGCGCGGCAACGGGCGGCTTTTGAGGCGCTGATCCTTGAGGGCGTGCCGCTTGACATTGTGGCAGAGCAGCTGAACACCAATCGCAATGCCCTTTACAAGCTGATCTTCGATGCGCGCCGCAAGTTGCGCCAACATCTTGAGTCGCAAGGCTTGGCGCCTGAGTACATCCTTGAGCTGTTTGAGGGCTAGGCGCTGTGCCAGACCTGATCGCCTTCCGCCTGTTGCGCGCCGTGCTGTGGCATATTCAGAGCGAACAGAGTCCGATTTATCGAGCGGCATGGCGACCCAGCCGCTTTCAGTTGCCCGTCGGCTTGATTTATTTGCTGCTCTTGCTGAGCATTCCGCTGTTGCGTCTGTTGGAGATCGGCAGCGGCGTGCCATTTTTCATCTTCCGCGATCAGGCGCTTGTGGTGGTGAGCGTATTCGTAGCTGCGCTGATCAGTTTAGCGCCTTACGGCTTGCTATCCGCGCTGACGGCGGCGGGCATTGCGCGTCTGCGCCTCACGCAGACTTGGGATATGTTCCTGCTGACGCCCGCTGAGGCGCATGAGATCATTACCGCAGTGACGGCTGCTTCGATTCGTCCGCAGTGGCGTGCTATATTAGGCGGTTTGCTCTTGGGCGCGCTTTTGGGCGCAGGCGCGGCGCTCTTGGCAGCGCTAGGCTTAGCCCTGCGTAACGACTGGCTCTGGGCGGCGCTTTTGATCGGCTTGGGCGCGTTAGCCGTCTATGCGCGTGTGCAGGAGGCGGCGCTGAGCCTGCTGATCGGCGAGCGGCTAAGCTACGTCGCGCTGCGTGGCACTTTTGTGCTGGGGATGCTAGTCGGGATCGGGCTGCGACTTGCCCTGCCTGTCATGGCGCTGCTCTTGGGCGGCAGCGCAGAGGGTCTGGGCGCGCTGAGCGCGGAGATCGTGCGCCTTGCCGATGTTCTGCCCAGCAATGCAGCGCTGATCAGTGCAACGCTTGCCGTGATCATGGCGTTGCTCTTGAGCGAGTTCGCCTTGGTTGCTTTCATGCCGAGTCCGTTGAGTGCGTTCGCTGCAATAGCGATCTTCATGGCGCGTGGCTACTTGGTACGCTACTGGGCGCGGCGTGAGGAGTCGGCTTAGCGCCCCTGATTGAGTTGGCGCGCTATCGCTTTGCCCTCTGCGAGCGCGTCCTCAAGGCGCTCTCCCGCAACCTGCTGCTTGAGGCGCTCTAGGCGCTCATCTACAGCGCGCTGCAGGGCGCGGCGCGTCTCGGAGCCGCTGCGCGGCGCGTTCCAGAGCGCCCACAATGCGCCGATCACGCCGCCGATCAGCACGCCAATGATGAAAGAACGTCCCGTGCCGCGCTCAGCCATCTCACTTGCGCGCCTTGCCGCTCAAATTGCGCCGAATGGCGAACAACTCACGCAAAAAGACGCCGACTCCCACTGCCGTTGAGGTGATGCGAATGACGGGTGTAGCTACGTTGCGGCTGATGAACTCGGTCGTATCCCGCGCCGTGCTGACCGTCTCTTGCGCCTCTTCGATGATCGGCTTGACCTCGCTGCTGAGGATGTTGATCAGCGTGCTGATCTGCATGATCAGGATCACGAGGGCAATGGCGATCAGGATGCTCTGCAGCGCGAGGATCACGATGAACAGATCGCGCAAAATGCGGAAAAAATTCGCCACGCCCTCTGAGTCAGCGATCCCGCCGATGATCGCAATCGCAAACAGCACCACGATCACGCCGATGAAGCCGCCGACCCCGATCATGAGCCAGCGCGACATGCCGCCACGCGACGACTCAGCCGTTTCCTCTGGAAGTGCCTGATTGTCCGTCATTCCTGCCCCTTTATCTCTCGCCCCGATAGAAAGCGCATGATGAACAGCGCCGTCCATGCTCCGAAGGTCGCTGTGAAAGTGTTCAGGACGCCGATCGCCAGCGCGTTCACCTCGAAGATGGCGCCGAATATCTGTCCGATGGCAAAACCAAGCCAGCTGGCAAGCAAATAGAGCGCCAGCTGGCGCGTGCTGCCGCCGAAAATCAGATGAAAGAGCGCGCCATACAGCGTTGCCAGCAGAAAGCCAAAGACAATCGGCGGACTGGGCATCGCCTAGCGCTGTCTGGGTGCGTAGCCCGGTGCCACCAAAAATTGGGCTGACCACGGCACATAGCGGCTGAAAAATTCCTCGCTATTGACCAGAATCTGCCCGTCAAGGTTGCGAATCGTCCGCCAGACCCGCACGTCCACGCCGTCTACTGCGTAATCAATCTGGCGCGTCTCGCCGGGGCGCACGCTCGGACTCTCAGTGTATTTCGGCTTGCCGTGCGGCACAACGTTGCTCAGGCGCGGACCGCTCACCTCGACAACTCGCCCGCTGTTCGTGCTGTAGAACGTGATGGTCAGCGACTGCTTAGATGGCACGAAATTGACGGCGATCAAGATGTGATAGGGCGTATCGTTGCGGAACTTCAGGTCAATGATCGGCGCATAGACCGTTGCATCCATGCCGACTCCCGCTGAATAGCGCCGTCCGTTGGCTGTGGCAGTGCCGCTCTCATAGTAGCCGACGCGGTAGCCGTGCGGATAGCGCTCCACAATCGGGAAGGCGCCGAAAAACGCCGCTTGGAAGATCGTGGTGCTGACTTGGCACACGCCGCCGCCCACGCCTTCGATAGTGCGGTCGCCATAAATGACCAGACCCGTCTCGTAGCCCGTCTCAGGCGAGATATCGCCGATGTACTTGTTGAACGAGAAGACCTCGCCGGGCGCGATCACCAGACCGTGAAAGCGCTGCGCCGCCACCTGAATGTTGGTGCGCCGCTCCGCCGTTGAGCCGTAGAAGAAAGTGGTCGCCTCCACAATTTTCTCAGTGATGCCCAGCTCGGCAGCAGTGGCTTGGCTGTGCGCCGTCGGCTTGACCGTGATAAAGCTGAGCGGCACGCGCCGATTATCAGGGCGGAAAATGGCAGCCTCAAAGGCTTTCAAACTGGTCTCAATGTCCAGTTCGCGCCCTTCGATGCTATCTTCAATCGGCAGCAGCTCGCGGCGCGCCTCATTGAAGACGAAACGGGCGTTGCGCGGCTCAATGCGCAGCTGCGGCGCTAATTCGATCAGGAAGGCGCGCAGCGGCTCTGCGCTGGCACTGACCGTGTAGCGCGCCGTGCCGTCACCGTTTTCAACGCGCCGAATGTTCAGCAAGCCGCTAATGAATTCTGTACTCGCCTGCCACGGACCGGGATCGCCCTCTCGCGTGACAGGCAGGTAGAGCTGGATCGGGCTAGAGAGCGCGATGCGAACCTTCGCTGCCGCCTCTTCCACTTCACGGACAGCAGGCGGGGTCTCACGGATGACAAGGGGAATCTCCGCCCCAGTGGTCAGCGTCAAGATGACTTGCCGCAGCAAGCCGAGCGTCGCCTCGACATCCACTTCCCGTCCGATTTGGCTGGCAGTGGCAATGACCTGAGTCCCGTTCAGGCTCAGACTCGCGTCCAGCACAGGGCGATTGACCTCAGCGGCGATCTGTCTGAGCCAGGCTGCAGCCTGCGACTGATCGAAAACAACTCGCGGCTGAATAGCGACGCCGTTCAGCCAAGCGTCCGCCTGTTCGCTCAGATTTTCCAACAAATTGCCGCCACGCCCGATCTTGAACGCCTCTTCAACAGTCTGGAGCGGATCATAGCTGACGCCCAGCTCAGCCGCAGTGCGCTGCCAGAAGCGCTCTCCGTCACGGAAAGTGAAGACGGCGCTCTCGCCATAGGTGAAGCGCGCTGCAAGCGCCGCCATTGCCTGCTGATGGGTCATGCCAGAGAGGTCTACACCAAAAGCGGAGACGCCGGGGTAGATCAGCTGGGTAAATTGCAGCTGATGGAGCGCCAAATACAGCGCTGCCAACAAAAAGAGCAAAATGATCGCCGTCGCGCCCAGCAAGGGCAGACGGATTAACCATGCGAGCAGGGCAGAGCGCCGCACGGGGCGCTCATAGCGCTGATCGTCATAGGGAGTGTGCCAAGTTTCCATGCCGTTCATCTCAACCGCTATCCAAAGGGATTTTGCCCGCCTAAGAGCGTTCAGATGCTGATGACTATAGCTGATTCAGACATCTGCGGCAAGGCATATCGCCTAAAAGGGCTACTGCAATGCTGAATTCTAGGCTAGAATTATCATATAACTCTCAAAACTCAAGTGTAGACGCCGCAACGGTTCAGGCAGGGCGTCGGGGATAGGCTTAGCGGATATGGCAAAGAGTGAACTGAGCGACCTACGGCGTTTCTTAGGCGGCTCAAAGGCGGATGATGCCGAGACGAGCGCGCCGCGCAAGTTGCGCTACGAAGTGCTGGTGCGCTGGGCAGTGGACTACTGGCAACAGCACTTCGGCGAGACGCCCTGCATGGCGCTATGGGCAACGGAGAACTGTAGCAATCATCGCGCCTTGAAGCGGCTGGGCGAAGGGCGCAAACTGCGCGCCAAGACGCGCTACTTGGGCTATCAGCGCGTGGAATGCCCGCATGTCGTGCCGATCAGCGATTACCGCCTGCCCAATCGCCGCCCCGTGCTGGATGAATCCGTGGGCGCCTTCCGCTTCCGCTTTGAGCAAAACGGCGAGCCGTTCGAGGCAATTTATGTCTCTTCCTACTATGAAGATGATGATAAAGGCATTGTAGCCGTAGTCGTCTTGCCGACAGATCGGCTAGAGGCATGGGCAGCCTTCGAGACGGCTTGCTCTAATGCGGCGCGCCACCTTGAGCGCAGCCAGAATGTCTACATCATCGGCGGAGCGCACGAATCCTTTAAGCCGACGGTAGATTGGAAAGACGTGATCCTGCCTGAGAGCCTGAAAAATGACCTGCGCGCCGATATGGAGGCATTTTTCAGCGAGGGCGTGAACATCTATAAGCAACTCGGTCTGGCGCCCTTCCGCAAGCTGCTCTTGGTCGGACCGCCCGGCACGGGCAAAACGACGCTGTGCGCTGCCGTCGCTAAACTTGCCCTAGCGCAACGGCGCGTAGTGGTGTACGTCTCTGGCGCCGATGATGACGGCGCCTCGTTCCGCAAAGTGCATCATGCCTTGAACGTGGTGGCTGAGGCGCAGCATCCTGTGCTGCTGATCGTCGAAGAAATTGACGTTTATCTGCGCAAAGATGACAAGGCGCAAATCTTGAACGTGCTAGACGGCTTAGAGTCGCCCAACAATCCGCGTGGCGCCATGCTCCTCGCCACCACAAACTATCCCGAAGTGATTGATGAGCGCATTGCCAAGCGTCCAGGGCGTGTAGATCGCATCATTCACGTCCCGCTGATCCAAGATATGGTGCAAGCGGAGCAAATGCTGATCCGCTACATGGGTCACCAATGGCAAGAAGAGCATCGGGCGATCTTGCCGCAGCTGGTGGGACAAACCGGCGCCTTTGTGCGCGAGGTGGCGCTCTATGCGCGCATGTTAGCAGCGCACAACCGCCAGACGGTTGTCTCATTAGAGGTATTGCGCCAATCGGTCAACAGCCTCTCCAGTCAGCTTGCTACCGGCGCCGATCTGCAGCCGCGCCGATCCATTGGCTTTGGCGGGCGGCGCAACGCTTTCGAGAGTTGAGCGTGATCGCAGAGCGACTGGCTGGAGCGGCACTCGCCCTAACCGAAGGCGTGGGCTGGCAGACTGCCACGCGCCTCTTAGCCGCCTTCGGATCGCCGCAAAAGGTGCTATCTGCCACACCTGAGCAGCTTGCGCCCTTGCGCGGCGTGAGCGCACAGGTCAAGCGCAATTTGGCGGCGCTCGATACAGCCCGTCTGGATGCGAAACTCCGCTCTTGGCGCGCCCAAGCCATTCATTACGCCCTATGGTACGAGGCAGACTATCCGCCGCCTTTTGCTCGCCTGCCTAGCCGTCCGCTGATTGTCTTTTGGCGTGGCACTGCGCTGCCGGAGTCCTCGCGCTGCATCGCCATTGTTGGCACGCGCCGCCCTAGCGAGGCGACTCTGCAACAGACAGCGGAGTGGTCAGCTTACCTAGCGGGGCGCGGCTGGGCAATTATCAGCGGTTTAGCGTACGGCGTGGATGCTGCCGCTCATCAAGCAGCTGTGAGCGTACGCGGCTACAGCGGCGCTGTGCTGGGCTGCGGCATTTTGCGCCTATATCCGCCTGACCATGCTGACCTTGCCGCTAAATTGCAGGGCAACGGCTTTCTGCTCTCGGAATACGCGCCTGATCGCGTGGTGCGCCCTAATTGGTTAGCCCTGCGCAACCGCCTGATCGCTGCGCTATGCCGCGCCGTGATCGTGATGGAGGCGACTGCAGGGAGCGGCGTGCTGCACACGGCGCGCTTTGCAGGCGCACAAGGCGTACCCGTCTTTGCCGTACCGAACAGCGAGGGCAACTATGCGATCCTTGCTGAGTATGCGCGCCCTCTGCCCGAAACGCCCGATTTATTCCTTGAGACCTTACAACGCCTGCCCTATCCGCCTGAGCCACAAAACACGGACGCGCAACCGCGTCTGCTTTTTGAGGAGTGAGAGCTATGCATCGTTTCTATCTACCATCCCAGCAATTGCACAGCGAATACGTCAATCTGCCCGAACAGCTTGCTCATCAAGTGCGCAACGTGCTGCGAATGCGCGAGGGCGAGTCGTTCATCATTTTTGACGGCGAAGGCATGGAATATGACGCTGAAATCACTGACATACGGCGCGACGGCGTCACAGTGCGGCTAGGCGATCCGCGCTCGTGCAGCGGTGAGCCGCGTCTGCGCTTGACTCTCTTTCACAGCCTGCTCAAAAAGGATCGCTTTGAGTGGGCGCTGGAGAAAGGCACTGAGCTGGGCATTAGTCACTTTGTGCCGCTGCACACAGCCCGCGTGATCGCCGATGGCGCCAGTGAGATCAAGCGGGCGCGCTGGCAGCGCGTGGTGATTGAAGCAGCAGAGTTGGCAGGGCGCGGCATTCTACCGCCTATCGATGAGATTCACACCTTGCTGCAGGCATTTGCGCGCCTGAGCGCCTTCGATCTCGCCATTTTCGCGTGGGAAGAGGCGCGTGGCTACACCCTGCGTGACGCCGTACGCGACTACCGCGCCGTCTATGGCGAGGCTGTGCCACGAGTCGCGCTGTTCATCGGCGCGGAGGGCGGCTTCACGCCTGAAGAGGCAGAAGCAGCGCGGGCGGCGGGCTGTAAGATCGTCACACTAGGCGAGCGCGTCATGCGCGCCGAGACAGCAAGCCTTGCCGCCGCCGCCGCCCTGCTCTATGAGTGGTCTTAGGCTGATTGCGCAGCGCGCTGCTGCGCGATCAGCGCCTTGACGCGCTCTATAATCCGCGCTGTTTGCGCACTGCCACGCGCCGATTTCTGCAGCGCCTCCAGACCGCTCAAAAAGGACTCTAGCGCGCCCACACTAGGCGGACTCTCCGCTAAGAGTTCAAACTGATCCTCAGCGGCTTTGTAGTCGCCCAGCGCAACCTGCGCCGTGATCAGGTCGAAGCGCGCCCAATGATCGAACGGATCGCCATCTACGACGCGCGCTGCGATACGCAGCGATTTACGAAAGGCTCCCTCTGCCTGATTGAGGTCGCCCTGCATTAAGTGGAGCATGGCGAGGTTATTGAGCGGATAAGAGCTATGCGGCATGACGTGCGCGGCACGCTCATAGGCGTCGATCGCGTCTTTATAACGCTCTTGCCGCCGATATAAGCCGCCTAGCGCGGCGTAGAACGAGGCGCCGTTGATATCGCGCGCCTGCGGATCGCGCTCTAGCGCCCTCAAAAAATGACGCTCTGCTTCATTGTAGAGTCTCTTACGGGCAGACTCATCGCTCTGCCGTGCAGCCCGCAAACGCAGCGCGTAGCCAAGCGCCGCCTCTGCTTGCGGGAATTCTTCGGCGCTGGCGCGCAAAAGCGGAATGGCGCGATCAGGATCGCCCAGCTGGCTGTAGATTTCACCCAAATAGTAATTCACAGCCCGATTGTGCGGATCAAGAGCGCGTGCCTCTTCGAAGGTCTGCTGCGCAGCACTGAGGTTGTGCGCAATTACCTGTTGCACGCCAATTTGAAGCAGAGTCGCGGCGCGTGTGGCTTTCTCGCCGCGCTCTTGGATATCGCGCAAGAGCTGTTCAGCGCTTGTGCGCAGCTGTTCAGCCGCTTTCAAAGTCCTATCTATGCGCCGTGAGATGTAGATGAATGCGCTCACGCCTGCTGTAGTGGCAAGAGCCAACACAATGCCGACAATCGCGCCTGCCACCTCAAGGAAACTCAGCATCCGCGAGACGGTCTCTAAGGCGCGGTCGGCTGACTGCGCAACCTCATCTGTGCGCCCTAACGCCTCTTCAGCGCGTTTGAGCACCTCCTCAGGCGCGATGAGCGTGGGTATAGCAGTGGGCGTAGGTGCGTCCTGTGCTTGGGCGCGTGGCGTTGCTGCTGAGAGCAATCCCAACAAAATGAATGCACATAAGAGCATCAAAGCGAGGCTGCGCGATCGATCCATGTTAATTCTCATCCTCAGGCAGAAGGCGTTTCATCATGCCGCCCAGAAGTTTGCCCAGATTTGACGTACGGCGCTTGCCCGTGCCGCCATTGGCGCCTTCGCCGCGCACGCGAAAACCGCTGTTGCGCGCAGCGCGCCCGCGTTGCTCATCTTCGCGCTCCATGATCAAGCCGAGCCGCAGCAAACCGACACTTGTGCTATAAGACGGGTTGCGCAGCTGATCCGCCATGCCGCTCACGCGCTCCGGACGGGCGATGCGCACAGGCATTTTCAGCACATCGGCAGCGATTTTCTTGATGCCGGGCAACTGAGCGCTACCGCCTGTCAGCACGGCGCCAGCGGAGAGCAAGCCGTCATAGGCGCTGTATTTGATCTCGCGCAGCACCAGCTGGAAGAGTTCTTCAATGCGCGGCTGAATGATCGCCGCTAGGTCGGCGCGCAAAACACGACTCATATGCTCTTCGCCGAAGGGCTGTACAATGAAAACATCTGAGGGATCAACCGCGCTCGGATCGGCGTGTCCATACTCCACTTTGACTGCCTCGGCGATCTCGTAGGGCAGATGCAAGCCCTGTGCGATGTCGTTAGTCACGTGCCAGCCGCCCACGCTGATGACCGCCGTATGCCAGACCGTGCCTTCTATGAAGACGGCGAGATCGGTCGTGCCGCCGCCGATGTCAATCACTAAGACGCCCATCTCGCGTTCGGCGTCGCTCAGCACCACCTCGCCTGAGGCAAGCGGATTCAAGATGAAGCGATCTACATAGACTCCGGCGCCCTCAACGCACTTCTGCAAATTCTGCAGACTGCTGCTAGCAGCCGTCACAATGTGCGCCTCTACCTCAAGGCGGAAGCCGTGCATTCCGAGCGGACTGCGGATACCATCTTGACCGTCAAGCGTGTAGTTGCGCGGGATAATATGCAGCACCTCTCGGTTGTGCGGCAAGGCAATGGCGCGTGCCGCCTCCATAGCGCGCTCCAGATCGGCGATTTGCACGCCCCGCGTGCCGCTGATGCCCACCACGCCCCGCGAGTTGCGCGAGTCAATGTGTGCGCCTGCCACGCTGACAAAGGCGCGCCCGATCTCATAGCCGCTGCTGCGCTCTGCCTTGTGAATCGAGGCGGAAATGCGCGCCGTCAGCTCGTTCACATCGTTGACCACGCCCTTTTTCATGCCCCGCGATGGCTCAACGCCTAAGCCGATCACGTGGATATCGTCGGCGCGCACCTCACCGACCAGTGTGCAAATTTTGGTTGTGCCGACATCAATGCCGACGACTAGTTCGCCCATCGCGCCACAGACCCTCAGCGTGCCAAACTGTAGTACGGCGCGTCAGGATCGCTCACGTTTACCTCTAGGAAACGTCTGCCGCGCCGCTCATAAACTTGCCTTACAATCTCATTATACACGGCAATTTTGGTCAGCATATCTCTACCATCACCAAACCAGAACATCCAGCCGCGCCCGTCGCGGTAGCCCAAACCTTTAGCCGAATCATACACCAATTCATCCACATTCGGATAGAGCGCTTTGAACTGCTGCACGCCAATGACCGTGTTCAGGTCAATGCAGCTGCCCGGTCCGAGCAGCTCTTCTGTGCCTTGCAAGGGACACTCGCCAATGTTGAGCGTCCGTGAGGGCTTTTCGACGATCACACGCGGCAGATGCGGCAAATCTTGGCGCAGCTGCATCACGCGCCCACGCGCATCTACCCAGACGCGCAGACTTGCCTGCTCCCAGACTAGGACTGGCTCGCGCTCAGTCACGGTCACTTGCACCATCATCGGCGGCCAGCCCAGCTCGACTGTGGCATCGGCAATGGAAGGATCAGCCTCAAGGCGGCGCTCAATTGCCGCAGGATCGATCCAGAATAGGTGCGTCAAGCGCGACGGATTCTCAGGATCGATCAATCCCGTGCGCGTGAAAATTTCGCCGCCGCTCAGGTAGCGCGTCCCGCCGACGTAGATTGTCTGCACAAAAAACGCCTCATGCGTCAAAAAGAGGTACAGCACGATCAGCAGGATGATGACCATGAAAGCGCTCAGCCAGCGCGTGCTGAGATAGATACGCGCTGGTGCAGCACGCGGCACAGCCGGAGGCGCTTTGCGGCGCAGACGCCGCCGTGCCACACCGAGCGGCGCGCTAGGCGATCCAAGCGATCCGCTCTCCAGCAGATCGTCGGGCGGGCGGCGCTTCAGGCGCGGCGGACGGGCGGAAATCTTATCGCGCATAGACATACGCCATACTATAGCGCACTGCCACACGGCTGTCTAACGGGCTAGGATCAATTCAAACGCTTTCCTAGCCACTGGTCGAGCGCCGCCAAGTGTGTTCTATGCTACACTTGGACGTAGTGGACTGTTCTGAACTTGGGAAGTTGTCAATGTCAGTCACTATCCTAATCGCTGAAGATGATAAAGACCTACAGCTGCTCTACCGCGCTGCTATGGAGCATCAGGGCTTCCACGTGCTGGAGGCACGCGACGGCGCTGCGCTCATGGACTTGCTACGCTCGCCCGATTTTCACGCCGATGTGCTGATCTTGGATATCGAAATGCCTGAGGCGCCCGGCGGACGCGCCATTGATTACATTCGCAGCCAGCCGCATTTGGCGAATCTCAAGATTGTCGTCATCACGGCGAATGAGCAGTACCGTGAGCGCCTTGCCCCCAAAGCCGACTATTTCCTCGTCAAGCCGATTGCCATTAGCGACGTTATGCGCATTGCTAAAGAATTGACCACTTGACCTATCACACGCTTTTAAGGATGATGTCCTATGACCGCACCAGCCATGTACAACACGCTCTCAGCGGAACATTTGATGTTTTTTGAGAATCTCCTGGGCGCCGATCGGCTCTCAACGCGCCGCGCTGACCTTGAACTGCACGCCCGCGATCAGTCTTTTCACACGCCGCGCCCGCCTGATGTCATCCTCTTGCCAGAGACTACGGTAGAGGTCAGCGCCATTTTGCGCTATGCCAACGCCAATCGCCTGCCCGTGACCGCTTGGGGAGTCGGCACGAGTTTGGAGGGCAACTCGATCGCCGTGCGCGGCGGCATCATGCTGGACTTTGCGCGCATGGCGCAGCTCTTAGAGGTGCGTCCCGATGATTTTCAGGCGGATGTGCAGCCCGGCATGACGCGCCTTGAGCTGAACAAGGCGCTCTCGCGCTACGGTCTCTTTTTCACCCCGGAGCCGGGCGCCAATGCCACTATCGGCGGCATGATCGCCACCAATGCCGCCGGCATCAAGACCATCAAATACGGCGCGACCCGTGAAAATGTTTTGGCGTTGGAAGTCGTTAAGGCAGATGGCGAGGTGCTGCAAGTTGGCACGCGGGCGCGCAAAAACTCAGCCGGCTACAGCCTGTTACATTTGTTCATTGGCTCAGAGGGTACACTTGGCATTATCACACGCGCCACGCTCAAACTTGCGCCGATTCCGAGCGAATACAGCGCTGTGCTTGCCGCCTTTCCGAGCGTCGAGAGCGCCATCAGCGCTGTTGTTGATATCGTGAGCGCCGGTCTGGAGCCGACGGCGCTTGAATTCGTGGATAAAGAGACCGTCAACGCCTTGAATCAGGATAAAGGCACGCAGTTCGTGGTAGCGCCGACCGTGATCATGGAATTCATCGGGAGCGGCGAGGGCGAACAGCTTCAGCTTGCCCTTGAGCTATGCCGTGAGAATGGCGCCACGCACTTTGAAGCGGCGCAAGGCACAGAGGCGCGTAACAAGCTCTGGGAGGTGCGCCACCACACTTATGAGTCGCTTGTGCGTGTGCATCCCAACAAGGCGCAGAAGATCATTGACGTGGCTGTGCCGATCTCGCGCTACCCAGAGATTGTGCTATACGCCGATACAGCGCTGCGTGAGCATAACCTGATCGGCTATAAGTTCGGTCATGCCGGCGACGGCAATTTGCACATTAACGTGATCCATACGCCCAATGATGAGGCGGAACTCGCCCGTGTGGAGGCAACAAACGACCAGATCGTGCGCCGTGCCATTCTACTGGGCGGCACTGCCACAGGCGAGCATGGTGTGGGCATTGGCAAGCGCAAATTCATGGCGGCTCAGTATGGCGCTGCTTACGATCTGATGCGCCAAATCAAGAATTTATTCGATCCGAACGGAATCCTGAATCCCGGCAAGATTTTCACGGATTGAAGCGTGCGATGTTACCCGCTAACGTCACTTTGCAGTACATGCGCGAAGGCACCAAGCAGAATGTGCGCGTGAAACTCTCACTAGACGCGACTGTCCGCCAAGTGATCGCCGATCTGGTGCGCGATCTGGGGCTGCCCAGCACTGACTCCGACGGCGAGCCTTGCACCTACGAACTGACCTATCAACGCCAGACCTTGAGCGATGAGGCGCGCCTGTTCGAGGTCGGCGTGCAAGAGAATGCCATTTTGCAGCTGGTGGCAGTCAATCCGAATGCCACGCGCAGCGGCATGGCGCTCTCAGCAAACGTGCTGAGCAGGCTTGGCGGCAAGGGCAGCAATGAGCCGTTGCCGATCCGCGCTGAGTTGCTCTCGCGCACGGGACGTGCCTTCCCGTTGCGGCACACACGCGCCTTGCTCGGACGCGCCGATCCCGCGCTGGGCTACCCGCCTGAGGCGCTCGACGCCGATCTAACGCCCCTCGATCCTGAGCGGACAGTCTCACGCCCGCACGCCTTGATTGTCTACAGCGACGGGCGTTTTACGATCCGCGATCTATACAGTCAGCGCGGCGTGCTGGTCAATGGCGTGCGCATTCCCGTCAACGGCGCTTATCCGCTTGACGACGGCGACTGGCTGCAGCTGGGCGAAGTTGAGCTGCAGTTTCGGTGTCCACGCTGAGGTTGCATCTCTCAGCAGCGCTGCGCGCTGCGCTGGAGGCTGAAGCACGGCAAGGCGCGCCAAACGAGGTCTGCGGTGTGCTGGGCGGCATTTGGCGCGGCGCGATTGGCTACGCGACGTGCCACATCGCTGTGCCAAACATTGCGCCGACGCCACAGACGCATTTTGTGATGGATCATGGCGTCATGGTCGCTGCAATTGAGGCGCTCGAACGCGCTAGGCGTGACCTGATCGGCGTTTATCACTCCCATCCCTGTAGCGCGCCCATTCCCTCACCCGCTGACCTCGCGGCGTGCGCTTGGATCGCCACGCCCTACCTGATCATCGGCTATGCAGCCACACAGCCGACTCTTGCCGCGTGGCTGCTAAACGGCGCGACCTTCACTCATCTACTGCTTATCTGAGAATGCTTGACAAACTTTGTGCATTGGCTGTATAAACCTAACAAGTTTTAGGTAAGCAGACCATGCACACAGACTCAGAATCAAGAAAGCGCGTGTTGGACGCAGCAGAGCGGCTTTTCATGGAGCGGGGCTATGCTGCCGTCACGCTGCGCGACATTGCACAAGCGCTGAACATCAAGCCCGCCTCGCTCTACTATCATGAGGCAGGCGGCAAAGAGGCGCTCTTTGTGGCAGTGGTAGAACGCAGTATGGCACGCCACAGCGAGGGTCTGCGAGCGGCGCTGTGCGCAGCGGGCGGCTCACTGCGCGAAAAACTGTTAGCCGCTGCTGAGTGGCTCTTCAGTCAGCCGCCGATGGACTTCGGGCGCATGATGCACAGCGACTTGAGTGCGCTCAGCCCTGAGCAAGCCGCCCGCCTTGAGCGCGCTATTTACGATTCGCTCTTGGTGCCGCTTGAGGCAGTCTTTGTGGAGGCACATGCGAAGGGCGAGATATGGTCGGCGCACGCCCAGATGCTCAGCGGCATGGTCTTGGTGATGCTAGAGGCGGCGCACAGTCTACCGACGCGCCTTCATACGCAGCCCAAGCAGGTTATTGCAGCTGAGATGATTGAGGTCTTGCTCAAGGGCTTGCAGCCGCGCTGATCCAGCTATGCTGCGCTTGAAACCCTTGACAACTTTGTTTAACTGTCAAAGGTTTTGCAACGGTTGTCAATAAGTTGATGAGAATGAGCGTTCGCTGAAAGATAATTCTGTGCTTTTTGACGCAATCGCCCACTTTCCCAGATAGAACCGACATAAATAGCCTCTGAAATGCATTTGGCGTGCACTTGTACTTTTGCTAAGTTTGAGTAGACTAAAGATCAACGTACGTTAGACAAGTGCAAGAGAATCCTATGTCAATCGCCATTGATCCGACGCTGTCTGTCTACGCTTTAGCCGCTCGCGTGGCAGATAGCTCCATGATGATCAACCATCGCCGCACTATGACGCTCATCAGCTATGAGATCGAGAATGCCGTGCTGAAGGATGGGGCGCGAGCGCGCATTTTTTCAGGCTTCCAGAAGATGAGCTTTTTCTTGCCGCAGGTCAAGCGCTATCAGCGCCTTGCGCAACGCGCTGAGTCGGTCTACGTCTTTGGCGTGCCGGATGTCGCCGTGCCGCGCATTCCGAATGTCACGTATGTTATGATCAGCCCACGCGATCAACTAGCGAGGGAGTGGTTCCTGCTGGCAGATGCGCCTGACTATGCCAGCATCCTTGCCACAGAGGAACTGACCAGCTGGGATAGTCCCGATGATCAGCGCATGTTCAAGGGCGTGTGGTCATTTGATGAGAATATTGTGACCATTGTGCAGGAATGGCTGAGCAGCCTTGTGGATGCCTGCCCCTTAGGTGAATACAAGCGCGATCCGAGAGCGCAGTTGGCATACATGCAGCGCACAACCATGCGCATTGCCAGTCGTTTGGTGAAGCTATCAGAGCAGCGCACGCTGCAGGCGCTTGAGACAGCTAAAGAGCTGGAATTTGCCATGTCGCAACTCTGAGCGCCCCGTGAGTCTGCGCGGCATAAGCCTTGACTCTGCGGCATTTTATGCTGAAATAGGCGGCGTGAATCGTGCGCCGCGCTGTTGTGCTGCGCCTCATCAAAGGAGACTCATATGCTGCATGAGGCAGAACATCTGCTTAAAGAGTTTGTGGCTTATGTCCAAGACGCTGAAAAGCGCCCCAATGTGCTATCGCTCTACCTTGTGGTAGACCCCGCTGAGCCTGCTAACCAAGCTGATACGCCCGCTTGGCAGATTTACTTGCGCAATGCCCTGACCGAGATCGAAAATCAGCTTGATCCTGAGCAGGTTAAGCAGTGGAAGACCGTGCGCCTCTCGGACACTTCTGAGAAAACGGAGTGGGCGCGCACGCGCTTGCGCCTTGAGAATTACCTCGATAGCTACCGTCCGCAGGGCAAGACTCTGGTGCTGTTCGTGAGCGCTGACCAACTGCTCGCCTATGAGTTGCCCGTGCGCTTGCGCAATCACGCTCATTACGGCTGGATGCAGATTAAAGACTTCCTCTACGCCATAGATGAGTATGAGCAGCACTTGGTGGTGCTGTTTGCACAGGATCGGGCGCGTGCGGTCAGCCTCTTTTTAGGGACATCTGCCAGCGATTTGACCGTCAACCTCGATCAGACGTGGCAGCGCAAAGATAGCCGCAAGACGGCGCACGCCGCGCAGATCGCCCGCCGTCAAGATGAGCTGGATCGGCGCTTTGTGCGCTACATCGCTGATGAGATCAATCACTTTTTTGTGGAGGATCAGGACGTAGATCGCGTGGTGCTAGGCGGCAATGTGCAGCTGGCACACGCTGTGCGCGCTTTCTTGCATCCCTCAGTGGCGCGCAAGGTGATCAGCATTGCCAAAATCCCTTTCGAGGCGCCGCCGCACGAGATCGCCGATCAGATTCGCGCCATTGCCTATGCCGCTGAGCGCGACCATGAGCTGGTCTTGGTGCAGGATACGATCAGCATGGCAAAGGCGGGCAAGCGCGCTGCGCTCGGCTTGAGCGACGTCAATCAGGCGCTGGAGATGTACGCTGTTAGTCTGCTGATCTTGCCCTATCCGATTGAGACACCGATCCTGACGGGTATAGTGGACGAATTGCTGGTCAAGGCGCTCTATAGCGGCAGCCAGATCGAATTTGTGCGTGGCGAGGCGGCAAACTTGCTCTTGGCGGAGGGCGGCATTGCAGCTCAGCTCTATTACACGCTCTAGCCTAGAGGCGGTGTGCCAGCAGCCATTCGTATAGCCCGAAATTGAGCGCAAAGGCTTTGATCGCCGTCTGAACGTGATCGGCGCCTTCCAACAGGCTCATCTTGACCTTGCCGCCGCAGGTCTCAAGGGCAGTGGCAAGGTTGCGCGTGTTTTCACACGGCACTACCTCATCGGCATTGCCGTGAATCGCCCAGATTGGCACGTCTTTCAGGTCGCAGATATGGGTCAGGAAGTGCGGATCGGGCGGAATGCGCGCCGCCACAGGCGCGATTGCTGCAAATAAGCGCGGCGCCCGCGAGGCGATGTACCATGTGCCTTGACCGCCCATGCTGAAGCCCGTCAGATATAGGCGTGTTGGATCGAAGTGGTGCGTTTGGCGCACGGCGTCAATTAGGGCAAGCACAGCAGCGGCATGATCGGTCCAGCGCGTCTCTAAGGGACACTGTGGCGAAAGCACGGCAGCGGGGAAGTCGAGTCGGCTCTCTAACAGGGCGGGCAGGGCATAGCGCTTGACGAGGCTCAAATCGCTGCCGCGCTCGCCGCTGCCGTGCAAAAAGACGATCAGCGGCAAATTCTCTGCGGGTTGATCGGCGGGCAAGTAGAGCAGGTAATTCAAAAACCGTGAGGTGTAGCCTTGTTGCATTGACCGCGCCCCTTCGAATGGCTCATCGCAAGTGCCACTGCGATAGATTATAGCGCACTGCACACCTTGCCAAGCCCTAGTGCCGAATGGTATAGTTGCCCCATGGCTGAATGCGGCATAATTGAGAGGCTTAGCGTATGGATATCAACCAACTTTCCCGAATGATCGAGTGGCTAGATGAGGAACGTCGCCGCGATAAAGCGAAAATTGCCAAGCTAGAGGAACAGCTGCTTCAGCAGCGCGACTACGCTGAGAGCATGGCGCGGCGCGTCAATAGCCTTGAGAGCGAATTGGCAGCGGCACGGGCGGCTTTCCTGCCCGTCGGGCGCGATAACGAGATTGTTGAGTATTTGCGCAGCGAGATTCAGCAACAGGTTGAGGCGCTAGAGGCGAAGCGCATCCTAGCGGAGCGCGAGGCAGAGCGCCGTGCCGAAAACGCCCGTGAGGTTCTCTCGCGCCCCATTCGTGAGCTGAGCGAGCGCTTGGATCGCTTTGAGCGCATCAGCGATGAACTTGCCGCCTTCCGCGTCGAACGTGACCGTATTGCCAATGCCATTGCCGCACTCACGCAGCGCATGGAAGATATCACCAAGATGCTGGAAGAGCCTGAGCGCCGCATTGCCTTCCTCGAAGAGCAACGCCGTCAAGATTCGCGCCGCCTCTCTGAAATTCAAAGCGAGTTGCCAGAGCTGCACAAGCAGGTTGACTCCTTGCGCCCGAAACTCGACCTGCTTGAGTCGTTAGCGCTGCGCAATGAGAAACTGATCCTCGATCTGCAGAGCGCGGATCGGGATCGGCGTGAGCAGACTCAGCAATTCATTGAGCAGCAGAGTCTTTTGGCACATCAGCGCGATGCGCGCATTGAAGAGCTAACCCGCCATTTTGCCGCCTACGATGAAGAAATGCGCCGCCGCATTGAGCGCTTTGAGACGTGGTCAGAGGCTTACCGCCAAATGAAGAAGATCATCGAAGACTTCGAGCGCATTGGTGAGCGCCTTGAGCGGCGCATCGGCGAGGTGGCAGAGATGCAGCGCCTTGCTGAAGAGCGCTTCCGCCAAGAGTGGAACGACTGGACAGCCGACGATCAGCGGCGCTTCCGCCAATTCACGCTAGCGAATGATGAGGCGTGGCGGGCGCACAATCGAGAGTTTGAGGCGTTCCGCGTCAAAGTGGGCGAGGCGCTTGCCCAGCTCATCCCGATTCAAGAGAGTCTGGATCGGCTGTGGCGGTTGCAGCGCGCCCAAGCTGAGCTATTCCGTGAGCGCTACAATGCGCTGTTGGCTGAACATGATCCCAATGCGGCAAGTACGAACGTGCGCAGCACGATAACAAACGGCATTCGCACCTCACAGACCATGCGCGCCGTCTCTGACTCGTCCGGCAGTTAGTTTTGAGGGAATCTTGATGCGTTTTGTCTTGATCGGGGTCTTGCTGCTCAGCGCGCTGCTGATCGCGCCTTTTGTGCAGCCCACCGCTGCTGCTCAGAGCGCCCTTTGCACAGCGCAGCGCGCTAGAGTCTTCGCTTGCACGGATTGTAACAGAGTTTTGTTCCGCTATCCCGCCAATACGCTGCTCTATAACACGGCTGAGGTGGACCGTGAATGGCTCAGCCTGACCGACACTGCCACAGGTGAGCAGGGCTTCATCCGCGCTGTGGATACACAGCCATGCAGCGCCGCTGAGTGGCAGTTGCGCCCTGTAATTCCAAGCGTGAGCGAGCGCGCCCGCGAAATCTATGCACGGGGCATGGCGCTGGGCAACGATCCGAAGGCTTTCTCGGTGATCGGAGATTGTCAGAGCGTGCCTGCCTTCTTTCTCGGCACCTTTGATGAGGATACTTACGCGCTGGGCAAGTACGACTATCTGCAGGCGACCATTGATCACTTCAGGGGCTCGTTCAATCGGCGCAACATGACTGTGCATAGCGGCTTTAACGTCGCCTCTGTGCTGACCGAGACGTGGGCTGATCCAAAGCGCTGTGAGATCGGCGAGACGCCACTGATGTGCGAGTATCGCCTGCACAAGCCCAGCATCGCCTTTGTGAGCATGGAGACGATCTGGTCAGGCGATGTGGCGGGCTATGAGAGTCATCTGCGCCAAATCGTGAGCTATCTTGTGGAGCAAGGCGTTGTGCCGATTCTTGGCACAAAAGCGGATAACATCGAAGGCGGACATCGCGTTAATGCTGTGATCGCACAAATTGCTGATGAATTCGGCGTGCCGCTGTGGAATTTCTGGCTTGCCGTGCAGCCGTTGCCCAATCACGGTCTGCAAGAGGACGGATTCCATCTGACTTTCTCGCGTAACATCTTCAGCGATCCAAGCCGTCTGCGGGGCGCTTGGGCTGTCCGTAACTTAACCGCGTTGCAAGCACTCGATGCGGTCTGGCAGGGCGTGCGCTGATAGAAAATGGCAGCCAGAGGCGCTCTGGCTGCCATCTTACAAGTCAGACAATCGCCGAAATACCTGTGATCTCGCGCCCAACTACGAGCGTGTTGATCTCGTTTGTGCCTTCATAAGTGTAGACGGCTTCCATATCGGCGAAGTGGCGCGCCACATGATTCTCCAGCAAGATGCCGTTGCCGCCCATGATCTCGCGCCCTAACGCCACCACGCGCCGCGCCGCCGCTGCGTTATGGACTTTCGCAAGGCTTGCTTGTCCGTCGGTCAGTTTGCCCTCATCTGCCAGCTGGCTCAGGCGCAAGGTGAACAGCTGCATCGAGGTGATCTCGCCCAGCATTTGCACCAGCTTATCCTGAATCATCTGGAAGCCGGCGATCGGCTTGCCGAAAACGACGCGCTGCTTAGCGTAGGCAAGCGCGTACTCATAGGCTGCCATTGCCGCTCCGACTGCCTCCCATGCCACGCCGACTCGCGTCACCATCAGCACTTTTGCCACGTCGCGGAAGCTATTGCAGCGCTCTAGGCGATTCTCCGCAGGCACAACTACATTTTCTAGCTTGACATCGGCGTTGATGATCGCACGCTTGGCGATCTTGCCCTCAATCGGCGTGGCTGTGTAGCCCGCCATTTTCTTCGGCTCGACCACGAAGGCATTCACCTGATTGGTCTCGGTGTTGCGCGCAAAGATGATGGCGAGATCAGCCAGTGTTGCATTGCCGATCCAGCGCTTGGCTCCGTTCAGGATGTAATGATCGCCCTCGCGCACAGCTGTGGTGAGCGGATGCGCCGCGTTTGAGCCACCTTGCGGCTCGGTCAGTCCGAAGCAGCCGAGCAGCTCCATGCGCGCCATGGCGGGCAACCAGCGCTCTTTTTGCGCCTCGCTGCCCAGCATATCAATGCTGCCCATCGCCAAGCCGCTATGGACGCCGAAAAAGGTGCTGATGCTGGCGTCGCCGCGAGCGAATTCCATTGCCATCACGCCCATTGCCACCTGCGAAAGTCCGCGACAGCCATAGCCCTTGATGGTGGCGCCCGCCAAATTCAGCGCCGCCAACTTCGGGATGATCTCAAAGGGGAATTCAGCGCGCTCCCAGTACGAATTGATGATCGGCTCAACTTCCCGCGCCATGAAATCGCGCACAAGGTAGCGCACCTCGCGCTCTTCAGGCGTCAGCAGGTCATCAAGGCGATAGAAGTCCACAGCGCTCAGCGTGGCGGTCAGTACGTTAGCCATAGGTAGATACCTCACTTAAAAATCAAATTGGCGTTTGATTATAAGTCTAGAGGGAAGGCGCTCAATTGGCAAATTTCCCAAATCTGCCCTAAGCGTCCGCTCATTTGTGCGCTCAACGATGGGCTTGATGATACAAAGTGCTTTGCTTGCCCTGCCTTGCTCTTTTGTGGTATGTTGAGCTTAGTCCGTAAGCAACGTTGCTAAACAAGCAGAAGCAGCACATTTTCTCAAATAGCAGCACGAGGACGCTGCATATACTACATACGGATATGCTGTAGCTCATGACATAAGTTTTAGAGGATTTTTAAGATGCATAGCTTATCTATTAAGCACGCTAACTTAGCGCTGCTGATTATCAGCACGCTTTTAGTTGGCTGCAATGCAGTCCAGCCGACTGTCCAGAATGCTGCAGCACTTGCTATAGCTGTGAGCGATACATCCCATGCACCACTAAGCCTGCCGCCCACAGCCCAGCGCGTCGCCGCACAAGCCACTAACACTCCCTTCTTGCCACCTGAGCAAGCTGCCCAAGCAACCGCTAACGCCATTTTCACGCAGACAGCTCAGGTAATTGCGCCGACTCAGACAGCCCTCGCCCTGCCGACGGTTCGTGCCGCTGAGCAGGCAACTGCCACAGCCTACCAAGCCACGCTAGAAGCGCAGCTGACTGCTATCTTCCAGACTGCTACAGCAACGTTCTTGACGCCACCGCCGCCGATCATCAGTGCGAGCAACGTAGACCGTCTGCGCGAACTGAGGCGGCTAGGGCGTGGCGCAGTCAATCAGCTTGCTTACGCACCTGATGGCAAAACGCTAGCAGTGGCGAGTAGTATTGGCATTTGGCTGTACAAGACTCAGAACCTCGAACACGAGCCACAGCTACTGGCAAGTCACACAAAGCCTGTGAGATCAGTGGCGTGGTCGCCTGATGGTCGCATCCTCGCCTCTGGGTCAGGCGACGGCACACTCCGCCTCTGGGATGCACAGACAGGTCAGCCTTTACAAACGTTCACGGGGCATACAGGATGGGTGTTCTCTGTGGCGTGGTCGCCTGACGGGCGCACATTGGCGTCGGGGTCAGAAGACCCCATACTCCGCCTCTGGGACACTCAAACGGGTCGGCTCCTGCGGGCGCTCGAAGGGCATACAGACACTGTGCACTCTGTGGTGTGGTCGCCGAACGAGCGCGTCGTGGCGTCGGGGTCGGCTGACTACACAATCCGCCTATGGGACGCCCAGACGGGTCAGCTCTTGCGTACCTTCGAAGGGCATTCAGACTGGGTGCGCTCTGTGGCGTGGTCGCCTGACGGACGCGTTGTAGCATCGGCGTCAGATGACCGTACAATCCGCTTGTGGGACGCCCAGACGGGTCAGCTTTTGCACACCTTCAGAGGGCATACAGACATTGTGCGCTCTGTGGCGTGGTCGCCGGACGGACGCGTTGTAGCGTCGGGGTCATATGACAAAACAGTCCGCCTATGGGATGCCCAGACGGGTCAGCTCCTGCGCACACTCGAAGG
>PGTK01000007.1 GCA_002794705.1 Candidatus Thermofonsia Clade 1 bacterium
CAAGCCGCTGAAAAGATTCTGGAACGTCGAGAAAAAGCTACTGCCTTGCCGCATCTGATCAACAACGCGCTTCATATTTCTACCATTTTTGGCGTAGCGCGCAAGGGCAATTTGAATAAATAGCGGGTTGCCACTAGGCTTTTCGCCCAGCGTGATCCACAGGATTCCATCATCGAAGGCGCCGCCCAGCGCCGCCGAGATCGCCACAGCGCCGTGTGTCTCATCCACCAGCGCCCTGAGCAGCGGCTCAAAGACTCCAGGACGCGCCACGAAGTCGGCGGGCAATTTCTCTGCCTCTGGGAATGGCACGCGGCGCGGCTGGTAGGGCGTGCGCAGCTGTTCGATCAGCCTGTTCCATGTTAAATCCAGCTCTTGTGCCTCAGGGCGCAGATCGAGCCAGTCTACGCGCTTCATCCAGCGCGGCACGGCATTCCAGTCCACTGACTGGGCAAGCACGGGGATGACTCGCGTGCCTTTTTGACGCGCATAGTGCCATTCCTGTGCCACAACTTCGGAGGCAAGCGCTGCAGGCGAGAGGATCAGGATCATCGTATCCACATTCTCAATCGCCTCTTGAATTTGCCGCCACCAATCTTCGCCGCCTTCCATGTCGCTGCGGTCGCGCCAGAGCGTGAAGTCGTGCGCTTGCAATTTTCTGTAGAGATCGCGGGCGAAGTCCGTGTTAGCGCGTGAATAGCTGACAAAAATATCGCGTTTTTCGGGCATAAGCAGACCTTCCGCCGACATAGAAGCGCGTTGCATTTTAGTTTAGCACAATTCTATTACAGGAAAAGCTATTTCTGTGTGCAAGCTCACACTCTCCCGCCCTGATGAGCCGAGCTGGGCTTGCCCGTTCAAATCTGATGTAGCGTCGCTCAAAATGCGCTATGATTGAAGACAGCACAGGCACACTTAGAGGCAGGACATGGCAGATTCAGAGGCGATTCATTTCGGCACAGATGGCATTCGCGGCGTGGCAGGCGCCTTCCCGCTCGATCCGCGCACAGTGACGGCGATCGGGCGCGCCATTGGAGCGTGGCTGCAGGCGCGTCCCGATCAAAAGACGGAGCGCACGATCCTGCTTGGGCGCGATACGCGACCGAGCGGTCCGATGTTGGCGGCGGCGCTGAGCGCAGGTCTGTTGCAGGAGAATGTGACGGTTTTGGACGCGGGAGTCACCACTACGCCCGCCGTCGCCTATTTGACGCGCCTCTATCGCGCCGATTTGGGTGTTGTCATCAGCGCGAGTCACAATCCCTCTGAGCAGAACGGCATTAAGGTGTTCGGCGCCGACGGCTTCAAACTGCCCGATGACTCTGAGGCGCAAATTGAGGCGCGGATCGCTGCGCTCTTGGCTGCGCCCGCGCCTGAGCGCGCTCCAGAGCGCTTTGGCAGGCTAAGAATGCTCTCGAAGGGCTTTGCGCCGCAGGGCGACTCAGCTGATTTGCCTGATGAGGCGTATTTGCGCTATCTGATCGAAGATGTTGACCTGAGCGGGCTGAGTCTTGTGCTGGATTGTGCCAACGGCGCCGCCCATCAGCTTGCGCCTGAGATTTTCAGGCGGGCGGGCGCGGCAGTGGCGGCGATCAACACGAACAGCGACGGCTACTCGATCAACGTGGAGGCGGGCAGTGAGCACGTCCGCCGCGATCGGAGCGCGCTGTTAGCAGCGCTTCAGGCGCACAACGCCGATCTCGGACTCGCCTTTGACGGCGACGCGGATCGCGTTATCGTTGTGACGCCCGACGGGATGCTGATTGACGGCGATCACATTCTGGGCATACTTGCCGTGCATTTGAAAGGACGCGGTCTGTTGGCAGGCGATACGGTTGTGGCGACCGAGATGAGCAACAGCGGACTGGCTGACTATCTTGCGGCGCACGAGATCGCGCTCAGCCGCACCAAAGTGGGCGACCGCTACGTGATGGAGCGCCTCCGCCAGCATGACTTGACGCTTGGCGGCGAGCAGGCGGGTCATATTATCATTCTAGATGACGATCACGGCACAGGCGACGGCATCTATGTCGGTTTGGTGCTGGCTGCTCTAGCGGCAGCGCGCAAACGGGCAGGTGAAGACGGTCTGAGCGCGTTAGCAGCGGCGATTCCGCGCTATCCGCAGGTGATCGCCTCAGCTCATTTGAGGGCGCGAGTCGATCTGAGCGCGGTCGCGGGTCTGAGCGAGGCTGTTGAGGCGATCCACGCGCTATTTGAGCATAAGGGGCGCGTCAATTTGCGCTTCAGCGGCACTGAGCCGAATTTGTTGCGCGCCATGGTCGAAGGCAGCGCGCACAACACCTTGCAGCAAGTGGTGGAGAGCGCCTTGCGCTTGTGTCATCTTGTGGCGGCTGCCAGTGGCACGCCTCAGCCGAAAATTGACATTGTAGACTGTGTCACGGGCGCGCCCATTCAGCTTTGAGAAACAGAAAGGCTACTTCCAATGCAATTTCCGAGCGTAATCTTCCGTAAGTACGATATTCGCGGCACTGTGACGGGCGATAGTCCACAGGTCACGCCCGAATTGGCGCGGGCGGTCGGCATGGGCTACGGCACCTACATGAGGCGCACCTTCCAGACCGAGCGCGTCTACGTCGGCTGCGATAATCGCCCGACATCGCCTATGCTCAAAGCAGCGCTGATCGAAGGGCTGCTCAGCACGGGTCTGGATGTGACCGATCTCGGTCAGGTCATGACTCCAACGGTCTACTATGCCAGCGCGCAGCACGGCGCACGCGGCGGCGGCATTCAGATCACGGGCAGTCATCTTTCGCTGCAGTTCAACGGCATTAAAATGGCGTATGACCGTTTCGCGCTCTACGGCGATCAAATTCAGGAAATTCGCAAACTGATCGAGGCAGACGACTTCGAGCGCGGCAACGGAACGCTCACCTGCGATGATAGCCTCGTCAAGCAGCACATGCAGACCATTGCCAGCAAGGTGCGCATGGGCTCGCGCAAGCTCAAAATTGTGCTGGATGCCGGCAACAGCCTGAGCGGCGTCTTTATGCAGCCCGTCTATGAGCAGCTGGGCGTTGAGGTGATCTGTCTGTACTGCGAGCCTGACGGCACTTTCCCAAATCATCTGCCCAATCCCGAAGACCCTGAGACCACCAAAGACCTTGAGCGCGCCGTGCTGGAAAACGGCGCCGATATGGGCATCGGCTTTGATGGCGACGCGGATCGCTGCGGGATCATTGATGAGCATGGGCATCACATCGCAGCGGATCGGCTGCTGGCGCTGCTGGCGCGCGATCTGCTCTCGCGGCACAAGGGCGCCAAGATCGTCTTTGATGTGAAGGCGAGTCAGGCGCTGGAGGATGAGATTCGGGCGCACGGCGGCATCCCGATCATGTGGAAGACGGGTCACAGCCTGATGAAGGCGAAAATGGCGGAGGAAGGCGCGCCCTTAGGCGGCGAAGTGAGCGGTCACCTGTTCATCGGCGAAGATTACTACGGCTTTGACGATGCGCCGCTCGTTTCGCTCAAAGTGCTGGAAATTTTCAGCAAAGAGACGCGCACGGTCAGCGAGGTGTTCGATAGCATTCCAAAACTGGTCGCCACGCCTGAGATCATTGTCCATGCGCCCGATGATCGCAAGTTCCAGATCATCGAGGCATTGCAAAATGAGTTCGCGGCTGAACATCCGGTCATCACGCTGGATGGCGCCCGCGTGACCTTCGATCACGGCTGGGGGCTAGTGCGTGCGAGCAATACGCAGCCTGCCATCACCATGCGCTTTGAGGCGCGCACAAAGGCTGATCTGGTCGCCATCATGCAGGATTTTGATCGGCGTTTGGCGCACTACCCTGAGGTAGCACGCGATAAACTCCAAGAGCAGATCGCAGCCTTCAGCGCCTGATTGATTCAACGCCTGTCAGCCCCGTGCTGACAGGCGCTTTTGTGCCTAGAGCGGGCGCGTGATTGAGAAATGACGATCAGCCTCTTCATCTGGAATTTCAAAGCGGGCGAATAGCGCCGCATGATCGGGGTAGACGGCGTCGCGGCGGCTCTCCACGTCGGCGTCAATGCTCTCAATCGTCTCAACGATGCTATCGGCTTGGCGCAGGTAAAAGATCAGCTCATGGCTGACCGTGATGTGATCGATCAGCTCCCGCGCCTTCAAATAGATACGCGAAAAGCGCCGTGAGCCGGGGATGTAGTCGGCGAGGTTGTACAGGCGGATGTCATCAAAGCGGTCGCGGTGGGCAAGGCTGCGATCAGCCGGTCCGAGCATCATCTGCGTCGTGACCGCCTCTGGTCCGTCGTTGAAGTCGCCCATCAGCACAGCAGGCTCGTTGTTGCCCGTCATCAGCTCGTTCATCAGCACACGGACGGCAGCCGCCTCCGCCGCACGGCGCAAAAGTGCGTAACCAATGTAGCGGACGCGCTCATTTTCATCCAGCGGAAAGCGCCTGCCATTCGGATAGGTGATCAGCTTTGACTTCAAATGGACGTTGACCACGTTCACCAGCAAGCCGGGCGCTAAAACGACCGTCGCTTTCAGGATGCCGCGACTCATGCTTGTGATCGGGCGTCCGCCGTCGCCGCTTGGCACGTTCACCAAGCCCTCAGGCGGCATGTCGCCTATATCGCGTGCCTGCAGCAGCGGCAAGCGCGAGAGGAAGGCGACGCGAATGCCGCGCATATCCGGCAGGCGCGAGACTCGCCCATAGGGATAGCGGTTATTCAAGGCGCGTCGCAGATCGCCGAAAGCATCTTCATCGCCGATCTCCTGCAGAGCAATCACATCCGGCGAGACCGCCTGAATAGTGCGCACGAGGTTGACCAGCTTGCGCTCGTAGGTCTGCTGATCGCGCGGACCGAAGCCTGAGGGATGATCGGGACGAAACCAGTTCTCTAAATTCCACGTCATGACCGTAAAAGGAATCATGGCTGAGGCGCCCCTCCTGTTTGAGCTGTCACAGGCATAATACTGCCATGAGCCGCGCCGCTCTGCAGCTCACAGCCCAATCCAGACACTTTTGAGCTGGGTGTACAGCTCAATGGCTGCTGCGCCCATCTCGCGCCCATAGCCAGACTGTTTGTAGCCGCCGAAGGGCGAGGCAGGATCGAACATGCTGTAAGTATTCACCCAGACTGTGCCAGCGCGCAGCGCTGCAGCCGCACGATGCGCCTTGCTCAGGTCTCGCGTCCAGATCGAGGCAGCTAAGCCGTAGGGCGAGTCGTTTGCCGCTCGGATCACCTCTTCAAACGAGTCGAACGGCTCGACAATCGCCACCGGACCGAAAATTTCCTCGCGCACAATCGCCATCTCAGGCTTGGTGTTCGTGAAGACCGTCGGGCGCATGAAGTAGCCCTCTGCCAAAGGCACCTCAAGCGCACGCCCGCCGCCCACACAGACCCTTGCGCCCTGTGCAATGCCGCTCTGGACGTAGCCCAGCACGCGCCCCAGCTGCCGCTCACTGATCAGCGGACCGATATCGGGCTGCGGATCAGCCATGCCCGCGCCGATGCTCAGCCCTTGCGCCACCTCGATCACGCGCTCCAGAACGCCCTCATAGACGCTCCGCTCAGCGTAGATACGCGCTGCAGCCACGCAACTTTGTCCGCTGCTGCCGAACAGACCGAGCGCCGATTGCCGAGCCGCGGCTTCCACATCTGAGTCGCTGAAAATGATGGACGGCGACTTGCCGCCTAGCTCCAGTGAGAGCCGCTTGATGTTGCCCGCTGAAGCCGCGATGATCGTCCGCGCCACCTCGGTGCTGCCTGTGAAGCTGATCTTATCTACCTCTGGATGATGAGTCAGCGCTGCGCCTGCCTCATTCCCATAGCCCGTGATGATGTTGACCACGCCTGCGGGAAAGCCTGCCTCTAGGATCAGCTCACCTAAGTAGAGCGCCGAAAGCGGCGTCTGTTCGGCGGGCTTGAGGATCACACAGTTGCCGCAGGCAAGCGCAGGCGCTAACTTCCACGCCGCGATCTCAAGCGGAAAGTTCCAAGGCGTGATCAGTCCGCACACGCCGAGCGGCTCGCGCAGCGTGTAGTTGAAATGGCGCGGCACTGAGACAGGGATCGTATTGCCTTCGATTTTGGTCGCCCAGCCGCTGTAGTAGCGGAAATGATCGGCTGACCAGATGACATCGCCCCGTTTGGCGCCTGTGTAGCTCTTGCCGTTGTTCAGTGCCTCTAGCTGAGCTAACGGATCGGCGTGCGCCTCGATCAGATCGGCGAGTCGCCATAGCAACCTAGCACGGTCAGCGGGCGTCACCTCGCGCCAAGCGCCCTCGAAAGCAGCCCGCGCCGCCTTGACCGCTCGATCCACGTCTTCCAAACTGCCGCGTGCGCAGCGCGTCAGCACTCTGCCAGTAGAGGGGTCGTAGGTCTCGAAGGTCTCGCCGCTAGCCGCCTCAACCCATTGATTGTTGATCAGCAGCTTGCGCGGCGACTCCAAATAGGCTTGCACACGCGGATGTATCGGCACAACAGTCTTAAAAGTCATCTCGGATGCTCCTCAGTAGATGGCGACTCTCATTTGATCACAGGGACGCCCCACACGCGCAGGCTGCCGTCATCGCTGGTGGTGATCAAGTAGCGCCCGCCACTCGAAAAGACCGCGTCCCATGCCCAGCCGCGCAGCTGCGCAAGAATTTTCAGCTCTGTTGCCGCCCAAACGACTGTCTGATCGGCCCCGGCGGTCGCTAACAGCTGACCATCAGCGCTGAACACGACGCGGAAAATCGGCGCGCTGTGCGCCTTGACGAAGCGCGGCGTTGTGCTGCCGATCTGCCAGACGGCAAGCGTGCCGTCATCTAGAGCGGCAGCAATGCTCCGACTATCAGGCGCAATGGCGAAATGATTGACCGCGATACCGTCATGCGCCAGAGTCTGCAGCAATTCGCCGTCGCGCAGCGCCCAGACCAAGAGCTGATCGCGGGCGAGTCCGACGGCATAGCGCCCATCAGGGCTGAGGGCAAGGGCAGTGATCGGCGCGCTGTGCCGCAACGTCAAAATTTCTTCGAGAGCGGCGGCATTCTCAGCGCTGAGCGCAGCAGCGTTGCGCAGCGCCGCCTCACGCTGAGCGCTGCGCGTGGCAAGCGCAACAGCCGTGCCAACGCGCTGCTCTTGGGCTTGGGCGAGGGCAGTCTCAGCGGCGCTGAGCGTGGCGACCTGCGCTGAGCGCGTGGCAAGCGCCGCGCTACCGAGCGCCTCTGCTGTGCGGGTCTGGAGAGCAGCTGCTGCGAGTGTCGCCGCTTGAAAAGTGGCAGTGGCAAGGGCGTGAGCGGTCTGAGTCTGCTGTGGGATAGCGGTCGCCGTGCGGTAGAGCGACTCGGTCTGTGCAGTGGCGTCTAGCGCAAGTTGATCGGCTGTGGCACGCAAAGCAGTGTAAGTTGCCGTCTGCGCCTGCCAGACAGCTGTCACCTCTGCGAGGATCGCCTGCGCGGTCTGCTCACGGCTGACCTGATCGCGCAGCATGGCAAGGCGGCTATCCAGCGTAGCGTTCAGGTCAGCGGCAATGAGAGCGGTCTGGCGGGCTTGAGCGGCTTGCTCAGCGCTGCGCAGCGCCGAAGGAATGATCAAGCTCATAACGCCCACCAGCACGATCACCACGCTTGAAAGCCCATACAGAAAAAGACGGTAGCTCGATGTTCCCAAGGGTCTCGCTCACGGATGTACAACACAGCGTGCGGCATGGCACAGCCTTTAATTCTATCACACAGGCGCACGGTGCATCGCCTCAGGAGTGAGGGCATGCTCCAGCACAGATCGCAGCGCATTCTTCTGCAAAAAACTGTAGAACAAGAACGTGCAGACGTACATTAAAGCTGGGAATGTCAGCGGGAGCATCCACGCAGTACATGCGGTCAAGACGAACAGCATAACCCCCTGCACGATCCGAATGATGAGAAGCACGCCAAGACCTGCCAGCACGGCATCGCTCTCATGTGCCACACGAACCGAAATGGCAAGGCTGAGCGCTATCACAGCCCACATGCGCTACCGTGGCTCTAAAAGATAGGGCATTGCTGTAATGCTGTGCGCGATCAAACTGTGTGGGCCACGAAATTACGTCTAGCCCAGCAGTTCGTTCTGAGGATGTTACGATCAAAAGCGTTGCGGCAATCATCAAAATGCTAAACAGCCGCAGCGCCATCTCCAGCATCAGCAGCCGCCACATGCGTAACTGTATAGCGCCATACTTGGCAGCCAAGATCGCCTCAGGCTTCAAAGGGGTCAGGCGGAGTAAATCCCAGTGACCCTCGCGCCTCTCCGTGCCTAGTCCCTTTATAGTCCTGAATAGATAGGCTATATCCGCTCCGAACGGCAGCACCAGAGTGACCAGAAAACCCAAGATCATGAGGGTAAAAAACGATGATTGCATGTGATAGCCAACAATTATGACTACAGCAATTAGCACCGCTACTAGGAACGCCCGCCTGCCATAACGGATGAGCGCCTCCGTGCCACCTTGCAGTCGCCTTAGCTCAAGCTGCCAGATCGGGTTATGAGCGCTATCCCCTTGAATTCTGCGCAACAAATAATTCAGCATCGCTTACTCTCCTCGCTCAGTGCGGCGTATGGCGATCTCAATTGCCCAGACGCTCAAGCGCCGATACACGCCATAGAACAAGCCGTAGATCACCACAACATACAGCAACGGCGATGAGATGAAGAGCAGATTACCCGATCGGTACCACTGATCGATCAGCTCATTTTGGGCAGGTAGGCTGATCAGGAAGGCGATCTGGGCAAGGCGGATGGCGAAAGCCGCGCCGATTGCCCCTATCACTGCCAGCCATTCATCGCGGATATGTAGGATCGCAGCAAAACTGAGCGCTACCACAGCGCGCATACGCCAAAGCGGCTCTGCTGCGTAGAGATAGCCGCCGACTGCGAACGGTATGATAAACAGCCACGCCGAACAGAGCAACAGGCTCAGCCCGCCGCGCAGAGAGATGCCGATCAGGGCAAAAATCAGCGTAGCCGCAACCAATTGCCGCAGCACTGACTCCAACACCAGTCCGCGCCATGTGCGCAACTGACCGCTCATGTATTTACCCGTCACAATCGCTGCTGAGGGCAAGGGAGTCAGGCGCAGCGCCTCCCAGAACTCGCTGCGTATCTGGTTGCCAAAGCGCGCCGCTAGGATGTAGGCTGCATCCGCGCCAAAACCGAGCGCATAAGTGATCACAAAGGTGACAAACCATAGCTGTAAGAAAGTCGGGAAACTGCGCAGGTCAATCACGCTCGGCACAGCCAGAATGAGCGCTAAGAGGTAGGCGATCGGCTGTGCGCGCCGCTCAAAACGCTCCAGATTGGCTTGACTGGGATGCTCATGCCGCAGCGCAAGCCACAGCACGGGATTGAAGCACGCCGCCTCGAACAGCTCGCTCAGGGCAGACCTAAACATCTCTCAGCCGTCTTCGCAGAGCAAGGTTTTTCAAGGTGAGATGGGCTATGGTAGCATACACAGTGCAGTTCATGACGATCCACAGCGGGAAAAAGCCCAAAGGCGTGTAGTTCCGCCCGAAAAGACTCGGCAGCAAGACGAGCGCGTCACGCAAGTCGGCGTATCGGTTCAGGAATAGGCTGATCAGGATATTCGGCGCACTCGCGCTAAACCGTGCGCTAGTCGCACTGAGCAACATCGGCTGCGATAGGGCGACCAACAGGCTGAAAGTAAGGATCGGCACGCCGAGAATGACGATCAGCGCAAAGCCAGTCAGCGCTACATGGCGCGAGCCTGCCCACATGCCCAAGGCTACCGTCGCTTTCATGCGCCACCATACCTCCGCTATATGCAGCACCAGCAGAATGCCTAGCCCTACTAGATACCACTCCCGTTCGGCTATCAGCCTTGTGCCTATCTTGAAGAGACTGATCAGCACTGCTGCTGCGCTGATTGCGCGTACACCAATCTCTAAGAGTGCCACGCGCCATGCGCGCAGCCGTAGAACAGCGAAGGAAGCGTTCACAAAGGCTTCCTCAGGCAGTGGCGTTGCCCTCAACAGATCATCGGTCTCGTGCCATGGCGTCCTGCGCTGCTGTGGGACAAAGATAGCATAAAAAGCCGTGGCAATGAGCGCCAAAGAGAGGGTTGCTATCGCCGATGCGTGGAAAACTGTCACGAGGCGATCGGAAGGCAGGGCGATGAAAACAAGGCACGCTGCGATCAGAATGCCCACACCAAGAAGTTGCCACAGCTGCAGCGAGCGCAGCACTTTCTGGAAGTTTGGCAGGCGCTGGATGTACTCAAGGAGGATGTTCGGCGCATTCCCACCTGAGATGAGCCAGCGAAAAGGCAGCTGCTTGTGCAACGGATGCCTATTTTGCGCCTTGCGCTGCTGCCACAAACGTCTCATGCCTGTCACTACAGCAATGGGTAGCATATACAACAGCCACAGACCGTATTGCACACCTAACACGGTCATAGCCGTGTAGCGGTAACTATCTTTGTGAATTTCCCACTCTACCCATTTGGGCAGGCGCACGAACCAAATCTCAAGGCGCTGTGAGAGGTCTGCCATTTGAGTCCCATCACGCCTTGATCCCCCGGAGATTTTGAATAGTTCACTCTCCAAACTGACAGGCATCATCAAAATCCACAAAGCCGCCGCCGATGCTCCAAGAACGATCAGTACACGCCATATGACGCGCTGCGCCGCTGCAAAGTTCCCAACATTGACCAGCGCCAACATCCGTATGAACGGCTCCATGCAGAAAAGGCTGAAAACGCCCAGCGTCGCCTCATTACACAGCCAGTATACGTCGCCTCTGATGCAGCCGTGCGTCTCTTCTAAGCCTTGCAGCCACATGAACAGGCACAGCGCCACGCGCAGCCCGACCTCCACTGCCATCACCTGCCACGCTCGCAGATTTGCCACTGCGTTGTAGGCGCGATGATAGGCTTGTGGCGGCAATGCCTCCGGTATACTCGCTGATCTCAAGACCCGTTTTTGAAAAAGCGGGATGCACAGATACGCAACTGTGCCAAGCGATAGTGCAGCTGCACTAAGGAGGCTCAGCCCATCTAGCACAAGGCGGCGCAATGGCGAGTTCAAAGGCGCGCTGATGCCGTGCAGTAAGCCTGCTATCAGCGGCAAGCCAAACAGGCAAAACACGCCCCAGTAGGGTAACCGATTCAGCCACTTGGCGCCACGTTGCCCAAGCAAGCTAGCAAAGACAGGGTTAGGCGCGCCTTGCCACAGCTCGCCGTTGATACGCAATGCCCTCAGCACAATATCCATTGTTCAGCTCCTGAAATTTGAAGCAGCCCGTCAGATGGTTTGGCTGAGTCGCCTCAGCGCCATCTCAGCCACGCGCTCATAGAAGAAAAAGGTGCCGCCTGCCGCGAGCAGCGCACAAAACGGCATTCCGCACAAAAAACCGAGCGTGAACTCGCCCAAGAGCATCAGCAGCAGCAGGCCATAGCAGACTGCGAGATAGCCCGCCTGCAGCACATGCAGCCCGATCATGCTAAGCGACGCCATAATCGCAGCACTGGTAGGTCTGGGGAAAATGAGCGCTAAGAGTAAGCTGATCCCGATCACGGCGCGCATCCGCCACCAGACCTCTAACAAGTACAAACTCGCCAAAAAGATGGCAGTGACGGTCAGGGTGAGCGCTAATGAGACACCTGTGCGCACTGCGGGTAGCACTACGAGGGTCACGACGGCGGCGCGTAGGGCGACCTCTAGGGCGACCACTCGCCAGACGCGCAGCTGCACTACCGCATACTTCGCCGCTGTGATCTCGCGTGGCGGCAAGCGCGAGAGCCGCAGCAAGTCCCACGTGCCGCGCTCAGCCTCTTGCTGAACAGCGCTGACCGCCACCAGCACATAAAAAACGTTGGCAGCCAACATGACTGCCAACGAACCGAAAAACAGCGCAACTAAAACTGTGATGTATAGGTTCGACTCTGGGCTGCCGACTGCGACCGCCTCGATCAGCCACCACAGCGCCGCCAAGCTGACTCCTGCTCCGATGATCAGCTGGGCATCGCGGCGCAAACGCTCTGGGCAGAAGTGGCGCGTATTCAGCTGATAGAGCGGATTGTGCGTTGGATAGATGAGCTGTCTGAGAAAGTAGTCTATCATGCTGGCTCACTGCGTTTGAGCGCGTTAGCGACTGCCTTCAAAGTGAGTTTGGTCAGCCACCTGTGGCTGAAACGCGGGATGAGCCACACAAGGGGTATCGTGCCGAAGGTCAAGTAAGAGTATAGGTTATCAGGGCTGAAAGCTGCAATCACATAGAGCGTAACGTAGCCGAACATCACGCCTATCATGATGCCATGCGATCCCAGCCCAACTAGAAAGGTCAACATGCCCGCCAACAAGGGATTGTTCGAGCGCACAGTCCACAAAATGGCTGTGCTGCCCAATGCGCGCATCCGCCACAGCGGCTCAAGGATGTAGGTTGTGGCAAACACGAAAAAGACCACAACAACGAATGTGTCGCCTGATGAGGAGATGCGCCATTGGTTTGGTAGCAAGAAATCCGCTATGATGAAAGCAGCAAGCGCAAGGCGCACGGCGCACTCAAACGCCATGAAACGCCACACGCGCAGTTGCCATGCCGCAAACTCGGCTGCAATGATTTCGTGTTCCTCAAGCCCAGTCACGCGCAGCATGTCTATCTCTTCTCTGCGCGCCCGCAGCTTTTGAGCAGTGCTTAGCGCTGTAGCAGCGTATATGGTGTTGCTCACCAAGAGCAGCAGCACAGCAGGATAAAATAACCACGCGCCGATCTGCCCAGATAGGGCGTAAGCGTCTGAGCTTGGCGTGCTTCGCGCCACTGCAACAAATACGCCCAGCCCAATGCCCAGTATAGCGCCCAGTCCCAAGATCAGCCCGCCCTGCCAGCCGATGCGCGCCACGTCTAGCGCACGCACGCGGTAGGTGAACAGCGGCGTGGTCAGGCGTGGCAACTTCGCTTGTAGCACAGCGTTAAACATCTACCGATCTCCTCAATCGCCCTTCGACATGCTCATTATACGCTTGCACTGTCTAATTCGCTCAAATGTTATGAAGACTTAATACTTGCGCACATGCGCTCCAGCTAGAGAGGCAGTCAGAGGTTGCCACACTACTTCCTGAACGTTTGAGTTCAAAGGTCAGTTCGCCCGACAAAGCACGCCCTGCGTGCTACATCGCAGTGCCAAGCGCCCATATTTATCCGCGCATTGCCGCGGCTCTACCATAAAACGCATAAAACATGGTACATTTCATAGTCGGTTTTGGACGTGCGCCTGATGCCATGAAAGGACTGCGGAGTGGTCACAGTTCGGCTTGCCACATTGCAGGATAGCGCGGCGATCTGTGCCGTTCACTGCTCAGATGTGCCTGCTTGGACGCGCCTGACTGCCGACGGGCAGATTGTGACGGCGGATTACGCCTCGCTCAGCTTGTATGAGCGCTGGCAACACGGCGGCGCTTGGTTGAGCCTTGAGACGTGCGCTGTGCATTTGAATCGGCTTTTGGCGGGCGGCGGCTTTCCGCTGGTTGCCTGTGTAGATGGGCAAGTAGTGGCTGAGGCGGAGGTCTATGAGAGTTTTGAGCCGCCGCCGTTCGGTCACAACCTTGAGATCGGTGTGATCGCCACTCACGCGGATCATCAGCGGCGCGGCTACGGCACGGCGCTTGTGCAGTACATCCTACAGATGGCGCGCATGATGCGCTGTGAGCGGCTGTGCGTCTCGGATGCAGATGCGCAGGGCTTCTATCAGAAACTGGGCTTTCGGCACACTTTGAGCGGCTATGGCGTGCGCATTCCCACTGAGGCGGGGCGCATTCTCTATCAAGCCGTTGAGCTGAAGGGGCGCGAGCCTGAGCAGGTCAAAGGCTGGTACATGCCTTTTGGCAGGTATCGGGGCAGCCGCCAAGAGTGGGATAAACTCTTTCCGCAGGTCTGGGCGGCGGGCTTGCCGGAGTTGCTCAGTCGGGCTGCGGTGCATTTGCAGATGACTCTGAGCGGCGGTCAGCGCGCCATTGTCTTTTTGAGCGAACCTGACCTGCCTGAAGCGCAACCGAACGAAATGCACCTCGCTTGCTGGTCAGAGCGCCCGCCCACGCCTTTGCTGATCGCTGCTTTGCGTGACTGGGCGTATCGGCAGGGCATTCCTTCGCTCCTGACCTACATCTGGGAGACCGACGCGCATTTGTTGCCCAATTCGGCAACGCAGACTGAGTACAGCCAGACCTTCTACGAACATAATCTGCAGTGATGTCCACGCCTGAGCCAACTGAGACGCCTAAGCCCTCTGATAGCTTGCCCTTGCCTGAGCAGCCCGCTTGGATGAAGGCGATCCCGCCGCCTGAGCCTGAGATCGCCCCGCTGTCTGTGCCTAAGGCGCCTAATAGCGCTCTTGAGAATCAGGTTGATGAGCGCATCGCAGAGGCAGTAGCCGAAGACGCCGATTCGCCTTTTGAGGAGGAAGACTTCGAGGCGGATGAAGAGGCGGACGAGCTGGACGAGTCAGAGCGCCTTCTGACCTTCGATCCGCTCTTCATCTACGGCATTGCCCTCGTCGTGACCGTGCTGGGATTGGGCGGAATGCCGCTAGAGACCCGTCTGACACTGGTCTGGACGGCGCTGAGTCTGTTGGGCGTTTTAGCGATTTTGGTGGATGAAATTGACGTGCCGCGTCCGACTGTGCGAGATCTGGCTATCGGGATGGGCTATGCGGCTCTGGTGGGCATCCCGCTCTTGGTGATCGGCAATCCGCAGCTGCGGCGCATTGCCGCCGATTTGTTCAGCGGCATGAGCGCTACGAGCGTCTTTTTGCTCTTGATCTTCGCTATGCCCGCCGCTGAGACGCTCTTTTTTCGCGGAGTCTTTTTGGCATCGCGGGGTTTGTTGATGAGCGCACTGGCAGGTGGCGTGTGGTCATGCCTCTTGCTTTTAGCAGGGCTAAATGTGACCGCTTATCCATTCGTGGCGCTTGTGATCGGCGCGGCGCTCATCGCCCTAAACTTCCTCTATAGCTATCTTGCCGCTGTTTATAACTTGTTCAGCGCGTGGGCGTGCCAGATCGCCATGAACGCGCTTTTGCTGTGGCTGCCGAGCCTGCTCTAGCCTATGAGCGCACTGCTTCAATCAGGAACCAGCCCAGCATCAGCAGGATGATCGCGCTGCCCTGCCCATAGAATAAGGCTGCCGTGCCGAGCAACGCTGTTGCCGCTGCTGTCAAGACGCCTACCACTGCCCGCTCAGGCGTGATGCCCGTTTTGCTGCTGTTCCGCACTGCCTCAACGAGGAACCACGCCAACACAATCGGGATGAGCGCGGATACCTGATCCATGACTAGCGCCGTCAAGCCTAGCCAAGCGACGCTGAGCAACGTAACGACCTGCAGAATCACAGAGGCGAGTGGGCTGTGTGGGCGCTCGGAGGCTTGTGCTTTCTTTTGCTTGGCGCGCACTAAGTCCTGCAAGCCGATTACATCCGCCTCTTGTTCTTCCAGCGAATGGCCGCATTTGCGGCAAAAGCGCGCATTGGCAGGATTGATCGCGCTACACTGCGTGCAATAGAGCAATTCGCCCGCCTCCGCCTCGATGAGTTCGGGCAGTTCGCCATCAGCCTCAAGGTTGATTCGGCGCTTGGAATCGAGTCCGCTTGACATATCGCTCTCCAATATATGCCTCTAGACACTATACATCTTCTGAGAGCGCAGGTAGCGCCACTGTGAAAGTTGAGCCGCGCCCTAACGCGCTCTCCAGCCAGACCTTGCCGCGCTGCATCTCGACCAGTTGGCGCGTGATCGGCAAGCCGAGTCCCGTGCCGGGAAATTCGCGCACCACAGAGCCGTCTACTTGGCGGAAGGGGTCGAAGATCATCTCGAAATGCTCAGGCGCAATGCCAATGCCGCTATCCGCTATGGCGACGCATAACCACTTGCCCATCATCAGCGGCACGCCCGCTATCGGCTCAGTAATGTGCTGGGCGTAGGCGCGTATGGCAATGCCGCCCTCACGGGTGAACTTCACAGCGTTGCTGAGCAGATTCAGGAACACTTGGCGCAAACGGACGCTATCCGCCTGCACTTTGGGCAAGTCTTGCGGCACGTCAATGTAGAGTGAGAGGCGTTTCGCCTCCGCTAGAGGCGCGATCTGTGCGATAGCAGCCTGCAGCACAGGCTGAACATCGAGCGGCTCTAGCGATAGGGTCATGCGCCCCGATTCAATCTTGGCGAGGTCTAGCACATCGTTGATCAGGGCGAGCAAGTGCGTCGCGTTATCGTAGACTCGTTGCAAACGCTCACGCTGTTTCTCAGTCAGGCTGCCATACACGCCCTTGATGACCATCTCAGTGTAGCCCATGATGGCGTTCAGCGGCGTGCGTAGCTCATGGCTCATGGTGGCCAGAAATTGGCTTTTGAGTTCGTTCGCCTCTAGCGCACGGCTGTAGAGATCGGCATTTTCAACGGCAAGCGCCACCTGCGTGGCTAGGGTACGGCATGTTTCGATCTCTTCATAGGTGAAGGAGCGCGCTACGCCTACGACATCCACGCCAATCGAGCCGATCAAGCGCCCTTTGACGGACATACCCGCTACAATCAGCGAACGAATGCCGTTATAGCGCAGCAGCGGCAACACTTCAGCCACGCGCTCATCTTGCTCAACATCATTGCAGACGATCACGTCTTGATCGGCTAGATATTTGAAGAGCGTCATGGGAATTTCGCCCAGTCCGTATGGGCTAGGCGGATACTCTGCGACCAAATGTGCCTGATCGCTACTGGGCGAAAGCAGCACAATGCCGCAGTGATCCACCTTGAGCAAGCGCACAATCTGCTCAGCGGCAAGCGTAAGGATATGGTTGCGATCCAGCGAGGCGGAGAGCAGCGTGCCAATCTTATGGAGCGATTCAAGGCGGCGGGCGCGCTCTTTCAGCTGCATGGCGGCATTGGTCAGTTGATTGAACAGCGCGGCATTCTCAAGCGCCAGTGAAATTTGCGTGGCGATTGTGGCAAAAACTTGCTGCTCATCAGGGCCGAAGGCGTGCGGACGATCGCTTTGCATACTCAGCACGCCGATCACGGCGCCGTTGCGCGCCCGCAACGGCACGCCCAGCCAAGAGGCAATGGTCGGCGGCTGGTCGGTCAGGCGCATTCGCCGAATGCCTAGTGACTCAATCCATTGGCGTTGTGACGCCAAATCTTCGATGTAGAACGGCTTGCCGCTCCTGATCACGTAGCCGCCAAAGCCGCTGACGGGATAGCTCTGCCCGCTGGGCAGTGTGACGCCGTCGGCGTGCAGGTAGAGCGTCTGCATTCGATCCATGGCTTCGTCATAGCGCATGACGTAGAACGTTGAGACATCGAAGAGCGCCGCCACCTGCCTGCGAATATCATCCCAGACCTTATCAAGGTCGTAGGCGGCGACCAAATGCTGACTGATCGTGTTCAGCGCCGCCAACTGCTCCACTTTGGAGCGCTCAGCGGCAAACAGGCGCGCATTATCCAGCGCCATAGCCAGCTGATCGGCGATTCCCTGTAGGGTCTCGATATCTTCAGGCTGAAAGGCATGTGTTTGCCTGCTCTGCACGTCCAATGTGCCGATCACGGCATCGCCGAGGCGCATCGGCAAGACCACCTCTGAGCCAATGGACATCAGCGCGTGGCGCAAGCCCGTCCGCTGATCGCTGCGCGAGTCGTTGATGAGCAGTGGGGCGCGTGTGCTGAGCGCTGCGTAATTCAGGTCATCAGCGGCAACGTGAATAGGTATCTCAGCCGTCTGCAAGTGACCCTCAGGCGTGTAGACCGCCTTGATCTGCAGCGCGTTTTTCTCTAGCAACAAAACCGCGACCAGATCGAAGCTGAAGAGCGCCTGTGTGACTGAGGCGACTTGCCGTGCTAACGAGTCAATGTCCAATTTGGAGGTCGCGGCCCGTGAGACCTCCACGGCGGCGCGCAGACGGCGCGTCTGTTGCTGGAGCGAGTAGAGCAGCTGCTGTTGTTCGCCCAGACTCTGGATGATCGCGCCATAGCTGGTCATGCGCTGCTGATGATCGCGCATGGCGAACACGGCAAGGCGCACAGGCAACGGCTTGCCGTCCGTGGTCTTTTGGGTCACATCGCCTGACCAGCCCGCCGCAGTGCGCGATTGCACAATCAAGTCGCGGGCAATGCGCATCTCTTCATCGCCGAAGTACAGCTCGCTGACGTTGCGCCCGATCATCTCCTGAGGCGTTGTGAAGCCGTAGAGCTGGGCAGCCGCGAGGTTCGCGTAAGTGATCGTGCCATCAAGCGCCGCTACATCAATAGCGACGTTCGCATTTTCCACCAATTGGCGGAAAATCTGCGGACTAGCAGGCCAAGCCAAGCGTGAGAGCGCCGACGCCGCACTGCTCACGAACTGATAGGCGAGGGCTGTGCGCATTGGCTCCAGCGGCGTGGGCGACTTGATCAGCACCAAGCCATGCGGCTCATCGCCCGTCAAAAGCGGCAGCGCGACCGCACAACTATCAGGCGCAGTCTGAGGAGTCAAGCTAGTGGCAGCCTCATGCGCGATCTGGGGCAAGCGCGCATAGACCTCAGGCGTCGGATTTTGTATCACTTGGACACTGACCTCAGCGCCCAGCAGCCACAGCAGCACGTCGCGCAGCGTCTCAATGACGTAAGGGATATCAGGCGCGCTCTCAAGCGTCTGTTGGGCAATATGGCAGGTGCGCAGCCAATCGCTCAGTGCATTTTGCTCAACGGAAGGCGCGCTTTCCATTGCTCTCTACTCGCTCTCTCTGCCGCTGATCAAAGGGGCAGGTACAACTTCAGCATCCACCTCACCAATGCGTAAGCGCGTCCCGTGTGCAGCGAAGGCAGGCTTCACAAAGCCGAGTCCGATGGCGGCGATGCCCGCCTGCGGCACAAGCGGCTCTGCGAGGCTGGTCAGCACACCGACCGTCTCATCCGCCGCCTGAATCGGCGATCCAAGCGGCACAGGCGCGCTCAAATGTAGCTTAACTAACGTCTTGGCAAGCCGATTGCGGCTCTCCATGCGCGCAATGATCTCTTGCCCGATGTAGCAGCCCTTGCTGAAACTGACCGAATCCCACAAACCCGCCTCTAATGGGATGTAGTCTTCAGTCAGCTCATGGTGTGCGCCCGCCAAGCCCGCTGCAACGCGCAAACGCTCATAGAGCGCCTCATCACCAAGCTGGACGCGCCCATCAGCCGACCAAGCCGTCCGCAGCTGAGCAAGCCGCTCATAAGGCGCCACGATCAGAAAGCCTTCCTCCAAAAGCGGGAACGTGCGCGCCACCAAGAGCTGATGGTCTGAGTCCTCACGGAAGTGATGGAGCGGCAACGCCGCCGCGCCGCTGATCAGCCCATCAGCGAGCGCCGCTGCGCCCGCGCCGTGTAGCTCAAGCTGACCGAGCGCCGCGCTCTGATCCTCGATCCGAAAGCGATCCTGCCAAAAGACGTGCCGCCGCAGCCAATTCAGCACAATTTGCGGATAATTGGTGATCATCAGCGCCGTCTCGCCGCGATGATAGACGATCACACGGTCAATGATGCGCGCAGTTGCTGTGGTCAGCACGGTGCTGCAGCCCTCGCCGATGTTCAAGCGCTTCAGGTCGTTTGTGGACATGCGATGCGGCAAATCGAGTCGATCGCGGTCAGAGAGCACCAAACGCCCTTGTGCACTGCTGCGATCGAACAGGAAAACGGGGAGAGCGTCCATACTTCAGAGTCCTTGCGCAGCGCGCCATTGCCGAATCTGTTCGGCGTGTTCATCCTCATGCCAGTAGGCGCAATCAGCGATCAGGTAAGTGAGCGGCTCGCCCTCCAGCCAGCGAAACTTACGGACATCGGTCAGAGTGCGCTCATCAAGCGCCTCCACAGCGCGCAGCAAGTGCTTATGCACGCCGTGAAAATCCTCTAAGACCAGCTCAAGCGGACGCGGCGCGTTAATGCGATACTGCTCGGCGTTGAATTCGTCAATATCCTCAATCTGCACAATGTGTGGCACCTGCGAAGGGCGATCGAGGCGCGAGAGCGCCGTCACCAGCTCAGACTCCCAGACCGTCAAATGCGCTAGGACATCCTTGACTGACCAAAAGCCGACTACGCCTGCCCGCAGCATATCGCTGGGCGCTAAGCCCTCGATAGCCGCTAACAAGTTGGCACGCGCACGGCGTAACTCCGCCAAGACCGCCTGCTTTTGTGCGTCCTTAGGTGCATCTTTGACCATGGCTCTGCCCTCAGCTGATCTCAGCCGACTCAGCACGCCCGTAGCGCGCCTCAAGCCGACTGCGCAGCGCCGCATGTTCAGGCAAACGCAGCGCTGGGTCTTCCTCGTAGAGCGTGCGCGCCTCCAGCTGCGCCTCCGCCACGAGTTTCGGCTCAATAGCAGCGCTCATCAACAGATTCTTGCCGCTCTGCCGCGTGCCAAGCAACTCGCCCGCGCCGCGCTGCTGCCAGTCCAACTCCGCCAATTTGAAACCGTCAGCCGTACTCTCCATTGCCTGAAGACGGGCGTTATCTGCATTATCATCATCAGGCAACAACAAGCAATAGGATTTATGCCCGCCGCGTCCCACCCGCCCGCGAAACTGATGCAGCTGCGCCAAGCCAAAACGATTAGCGCCCTCGATCAGGATGACGGTCGCGTTTGGCACATCCACACCGACCTCAACCACAGCCGTCGTGACCAGAATATCCAGCTCGCCTCGGCTGAAAGCGCCCATGACCACCTCCTTTTGCCGCGCTGAGAGCTTGCCGTGCAATAAGCCCAAGCGCCGCTCAGGAAAAATCTCGCGCTGCAGATATTCGTACTCCGCCACAGCCGCCTTCTGCTCAGCATTTTCGGCGTCCGACTCCACAAGCGGACAGACAATGAACGCCTGCCTGCCCTGCGCGATCTGCCGATCAATAAAAGCGTAAAGCGATTCGCGGTCGCGGCGCTTGATCACACGGGTCTCGACGGGCGTGCGATTGGGCGGCAGCTCATCCAAGACGCTCAAATCGAGGTCAGCAAACAGGGTCAAGGCGAGCGTGCGCGGGATCGGCGTGGCAGTCATGACCAGCACATGCGGATTCATCCCCTTGCCGCGCAGCGCGCCGCGCTGCGCCACGCCAAAGCGATGCTGCTCATCAATCACTGCCATGCCAAGCCGCGCAAAGCGCACGCCCTCACTGATGAGCGCGTGCGTGCCGACTACAAGGCACGGTGTCCCTTCGGCTAGCGCTGCGAGAATCTCAGCGCGTGCTGCTGCAGGCGTATCGCCCGTCAACAAATAGACAGGGCAATGTGCCAATGCCTCAAAGGTGCTGAACAGGCGCGAGAGCGTTCTGTAGTGCTGCTCCGCCAAGATGCTAGTCGGCGCCATCAGCGCAGCCTGCGCGCCGTTCAAAAGGGCGATCGCCATGCCAAGCGCCGCTACAACGGTCTTGCCCGCGCCCACGTCGCCCTGCAGCAGACGATTCATCGGCACCTCACGCGCCAAATCGCGGCGGATATCGGCTAGAGCGCGCCTCTGCGCATTGGTGAGCGCATAGGGCAGACTGCTGATCAAGGCATTCAGCGCCTCATCAGGCACAGAGAGCGGCTCAGCGCGCTGCGATTGCCAACTGAGCCGATTGCGCAACACGCCCAGCTGCAACAGCAGCAAGTCATCAAAGGCGATACGGCGCTTGGCTTGGCGGAGCGCCTCCTGCGAGTCGGGGAAGTGCAGCTGCTTGACTGCCCAGCCCAGATCGGGCAACCCGACTCGATCCAAAATCGGCTCAGGCAGGTAGTCAGGCAGGTCAAGCGCGTAGCGATCCACCACTTTGCGGCTCAGCTTGCGCATCAGCCCCTGTGAGAGGTCTTTCGTGAGCGGATAGATCGGCACAATGGCGCGGGTGTGAAGCGCCTCTCTATCAAACGGCTCCCACTCAGGATTGTTCATGATCAAGCGCTGCTGATAGAGCGTGATCTTGCCGCTGAAAACGACCATCATGCCGCGCTCAAAGCGCTTGTCCAGATAGGGCTGATTGAAGAAAGTGGCGGTCAGTGAGCCTGTGCCGTCATGAATAGTGACGTGCAACACTTCAGTGCCGCGCTTGGCACGATTGATCTTGACCTCGCGCACAGTGCCTGCCGCCGTGACCACCATGTTCGGACGCAGGCGATTGAGCGGCAACATGGCGGAGAAATCATCGTAGCGGCGCGGGAAACGCCATAGCCAGTCCTCAAGTGTGTGAATGCCGAGCGCCGCCAATTTCTCCGCCACTTTCTCCCCGACTCCGTTCACAACGGTCACGGGCTGCTGCAGAGCGCGCCAAAAAGCAGCCTCGCGCTGCGGATCAGGCGCGGGACGACGGCGGCGCGGCGGCAAAGGCGGCGCAGGCGGCTGCGGACTGACAATTGGAGGCGGGCTGAAGGCGCTCTCGCCGCTGGGCGAATCAAGATCGAGCGGCTTCGGGTCGCGGCGCGCCGACTCAGGCAAATGTTCATCAAGATGAGTCTGAGCGGCTTTGGCAGAGGTCGCTTGTCGAGCGGGCTTAGGCGGCACGCGCCCCATGATCCGCCCGATCATGTGCCTGATGGCGGCGGGGCGCTCCTCAGGCGGCGTCTGCTGACTGTATTCATGCATTAACTGCACCAGCTCATCAATCAGCAGGTGATGCTCAGGCTTTTTCGCCTGCGTGCGTGCGTCCGCCTCCCACTGCTTAGCGAAGGCGCCCAAGCCCTTATAGACGGCGTGATCCCGATAGCCCGACTCGCTCTCCAGTTTCAGGACTTTATAGAGTTTCTCAAGGGCTGAAGGCATGATGACAAGCTCTCTGGAATTGAAGACGGCTAGGTGCGCGGAGCGCTCAACGTGGCGACACCAACTGAACCCGGTCCGAAATGGACGCCAATTGCCGCTGCGACGTTCAAGATCACAGTCCGATCAGAGTCACTAGGCGCAATATCCGCCAAAAGCGCACGCATTTGTTCAGCCAGATCGGGCGCATTCGTATGCAAGATGGCGAGACCTGCCAGCGGCGCACGCTGATGTATCTGCTCAGCGACCGTCTCAAAGGCTTTTTTGAAGGTGCGGGCACGCTGTTTGGAGTCCACCACGCCCTCTTTGACTGTGATGATCGGCTTGATCTGCAGCAGTGTGCCAATGCTAGAGACAATCCGATTGACTCTGCCGCCGCGCCGCAAATACTCTAACGATCCCGGTATCGCCCAGACATCAGCGCGCTGACGGGCATCAGCGACGGCGGCAAGAATGCCCTCCCGATCGGCGCCGCGCTCACGCGCCTCGCACGCTGCCACGATCTGCCAGCCCATTGCCATGCTCATCGTCCCTGTGTCATAGACCGTGATGCGATCCGCCGCGACCTGCTGTGCAGCAAGGCGCACGGCATTGTAGGTGCTGCTCACAGCGGGCGAGATGGTAAAAGCGATCACGTGATCAGCGCCGTCAAGCGCCTTGCGCAATACATCCGCTGCAACGCCCGCTGAAGGCGCCGAGGTGGTCGGCGGCACCTTCGATTCTGCCATACGGCGATAGAATTCCTCATGAGTCAGCGAGACGCCGTCATCAGGGAAGCTCTCATCACCAAAGTTCACAAAAACCGGGATGATCGAGATATCCCAGCGTGCGCGCCAGGCAGCGGGCAAATCGGAGGCGCTATCACAGACAAACTTAATGCGATGGGCGCTCATTCTTGTTCTTCCACCTCATAGGGCGCACGGCGGCGCTCTGCGCTGAGCGGCGCCTCGTAGAGCATGACGCCGCTGGCATTCGGACCGAGATAACAGGCTAAAGACGGTTGATATAGGTCTATTGGATAGTCGCGTTGAGCGAACTCCAAATTCAGGCGCTCGATCAGCGCTTGAGTCTGCTCAGTGGGCTGCAGCGCGCTCTGCAAGAGCAGCATTCGCTCAACATGGGTGAACTCTAACACGAATTCAACGAACTTGTCTACGGTCTGGGCAGGGGTACGAACTTTCTCCATTGCCAGCAGTTCGCCCTCTTCAATGGTCAGAATGGGGCGAATGCCCATCATCTCGCCCAGCAGGCGTTGCGCACGGCTGAGCAAGCCGTGCCGCTCCAGATAGGTCAGGCGGTCTACGGCGAAGATCGCATACAAGCGCGTGAGCTGCTTGCGCAGGGCGCGCACGATCTCATCAAGCGAATCGCAGACCTCAGCAAGGCGCGCCGCCTCTTCAACCACCAATCCCAAGCCCAGACCGATGCTTTTAGAGTCAAACACACTGATATCGCAGCGTCCGAGCAGGCTTTGCGTGGCAGCTTGGGCTACCTGCGCCGTAGAGTGCATCGCCTGCGAGAGGTGAATCGAGAGAATGCGGTCAGTGTGGCGGGCAAGGCGCCCATAGACGGCTTGAAGGGTCTCAAGGGGAGGCGGCAGCAGTTCAGGCAGCGCGTGATGTTCGCTCAGCTGGGCAAGGAAATCAGCAGGATCGAGATCAACGCCCTCTTGGTAGGTGCGTCCGCGCCAGCGAATGCCCAATGGCACAACCGTGATATCGTAGCGTTCAGGGAGCGCCGAATCGCTGAAGTGTGCGCTGCTATCCGTCACAATTTTGATTTTACTCGGCATGTCGCAGGGCTAACAGTCCGCCTTCTTCCACATACACATTACGCTGGGCAAGTCTGGCACAGCTTGCCCTGATTTTCACAAATGCCCTGAATGTACCAATTCTTCGCCAATGCTACCATGATCTGCGGTAGAATTGCAATAACGTCGCAGTCAGCTTGACGAACCACTTAATTTGATATTCAATCAAGCAAATGGTGCAGACAGTAGAAGCTGTCTATGAAACTGATCCGCATTCTGATCCTCGATCCCGAAATTCGCTTTGCCGTGCCGATCAAACAGGCACTTGAGGGCATCGGGCGCTACCGCGTGAATGTGTTTGCCAGCAGCCAAGCCGCGCTGGAGCTCTTGGCGCGTGAGGCACATGATTTCGCTGTGGTGGATGTCTCTGCTGAGCGGGCGGGCGTGCTGCACCTGATTGAGACCATGCAGCGCCTGCAGCCGCAACTGACTATTATCCTCAGCCGCCGCGCCGATCAGCCGCCCGTCTTTGCGCCTGAGACGGAGGCACTGCCCAGCCTGCTCAAGCCCTATTTCGCCCGCCAATTGGACGCGCTGATCCGCGAGCGCCTTGCTGCAGGCGCCCAAACCCTGCCCGCGCAGCATACTCAGCTATCCGTTCAGCCTGATCAGACCTTTATGCGCGCTGTGGAGAGCCTTGCCGAAGGTAGCACCACGCTCCTGCTCTCAGAGCCGCCCGCAAGCCTGCCTGAGCCGCCCTTGCCGCCCGATGCCACGCTCAAAACCCTCATCAGTGGGACTCAGTCCGTTGCCCCGCCCTCTCAGCGCCCATCTGAGACCCCAGAGCCGCAAACGCTCATCGCTGCTCAAGTTGCCCTTGAGACCGCCGCCGATGATTCCGTGCCGCTAGAGGCTATGGCGGAACATCTGGTTGATGAGGCAGAGAAAGTGCCGCCGGAGGCGCGTCCTGCTTGGATCGCGCCCGCTGAGTCGCCCAATCTTGAGCAGACGATCAGCCATACCCTCCATGAGACAGCACAGCTGATCGCGCAGCCCGCTCAGGCGCACGCCGCCGATCCGATCGCTGCGCTCGCCTTGCGCTTCATGCAGCTGACTATTGACTCAGCCGCAAAAGCTGCTTTCCTGACGCGGCAAGGTGAGCTGATCGCTCTTGCCAGCTCTGGCGAACTGGATGAGCCGACGCGCCAACTGGCTCTGCGCGAGATCGTGCGCATGTGGCAGGGCAATGTCAATGCGCCGAGCGTCTTTCGCCCTTTGCAGGTGAACCTTGAGACGCTCTACTTGCTCTATTCCACGCGCACTGTAGAGGATTTGACGCTCTCGCTGCTCTTTCACGGCGATGCGCCCATGCGCACCATTCGGCAAGTGGCACGCCAATTGCATGAGGCAATGGCGCGTGTCCCTGAGACCGCTACGCCCGACTCAGCGCCCGAAGAGCCGCCTGAAGCCGCCAAGACCCTGCCCTCGCGCCCTACAGACTTGCGTCCGCCACAAGGTTTGCGCGAGGCGACCGCTGCGAAGCCTGAGCCACCTCCTCCGCCGCTGGTCTTCACACTGGCTTTGCTACCTGCTGCGCCGCCGCTTGCCGATGACCTTGCCGCGCTGCTGCCGCGCTATTTTGAGTCGGCAGCGGCTGCAGCCGGCTGGAGCGTAGAGGGCGTTGAGGTGCAGCCGACGCACGTAAGCCTGCAGGTCAGCGTCCCGCCTGAGGTTGCGCCCTCCGCTGCTGCCGAGCGCTTGATCCGTGAGACTGCGACGCACACGGGTCAGACGGCGCTCTGGCTTGACGCTTGTTACATCATCACGCCTGCGCGCAGCCTGACTCAGCGCGAATTGGCGGAGTTCGCTGAATATGCGCGCCTTGTACATGGTCAGGGTCAATAGGCAAACGAAAAGCGCGCTCTTACAGCGCGCTCCTGCTGGGGGACCTGGACTCGAACCAAGACCAACGGGGCCAGAACCCGTTGTTCTGCCAATTAAACTATCCCCCAAATCGCCTCGTAGCATAGCATACTTTGCCCAAGTGCGCAAGTGCTGATTTTGCCCTATGCTGGACGTACAGACTGGAGAGCTGAGCCGTTGACGGACTTCACAATTGACTATTATGACCATGAGCGCGATGCCGCGGGCGTGATCGCGGCGTGGGAGAGCGCTTTTGACGGGTACTTCCGTGTGGATGAGCGCGCTCTGCGCGCCGTGGCGCTAACTACCGGTCCGTATCGCCCCGGCGATCATTTTGTGGCGCGCTACGCCGATCGGATCATCGGTTTTGCGTTCACCCAGCTGGTCAAGCCGATCAATGCGCCGCTGCATGCTTGCCTGTGCGCTTTGGGCGTGGTGCGTCCCTTTTGGCGGCGCGGAGTCGGACAGGCGTTGCTCAGCACAGCGTGCGAGTCGGCTTCACACGCGGGCGCGGCGCATATCACGCTCGGCGGACACTTGCCGCGCTTTTTTCCGGGCGTGCCCCGCATTCTGCCCGCCGCTGCAGACTTTTTCGCTGTGCAGGGCTTCCACATCAACGCCTCTGACGCCGCAGTCTACGATTTGATCCAAGACCTGAGCGCTTACCACACGCCGCCGCACATTGCCGAGCGCATTCAGACCTGTGGCGCTGTGCTCAGCACGGCGACTCCCGCTGATCGTGAGGATATCCTCGCCTTCCACGCCCGCGAATTCCCTAACTGGCAGCTTGAGTATGCGCACGTCATGAATGTTGGCGATATTGAAGATATCCTGATCGCCCGCGATCAAGCTGACGGTGCGCTAATCGGCAGCTTGATCCTTTTCACGCCGCACTCAGAGCAGATGCGCGGCGATGTGCTGTGGTGGGCAGAGCTAGGCAAGCCGCTCGGCGCTCTTTCGGCGGTCGGTGTGAGCGCGGCGGCACGCGGACGCGGCATCGGTATAGCGCTAGTCGGGCGCGGCACAGAATTACTTAAAGAGCGCGGCATTCGTGTAGCGCACATCGGCTGGACGAGCGTGCCGCGCTTTTATGAGGCGGCGGGCTATCAAATTTGGGGCGTCTTTGACGGCGGTTGGCGCAGTTTACGATGAGTCTAGGGCTAAGTCCGGAGACAATTGAGCTACTGTGGCAAAAAGTTTTGGCGGCAGCGCTGCTCGGCACAGATCGGCAGCCGTTCGCCTTGCCGCAGGCTGAGGGCGCCCTTGGCGATCTATTCAGCCGCCTTGATTTATCCGATCCTGAGGGCGCGCTGCTGAGCGCAGCGGCTATGCTCAGCTACATGCGCCGCGTTGGCAAGTTGCCTGTTACGCCGATCGGACGTGCGCTACCGCCGCCCTGCCCGCCCGATCCGCAGGCTGCCGCCTCGCGCCAAGCCGCCATGCTGCTCAGAGAGTTTGATGTACGCCGCCCTCGCCTGCTAAAGGAGTGGTTGCGCCTCGCCTTTGAGCGCGGCGTGCGCGCTCCTGAGGAATGCTTGCCAGAGCTACTGACGCTGAGCGAGTCGGTTGAGCCTGTGATGGGCGCACTGGTCGCAGGCGTGCGCGGGCGTTGGCTTGCTGCACAGATAGGCGGCAAGTGGACTTACGCCGCCTTTCAACTGGAGGATGACTCCGCTTGGCAGACAGGTGCGCCGATCACGCGCCAGACCTATCTCGGCGCCCTGCGCCTGATCGATCCTGAGCGCGCCCGTCGGCTTCTGGAAGAAACTTGGGAGCGCGAGTCGCCTGAGTGCGGTGCCGCCTTGCTGGAGATGCTGGTCTACAATCTCTCTGAGACCGATCTGCCCTTCCTGAGCCGCGTTGCGCAGACTGATCGTACACTTAGCATCCGTGAGATTGCTACAGATTTCATCCATCGGCTGACTCAGCCTGCACCCTCGCCTGAGAAACGTGAGGCAAGCGTAATGCCTCTATTTTCGCTGTCACGTCTGTGGGCGCCTGGCGAGATCGCTTTGCTCATCAGCTGTGAGCATGACTGGTCAGCTGGGTTCAGTCAGCGCTTTGCTGAGTACTTGCCGCTCTTGCTGGCGGGGCAAATCATGCCGAATGCATCGCTCTGGCGCGACTCCAGCTTTCCCACACACTTTGAGCCGCTTTTGGCGCGTCTACATCCGCGTGCGATAGCAGCTGCCGTAGAGAGTCTCAGCTTGGTCAAGCCCAAAGGTGTGGTTCTGCGGCACATCGCAGAATGGCAGGCAATTTTGCAGTTTCGTGCGGCGCTACATGCCGCTTTTTAGCTACGCGCCACACCGAAGACGCCACGTTCGCCTGTCAGCAGAGCAATGCAGCGCCGCCAACTTGCTGCCGCCGCTTCACTGAGTGGTTCAGCGCTGTGTTCAGCCTGAAAACTGCGCTGAAACGCCTCTAAATCGGCTTGCAAGCGCGCCCAGACCGTCTTTTGGTGGTTGAGCAGACGCGCTGCGTTTTCAGCCGTCAGCGACGGCAAAAGCAAGCGGACGTGCGGCAGGCACAGCCCATCCGAGGCGCGCCACGCCGCCTCAAAAGTCGGGTCGCTCAGGTGCTTTGCGAAGGTCTCAAAGCACAGGCGCTCGATCTCGCGCATGGTCTGGCAGGCGGGGCAAGCGCTTTGAGGCGCAAGGCGCTCTGCCGTACGGCGCGCCGAGTCATTTGTCTCCGCGATTTCGCGCACCTCCAGCAATGCCGAACGAAACAAGACAGCTACATTCAGCGCGCCGCCCATGATCTCGGTCAATTGCCAGCTGTGCGCGTTGCACAGACCGCGCCCCTCACGCATAGTGCGGTGCATTTCAGGATCAGTGCTGTACTCGTAGAGCAGGCTATCAAGGTAGCGGGCGGCATCGCGCAGAGCGAGGCGACAAACCGCACAGCCCGACTGGGCAAACAGGTCAATCAGATCGTAGTAGGTGAAGGATCGCATGGTTCGGAGTATAGCACACGGCGATTCAAATCAAACAAACTTGACGCGCCCGTATCGCCTGACTATACTCTACCTGCATAGCCTGATCTGAACCCTGTGAGGCGCCTTGCGCTATGAGCGAACCTGACAACAAGCCGCAAGAGACCCTTGCGTTCAACCCTGACTTTTTGGAGCTGCTGCGCTGCCCTGTGGCTGTCCACTACACAGACCGAGGCGACGATCCGGGCAAGTTGCGCCTTGTACACGGCTGCTGGCTGGTCTGCGATGACTCAGGCTACAAATATCCAATTGTAGACGGTATTCCGCGCATGATGATCGAGATCGGGGAACGCTATAAGGATATTCCTGAGGATCAGCTGCCTGTGCCGCCGCCTGAGGAGTGATCGCTTGTCCGTATGCGCCCTCTCGCCCGCGCTGTGGCGCTAATCGCCTGTTTGATCGCGCTTAGCGCCTGCAGCGCCGCCCTTGAGCCAATCGTGCCGACTCCGCGCCCAACGCGCACGCCACTGCCAACCGATACGCCCACACCTACGCCGCTCATCAGCCCCACGCCTAGCCTCACGCTCCGCCCAACCTTGCCTCAGGGCGTTAGTCCGACGCCGCTGCTCGGTTTTGTGCCGACTCGTCCCCCAGAAAGTCCCACTGCGACCGTGCAGGCTTTGCCAGTCGGCATACTGCGCGTGGAGTACTTCACAGCTGATGCGACTGCAGCCGCTGCAGGCGATGTGATCACGCTCTTCTGGGCAGTGCAAGGCGCCGATGTAGCGACCATCTACCGCATGGATGGCGAGCGCGAGCCATTTGAGCGTGGGCAGGCGTGGCGTGTGCCGCGCACTGGCTCACTGCGCGTGGCAGTCCGCCCCAACCCCGACGGTTTGGCGCGCTTCACGCTTGTGGTGAATAACGGCGTTGAAGAGATCGCCCAAGAGTTGCAAATCACGGCGAGTTGCACAGAGACGTGGTTTTTCGAACCTGTCCCAAGCGGCGCAGGTTGCCCGACGTCGCCCTCTGTGCTGAGCCTAGCCGTTTATCAGCCCTTTGAGCGCGGCGTGATGTTCTGGATCGCCGAAGGGCGCACGATCTACGCGCTTTTCAACGATGGACGCGCTCCTGCTTGGCTCGCGTTGCCCGACGAGTACCGCGACGGCGAGCCTGAGAGCGATCCGAGCCTGAACCCGCCTGAGGGTCGGCAGCAGCCTATACGCGGCTTTGGTCTGGTGTGGCGCACACGCGAGACCCTGCGTCAACGGCTTGGCTGGGCAACCGCGCCTGAAAGCGCCTTCGAAACGCAGCTACAGCAAGGCGCAAGCGCCCTGTTCTTACGCGACCGAGATGGCAAAGTCATTGGGCTATACGGCACAGGTGAGCAGTGGCGCTAAGCGTGCGCTAACGCCGCCAAGACCGCTGTGTGTGCGTCCAAAATGCCGCCGCCTTGAACCGCCTCTGGCACATCGGGGAAGGAAACAGCCGTTGCGCGGACTATCGCACGGATCGCGCCTGCGCTCAAGCGCGGATTTGCCTCCAGCATCTGCGCCACAACCGATGTAGCGATCGCCGCCGCCACAGAGGTGCCATCTACATGCTGATGCTGTGCGTCAATCAGCTTGTATTTGTAAATGCGCGCCTGTAACGCCGCAAAGTGTGCCTCGGTCTCTAGGGCGCACGGCAAGTTGCCCAGTTTGAGGTCAGGGCAGCCTGCTGCGAGAATCCGCTCAGCCTCTGCCTGCGTGCGGACGTGCAGCAAGGGCGCTAACCAGCGTGCCTCCCGCGCCATAGCGCTATATGGCAAGATCGGAGAGGCAATCCAGCGCGCCGCTGTTAGAACTTCAGGCTTGGGCGTCCCATCAAAGGCAACTCCGTAGTTGTGATGATAGGGACGCCATGCGCTTACATCGAGCGTGTTGCCGTCATCCACGCCACCGACGGTCAGCGCCTCAGGCGCGCTGGCAGGCGGCAGCAGCTGAGCCGTGCCGCTGTTACCGCCTGCACAGATGGTCAGAACATTTTCCTCATACAGGGCGCGGATCGCAGCGTAAAGGGGATGATCAGGATCGTCACAGGGAAAATCGCCGCCGACCGAGATGCTGCACAAGCGGATATTATAAGCGCGATGATTCTCGATTAGCCACAGCAGTCCGCGCAGGATGTCATGCTCTTTGATGTTGCCGTGAAAATCGCTGACCTTGATTAGCACCATCTGTGCGCCATATGCCAAGCCGCGATACCTGCCCTGTGAAGTGCTGCCGTCGCCGCAGGCGATCACGCTGGTCATTTGCCCGTGCCAGCTCAGCCGATGATCGTGAAAGAACCTATCGCCGCTGATGACGCGCCGTGTGACCGCGTCCACATGGGCAAGGATGCGCCCGCGCAGGTCAGGATGCGGATAGAAGCCTGAATCGAGGAAGGCGATCACAACGCCGCGTCCGCAGAAGTCAGGGTGCGCACCCAGACGCGCCTGAATCGGCAAGACGTGCGGAGTCTCGCCCATGTATGGGAAGTTGGTCTTGAACAAAGGCACTCAGCTTTCAGAGCGTGGCGCAGACTGTCCTGCGCCACATGGGATTACAAGCGCACAATGCGCGCACGGCTTGTGTAGCCGTTCGCCAGGACAGGCGCAGTGGCGTTGCGCGTATCCACAATCAGGCGGCTATTCTCGACGATCCAAGCGTAGTCAAAGCAGGAGTGGTTAGTGACAATCACAACACAATCAGCGCTGTGCAGCCACTCTGCGCTCAGCGCGACGCTCTCCATGGTCTTTTCATGCTCAAGGCGCAGACTCGGCACGTACGGATCGTGGTAACTGACCTGCGCGCCGCGCTCGCTGAGCAGCTGGATGATATCGAGAGCGGGCGATTCGCGCACGTCATCTACATCGCGCTTGTAAGCGACGCCCAACACGGCAATGTGCGCGCCGCGCACTGCTTTCGCCTCGTCGTTGAGCGCGTCCGCAATTTTGGTCACGACGTAGCGCGGCATCGAGGTGTTCACTTCGCTTGCCAGCTCAATGAAGCGCGCTGTGTAGTTGAGCGTCTTGAGTTTCCAGCTCAAGTAGAGCGGATCAATCGGGATGCAGTGACCGCCAATGCCTGGTCCAGGGTAGAACGACATGAAACCGAAGGGCTTGGTCGCTGCGGCGCGGATGACCTCCCAAACGTCAACATCCAGTTTATCGCACATCAGCGCCATCTCATTGACCAGACCGATGTTCACAGCGCGGAAAGTATTCTCCAGCAATTTGACCATCTCAGCCGCTCGCGCTGAGCTGACTGGCACCACCTGATCGGCGACTGTGGCATAATACGCACAAGCGACCTCACGGCACGCCTCTGTGGAGCCGCCCACCACCTTCGGCGTATTCTTGACGCCGTATTCCTTATTGCCCGGATCAATGCGCTCAGGCGAAAAAGCGACGAAGACATCCTCGCCGGGCTGCAAGCCCGCTTGGCGCATACGCGGCACCAGAATTTCCTCCGTTGTGCCGGGATAAGTGGTGCTCTCCAGCACGATCAGCATTCCAGCATGGCTGATGCCTGCCACGGACTCCGTAGCGCTGATCACGTAGGACATATCAGGGTCTTTGGTCTTGCGCAGCGGAGTCGGCACACAAATGCTGACAGCATCAGCTTGGCGCAACGACTCATAGTCAGTTGAGGCAGTGAAATTGCCATTCGCCACGATCTCGGCGATTTGGTCGCTTGGCACGTCGCCGATGTAGCTCTGTCCGCTGTTGAGCTGGTCAACTTTGCGCGGATCGAGGTCGAGTCCGATAACTTTGAAGCCCGCTTGGGCAAAGGCGACGGCTAAAGGCAAGCCGACATAGCCCAGTCCGATGATTCCAATCACAGCAGAGCGGCTGTGAATGCGTTCAAGTAGCTGTTGCTTATACATGACAGTAGTTCTCTTCTAATTGCTGAGCAGCCTGATTATAGCACAGGATTAGCCTGCAGGTGTCGGTGTGGGCGTCGGCTGTAGAGCGATCGGCGCGAGGCGGATCGGCGTGAAAGTCTGGCGAACGCGGAATAGCTCCGGTGAGATGCTCCCGTCGTTCGGTCCGAGCAGATCGCGCCCTTCGGCAAAGGTCTGCAGCACGGCAACGTACAGCGCGCTCTGACCGTTGATCAGCGTCGCTGTCAGGCTGCGCTGATTGCCGTCCGGATCGGGCGCAAGGAATGAGAGCGTGTAGCCGCTGAAGGCGCCGCGGGTCTCAGGTTGCACGCTCTGGATTGTAGAGCGCGGATAGTTTTGCGCGATCCACGCTCGCGCCGCCTCTTCATCCGCAACGCTCACACTCGGTAGGGCGCGCACGTTCAGGCGATACGTCCGCCCGTCTAGCTCGCCGCTGATCGTGTAGGGCGCGCCCGCTCTGCCATCTTCCTGCATCCACGTATTAGGAAAACGGATCAGGTAGCCTGAGAGAGTATCGGCGAGGGTGCGCCAATGCATCGGCGCGTTAATTGAGGTCTGCCAGAGGTAAAAATACGGCTGATAGGTCGCCTGTAGGCGCTCCAGCAAACTCGGATTGTTGATCGGCACGACAAGGCGCATCACCATCAGCCAGCGCTCTTGCAAGCGCGAGAATTGCCTGCCCAAGTAGACCAAGCCCTCGTGAGTCATCTCAGTATCAATGATCAGCGTATCGTCCACCACACGCCGCCCGATCTCACGCCAGCCGCCGTTGTACTGAGTCCATGCTGAGCCGACCTGCTCAGGCGTGTAGTACGCTTGCAAGCCGTCAAGATCGCTCAGGCTGATGGCGGGATTATCCTCCACAAAGACATGCACCACGCTGGCTGCACTCACATTCACAAACACAGCGCCAGCGCGTGTGATCGGCTGATCGGGCGTGGCGGCGATGCTCTCCTCAGGCGATTCGCCCGGCAGTTCCCAGCCGGCAACTGTTGGCACGGAAAACAAGCCGCTCGGATGCACATACGTGCCTGTGATGCTCACAGGCGTGCCGCCCGCTGGCACTGCAGGATGCGCTGCGTTGCCCACAGGCTCTTGCGGCGTGGGAGGCGGCGCGCCCGTGTTATCGAAGGGCAAAGCGGAAGCGACAAAGATCAGGATCAGGAATCCGACGCCCAGTATGCGCAGCGTCCGCCCGCCCATGCCGACGTTTTTGCTGTAATCAGACATGCTCGACCACTCGTTTTCTGGTAAAGTCGCGCTGATCATAGCGCGTTCTGTCTGAACTGCAATGTGTAGCCACTTTGTCCTCTTCCTTGTCTTGCCAGACCCCTATCCCCTGCCCTTTCCCCGTGAACGGGGAAAGGGAGTCCGGAGAGGTGGGGTCTTGCCTTGTTTGTGAAGCAGAGCGTTGCCTCACAAGCTGCTGAACCTGCTCAGCTACAGCACGCAGGCAGACTCGTGGTATACTTAGAATGCACTGTCTTGGCAGGGCAAGCCTTTTGGACATTCCTCTCAGGCGACCCGAACCTCTACAGCGAAATCATTGAGCTAGTGGGCAGTCAAGCGCGTGCTTTCAGCGCTGACCTAGAGGCGCCTCGTGCCGCGCTTGAGGTTGCATTCACAGAAGAGATCGCTGAACAGTTCGCTCACCCTGTCAGCGCCGCTGATTGGCGCGCCTCGCGTTCATCCATACTGACGCTGCGAAATATGTTATAATCATAAGCACGCCTTATAGAAGCTGCACTTTCTGGGAGAAATCTTAACATGGCAGAGTCGCTAAAAGTCGGATTGATCGTCGGGCGTGAGTGGTCTATGCCCCCGGCGCTGATCGAAGAGATTCGCAGCCGCAATGCGGGCGTGATCGCTGAGTTTGTGAAGCTGGGCGGCACGCGCATGAACGAACCCGTGCCTTACCGCGTGATCGTGGATCGCATCTCGCATGAAGTGCCGTATTACCGCACCTATCTGAAGAATGCCGCGCTGCAGGGCGTGAAAGTGGTCAACGATCCGTTTATGTGGACGGCGGACGATAAGTTTTTCGGCGCTTCACTCGCCGTGCGCATGGGCGTTGCCTCGCCCAAGACTCTGGCTCTGCCTAATAAAGATTATGTGCCGGGCATTGTGCATGATGAAAGCCTGCGCAACTTGATGTATCCGCTTGATTGGGACTGGATCATCAGCTATGTGGGCTTGCCCTGCGTGCTGAAAGATGCACACGGCGGCGGCTGGAAAGATGTTTATGTGGTGCATAGCAAGGAAGAGCTATTGGCGCGCTACAATCAGAGCGGGCGGCTGACCATGATTGTGCAGGAGTTCATTCAGTGGGATGAGTATGCCCGCTGCATGGTACTCGGTCAGGAGCGCGTTCACGTCATGCGCTACGATCCGCGCACGCGCTATTATGCGCCTGAACATGGCTTTTCAACTGAACTCTACACGCGCCTGCTGGAAGACTCGCTCAAGCTGTGCCGAGCACTGGGCTACGATATGAATACCTGCGAATTTGCCATCAAAGACGGCGTGCCTTACGCGATTGACTTCATGAATCCCGCGCCCGATATGGACATTTATTCATTGGGCGAGGTCAACTTCCGTTGGTGTGTGCAGAATATGGCGGATATGTGCATCGCCTTTGCTAAAGGCGAGGGCATGACCGCTGATCGGTATGTCTGGCGCAGCCACGCCAAAGTGACGCGGAATGTCTAGCCATGTTGCGCGATGCCATTGCCTTCTACAACGATCTGCTCGACGATCAGACAGCGCTTGAGGCGCAGGCTGTCCTGAACGAGCAGTTGCGCGCCCGCCGCCTGTTCTTCGGGGAGCGCGCCGTGTGCAACGTGCTGCGCCCACACTTCTATCAGCCTGAACAGTGGGACTTCCTCAAGCGCGAGACCGAGACCCTTTTGCGCGCCTTTGCTAAGGCGCACCATGCCTGCCTCCGAGACCCTGAGTTGCGCGCTCAATTGGCACTTGAGCCGTATGAAGAGGCGCTCTTCAGCCTTGAGATCGGCTATGAGGCGCCGTGGAACACCTCGCGCCTTGATTCTTTCTACGATCCTGATGCGGCGCGCTTGAAATTCGTCGAATACAACGCTGAGACGCCTGCTGGCATGGGCTATGTGGATGAAATGGCGGAGGCGTTCCTCAGCCTTGAGGTCATGCGCCGTTTTCAGCAGCACTATACCGTCCGCAGCTTTACGCTGGTGCGCAGCTTGATCGCCACGCTCATGGACGCCTACCGCCAATGGTCGGGCAAGGATCATCCTGAGCGCCCGCAGATCGCCATTGCCGATTGGCAAGATGTACAGACGCTCAATGAGCATCACATCATCCGCGACTATATGGAGCAGGCGGGCTACAGAGCAATTCTGTGCGATCCGCGGGCTATGGAATTCCGCAATGGCGCGCTCTACGTCGGCGATTTCCGTGTGGACTTGATCTACAAGCGCGTGCTTGCCAGTGAGCTGATCGGGCGCATGGGCACTGATAATCCGATTGTGCAGGCGCTTAAGGCGCGTGCTGTGTGCATGTGCAATGCTTTCAGCGCCAAACTGATGGCGAAAAAGGCGAGCTTTGCCCTGTTGAGCGATGAACAGAATGCGTATCTGTTCACAGCTGAGGAGCGCGCCGCGATTGAGGCGTACATTCCTTGGACGCGCCGAGTCAGTGAGCGTCATACGCATTTTCACGGTCAGAGGGTTGACCTTGTGCCGTTCATCGCCGAAAACAAGGCGTTTCTCGTCTTGAAGCCGAATGATGAGTACGGCGGCAAGGGAGTCACCATCGGCTGGGAGGCGACTGATGAGCAATGGGCAGCGACCCTGCATCAGGCCTTGATTCAGCCTTATGTGGTGCAGGAGCGCGCCGAGGCTGCCTTTGAAGATTATCCAACAGTGGTAGACGGCAAGCTGCACATAGCGCGCCGCCTCGTAGACGCCGATCCATACATCTATCACGGCAAGACGGTCAGCGGCGGCTTGACGCGCCTTTCAGCCATGTCGCTCTTGAACGTGACAGCAGGCGGCGGCTCCATCACACCGACCTTCATCATCGAAAAGCGCGACTAGCCCTTTGGTTTTCAGGCAGGGACGCGCTATACTAGCGCGCACCTGCCGCTCTAATCGAGGATATTTACCGTGACCCTGCCAGAGACCCAGACTTTATCGGCACACCCGCACGATCCGACGCCACGTGGCTATTTCGGCAAATATGGCGGACGTTTTGTCCCAGAGACGCTGATCCCCGCCCTTGATGAGCTGACCGCTGCTTACTACGCCTTGCGCGACGATCCAGACTTTCGCGCTGAATTAGCGGACTTGGCGCGCACTTATGTTGGGCGTCCGACGCCCTTGAGCTATGCGCGGCGTTTGAGCCAGCATCTCGGCGGCGCGCAGATTTATCTCAAACGTGAGGATTTGGCGCACAGCGGCGCCCATAAGATCAACAATGCGCTCGGTCAGGCGCTGCTAGCCAAGCGCATGGGCAAGCGGCGCATCATTGCCGAGACGGGCGCAGGTCAGCATGGCGTAGCAACGGCGACTGTTTGCGCGCTGCTCGGTCTGGAGGCGATCATCTACATGGGCAGCGTGGATATGGCGCGCCAGCAGCCGAACGTCTTCCGTATGCGCTTGCTGGGCGCTGAGGTGCGCGCTGTGGACTCCGGCAGCCGCACGCTCAAGGATGCGATTAACGAGGCGATCCGCGATTGGGTCACCAATGTGCGCAATACGTACTATCTGCTCGGCTCGGCGCTCGGGCCGCATCCGTATCCGCTCATGGTGCGCGACTTTCAGTCGGTCATTGGTTATGAGGCGCGCCAACAGATGCTGGAGCAAGTCGGCAAGTTGCCTGAGGCGGTCATAGCCTGCGTAGGCGGCGGCAGCAACGCCATTGGCATCTTCCATGCCTTCCGCGACGATCCTGATGTGCGCTTGATCGGTGTGGAGGCAGGCGGCATGGGCGTTGCGAGTGGCAAACATGCAGCGCGCTTCGCCGATCCGACTCTGGGCAGGCTCGGTGTGTTGCACGGCACGCGCTCTTACGTGCTGCAGGATCAAGATGGGCAGATCGCGGAGACGCACAGCATCAGCGCGGGTCTGGATTATGCCAGCATCGGGCCGGAGCATAGCTATTTGCGCGAGATCGGGCGCGCTGAATACACATTTGCCACTGATGAGCAGGCCCTAGAGGGCTTGCAAATGCTCTGTCAGTATGAGGGGATTATCCCAGCGTTGGAGTCGGCGCACGCGGTCTATGAGGCGGTTCGCCTTGCGCCGAGTCTGCCCAAGACGGCGGCGATTCTGGTCAACATCAGCGGACGCGGCGATAAAGACCTCGACACTGTGATCAAGGCGTTAGGCAAGTGAGTGGGCAGTCCCCTGAGCAGGATTATCAGGCGCTGATCGCGGCTGAAGGCGCCGTCTGGAGTGCAGCAGCACGCGATCTGGCTGCCAAATGGCGACCCGATTGGGCAGATATGCAGCGCACGCGCCATTACGCTGTGGTAGATGGTCGGCATATCAGGCAGCTCTTGGCGCTAGTGCAGCCTGAGTGGCACGTCCTAGAGATAGGCTGCTCATCAGGCTGGCTTTCGCTGGAGATGGCGCGGCGCGGCGCGCACGTCGAAGGCATTGATGTGGCAGATGAGGCGCTCCGTATTGCGCAGGCCTACGCTGCTCAGCATCCGCCGCGTGGGAGCGTCCAGTATCGGCTTGCCGATATCAACTATGAGCCGTTGCCGCAGGCGCACTACGATTTGGTGGTGACGGTAGGCGTGCTGCATCACTTGGCAGAGGTGCGCGCCGTGCTGGAGCGCGTCCGTGCGGCGCTCAAGTCGAACGGCTTGCTTTTTGTGATCGATCCGTTTGATACACCGACACCAAACGCGCTGATCGCAGGCGCTTTGCTCTTTCTGTTGCCGACTCAGGTGCGCTACCGCGATAAAGTGCGGCATTTATTGCGCTTTCGGACGCGAGTTGTGGAGCGCATGAAGGCAAGCATCGAGGCGCGTGGCTTGAGTCCGTTTGAGGGCTATGGCAGACATCAGGCGCCCCTTGAGATCATCCGTGAGTTATTCCAGATTGAGCAACTCCATAAGCACAATGCCTTCACAGGCTATGTAATCGCCAATTTAGCCATGTCGGAGCCGCTGGCAATTGCTCTTGGGCGCACGTTGTTCCTCTTTGACCGTCTGGCAGTGCGGCTGCGCCTGTTGCAAGGCTTGAGCTACACATTGATCGCACGTCGCTCACAGTGAGCGCAAGAGAGGAGAAAAGAACGGCGAAATGGGCGAAATGAACGCCGATCGATCTAATCCTGATTATCAATCGCTGATTGCAGCAGAAGGTGCTGCTTGGGGCAATGCGGCGCGCAGTCTAGCTGCCAAGTGGCGCCCTGACTGGTAGGAAATGCGCCACATACGCCACTACGCTATTTCAGATGGACGCTATCTTGAGAGGCTCTTTGCATTAGTACAACCGAGTTGGCGTGTGCTGGAGATCGGTTGCTCTTCAGGCTGCATCTCGCTTGAGATGGCGCGACGTGGCGCTCACGTGGAAGGCATTGATGTGTCCGCGGAAGCAATTAGCGTTGCGCAAGCCTATGCAGCCGAGCATCCGCCGTGCGGTAATCTTCATTATCGCGTCGCTGACATCAACTGCGATCCTTTGCCGGAGGCGCACTATGACTTGATCGTAGCTCTGGGCGTTTTGCCCCATCTGGTGGATGTCCGTGCCGCTTTGGAGCGCATACGCACGGCACTCAAACCAAGAGGGCTGCTATATGTCAGCGATTTCTTAGAAACACCGACCGCCAATGCGCTCATCGTCGGTGCTTTCACTATGCTCCTGCCGGCTGAGATAAGCTATCGTGACAAAATTCGGCATTTGTTGCGCCTGCGCACGCGAGCTGTTGAGCGTATGAAGGCAAGCATGGAGACTCGTGGCTTCAGTCCCTTTGAAGGCAGCGGCAGGCATCAAAATTCTCTAGAGACAGTTCGTGAACTGTTCGATGTGGAGTGGTTGCGCATCCATAACGCTTTTGTGCGCCCTGTGACGGCAAACTTGGCAATGCCTGAGCGGCTGGCAGTCCTGATCGGTCGGCTGTTGTTGCCATTCGATGAGCTGGCTGTGCGCTTGCGCCTGTTGCAAGGCTTGAGCTACAAATTGATCGCCCGCCGCCCTTGATTGATCCCGCATGATGTTTGGCAAGTCTTGCTGTCTTTGAGAATCGGTCGCAGGTTGCCGCAAGACGTGCGAAAAGAGCGGAGAGACATCTTCCCTCCGCTCTTTACCTATTAATACACAACCGACGTAACTGAATAATGGGGAGGGTGAGGCGTGTTGGTTGGCGTCGGTGGCGGCGGCGTTGCACCAGACTCTCCGCCTGAAGGTGGCGGTTGCGGTGGCGGCGGCGCCTGTGTTGGTTGTGGCGGCAAGGGTGTAGCAGTTGGCAGTGGCGGTGCGGCAAGGATCGGCAGGCGTGTTTTATCGCCACTCACACCGACGAGGCGCTCATCCCCCGTGATCCATGCTGTCCTGTTGCGGTAGGTGAAAGCGAACCACGAGTAGTCGTTGTTGGTGCCGATCAGCTGAATGCGCTCGTCGCGGTTGAGCACGCCAAGCACTTCATAGCGCGTATCCGGTCCGCGGCGCACGTTCAGGCTGGGCGCCAACACTACAAGAAACACCTGATTAGGGTCAGCTGAGGGCGTTGGACTGAAGTGCGGCGTCGGTGTACGAGTCGGCGTGAAAGTAAGCGTGTATGTTGGCGAAGGCGTAAAGGTTGCACTAGCAGTCGGTGTTGCCGTCCAGGCGGTTGCTGTGAAGATCTGGGCAATGTGTGTCAGGTTCGCCTCAAGGGTCTGCTGATAAGCAGCTGGAAGCTGCTCAGTAGCACGACGAGTCTGTTCGGCGAAGAAAGTGGCTTGAGCAGCCAGATCGGGCGGCAAAGTGGGCGCCTCAGTAGCCGTTGCGCTTGGCGTTGGCGTGTGAGTAGCGGTAGCTGTGTGAGTCGGCGTGGCTGTAGGCGTGTGGGTTGGCGTGCTAGTTGGGCTAGGCGTGCTGGTTGCTGTGGGAGTTGAAGTGGCACTAGGCGTAGCCGTCGCTGTAGAAGTAGCTGTAAAGGTAGCCGTAAAAGTGGCAGTTGAGGTCTCAGTGGCTGTGGCGCTTGGCTCAAGAGCGCTCAAGATTGGCGCAAGGTCTTCAGCAGGGCTGAGCGCTGTTGCCTCATTGCCCGATCTGCCCGCAAGAAAAGCTATAATGCCGATGAGTGCGATCAGAATTGCGCCGCCCAGCAAGAGCGGCAACTGACTGCGACGCTGCGCCCTCTCTGCCTTTTGGCGCGCAAGGGTAGGCGTACCAATGACGGGCGAGGTCGGCTTGGCAGGCTTAGTGCGCGTTGGAACGCTGATCTTGATGCCGTGCGGTACCTTGCCCGTTAGCGCCTCGTGGAATGCCTCAGCGAACTCAGCGCCTGTCTGAAAGCGCTCATCAGGATTCTTCGCCGCCCTTCAGCAAGACTTGCTCAACGCTCTCAGGCAGCTCAGCGCGCAGTTCGCGCAGAGGTGTGGGCTGTTCATGCAGATGCTTGTACATCATGGCAGGCGGCGTATCCGCAACGTAGGGCGTGCGCGCTGTGAGCAACTCATAGGTCATCACAGCCAGCGTGTAGAGGTCAGTGCGTGCATCCACTTCCGCTCCATGCCATTGCTCAGGCGCCATGTAGGCAGGTGTGCCAACAGCTACTCCGCTGCCCGTCAGCGCTGTGACATCGCCCACAATGCGTGCCACGCCAAAATCGGTCAAAATGGCATTCAGCTGCTCATCAAGCAGCACGTTTTGCGGCTTCAAGTCACGATGGATCACACCGCGCCCGTGTGCGTAGTCCAACGCGCTGCTGATCTGGGCGACGTAGCGCGCCACTTACTCTGGCGGCAAAGCGCCCTCATTACGCAGCCACTGGGCAAGACTGCCGCCCGGCTGCAGCTCCATGACTAGATAGACCAGTCCCTCGTAGTGGCCAAAGTCGAACAGCTTGAGGATGTGAGGATGATTCAAGTTAGCAATAGTATGTGCCTCACGCTCAAAGCGCTTGATGGAATCAGGCGAGTTGGCAAGGCGCGACTCAATCACCTTAAAGGCGACATCGCGCTGTACGTTGACCTGCCGCGCACGGTAGACCACTGCCATGCCACCTTCGCCGAGCAGACCTATGATTTCATAGTTGCCGATGCGCTCTCCGCTCAACCGCAACATGCTCTCACCTCAGCAACACACTTTTCACAACAACCAAGAAAGCATAGTTCGTAGCGGTATTCGTGCTACTGCGATCAGAGCATTTCGTTTGGCAAGTCATGTAACAAAAGCATTCCAAGATGCAAAGTAGCCATCACAGCCCATCACAAAGCGACGACGGAGCGTTGATCAGCGCTCCGCCCTCACCAGACGCCAAATTCTGAGCAAAAAGGCTATCAGCCGACGATAGGCAAGTCCGCCAAGCGCAACCCGTCGTTGAAAGTGAAGAAGCGCGCTGCGACCCAGCCGAAAACTCCGTTGAAGTTGACTAGAATCCAGCCGTTATCAGCGCTGCGCCCGTAGACCGCAACCGTAGCCCGCCACGGCACGCGACCAATGCGTTGCGCATTGATGCTCGGTCCAGTGCGGAAATTGACCGTGAAGCGCGCCGTGACCGAGCCAAGCGGCACACTTGGCACTACTGCGCCCGTCACCTGCTGGCTGCGATCGATGCGCTGCGGCTCAAACATCAGCCCGTTGATGGGCATATCCATATCTTCAGCGCGCACCCAGACCAGATTCTCGCCGCCGACGTACAGCGCAATCCAGTTGCCGTCAATGGTGCGGTAGATGCCCGTGAATTCGCGGTTGGCGGGCAGTGTGATGCCAATTGGCGCACCATTAGGCGTCCCGTGTAGGGCAGTCTCTGTGCGTGTGAAGCCCTTCACGCCCTGCGGCAGCAGACTGGCGAAGTACTCAGCGCGGCTGATCGGCGCAAGGCATGCCGACTGGACGCGCTGCTCTGCCAGCACGCCCACAGGACGCTGCATGAAGTCCGTATCCACAATGCGGAAGATGATCGGATTTTGTGTCGGCATAGCCAATGCATAGGGCAAGTTGACCACGCTTGCCGTCTGCACGGCGCCTACCATGCGGACTGAGTCTTCGCTATATAGCAGCGTGCCGCGCCCATCTAGCACATCGTAGCGCACGCGATCAAAGCCGTTCGCGTCGTTTGTGTAGCCCTGCATAGTGAACTGGACTGAGAAATGGCTGCACGTGGCGTGGAAGCGCTCGATCAGCAGCACGACCGCCGCCTGGCTCGGCAAGTTGGGCAGCATGGCGAACGCCAATGCCGCCGCCATCACCAACAAGATTGCTTTCTTCATCGGCAACTCTCCCTCTTGTCAACTCGTCATCCATCTTTACGATTCATACCGCGCCACTTATAGATAAGTAACGCAGATTCTCACCATTTACTCATCTTAGGGCTGAATCTCGACCACCACGCCATCTTCTGCCCAGTCGTAGAGCAAGCGGGCGTTTGTTATGCTGATCAAAATGCAGCCGTAGGTCACGGGGCGCCCGAGCGCATTCTCCCAGATGACTTGGGCGCCGCCGCGCCGCGGGAAGCCGTGAATGCCGTTATAGAAGCCCGGCACTGCCTCGTAGATGCTCAGGAAGTAGGGCATGTACAGATTCCAGTTGCTTGCGTAGGCAGTCCCTTCGTGGGAAAGCACTTGATAGACGCCGTGCTGAGTCGGGCTGCTGGAGATGCCCGTTGAGGCAGCCCAATCCCACTTCAATTGCCCATTCTCATAGACCCACATGCGCTGCCGCGTGATGCTGATGACGATCCGCTTATTCGGCACAATCGGCAAGGGCAACAGCTCATCTTTAGAGGGGATCGTGATGACCTGCCCGACGCGCAACGCCTCAAGGTTGACGTTCGGATTGGCGCGCTGAATGCGGAACATCTGCATTCCGTGCCGCCACGCGATGCTCCCTAGCGTATCGCCTGCGCGCACTGTGTACTGAGTCGGCGCGTTATAGAGGCGCGCCCACGCCTCAGTACGCTCTTGCTGCAATGCGCTCTGCAGCGCTGCCGTCACCTCAGCAACCTTGATGTACTGAGCATCGCCCAGTCCTGCGCTCAGCTCGCTCAAATACGCCTCTAGCGGTGCACGCGCAAGGCTAAAAACGACGCCGCTTTCCGCGTTGTCGGTCACGAGCCAGTTGCGCCATACATCCGAAGGGATCGCCCAAGTCAGGCTGCGGTCAGTCACGGGATTGTAGAGCGTCAAGCGGAGCGGCGCGCTGAGCAATGCCGCAGCACGGGCTAAGAGCGGCGCAGCATCAGTCACTTCAGGCGGCACCTCGCGCATGACCAGATCGAGGTAGCCGTCGGCAAGTTCATCGGGCGCAGCGAGGCGGCTGAGCGTCTCGCCCAGCTGCAGAGCGCGTCCGAAGACGGGCGGCACCGCGATCAGCGCGTTCCCTTCAGCGCGAATGGTCGCGTTGCGCGGCGGAAGGTCTACCAGCGCAGCCAGTCCTGCCAGCCCCTGTGTCGCACGGCTCGGGTCGATTCGAAAAATCGGCTGAAGGTCTACCGTGCCGAATAGCCCCAGCAAGGCTGAGCCTTCCTGCCGCCCATAGCGCAGAGCGCGCTGCACGGTCGCGTCTACATCTAGCGCCATGCCCAGCTGTTCAGCCTGCACGCCCCAGACCCGCTCGCCATCTCGCAGAGTGATCACCTGCCACGCAGCACGCAGCGCCACAGCCGCCTCAGCCTCGCTCATGCCGCCCACAGGCACGCCCCCGATCCTCACAGCGGGCAAGACGCGCTCACTGCTCAGCACAACGGCTAAGCCCAGCAGCAGCGCAACGACGCTCATCACAATCAGCAGCGCCGCCACGCCCGCGCCCAGCAATAACAGCGTGACGGGCTTCAGCCGCATGCCCTGAGTCTGCGGCTTTGCCAAACGGCGTGGTATTGGCGCGGAATACAGACGCTGCATGGGCGCACTTCCCGCTTTTTACGGCTTTTACAGGAATTTACGCTCATCATAGCACAGACGCGCCCTACGCTTTCCCTACGCTTGATGTACGCTACGAAAAATGCGCACGTCCCTTGGGAGGCGCGTGCGCATTGGGCAGGATCGCTGCGGGAGTCGGGCTAGTTTCGGCTGGGCAGACCGCACAAGCCCGTGCCGCAGCCACAGCTGGGCGCTGAGTCGCTATAGCTGCGGCTGGAGGCGCTCTGTGTGCTGATCTCGCCGATCTGAACTGTGACACGCGAGAGCTTGCGCTTAGCGTTCGGCGCGCCACACTCAGGGCAAGCGACCTCATCAGCTTTTTCGGCGCTGACGCGCTTCTCAAAAGTTTCGTGGCAAGTCTGGCAGATGTACTCGTAAATCGGCATGCTTCGATCTCCTTCTCAGGCGATTCTAACCATCTCACACAGCCCGTGATAGCACAAGCGCCTAATCAGGCATGTTAGCCTCTGCTAATCAGAAGCCGAGCGCACTGCGCACAATGGCATTCGCCTCATCAATGGCGGGCTTGAGAAAATTGTAATCAAAATTCTCGCCGGGGCGCTGCAAATAGCGCGCAAACCACGCGAGCGCCGTCGGAATGCCGTCATCAAAGTTGAGCAAGCCGTGATTGCCGCCCGCGATGATGGTCAGCTGGACAGTCCGCCCAGCCGCACGCATCCGATTGAAGAGCGCCCGCGACTGCTCAACCGAGACCTCTGTATCCGCATCGCCGTGAATGAGCAAGAGCGGCGTGACGATCTCGCCTGCCCAGTAGGTGGCGCTGCGCTCGCGGAAAGCAGCGGGATTGGTGCGGGTGTTGGCGCCGATCAGCTCTAGGTACGCGCCGCTCTCCAGATCGGGGCGTTCCCGCGCCCACATGAACAGATCAGCTAGACCGCTCGTGGTCGCTGCCACTTTGATCGCTCCGCCAAGCCGCCGCAGGGCGATGTAGGTCATCAGACCGCCACGCGAGCTGCCGAACATAGCGATTCGGCTCATATCCACATTGGGACGGCTGCGCAAGAGCGGAATCAGGTTCAGCACATCGTTGACATCGGCGCCGCCTAGATTGTCAAAGCCCTCGCTGCCGCCGCCGCCGCGATACTGCGAGGCGACCACTACAAAGCCCGCCTCTGCAAACGGGATAAATTCGTAGCCGCGCAGCGCGCCCACGTCGCGGTTGCCGCCGCGATTGTAGATCAGCGCCGGGAACGTCCCCTCACGGCGCGGCTCGGTCAAAAAGCCGTTGATGCGCAGCCCGTCGCTGTAATAGGTGAGGCGGTAATAATTGGTCGCGTTGGTCTGGGCGTAGAGCGTCAAACTGAGGATATCGCCATTCTTAGGCTGTGCCGATGGCGCCACAGCGTCGCCCTCTGGGATCGGATCGGTCGCGCTATGGACGGGCAACGCCTGCCAATTCCCCTGAATGCGCAAATAACGAATAGCAAGCCAGCCGGCTGTACCGCTATAGCGGACGCGCAACCAAGCCGAATCGGCGCTGCGGGCAAAAGCAGAGAGCGTCGTGCCTGCCTCCAGCAAAGTGATCTCAGGATAATCTGTGCCGGGTCCGCTGCGCAAGCGCAGCAGCGTGGTGGTAGTGACCATGACCGACTCTTGAGCTAGCGCCCTCTCTAGCGCGCCACACCAGAGCAAAAATGCCAAAAACAGGATAAAAACGCGCCGCGCCATAGCAAAAAAACTCCCTTGGGTGAACAAAAAAGGCGCGATCAGTGTAACACTGACCGCGCCCCTTGAACACTCAAGGCAGCGAGGCTACTCGTCTTACTCGATCATCTTGCCGGTCATCGGATCGAGCTTGCCACTGAGCAACAGTTCAGCGACCTCTTCGAGTTCCTTCTTGACCTCATCCGGCACTACATCCTCGAAGTCATGGAAGGGCGCCAGACCGACATCGCCCACATAGTTGCCCGAAGGCGGATTGCCCTCCGACCACAGCTTGATAATATCCACCACGCCGTCAGTGATCAGCTTCATGGCGCTGCTGATCAAGCACGGGTGCGCCGCCGGCACAGTTAGCCACTGATCAGTGTCCACGCCGATGCAGTAAACAGGACGCTCAGGCGTGGTCAGCTTGGCAACTTCCTCCAGCGCGCCGTTGCCCGTCTTGCCGCCAGCGCCGAAGATCACGTCCGCGCCCTGATCAAAGGCTTGCTTCGCCGTCTGGGCGCCCCATTCGGGGTCAGTGAAGGCGCGATCCAAGCCGCCGGGATGATAGGTCGAGATCAAGCGGATATCCGGATTGACGTAGCGTGCGCCCGCCTCAAAGCCTTCCTTGAAAAAGACCACAGGCGGCACTTGATCTGTGCCAAGCACAGCCGCCACGATCCCACTACGGCTCATGCGCGCCGCCAAGACGCCCGCCAAGAAGCCCGCCTTCGCCTCTGGGAAGATCAAGCCGACTACATTCTTAATCTCGGTCGCTTGGAATTGGTCAACGCCGATGAAGTAGACATCCGGGTACTGCTCAGCAGCCTTAATGGTGGCATCGCCCAGTGCAAAGCCAACTGTGACGATCACCTGACAGCCTTCCTCCACCAGCGCCTGAATGTTGCTGGCGTAGTCGGTTGCATTTTGCGTCTCGATGTATGCTTCCTCACCGTCCAGTAGCTCAGCTGCTTTCACCAAGCCCTCATAGGCGCTCTGATTGAAGCTGCGGTCATCAATCTCGCCCACGTCGGTCACTAGGCAGAGCTTCGGACCGGCAGCGCGGCTCGGTTGCGCCACAACACCCAGCTGCAAGGCAGTCAGTGCCAGCGCCACCACAAGGGCAAATCCTAGAATGCGTTTCATCTCTTGTCTCTCCATAAGAAATTGTTAACCGCCCGATACGGGCTGCACTTTGCAGTCTAATTGTAAACACAGCGCGCCGATTCTTCAACTGCGGCGTGCCAAATTTGTTCAGAATGCTAACGGGCGGCGAGCTGGAGCGTGAATTCGCCCTCCGTGACGCCCATCTCAGCGTTAAAACGCGAGACCACTAAGATATAGTCGCCGTCGCGGGGCAGGCGATAGCCCGCCAAACGCGCCGACTGACCGCGTACGCCTTCGGTCTGCTCAGCGAGCGGCACTAGATCGGCTGTGAAAAGGGCGAGAGTCGGATCGAGGTTGCCGCGTGTGCGCGTCACTTGGATATCTAAGACAATCCCTGCTTGCCCTTGAATCAAATAATAGCGGCGGACAGCCTCGCGGCTGATGCGCCCTGCCACGCGCCCGCCAAAATCCAGCAAGATGGCGCGCTCAGGCGTCAGACCGAGTTGATCGGGCGGCACGCGAGTGAGCAGCAAGCTATAAGCACCGCGCGAGTTGCCGCCCTCGCCGCCGAAACGCGTAGCAACCAGCAAATAGCTGGTTGTGACTGGCACACGCCACTCCACAATGGCGGCGTCAAGCGTGCCATGCCGATCAGGTGCCTCATCATTGATGAGCAAGACATTTCCTTCAGCATCGGCAAGGATCAGCACGGAGTCGAGGTCGCCGCTGATGCGCGTCATGCGAATCGTGATCAAATCGCCGCGCAGCGCCCCGAACGTATAGATATGCTGCGGCTGCGCATCGTTCAGCTCACGGACAGCCGCCTCATCATAGCGCAGGGGAAAAGTTTCCGCCTCCAGTTCGGGATCAGCTGCCGCGCCCACACGCTCTAGGGTCAGGCTGTAGCGCCCTGTGGTAGTGCCTTGCGCCTGTCCAAAGCGCGTGGCGACCAGAAAGTAGGTCTCAGTGCGCGGCAAGATGACGGCGCTCAAAGCAGCATTCAGACCGTCAGCGCCGTCATCATCGCGCCCGATCAGCGTGTTTGAGCTATCCAGCAAGAGCAGGGCAGGATCGAGGTTGCCATCTAAACGGCGCATGACGGCGTCTATGATCTCGCCTTGCTGCCCCTGAAAAGCATAGACCGTGCGAAACGATTCGTTTGTGATCCGCCCCTCAACGGTCTGCCCGTAGATGAGCGTGTTGCCTTGCGCCGTGCTCGGTTGCGGCAGCGCAAGGCAAGCGATCAGGCACAGCACAGTGCAAAGCGCATACGTTGCATGTGGCATATGCCGTGCCGAGCCACCTAGACCTAAAAGAACGTCGAGAGATCGAGGTAGACTTGGCGGATGTTATCCGCCTTGCCCTCGTAGAAGGCGCCGCGCCCGCGCTCTGCGATGATGCGCAACGGACGCAGACCTGCCTCATCTAGGTCGTAGCCGATAGTGAAGATCGAGATATCCACTGGGCTCTCGGCATTCATGCCGAAGCGCTCCATCAGTGCACTAGCATCGCGGAAGCGCGTGCTGTTGGTATCTTCGCCGTCGGTCAGCACTACGATGGCATTGATCGCGTCGCGGCTGAGCCGATCCTGCTGGCGCTCAATGGCGAAGGCGATCGAATCGAACAGGGCAGTGCCACTGCCGGGAATCAGGCTGAGGATATCGCGCTTCATACGTTCGCGGTTCGGTCCGACCTGCAGATTGTCGAAAATAAGCGTTTGTGAGTCGTTAAAGGCGATCAAAGTCAACCGATCGGTGTCGCCCAGCTGATCTACGAAGGCTGCAGCGCCTGTGCGGGCATTCTCCATGCGGTTGCGCTCGCGCATACTGCCTGAGACATCAAAAACCATGGTCAAGTTAACGGGACGCTTGCTCTGTCCCCACAGATCGCGGATTGCGCGAATGGTCGCGGCGCTTGGTACTGCCAGCGTGGTCTGAGGTTGGCGCGGATCGACGCCGTTTTCGGGCAAGAAAGGCGCCGTGAGCGGAATGGTTGGATCGGCGGGACGGAAGCCGAACTCCAGAGCGCGGCGCTGCTGTGCCTCTTGGAGCAGGAACTTGCGATACAGGTCAGCCGCCTCGCGCAGCTCTGCAGTCATGTAGGGCGCATCGGGGATGCAGGCGGGATGATCGGTCAGGAAAGTGCCTTCCTTCGGATAGATCGCCACCACAGGGAACTCAAGGCGGTTGCGCTTCTGGACATCGCTGTTCTGCTCGATCACCACATTTTCGTAGACCACAGCCGCGCTCAGGTACGCCGTGCCGCGCTGACCCATGGCATTGCCAAAGAAGCCCGTGCTGCGCCCATAGTGTGCAATCGAACTCTCGATTTGGCGCATGAAGTCTTGCACTTCAGGCTTGGCGATATCCTCAGGCGTCAAGCCACGCTGCTTACCTGCGCCTGCGTAGGCAATTGCCACCACAGCCTGCAGACCGCTGTTGGAGAAATCCGGGTGTGTATGCCCAAAGCGGAAACGCCCCCACTGCGGCTTTCCGTAATCAGCCCAGCCGTTCGGACTGATCGCCAACTTGAGCAGGTCTGCCCAGCCGACTTGCTGTTCAGGATAGCCCAAAGCCTCTGCCATTGGTCGCCACATCATGATGACCGTCGGGCTGATGACGAGGTCTTTGCACTCAGCCTCGTCTATCAGCGGTCTGCCGTTTTTGTTGAGATTCTCCTCATTGATGATCGGCAGCACTAGACGGCTGGCAGGACTCCACAGCGCGGGCTGCGTCCGCCCTTCTACGATGTCCATGCCGCCTTCGAGCGAGCCAACCGGCACGGGCTCAATTTGTACCAGCTTGCCAGAGGCAAGGCGCGTGTTGCTGGCATTGAACGTCTGCGTGACCGCTTTGACCCAGGCGTCTTTTTCGCTGCCATAGGTAAATAAGACGCGCACAGCGTCACGCGGGGGTGCAGTGGGCTGTGTCTCGGCGCCACCAGTGACACCGTCGCTACACGCTGAGATGATCAGTGCGATCAAAGCCAAGAGCAGACCTGCGCGGCGCAAGCTACGGCTATACTTTTGCATCAAAACAACCTCTCCTAGCTAGTTTATGACTGTACGATTCCAGATGGTGAGAATTTGCTTGAGCGTGTTGCCATCAGGCTGCACAAGCGTCTGTCCGATGTTCGGACCGACGCCCATCGCACGAATTTTCGGATCGTTGAAGGGCGAACCTTCCGCAAAAATCGGCACAAGCGGATCGGCAGGGCGATAGCCTGAGACGCACGATAGCTCTTGTATCTCACGGCTGAGCAGGAAGTCTTGAAAGAGCTTGGCAGCCTCGCGTTGCTGTGGCGTCACACCTGGGTGATCGATCAGGCACAGCGGATGATCAGAGTAGATGTTGTACTTGGGATAGTAGACGCGCAAGCCCTGTCCCTGCCGCGACACGGCGATCTGAGCGAATTCAATGGCGAGCGCCTCGTGCAGGATGACCATATCGTAAGAAGCAGGTCCCTCGTTGATGAATTTGCGCATCAACGTGCCAGAGCTGGCGCCGGACGCCTGCGAGACCGCTAACGCCACGCGCCGCACATATTCGGCGTAATCGGGATTGATCAGCTCAGCAACTGTGGCTGCGCTTGTGCGATCCAGATACTCGTGGGTTAGCGCCATCAGGAACATGAATCCGCCGTTGGACTTGTTCGGATCGGTATAGCCGATCTTGAGCAAGCCCCAGTTCGGATCGCCGCCCAGTTCGCTCCAGCGCCCGCCTTTCTCAGCGCTGAGAGCATCTTCAAGGTTATCGAAGGTGATGCCGCCTCGATCCTTATAGTACGCCTCCAGCACTTTGGCACGATCTTCCCAGATGATGAATGCCAGCGGCGAAAGGACAAGGTCTTTGCAGTCCACAGCGAGGTCGCGCCCGTAGTCGGTGTTCAGCAAAGCCACTTGAAGACGTCCGCCCGGCGTCCATAAAGTTGGAATCGGCTTGCCGCGCATGTAGGTGTTGCTATCATCGCGGATTGTGCTCAGCTCGCGGTAGGCGTCCATTGAGCCTTGCCCAACTAGCTCGACCTTGATGTTAGGATGCTGAGCTTCAAAGCGTGCCGCTGCTTCTTTGAGCCAGATTTCTTTTTCAGTGCCGTAGTTGACAATGATGGTAGTTGTATTGGCGAGCAGGACGTTGCGCGCTACGGCTGTAGCGGTCAGGTTGCGCTGTGCTTGCACCTCAGGCGAGACGGGCTGATTATTCAGGGCAATGATCGCCACAATCACTATCGAGATGCCCAAAATTGCCAGAAAGATAATCCGTGAACGAGGCATGAGAGATTTCCTCTTCTATGAGACGCCCTTGAGTCCAATTACGCAACTCATGCGCTCATAGTTCCTGCCTATTGGATCGCACGATTCCAGATCGTGAGCAATTGCTTGAGCGTATTGCCGTCGGGCTGCACCAGAGTCTGCCCGATTTGGTTGCTGACGCCCATAGCGCGGATGGCAGGATCGTTAAAGGGCGAGCCTTCCACAAAGATCGGCACGCTGGTATCAGAGGGACGGTAGCCGTATACACGCGCCAGCTCTTGCATCTCACGGCTGAGCAAGAAGTCCTGATAGAGTTTTGCTGCCTCGCGCTGTTGCGGCGTGAAAGACGGATGATCGATCAGGCACATCGGATGCTCAGAGTACAGGTTGTACTTCGGATAGATCACGCGCAGCGGCACGCCATGCCGATCAAGAGCAATTTGCGCGTTTTCAATCGCCAGCGCCTCATGTAAGATGACCAGATCGTAGGTGGCAGGGCCTTGCCGCATCATTGTATCCATCAAAATGCCTGAGCTGTTGATCGGGGCGATAGAGATCGCACGGGCAATGCGCCGTGCGTACTCTGTGAACTTCGGATCGGAGAGCTCGGCGACGGTTGCAGCAGCTGTGCGATCAAGGTAGGCGTGGGTCAGCGCCATTAGGAACATAAAGCCGCCGTTGGATTCATTCGGATTAGTATAGCCGACCTTCAGCAAGCCCCAGTTCGGATCGCCGCCGAATTCGCTCCAGCGTCTGTTTTTTGGCTCACCGAGCGCATCTTCGAGGTTATCAAACGTGATACCGCCGCGATCTTTGTAGAACGCCTCGAAAGCATCGGCGCGATCTTTCCACATGATGAACGCAAGAGGCGAAAGCACGAGGTCTTTGCACTGTGTGGCGAACTCGCGCCCCTGATCGGCGTTCAGCATGGCGACCTGTATGCGCCCGCCCGGACTTCACAAAATCGGCAAGGGGCGGTTGCGCCAATAGGTCGTGCTGGCATCTGTGACACTGCTCAGGGCGCGGTATGCCTCCATTGAGCCTTCACCAATCAGCTCAACATCAATGTTGGGATGCTGCATCTCAAAGCGCTGGGTGGCGTCTTCCAGCCAGCGGCGTTTCTCCGTGCCATAGCTAACCACGATCTTCACAGTGTTCGCCAAGAGCGCGTTGCGCGCCTCAGCAGTGGCTGTGGCGTTGCGCTGCGCCTGCACCTCAGGCGAGACGGGCTGATTGTTCAAGGCGATAATCGCTACAATGGCTACTGAGACGCCTAAAATTGCCAAAAACAGGATGCGCGAACGCGGCATATGTGCTCCTCACGCTCAAGACGCCCTAAGAAGGCGGCTGCTTGTTCTTCTAGCCACAATTGATGATATGCCATGCGTTAGAGATTATCAAGCACACAGATTTAACATTTAACACGCTCTTGGCTTGCATAGGCGCTCAGCACCAGTAGAATTGTAGCCATTCGCATGGTAGGCATCATTACCTGAATCGCTGCTGGAGCAATAATCTCATGTCATTCTTTCTCTCGCTCGCCAAAGGTGATTTTGAGGCGCGCAACATGCTCAAAGAGGCGGTCATTGCGCGCTACGCCACCCGTCCCCTGCCCTTAGAGGCAGCCGTCCTGACCTTGCAGCGGCGTGAGCGTGCCTTGCTGGGCTTGCCGCTCACAGTCACGGTCCGAGCTGCCTACGCTGAGCCTGATCGCTGGCTGTGGCAGGAGACGCGCCGACTCTTCGGCATTCAACTGGGCAACCGCAGTGAGAGTCCCGCTGAACAGACCGATCCATTCCTGCGCGAGAGCCTATTGCGCCAACAGTGGGCGTTTCGGGCGCTTTTGCTCACGCCGCTCACCCGTGAGGGCGTCTCGGTGCGTGCGGTCGCTGAGCGCGCCTTCCAAGCTGTCCATGAGGCACAGCCAGAGGCGATTGCCACGCTCTATCTCAAGCCTGATTACACGCTGGCCGCTGTTGAAGTGGAGCGCTACCGTCCCAGCGATAAGCGCCGTTTGCCCTATATGTTGCGCCCAGAAGGCGGCTACCAATCCCTAGACGGCGTCAATTTGCCCGTTCAAATCTCTGAGCAGTGGGGCAGCGAACCGAGCCGTTTGTACAGGGTCACTGCCATTCAGCTTTTTTACCCCTAACCCCTACTCTTCTCCCGTACACGGGGGAAGGGCGTAGGGATGGGGGTCGCGTACACGGGGAAAGGGCGCAGGGATGGGGAGTGCGTACACAGGGGAAGGGCGCAGGGAGTATATAATCAGAGAGTATCTGGAGTGTCATCATCACGACGCATTGCTCTGTGTAGCTTAAGGCTTCCTTTCATCATGATTCTCGATTTATACACTCCCCAATAGAGCGCCTTTTTGCGCGTAACGATATTTCAGAGTTAGACTTGAAAAATCTGGGATCAATAAAACGCGCACAGAGTTGGGTTGTTAGCTTATGACTGAGTCAGTTCCCGTTGCGCCGACTCGCGTTGCCGCCGTGCGCTTTCAGCGCGTGGGCAAGCTGTATCATTTCGATTGTTCGGCGCTGCCGGACTTGATGGTGGGCGATCATGTGATTGTGGAGACGGTGCGCGGCGAGCAGATGGGCGAGATCGCCGCGCTTTATCCGCCGGAGGAAGGGCGCACCGATTATAAGCCGATTTTGCGCCTTGCCACCGCACGCGACCTCTTGCTCAAACAGATGTGGGAGGCAAAACAGCTGGAGGCGCTGATCGAATGCCGTGAGATCGCTGCGCAGCTGGGCGGCTATGAGCAGTGCAAGTTCCTTGCCGCGCAGTATAGCTACAATGGCGAGATTTTGACCATCCTCTACGCCACTGAGGATAACAAGCTGAACGTCAATCGGCTCAAAAACGCGCTCAGCGCGCATTTTCCCTCGCGTGTAGACCTACGGCAAGTCGGTCCGCGCGATGTGGCAAAGCTGATCGGCGGCATGGGCGCCTGCGGCATTCCGCGCTGCTGCTCCACCTTCCTGACCGAATTCAGCCCGATCTCGATCAAGATGGCAAAAGTGCAGGGGATTTCGCTCAATCCGTCTGAGATCACAGGCATGTGTGGCAGGTTGCGCTGTTGCCTCGTCTACGAGTACGAACAGTACGTTGAGGCGCGGCAAGCCTTGCCCAAGCGCAACAAGCGCGTGCGCACGCCACACGGCGAGGGCAAAGTGCTGGACGTGCATCCCTTGCAAGATGCTGTCACGGTGCTGATCGGCGAGGCGCGCTACATCGTCAAGCGCGAAGACCTCGTGCCGCTAGATGAGCTGGAGGCGCTGCAGAAGAAGGCGCAAGGCGGCTGCACGCGCCACGAGAGCGGCGGCTGTACTTGCGGCGCCAAGCGCGCTCAGCCTGCCCCAACCGACGACTCAGAAGAAGATGATGACTTTGAAGACTCCGATAGCTGGGAGTGAGACCCGATGACTGAGAACAGCGCGCCGCTGCAGCGCGTCATGGCGATTTACGCCCATCCGGATGATCCTGAGTTTTTCAGCGGCGGATTGTTGGCGAAGTGGTCAGCGGCGGGCAAACAGATCGTCTACGTGCTGGCGACTAGCGGCGATAAAGGCAGTGACGATCCCGAAATGACCTCAGAGCGCCTGATCGCTATCCGCGAGGCAGAGCAGCGCGCTGCTGCCGCCTGCTTTGGCGTGGAGCAAGTTATCTTTCTGCGCTACCCCGATGGTGAGCTGGAGCATACCTTGCGCCTTCGCCGCGACCTCACGCGCTTGATCCGCCAATGGCGCCCTGAGATCGTGATCACGAACGATCCGCACACGGTCTGGACGCGCACAGGCGGCATCAATCATCCCGATCATCGCGCCATTGGCGAGGCGACGCTCGCCGCGATCTATCCATCAGCCCGCGACCGCCTGACCTTCATTGAGCTGTGGCGCGATGAGGGACTAGAGCCGCACAAGGTGCGCCAGGTCTATCTTGCTGGCACGCTTGACCCGAATCGCAAAGTGGACATCACGCCCTACCTTGAGCGCAAGATCGAGGCGATCAGTCAGCATCGCAGCCAAGTGAAGGATATTGAGGCGCTGACCAAACGGCTGCGCGAGAGCAGCGACGCCGATTTTGACGGCGATTCGCCGCTCTACACGGAGAGCTATCGCGTCTTGACGTTGCGCTAAGCGCGCTTCGCCATAGTCAGACCGTATTCAACGCTATCTGCCAGCGCCCGCCATGACGCCTCAATGATGTTCGTACCAGCACCGACGGTGCTCCAGCGCTCAGTCGCGCTTTGTGTCTCGATCATGACCCGCGTGAAGGCAGCTGAGCCGTTGTGTCCGTCTAGGATGCGCACTTTGTAGTCGGCGAGCGTGAACTCTGCCAGTTGCGGATAGAGCGGCGTGAGCGCCTTGCGCAGGGCGATGTCAAGCGCATTGACTGGACCGTTGCCTTCAGCGGCGGTATGCACAACCGTATCGCCGACTGCCAGCTTGACGGTCGCCTCTGCCAACATGCCGCGCCCGCGCCGATTCTCCACTACGACGAAAAAGTCAATCAGCTCAAAGGGCGGCTTGTAATCGGGCTGAGCGCGCTTGAGCATCAGCGCGACCGAGCTCTCTGCGCCCTCGAAAGCATAGCCGAGATGCTCAAGGCGCTTGATCTCCTCCAAGACTTGGCGCGCCGCCTCACTTGAGACATCCATGCCGAATTCTTCCGCCTTGCTCAGCACATTGCCGCGCCCGCTCAGGTCGCTGATCAGCACGCGCATCTCATTGCCGACCAAGGCAGGATCAATGTGCTGATAGCTCTGTGCCGTGCGGCGCATGGCTGCCACATGAATGCCGCCCTTGTGGGCAAAGGCGCTACGTCCCACATATGCCAAGTGATTATCGGGCGGTAAATTGGCGATCTCAGCGACTGTGCGCGCCACGTGCGTCAACGTCCTGAGCGTCTCGGGGTTGGGCAGGCACGGCACATTCATCTTGAGCATCAGATCGGGGATGACGCTGCACAGATTGGCATTGCCGCAGCGCTCGCCATAGCCGTTGACCGTGCCTTGTACCATTGCAGCGCCTTGCCGCACAGCCGCAAGCGAGTTTGCCACACCCAGTTCGCCGTCGTTATGCGTGTGAATGGCGAGTTTGACGTGCGGCGGCAAGGCTTGGCGCACCTCGCAGACAATCTGCTCCACTTCCCAGTAGAGCGTGCCGCCGTTCGTATCGCAGAGCGTGAGCCAATCGGCGCCGGCGGCGTGCGCCGCTTTGAGCGTTTCAAGGGCGTATTCGCTATCCGCTTTGTAGCCATCGAAGAAATGTTCAGCGTCGTAAATGACTTCTTTGCCCAGCGCCTTCAAATAGCGGATTGAGTCGGCGATTAGACGGCAATTTTCCTCAGGCGTGGTGCGCAGCACCTCATAGACGTGCAGCAGCCACGTCTTGCCCACAAGCGTGACCACAGGCGTCTGCGCCTGCACCAACATCTGGATGTTCTCATCATCCTCAGGCGCGCTGCCGACTCGGCACGTTGAGCCGAAGGCGGCGAGTTTAGCGTTTTTGAGCGGCAGGTGGCGCGCCGCCTCAAAGTACGCTGCATCTTTCGGATTGGAGCCGGGCCAGCCGCCTTCGATGTACGCCACGCCCAGATCGTCCAGAATCTTGGTGATGCGAATCTTATCTTGCACGCTCAGCGAGATGCCCTCGCGCTGTGTGCCGTCACGCAGCGTGGTATCGTAGATGTAGACGTAGGGCGGATAAGTCATGGTTGAGCCTTTCTAGCGAACAGGGAGATAAAACACTTGCTCATTCCGTCAAGTCGGCGAAGAGCGCCCGCAGCGGCAAGCGGAAATTCGGCAGAACGTCGCCGCCTTCCAGCACGGCGTCATCTTCCAGACTCCGCGCATGGTCAAGATAGTAGCAATCTATCAGGCACAGCTCAGGGTAGATGACCCAGACCATCTGTGCGCCATGTCTCAAGTAGTCGTGGATGCTACGGCGCATTTCTAGCGCGCTATCGTTCGGCGAGACGATCTCGACTGCCAAATCAGGCGCGAGCGGCAGGAAGCGCTCTGGGATCGGCTTGGGCATACGCGCCTTGCTGATGAACGCTGCATCCGGAATGCGCACCACATCAGGATTCCGCGCCAAGATGAAGGCGCCGCTGGCGCCTGTCACATAGCCTAGATCGTGTTGTCGCACAAAACTGCTCAAATGATACGCAATGCTTGCCTCAAGCACGCCGTGCAAGCCGCCTGTGCCGCCCACCATCTCGATCAGCGCTCCTTCCACCAGCTCATAGCGGACGCCTTCGACCTGCGGCAACGCCCGCAGCTCTTCAGCCGTCATCAGCTTGACTTGGACGCTCATGCTCGCCTCCTTTGCAGCGCGCCACTACGACGCGCTGCGCCTAGCCGATCGCTCAATCGCCCGTCATGCGGATGGTGGCGCGCTCGCCTTCGGGCGTCTCGCCGGCGCCGCCCGTCGCCACCAACATGCGGTTGAGCGCCGCCAAATACGCCTTCGCTGATGCTACGATGATATCGGGGTCAGCGCCGTGACCGCCGAAGGTCTGATATTCGCCGTCAAGCGTGCAAATGCGCACGGTCACTTCGCCCATGGCGTCTATGCCCTCGGTGATAGCGCGCACAGCGAACTCCAGCAGCTTGTTCGGCGCCTTGACGATCTTGTTGATGGCAGTGTAGGTCGCATCCACTGGACCTGTGCCAATGCCCGCCTCGATATATTCGTTGCTGTCTGGACCCTCTAGCTTGACGGTCGCTGTGGGCATCCCGACTTGCCCACAGGTCACTTGGAGCGCCTTCAGCTTGAAAACTTCCTTCGGACCCTCCAGCTGATGCGCCATGAGCGCCTGCAAGTCAGCATCCGTGATGTGCTTCTTGCGATCTGCCACATCTTTGAAGCGCTTGAACGCCTCTTGCAGCTCTTCATCGCTCAGCTCATAGCCCAGTTGACGCAGACGCACCTTGAAAGCGTGCCGACCGCTGTGCTTGCCCAGCACCAAGCGGCTCTCCGAGACGCCCACTGACTCCGGGCGCATGATCTCATAGGTCTCATGGTGCTTGAGCTGACCATCCTGATGGATGCCTGCCTCATGAGCAAAAGCATTCGCGCCGACAATCGCCTTGTTCGGCTGCACGACCATGCCCGTATAATTCGAGACCAAACGGCTAATGCGCGCCAAATGCGTCGTCTGAATGCGCGTCCAGAGCTTGTAATAGTTGCGGCGCGTGTTCAGCGCCATGACCACTTCCTCAAGGGCAGTGTTGCCGGCGCGCTCACCAATGCCGTTGATGGTCACCTCAGCTTGGCGTGCGCCCGCGTGCAGACCCGCTAAGGTATTCGCCGTTGCCATGCCCAGATCGTCATGGCAATGGACTGACCAGATCACGCTCTTGCCGCCGGGCGTATGCTCGATCAGGTAGGCGATCATCGCGCCGTACTCAGCGGGCGTCATGTAGCCGACCGTATCCGGGATGTTGAGCGTGGTAGCGCCTTCCTCAATGGCGGCAGCGCACATTTGCGCCACGAAGTCCCAATCGCTGCGCCCGGCGTCCATTGTGCTGAACTCCACATCGGCGCACAGGCTGCGCGCAAGGCGCACCATCTGACGCGCTCGCTCAAGCGCCTGCTCACGGGTCAGGTTGAACTGATACTTCAAGTGGATATCCGATGATGAAATGAACGTATGAATGCGCGGCTTGGCAGCGTATTGCACAGCTTCCCAGCATTTTTCGATATCGCTCGGCACACAGCGCGCCAAACCACAGATGATCGGACCGTCAGGCGTGCCGATCTCCTGCGCAATGCGCCTGACCGCCGCAAGATCATCGGGCGAAGCAGCCGGAAAGCCCGCCTCGATGATATCCACGCCAAGCATGGCGAGATGATGGGCGATCTCAAGTTTCTCAGCGCTGTTAAGCGAGGCACCAGGCGATTGTTCACCATCACGCAACGTGGTATCGAAGATCAAGACGCGATTCTCAGGACGGCGCTCTACATCGGTCTCCATCAGCAGGTCTCCTTTCTCACAAACGTCTGCGCAAGTACTCCAGAGCAACGACCAACGCGCTATCAAGCCATTCCTTGAAGCGCTTGGTCAGGAAGTCATTCGGATCGTAGGGCGTGAACTGAAACGGCACTTCGGAAAGCGTCTGCAGACCGCTCACAACGCCCTCATCATCTTTCTCGTAAATGCAGGCGCTGCACGCCATCAGACCGTGCGGCTGTCTGCCCACTGCGTGTATCGAGAACAGGGCGCCGATCACAAAACTCGGCGATATCTCCAAGCGCAAGTGCACCCAGCTGCGATACGCCTGCAGATTGGCAAAGTAGTCGAGACGGCGCGCTGTATCAACGATCTGAGTGCGATAGTAGCGATCGTGTGGATCGCCGAAAGCGGCACTCGTCAAAGCAAGCACAGGCTGACGGCTGCGTAAGATCGCGCTTAGTTGATTTTTGAAAAACTCAAGCTGTTCGCGCAGACGGCTTTGCAGAAGCTCTGCCTTCTGGCGCGGCAACTCAACAGACTCAGCACTTCCACTCTGAATGGACATGGCAAATGCCTGCAGTGCCTCTTGCAGCGAGTAGCGCTCAAGCGAGACTTCCTCGCCGAGCGAGAGCGTCATTGTGAAAGCGCGGCGCTGCGCGTGCGCAAACAGCGAGATCAGCGGCTTGAGATCGCCTGCATCTGCCTGCTCAAGCGCGCTGATGTACTCGCCGCGCTCATCGCGCGTGAGCGCCAAAGGAAACCAGCCCGCACGCACAAAGACAAGCGTCGCTAGCAGGCGCGCTACGCGCCCGTTTCCATCCTGAAAGGGATGAATCTGTGTGAAGCGGTGGTGCAGCCATGCCGCCTCTACCTCCGGCGCAACGCCGCGCTCCACATGCTCCAAGTGCCATGCGATCAGCTGCTCCATCTGCGGCTCAACTTGCAATGGCGGGCAGTACTCGTGGAGGCTTCCATCAGGGCGCTGCGGATTATTGGGCTGCTTTTTCCACTCACCACGCAGCAGCGCCGTCTCAAAGCGCCTGCCGAACTGATCAAGCGCCTCAACAGTCGGCTGATGGCGAGTCAGCAACTCATGCAGTTGGCGGATGTAGAAGTTGCTGAGCGGACGGCGCTGTGCCACAAAGTCGAACACGCTCTGGATCGCTTCCTCCTGATCGCGCACCAGGGCGATCACCTCATGCGCAGGGCGATCCGTTGTGCCGTGCTGGAGCAGCGCCTCATCAATGCCGCGCTCGATCAGCAGCTGCGTAACGCTGCGATCAATGGTGTAGAGCCGCTCAATAATGCCCGTCTCAATAGCAAAGCGCCGCCGCAGACGATCCATGAACGTCCGATAGGCGTCTGTGGTGCGCAACGTCTCGCGCTGCTGCTCCCACAGGCGCGCTAACGAGACCAAGTCAGGCTCAGCGAGCGCCTGCCAATCCTCAGGCAAGTCAGTGATCGGCTGCCACACCATGGGTTGCTCTCTCAGGCGCTCGGATCGTAATCCTGGAGGCGCTTGGGCTTGAGGAACTGCATCATCTCGCGCAGACGCGCTCCCACATCCTCAACGGGATGAGCGCGCTCAGCGCGGCGGCGCGCCAAAAAGTTTGGCAGGCCATTCGCATTTTCCTCGATCCATTGCTCAGCGAACGAGCCGTTGCGAATCTCAGAGAGAATCTGGCGCATGGCGCGGCGTGTCTCATCAGTGACCACGCGGTCGCCGCTCAGGTAGCCGCCATACTCCGCCGTATCGCTGACCGAATACCACATATAGCTCATGCCGCCCTGATAGAGCAGGTCTACGATCAGCTTCAGCTCGTGCAGGCACTCAAAGTAAGCGACCTCAGGCTGATAGCCCGCCTCCACCAACGTCTCAAAGGCAGCTTTGACCAACGCCGTGACGCCGCCGCACAAAATGACCTGCTCGCCAAACAGATCGGTCTCGGTCTCTTCAGCGAAGGTGGTCTCTAGGACGCCTGCCCGCGTGCCGCCAATGGCTTTGGCATAGGCAAGCGCATTTGCCTTTGCCTTGCCGCTGGCATCCTGCTGCACAGCGAGCAGACACGGAATGCCGACGCCCTCCACGAAGGTCTCGCGCAGGCGATGACCCGGACCCTTCGGCGCCACCATTGAGACATCCACGCCTTCAGGCGGCACGATCTGTCCGTAGCGGATGTTGAAGCCGTGTGCGAACATCAAGGTATCGCCGGGCTGCAAATGCGGCGCGATCTCTGACCTATAGACGGCAGCCTGCTTAGTATCCGGGATCAGCAGCATGATGAACTGAGCGATCTCCGCCGCCTCCGAGACAGAAAGCACGCGCAAGCCCTCTGCCTCTGCTTTGGCACGCGACTTGCTGCCCTCATGCAAGCCGACCACCACGTTCACCCCGCTATCGCGCAAGTTGAGCGCGTGGGCGTGTCCCTGACTGCCATAGCCGATGATCGCCACAGTCTTGCCGTCAAGCAGGCTGAGATCGGCGTCCTGATCGTAGTAAAGCGTAGCCATGTTGGAAAAATGTCCCTTCTGTGAATGCTCTAGGCGAATTGCGGCGCCTGAACAACGTGATTGCCGCGTCCCATTGCTACCACGCCTGTCCGCACTAGCTCTACGATGCCGCATGGGCGCAGCGCCTCAATAAACTGTTCTACGCGATCTTCAGCATCGCTCAGCTCGAAGATCATCATGCCGTCGCTGTGATCGAGGATACGCGCCCCGAACTGACTGGCAAGCACTGCTGCCTCCGCAGAGGCGCGCACCTTGATCAGCGCTAAATCGCGGCTGACCGACGGCTGCTGCGTGATCTCATAGACCTGAATCACGTTGACCAGCTTATATAGGTTCTTCTGCACTTGATCCACGCGAGCGACCTCGCTATCCAGCACAATGGTCATGCGCGAGATGTTGGAGTCTTCCGTGCGCCCGACGGTCAGGCTATCAATGTTGAAATTGCGGCGGCGGAACAAGCTGGCAACGCGGTTCAGCACGCCCGGTTCGTTTTCCACAAGCGCGACAAGCGTATGTTTCATGGTTAAGCGTCCACTCCTTTGAACAGCTCATCGAAAGAGCAAGATAGAGCAGGCATGGTGTGCCTGCTCAGGTTGTGGCTAGTGATTCTCCGACCAATCCGGCAAGTTGCGCGGCGGCGCGGGACGGCGGATCATCTTGTCCAGATCGGCGCCGGCTGGCACCATCGGATAGACGATATCTTCCTTTTCGACCTGAAACTCGACAACCGTCGGTCCGTTGATGCTATGCGCCCAAGCGACCGTCTCAGGAATTTCGGCGCGTGTGCGCACGCGCCGCGCCGCAATGCCGTATGCCTCTGCCAGCCTGACAAAGTCGGGATTGTGCATCGGCGTGGCATTGTAGCGCTCGCCGTGAAAGAATTCCTGCCATTGGCGCACCATGCCCAAGTAGGCATTGTTGATGATAGCGACATTGACGTTCACATTCTCCTGTGCAGCCGTCGCTAGTTCGCACAGCGTCATCTGGAAGCCGCCATCGCCCACAATTGCCCAGACCGTCTCTTGTGGCGCGCCCAGCTTCACGCCGATTGCCGCCGGAAAGCCGAAGCCCATAGTGCCGAGTCCGCCGCTGGTGATCAAAGTGCGCGGACGCTGATTCAAGTAGTATTGCGCTGTCCACATCTGGTGCTGACCCACGTCCGTGACCACAATGGCGTCGCCATTGGTCGCCTCCCACAGGTCGCGGATGGCGTGCGCGGCGTAGAGCTTATCGCTCGGCGCAACGTAGTGGATGATATCGCGCTCATCGGTCTCTTCCTGCCAGTTGCGAATCTCGCCTAGCCACGCGGCATGGCTCAGACTCGGCACGTGCGGCAAGAGTTGCTCCAGCACAGTGCGCAAGTCCCCGGCAATGCCCACGTCCACTTTGACGTTCTTGTTCAGCTCACTGGCGTCAATGTCAATGTGAATCTTGCGCGAGTTAGGCGAGTAGGTGCGCAAATTGCCCGTCACGCGGTCATCAAAGCGCATTCCAAAGGCGAGGAGCAGGTCAGCGCTCTGAATCGCCTGATTGACAGCGGCGCCGCCGTGCATCCCCATCATGCCGAGACACAACGGATGCGACTCCGGCATAGCGCCCTTGCCCAGCAAGGTCAGTGCCACAGGAATCTGCGCCCGCTCTGCCAACTCCAGCAGTTGACGCTCCGCGCCGCTCATCATCACGCCATGTCCCGCCAAAATCAGCGGACGCTCAGCGTTTTTGATCAGGGCGATAGCGCGCTCGATCTGATCAGGTGTGGCGGCTGAGGGCGGCACATAGCCGGGCAGACGCAGCGGCTCAGTCGGATAGACGAAGTCCATTTTTTGGTTCTGCGCGTCTTTAGTGATGTCCACCAAGACCGGTCCGGGACGTCCCGTGCGCGCAATGTGGAACGCCTTGCGCAATGCAGGCGCGATCTGCTTGACGTTCGTGACCAGAAAGTTGTGCTTGGTGATCGGCAAGGTGATGCCCGTGATATCGGTCTCTTGGAAGGCGTCTGAGCCGAGAACCGTGCTTGGCACTTGCCCTGTGATGCACACAAGCGGCACGGAGTCCATCATGGCAGTGGCAATGCCCGTGACCATGTTTGTGGCACCCGGTCCGCTAGTTGCCATTGCTACGCCGACCTTGCCCGTGATGCGGGCGTAGCCATCTGCCATGTGCGTAGCGCCCTGCTCATGGCGTACTAGGACGTGCCGCACGCGATCCTGATACTTAGTCATGGCGTCGTAGGTCGGCAAGATGGCGCCGCCCGGATAGCCGAAGACGATCTCAACGCCCTCGCGCAGCAGGCATTCCCAGATGATTTCCCCACCTGTCAGTTCCATAGAAATCCGCCTTTGGTGTGTAGATTTTCCCCACTAGCCGAAAAAAGACACGCTCTCAGCCCTCAAAAATGGCGGAAAGCGCGTCGTGCGTCGGACGCTCATCCTCAGCGGACTGCCACGTAGCAGCCGCCTCTGATTCGTGCGCCTCAGATTTGGAATCCTCTTGGAACAGCTCGGTCCAAGGGCTGGTGTGGCTGTGCATCTCCAGCAGTGCCTCATCTTGCAGCGAATCGGGATAGAACATGGCGATCACTCCTTTAGATTTGAGACTTGGGTATGCGAAAAACACGGCACAAAAAAACCGCCCTTTGGCTGGGCGGCTTTTTGCTCATACTAGCGAGTGTTCAGGAGGTTCCCCTACGCACACGCCAAGCAGCCCAACCGTGTTGCTCGTAGCGAATAATCGCTACGAGGTTGGTAAGGCTGATAAGGCTAATCAAAGTGCGCAGGCTGACCGTTTGCATAGTACGCTTTTTGCGCTTTCCTGAACAATCTGGCTTTAAGCATAGGCGACCTTTCCAGATTGTGCAACTAGCATTCTGCACAAGGGAATGTGCTACTTTTCGGGCAAATTGCCTAAAACGCCCACACATTGCCCATCTGCCCGACTTTTTGTATAGTGAACAAGCGATTATCCCTGTGTTTCAATAGCGTTTAGAAAGGAGCCTGTGCCAATGACAAGCTCTGATGCACCTGCTGAGGCGCCGCGCCCGCGCTCTCAGCAAAAAGGCGATCCGCGCCGCAGGTGGCCCGCCTGGGCAAAGCAGCTGCCCTATTTCAAGTTGCCGCCGCCCGATCCCAATTTCTCGCTTGTGCCAAAGGAAGAGGCGCTTGAGCTTTTGCGCCCCGATCCGAGCAAGGTGACCGATAGCACAGCCGCTGCCGCCTATCCGCCTTTCCGCGCCACTGATAAGACCATCCGCGCCATTGAGAGCGACCTCGATCTGTTAGAGCGCGAGGTGCTACGGCTCTTCCGTGAGCGCGACCTTGAGGCAAAAGTGCAGCAGAATCGCTATCGGCTGTATCAGATCAGCTTCATTGTGCTTTCAGCCGTTGCCACAGCGATCGGATCGCTCTTAGCGCTAGCACTGACCCAGCAGCCGCCCACGTGGGTACCTGTGCTCGGCTTTGCCGAGACCGTCGTAGCGCTCTTAGCGACCTTCCTCGCCCAGATTAGCGGGCGCGAGTCGACCTTTATGCTATGGCTAGAGAATCGGCGTGCGGCTGAGGGCTTGCGGCGCGAGTATTTCCGCTATCTCATGCGCTTGCCGCCTTACGATAACGAGGCAATGCAGCCGTATGAGCGTCGCTTGCTATTGGCAGAGCGCGCCGCGCTGATCAACCGTGGCACCTCGCCTGATGATCGTGCTGCTACCATGCTCAGTGGCGCTCTGACCGCTGAGAGCATCCCGCATCGCCCACAAGGAGACTCAAGCAATGGATGAACTCGACCGCAACCGCATGGAGGCTATCTACCGCATCTTCGATAAGTTCGCTCTTGAGGATACGCGAGTCTTTTATAAAGATACCATTCAGCGGCATCGGCGGGCTGCCGCGCAGGTCAATTTTATCCGCGCTTTTGCCGCGTTTTTGGCAGGCTTCTCGGCAGCGCTGGTCGGCTTGATTGTGCAGTCGGTCTATGTGAGCGGCAGCGCTTGCCTCGCGCCTGTGGCGACTGATCAGATGGGCTACTGCCAGTTCATCAATGTCGTGATCGTGATCTTGATGGTGCTGGCGATTGTCGCGCCTGCTATTGGCGGCGCATTCTCCACACTGGCTGACCTGTACCAATGGGATCGGCAAATTTCGCTCTACGACGAGTCGCTGAAGAATCTTGCCGTTGCTGATGCACGTTCGCCCGATCCTGAGATGGATGATGCAACCTATCGCGCCGCGCTCAAAGCATACTCGCTTGGCTCACTGACAGTCATGTATGATGAGGCGGCACAATGGGGACAAATGATCCGTACGCCCGTACAGATCGAAGAATTCATCCGTCGCTCGCAGGAGCGCGCCCAGAGCGTGCAGTTGCCGATCTTCAAGGCGCCCGATGCGCCGCGTCCGCGCCCTACAGGCGAGGATGAGGCAGTCGGTTGAGCGCAAGCCGCCCCAGCTGGCGCAGCTGAGGCGGCACCTCTGCTCAATTGACAGGGATCGCTTCGTAGAGCGCCCTGAGCAGCGCTGTGACCTGATCAACCGAGACAGGATCGCTCGGCACAGTGGCGAACTCAGGCGGGCGATAGATGATCAGCACCATGTTGGCGCGAATCGCCATGGCTAGCACGTAGTTCTGTGGCGCCGTGACAATACCCGCCTCACCGACTGGTACGCGCTGATAGCCGTTGATCGCCGCAAGATCGGCGCTGTAGCGCTGAAAGGCTTCATCAGGCGAGTTGGTGATCCATAGCACTACAAGGTACTGTGTGCCGTTAGGCAGCATGTACAGCAAGGTGGAACCATGTTTGTTGGTTGTGCTTGCCTCTGGGATCAGGCGGAAGGGATCAACAAAACGTGGCGCACGGTCGTTAAATGAGGCGGAATTTTCTACTTGCGGCGCAAGAGTCGGCAAAATGGCAACGGCTACGGGCGTCTGGTTAAGGATCAAGACGCCGGGCGGCACAGTCGGAGGCGGCGTGCCGAAGGGCGTGGCGGTAGGTGGCTCAGCGGCTGTGCTGATTGGCTGTGGCGTAGCCGTCGGTGCGCCGGGCAGACTGAGAGTCGGCTGACCGGGCGCCCGCGTGAGAATAGCGCCGAAGCCCGCGCTGATGGGCGTGCGCGTTGGGAAAGGCGTGCTGGTCGGGCGTAGTTCGCGGGGCGGCAGCGTTGGCAAAGGTGTGACAGTCACTTGGAACATGCCGCCCTGCGGCGTGAAAGCCTCAGTCACACGCTCTTCAGGCGCCCGTGTGACGATCACGAAAGTGGCAGTAGGCGGGATGCGAGTCGGCGTGGGCTGTGCGGTCAGGGTCTGGATCAGGGCAACTGCCACAGGCGAGCCGGTTGTAGTTGGGAACAGAGCGCGGAAGGGCGCATTCAAGAGCGCGTTCAAGTGGCTCTCAATTTCAGCGTCAAGTTCGGGATCGTTATTCGGGCGATATAAGACGCGAATGTTAGCCGCTGTGAAGGGTCGCCAATCCTTATAAGTTGGATTGTTGCCCAGCGAGAGCGCATTGCGCCCCAGGTTTTCAGCGGGATCGTAGCTCAGCACGATGTAAGAGCCGACCTGACTGCCGCGCACCACCAGAAACTGAAAGCCTTGCTCGGCAAAAAAGACGGGGCTAGGCACGTTGAGCGCCCGTAGATCGCTAAGCGGCACACCAACGCGCTGCAGATACTCGATCACATCCTCTGCCCTGAATTTGATCTCAGCATAGCTGACAGTTGGCTGTGGAGGCGCCTCACGCGGAGCAACAAACAATATCACCACTGAAATGATCAATACTACTGCCATCACTGCGCCGAGAATCAGCAGCGGGCGCGTATTGCGGCGCGGCTTGGGCGGCTCAGAGGGCGGCTCTTCATAGGTAGCGCGTCTGATGGGCGAAGGCGGCAACGGACCTGTACCTGTGCTACGCGGAGTCGGGCGCGTTGTGGGCGGCTCAGGTGGAGGCGGGGTTGGGCGCGCCGATGGGGGCGGCGCACTCGGTTTAGAGGTGCTAGGCGTCTGCTGAGTGCGGCGCTTTTGAATTTCCTTGCGCAGCGACCAGTCGTCGCGTTTATCGCTCATACATCTCCTGTGTTAAGGTGCGCTCGTAAACACGCGCGTTATCATCGGCGAGACGGCAAGTGAGCCATCAGAGGCTTGAATGGCGATTCCTGTTGGACAGTTGCCCGGATCAACAGGCACGCCCGTCTCAAGGCGCTCCAACTTGAAGCGTCCCGGTCCGTTCGGCTCGAGCAAGAGCAGCTGACCTGCCCGATTCACACCGTCGCCAAAGTTAGTGCGCAGAGTCAAGCTCGCAGGATCGACATTTGTGTTGCCTTCGATCCAGTAGCCCACCCAATTGAAGTAATAATCCACTTGGCACTCAGCTCGTGTGATTTCAATAGTGATAGCGCCAGAAGTATCACCCACATGCCCGCCCATTGAGCCTGCCAACACGCCCAAAGTGCGCTGCACCAGCAAGCCAAACGAAAACAGCGCTGCTATGCTCACTAAACCGACCAGCGCTATGGTCAGCGCGTACTCTACCAAGCCTTGTCCGCGTGCAGCACGCCGCTTCACGCGCTCTTGTCTGTGCATCATCCCCGCTTACCTCACCAGATGAACCAACTTCGCTCATCATTCTAGCGTTTCTAGCGGGGCTAGTCAATCAGCGCCTGTGTGATCCCTCTCCACACAGCCAGGAACGTCTTCACGCCCTGCGAAGGCTTTTTAGTCGTTAGTTCCCAATAGTTCGCCCATGCGCCGCATGTTGGTATGAATGGATTTTCCGCGTTCACTTGCTACAGGCGTCTGATTGACACCACGGCTACCTTCCAGACCGATTGAATAGAGCGTACCCAAAATGTCAGGTCTTCGGCTGATGTCAACGCATTGTTGGTCTCTCCAATGGTTAATTGTTTGCCGAACCCGTGCAGCAACAAGCATAGGTGCAGCCTGTTCATTCAAAAGCAAATCAATCGCGGCGGCTTGTTTGTTGTTTTCCCAGCCGCGTGGCTTTGGGATGTAGCCTTTTTCAACCAGCTCGTAGACTGTGCGAACTTGCATCTGAGCTATACCGAGTGACCAATCATCGCGTGTGATCTGTATGCTTGCTAGGATGTCTTGTATACGATCGAAACAGTCTAGTTTTTCTAGCTCATCATACAGAATGGCGGCAATCAATCTTGGGGAGACGTTAAACTGAGCAGCAGCCTCCGAGATAGAGTGTTGCAAGGCAACAATACGGCGCTCGTGATCATTTTCAGGCGCTTTGCAGTGCTGCACTGCATCAGAACGATCTACAGTGACTGATCCCGCCACCCATGTTCCCGCCACGAGCTGCATGTTCATGAAAAGTGCGCCCGCCTCTTGCTCAGCTGCTTGAAAATGTGCTGTGACAAGCGTCATGGCGCGGCTTGCCTCTGCTAATGCTTTCGCCAGCCGATCCAATGCGGGTAACACTTCATTTCCCATGACACTGTAAAAAGCCTCAGCGCCGCGCCCGCGCCATGCGCCATTTTGCAACTGCTCTACGCAGAGCGTTGCACTTCGGCATAGCTGATGTATACTTTCAGAATGGTTCAAAAAGTGAGTTGCGCTCTCTTTGCCGAACGCATAATCCATACTAATGTGCGCTGCAGGCATGGATAAACACTCCTTGCGGCAAAATAGATAAATACTAAGCTGCGCAAGCCATTATACACCTTATCTAGTTTGTTGCATTCAAGAGTTATGTATCTGTTAGAGGGCGTAATAAAACTTATCTGCGCAGTGCGCACTGTCTGTCAGGATAACTGATGATCGGCTGCAATGTGCAGAGAACTGCGCTCTGGCAGGGCAAGTGGCTCTCTTTGACCTAACAACACCGAGCGCCCTGACCACGCCACAGCGCCGCCGACTAATACACCGAACCACAGTTGCACAAAACGCGCCAAAAGCGTAGCAAAGCCCGCCTGCGGTAGGCTTAGCCCGACCAGATGCTGCAGCGTGCCTGTGATGGTCAGATCGGAGGCGCCGATGCTGCCCGGCATTCCGCTCAGGGCGCCTGCCACTACTGAGAGGCTGATCACTAAGAGCGCTTGGAAGAAGGTCTCGGCTGTGGGAGGCAAGCCCATGCCGACCAGAATTAAGTACACGCCGAGTCCATCTAACAGATTGGCAAGCGTGCCGAGTCCGACGGCGAAAACGAGGTTTGGCAGCTGCACGATCTGATAGCTGCTCTCATAAAAGACCCTGAAGCTGCGCGCTAGGCGTCCGATGAGCGGCAAGCGTCCGAGCAGACGCAACACGGCAAGGCACAACGGGCGATTTTGCAGGATCAGGATGCCCAGCACTAGCGCACCTAGCGTCACGAACACAAGCGACCAGTACTCATGCGCTGCGAGGTTCAGGATCGCCCAAGCGATCAGCAGCAAGACCGCCATACCGTCTGAGAGGCGCTCAGAGGCGACCACAGGCAGGGTCTGGGCGATAGGCGCGCCCGTGAGGCGCTGCAGAATCACGCTCTTGAGCGCCTCAGCCGCCTTGCCCGGACTGATCGCCAAAGGAAAGCCCGTCAAAAAGACCGCCGCGCTCGCTCTGAGCGAGATGTTCCACACGCCCACCACATGCAGATAGAAGTGCCACTTCACAAAGCGCAGCGCCCAGTTCGCCATGCGCAGCGCCAAGATGGGCAACATCAGCCACCATGCGAAAGCAGTGGCGTAGCTCAGCAACGCCGAAAGATCGCTGAGCAACGCCACGCTCAGGAAGGCAATAAAGCCTAGTCCCAAGCCAATCAGCAACAAATGCCACGTCTTTTGCTTCAAAACGCCTCCCCAAGCCGACTCACGCGCCTTGCTCAGTCCTGAATCGGCGTGCAAAAGACCTGCTCATTAGGAATGCCCTGCTCACGCTGACTCTTCAGCTTAAAGTAGCAATCCACAACGGCTTTGGCAACTGGCAGCGCATTGACAGAGCCTTCGCCGGCATTGTAGACGAAGGCGATCACGCCGATCTCAGGCTTTTCGTAAGGCGCATAGCCGAAAAACCAAGCGTGAGCAGGCCACTGACCGGGCTTGCACAGTTGGCGCGCTGCCGCGATGTCATCACAGTATTCGGCGGTGCCAGTCTTGCCGGCAGTCTGGACGTAGCCGAGATTGAATTTGCGCGCTGTGCCAAAAGTATTCACTACAGCTTGGCGCATCCCTTCCTCGATCACGCCTAAGTTGAAGGCGCTGACAAAAGGCGGCTGATAGTTGCGGTAGAGCGCATCGTTGATGAAAAGCGGATTGCACACGCCGCCAAAGCGGTAGCCATACGGGATATGCACGGTATAGGTGATCTCGCCGCGCCCCTCTAAGGTGATCGTGCGCCGATAGTTCTGCTTGAATTCCTCAGTACAATCGGGCAGGGTCGGATCGTAGAAATCAGGGTTATTCGGGTCTTTATAGGGACTGCGCGGCTCACAAATGCAGGCGAGGCTATTTTTGCCCTGCACCAGCATATCTTCGCGCATGTTCAGCACAGCGATCTGCCCCGGCTCAGGCGGCAAGAGGGTGCGCGCCACTTTGGGTGTGAAAGGCATGATCACATTGCCTTCAGGGTCGAGGAAGCTGTGCAAGATGGTCGGCTGGTAGAGCGTGCCGCCATTGGCAAGCGCTGCACTTGCCACCAGCAGCTGCAACGGCGTGACCGTCACATAGCCCTGCCCGAAGGCGGCGTTGTACGTATCGCCCGTAGACCAGCTTTCGCCATAGTTACGGCGCTTCCACGTGCGATCAGGCATTCGTCCGCCGTTTTCAGCCGGCAGCTCAATGCCCGTGCGCACACCGATGTTCAGCGCTGTGGCGTAGCGATTCAAATCCTCAATGCCCAAGCCGCCCGGCTTCAGCACCATTGAGACATTCGGATCGGGGTTGCCGCCGCCCACCTGATAGAAGTACACATCGCAGCTCCATGCAATGCCCTCGACCATGTTCACCCACTTGTGACCGCCCTCTTCAATCGGCAGCCAGCACACGAAGCGTTGCCGTTGCCCGATGTCGTTTGTGGCGAAGGTGTTTTCCACGAAGAGTTCGCCCGCATCGTAGAGTTTGTAGTCCCACGGCACAACCTTCTCTTCCAGCACGCCCGCCGCTGAGACCAGCTTCCAGACGGAGCCGGGCGGATAGAGCGACTGAATGGCGTGATTGACTAGCGGCGTCTGTGGCTCGCGGGCAATGCGCAGATAGTACTCGCCATCAATGGCGCGGGCAAAGCGCGAGTTATCGTACGTCGGCAAGCTGACCAACGCCAAAATTTCTCCCGTGCGCAAATCCATGGCGATCACTGAGCCAGAGATGGTCACTTGCGCCTGTTTGGAGGCGTTGATCAGGTTGATTCGGTCTTGGAGCGCCTGCTCAGCGGCGCGCTGCAGGGCGAGATCAATGGTCAGGCGGATGTTTTTGCCCGCCACAGGCTCACGGCGGCTGATGACTTGCACAGGCAAGCCCGCCACGTCCACAATGCGCGTCTCCAGACCGCGCTGACCGGCGAGGTCGCGCTCAAAGTACGCCTCCACGCCCGCGTAGCCCACGCGCTCAAAGGCGGGATTGTAGCCCTGCTCGCGCAGCTGCTGTGCCTCTTCCGCGCCAATCGGACCGAGATAGCCGATGATCTGCGACGTCAAGCTGCCGCTGGGATATTGGCGCACTGAGACCACGTCTACACTGACTCCGGGCAGGTTCTGCAGGTCTTCGAGGATGGTCTGGGCGACGGCTTGCGGCACGTCTGTGGCAACCACCACTGGACGATAGGGCGCAATGCCCTGTCCCTCAGCGATCTGCTCCTGCAGGCTGCGCACAAAGCGCCTGCCAGAGGCTTCAGCAGCGGCGCGGGTCGGCGGCACGTCAATCAGCGCCGAAAGGCGGTTGAGCATCCGCAAAAGCGACTCCTCATCATCAGGCACATAAGCAGGCGTGACCGCCACATTGAACGCGGGCGCGTTCAGCGCCAATGGCACGCCGTAACGGTCGTAGATGATGCCGCGTGTGGCAGGCAACGGCACGCTCTGCACGGCATTCTCACGCGCCGCCGCCTCGAACGCCTCAGCGCGGATGAACTGGAACTCATAGAGCCGCAACATCAGCACGGCAAAGCTACACAGCATCACAACGCTGAAAAAGACAAGGCGTGCGCCTTGGAAGGGCAAAATTCGCTCTCGCATACTCACTCACTCACAGACGTAAGCGTTTGGGATAGAACGCTGCATGTAAAGCTCTCAAACTGAGAAAGATGATCAGCATGGTCGCTGCGTTGAACAGGGCGTTTGGCACAGTGACTTGGCGCAGCGTGTAGCCGATCTCAACAGGGCGGCGCACCACGATCAGCAGCACGATCAGCGCGCCGTGATAGACGAACGTGCCAAGCGCCGCCACAAAAAGCGCGATCAGGACGTTACGGCGCTGCCCCGCGATCATATGCGCGCTCATGGCGGCAGCTAACAGCGCGAGCGCCGTAGTGCCAGTCGGCAAGCCGCTCAGCAGGTCTTGCAGGAAGCCGCCAAATGCCGCCCAGAGCAGTCCCTCGCTCAAACCTGCCAAGAGCGTCCAGCTGATGGCAAGCAACAAGACCAGATCGGGCGCGCTCTCGCCGATCCGCAGCTCTGGCACTAACGTGGACTGGGCAAGGGCGCCGATCAGCACGATCAACAGGCTGAAGTAGCGTCCCATGCCGCCTCAGCGCTCGAAAAACGACACATGGCGCGTGTTATACCACAAAGCGCGCCAATTTTCACGGCTAAGGCAAGCTGATCAGCCACAGCGCCGAGTCATCGGCATTCCAAAAGACCACATGCCGACCGTCAGGCGAGACGTGCCAGTCATCATTGGCGATGCGGAACGGTTGCGCAGGATCGGTCAGGATGCGCCCTTCGCCTGTGGTCACATCGTAGCTGGCGATCAGCATTTGCCCGCCATTCGTGCTTAAAATCGGATTAGCGTTTGCTCCGTAGCGCAAATACAGGATCGTCTTGCTATCGCGCCAGCGGTAGCTGCTGAAAAACGGCAATAGCACAGGCTGCGCGCCCGCCTTGGTCAACATGCCGTAAAGACCGCTGCGCGAAGGATCGTCTTGGAAGGGCGCGTAGAACAGGATGATCGCGCCGCCAGGCGCCACCTGCACGCCGCGCAGATTCTTGACCTCAGTCAGAGGAGTCTTTTGGCGCGTGGCGATATCCCAGAGCGCCAATTTGAAGGTCTGGGTGCGCCCGATCGGCTCCACAGCTAAGAGGCGCCCCTCATCTAACCAGTAGACTGCGCCGCCTTGCTGCGTGCCGAGCAACGTGCGCCCTGTGCCGTCTACATTGGCAACCCAGACTTCAGTCAAGGGCGGGATGCCGCCGGGGATGTTGTCATCCGGATGTCTGTGCCAGAGCAAGCGCGTGCTATTGGGCGAAAACTGCGGATAAGCGCCGCCCGTGGCGACCTCACGCCATTCGCCCGTGCCGCGATTGACCACTCGCGTGCGCCCATCTACTTGGACGATCTCCCAGAGTCCGTCGGGCGAATAGTAGCGGTGCGGAGCTATCCCAATTGGCTGCGGATCGCGCTCCGTTAAAACGCTCACGGCATAGCGAGTCGCTAAAGTGCCTTCCTCGCCATCATAATAATAGACAGCGCTTGAATCAGGCGCCCAGAAAGGCAAAGCGCAACAGCCGGGGCGCGCCAAACGGCGCATGGTCGCATAGCCTTCGCCAAAGGGCGGTGCGTTGAAATTAGGCAGAGTGAGCGGCGGCGGCGCGTTGCGGGCAGGCGGCGGATAAGTCAGCCGAAAACTATTCAGCGGACGCTCATTGAAGTCTACATCGGGCTGATCATAGGCGCTCTGCCAGCGATTAGGGCGATATAAATCCTTGACAAAGCCGCCAAAGTGATGGTAGCCAATGCTGGCAAGGGTCTCCCATTCAGCCTCAATCAGCAGCATCGGATTGTAGGCGATTCGGTAGTCGCGGCTGCGAATCTCAAGGTGCAGGTGCGGGCGCGATTGACAAGTGCGATCTGGATCGCCCACTGTGCCGACTACATCGCCGCGGCGCACGGGCTGTCCGCGAAGCAGGCTCGGCTTGGTGTTCAAATGTCCATAGACCGACGTATAGCCGAGATCGCGGTGGAAAATGGTCAAATTGTGCGGCTCTAAGCCGAAACTCAGGTTATCAATCTGATCCACGATTCCATCAGCGATAGCGACCACAGGCGTGCCGCACGGCGCCCAAAAATCGAGACCGAAATGCAAATTCTGTCCTGCAGCATACCAGTAGCGTCCGTAGTTGAAGGCGCCGATTGTGTTGCCAAATTGCTGGCTGAGCAGCCACGTGCTGGGGCTAGGCGGCGTGTTGAAAGGCAGACTGAACGGCTTGTTGCTCTGGGCGTGGCTCAGGGGCGCGCCATGCGCTGCGCAGAGCGTCACAGCAAGCGCGATGAGCATGATCAGGCGTCGTTTCATGCGGAGCGTCATCTCTCTGTGTGCATTCGTGTGCAGCGTCGCGGAAGAGTATAGCGCGCTTTGGCGAAAATCAGTTATGATTGGTGCCCATGATGATCAAACACCGAGTCCTGACACCTTTCGCGCTCTTATTCCTGCTCAGTCTGCTGATCGCAGCCTGCTCACGAGAGCCTTCGGAACGCGCTCCGACTGAGGCGCCGCACTACCAAAAGACTGCCACACACGCCACGCCGATCCACACGCCGATCATCGGGCAGCTGGGCGCTGTGGACGATCCGAGCGCCACGCCTATCCTGATACAGCAAGCCACGCCCTCGCCGACAAAGCGCCTTGCCCAGCTCAGCACGCCCGCCTTCACCGCGACCTTCGGCGCCGTAGTAGACGGCTCGCCCGCTCCGATGACCCACACGCCGACTGTCCTTCCGCCAACGCTCCCGCTTGGCACGCCCACTGCCACTCTGCCTTTCGGCGCCGTAGTAGACCCCAACTACACGCCGCCGCCCACCTACACGCCCATGCCTAGCCCGACTTTTCCCAGCGGCACCTTGCCGCCGCCTGCCACCTTGCCGCCCGCTGACGGCACACTCCTGCGCGCTGACCTGATGGGCGTCCAAATTCATACTTTCCTTAACGATGATGACTTTTCAGTCATGTTAGACCGCACTGCTGAGCTAGGCGTCGGCTGGGTGAAATTTCAGCTTTCATGGAAGCTCTATGAGCCTGCACAAGGACAATTTAGCAGTTTTTACTACGCCATGGTGCTGAATGTTCAGCGTGCCAGCTTGCGCGGCTTCAAGACGCTTATCAGCGTCGCTAAGGCGCCTGATTGGGCACGCCCGCCCGCTGTGCACGGCATTGAGGATGGTCCGCCCGCCGATCCGCAGCACCTCGCCGATTTCATCGCCGCCTTCGTGCGCGATGTCAAGCCGGAGTTCATTGACGCCATTGAGGTCTGGAATGAGCCGAACTTGATCCGCGAGTGGCGCGGCAATGTCATCAGCGGCGCCGATTACATGCGCTACTTCCGCGCCGCCTACGAGGCGATCCTGCGCGAGCAGCGCGCCCAGCCCTCTGCCCTCAAACCGACTCATCGCATCATGGTCATCACAGCGGGGCCGGCGCCTACTGTCACTCTGCCCGACGGCAGCACCATGGGCGACCGCGAATGGCTGCAGGACCTCTACAATAACGGTCTAGCCACGCTCAGCGCGGACGGCGATATCGGCATCGGCGTCCATAGCTTCGGCTGGGCGAATCCGCCTGAGGCGCGCTGCTGCCAAGCCACTAGCGGCGTCACGGGCTGGTATGAGCATCCCTCGTTCTACTTCCGCGAGACGCTCGATGCCTACCGACAAATCATGCTGCGCAACGGACACGGCAACGCCCGTCTATGGGTCACTGAGTTCGGCTGGGCAACCTATGACGGTCTGAAGCGCAGCGACGGCACAGCCGCAAGCGCCGATTCGCGCTACGCTTGGCAGACCTTCCTCAATCAAGAGCAGCAAGCCGCCTACATCCTGCGCGCCTTCCGCCTTGCCCAGAGCGCGCCTTACAACGAGTTCGTCGGACCGATGATCGTCTGGAATCTCAACTTCGCCATGATCCCAGAGCTGGTGGATAACAGCCGCGAAGAGGCGGGCTTTTCGCTCTTGGACTCACAGGGCAGACCGCGCCCCGCCTTCCATGCCCTGCGCGACACGCCCAAGCGCCGCTGAGTTGCAGCAACTGCCTCAAATAGCAAACGCGGCAATCTCGATTGTAGATTGACCGAGCGCGCTTGCGCGCTCAAGCTGTTTGCCACGCCTTACCTTTTCGTGGTATGCTGACCTTACTAGGCGGGCAACGGAGTAGGACTTGCACCTATGGCAGATGTAATCGGGCGGCAACTCGGTCAGTACTTGATCACGGGCGTGCTTGGCTCAGGCGGCATGGCGACGGTCTACCGTGCGCAGCAGACCAACGTCAAGCGCGAAGTCGCTATCAAGATCATTGAGACCAAGCTCACGCAAAATCCTGAGTTCATCAGGCGCTTTGAGCGCGAGGCACAGACGGTCGCTGCGCTCAGTCATCCGCATATTTTGAAGCTCTTCGATTTCGGCAGCCAAGACGACCTGCTCTACTTAGTCATGGAGCTGGTCTCAGGCGGCAGCCTTGCGGCGCACCTGAAAGCGCGTGGCAGGCTAGACGCTCAGGAAGTGTCGAATTACCTCGATCAGATCGGCAAGGCGCTCGATCACGCCCATGCGCGTGGCGTCGTGCATCGTGACCTGAAGCCGCAAAACGTCCTGCTCGATCAAGACGGCAACGCCATTTTGACCGACTTCGGCATTGCGCGCATCGCCGGCGATCTCACGCGCATGACCGGCAGCGGCATTGCCATGGGAACTCCCTCTTACATGGCGCCTGAGCAGTGGTACGGGCGCGAGGTAGACGGGCGCACGGACATCTACGCCATGGCAGTCATGGCATATGAGCTATTGACAGGCTCTCTGCCCTTCGCAGGCGATACGCCGCCTCAGCTGATGTTCCAACACCTGAACGAACAGCCGCCGCTCTTGCGCCAAAAGCGCCCTGACTTGCCGCAGAGCCTTGAGAAAGTGCTGCTCAAGGGCATGGCGAAGCGTCCGGAGGCGCGCTTCCAGAGCGCGGGCGAGTTCGCACGGGCGTTCCGCGAGGCGCTCAGCGGCAAGACGCCCAAAGGCGTGGATGTTGAGGCGGCAAAGCGCCCGCTGACGCCGTTAGAAGGCACGACTATTGGCATTGTAGCGCCTGCGCTGCGCCCAGAGCGGAAGCGCAGCAGCCGCTTGCCGCTGATTCTGAGCTTGTTGGTCATCATTGTGCTGCTGGGCGTGATTGCCTTCTTGCTCAGCCGCGATGCCCTGACTACAGCACCTGCCAGTCCGACGGCTCTGGTAGCCCTTGTAACCGACATGCCGACTGAGACAGCCACAGCGACTCTCACAGCCACTGCGACCCTCAGCGTCATCTCTGTGTCTACGCCCACGCTGACTTCTACACTTGTTCCCACGTCTACGCCTGAGGCGACCCTGCCGCTTGAGCAAGCCGTCCAAGCCACGGCGAACGCTGAGTTCACGCGCATTGCCCGCCTCCAAGCGCCCACTCAGACAGCTGCTGCCCAAACAGGGACTGCTGCCGCCTACCAAACCGCCCTGAGCGCCAGCCTGACAGCCATCATGCAGACCGCCACTGCCACACTCTGGACGAAGACGCCCACGCCGACGCGCACCTTCACGCCTACTTTCACAGCGACGCCCACACACACCTTCACACCTACTTCTACGGCAACGCGCACGCCGACACGCACGCTAACGCCCGTGCCGACTATTGGCGCAGGCGACATTGAGCGCCTAGCGGAGCTAAGGCGGCTGAGGAGTGGCACAGTCGAGCAGCTTGCCTTTTCGCCCAATGGCAGGACGCTAGCGATAGCTGTTGGCGCACGAATTCGGCTGTATGATGCTCAAAACCTAGAGCGCACGCCGCGCCTGCTCGAGGGACACACAGGTGTCGTGAACTCTGTAGCGTGGTCGCCCGACGGGCGCGTCGTGGCGTCCGGATCACGGGACAACACAGTCCGCCTGTGGGACGCCCAGACGGGTCAGCCTCTGCAGGCGCTCGAAGGGCATACAGACACTGTGCACTCTGTGGTGTGGTCGCCGGACGGGCGCGTTGTGGCGTCAGGGTCGGCTGACTACACAATCCGCCTGTGGGACGCGCAGACCGGTCAGCTCCTGCAGGCGCTCACAAGGCATATAGCTGTGCGCTCCGTGGCGTGGTCGCCTGATGGAAGCACCATAGCGTCGGGGTTAGCTGACCTTACAGTCCGTCTATGGGACGCCCAGACGGGTCAGCTTTTGCACACCTTCAGAGAGCATACAGACATTGTGCGCTCTGTGGGGTGGTCGCCGGACGGACGCGTTGTAGCGTCGGGGTCATATGACAAAACAGTCCGCCTATGGGATGCCCAGACGGGTCAGCTCCTGCGCACACTCGAAGG
>PGTK01000020.1 GCA_002794705.1 Candidatus Thermofonsia Clade 1 bacterium
CTGAAGACTGCGATCGCGCCATAACCGCTCTGTGCAGCACCTTCGAGGTCACGTCTTCGCCCGTCCACCAGGCGCAAAAATCTCTCGCCTATGCCGATGTGCCACCCGTGCGCGGAGCCGCCCTCGACCGCAATCAGGCGCAGCTTGCGATTCGCCATGTGCCCGATCGCCCTGGCATGGCTGCCCGCCTGTTCCGCCTGCTAGCCGATCACAACATCAGCGTAGACATGATTATCCAATCGCAGCGCTGCCGC
>PGTK01000018.1 GCA_002794705.1 Candidatus Thermofonsia Clade 1 bacterium
AAAATATACTCAGCATCTCTGCAATGCGGAGAGTTGGAGTGATGCATCAAGTTGGGCGATGCTCCGTTGTGACGGCAGCCCTATGCCGCTAGCAGAGCATGCCGCTGTGAGGGCGCTGCGGGAGGGGCGAGCCATCATTGGGCAAGAGCAGGGCATCCGGCAGCCGGATGGTTCAATTTCTTGGATGAGTGTCAGCGCTGCGCCGATTCCGCTGGAGGACTATGGAGTGGCGATCGCCCACGTTGACATCAGCGCCCGCAAAGCTGCTGAAGCCGCTCTACACCAGCGAGAGCAGGAGTTTCGTACGCTAGCCGAAA
>PGTK01000015.1 GCA_002794705.1 Candidatus Thermofonsia Clade 1 bacterium
CCAGTGGGAATTGGTGCTGAACTGGCGCAGTCAGCAAGATCAGGCTAGGCGGTTGCAACAGCAAATTGAGGAGGGCGATCGCGCTCTTTCGGAAACTGCTACTCAGCTCACGGCGCTGGCGACCGAAATTCAGCAACTCACTGCCGAGCTAGAGCGTCTGAATGCGCGAGTCAGGGCGCTGGGTGAAGACGAACAGCTTGCTCTGCAAGCCACTCTGGCGACGCACGAGGCAGAACTGCGCCAGCTTCAGCGGCAAGAGCAAGACCTTCTGGTGGCGAACCGCGACACAATGGCGCAGATTGCCCAGACGCAGCAGGCACTTCAGGAGCAGATGCAGACGCTAGAACAAGCTTCTGCGGATCAGCAGCGCATCGAAACGCAGGACATTGCCTCGCTGCGAGCCGCCCGCGATCGCGCTCAGCAGGCGCTGCAAGCCAGCCGAGAACAATCGAGTGCGATCGCCGAAGCGTCGGATGCCTGGGTGCAGGAGCAAGCCGCCCTGCGCCGCCAGATGGAGGATTTGCTGAACCGAATCGAGCCGCAGCGCATGGAGCAGGCGCGGCTGCAAGAGCGGGTGTCGCAGCTCCGCGCCAAGATTCAGGAGCAAACGGAGGCACTGGGGGCGATCGCCCAAGCTCTGGCCGAAAAGCAGGCGGAGCAAGCTGCTGCCGAGGCGCACCAGGCGGAGGCTGAAACCCAGGTGCAGCGCCTCG
>PGTK01000014.1 GCA_002794705.1 Candidatus Thermofonsia Clade 1 bacterium
GGACGGACGCGTTGTAGCGTCGGGGTCATATGACAAAACAGTCCGCCTATGGGATGCCCAGACGGGTCAGCTCCTGCGCACACTCGAAGGGCATTCATGATGGGTGTTATCTGTGGCGTGGTCGCCTGACGGGCGCGTTGTGGCGTCGGGGGCGCTTGACGACACAGTCCGCTTGTGGGATGCCCAGACAGGTCAGCTCCTGCGCGCACTTGAAGGGCATTCGGGCGCAGTATACTCTGTGGCGTGGTCGCCCGACGGGCGCTATCTTGCCAGCGGCTATAGAGATGGCACAGTGCGCATTTGGGGCGTGCGCTAACCTACCCCCATCCCTCACTCCCTTCCCCCGTGTACGGGGGAAGGGCAGGGGTTAGGGGTAGCAAGCATCACGGGATGACGCGATATTGCAGCATCTCGTTAATTTTGCTCAGCAGACGGCGCAACTCTGCCTCCAAATCTTCGCCGATATCCTCAATTGTGACGGCGTCGCGCAGCAAATCGCGTGCCTCGCGCAGCGCCGCCTGCCCTTGCCGCAGCTTTGCCAAGCCGTCGCGCATATCAGTGCGCGCTGCGCGCAGCGCCGCGCTAGAAAAGCCGATCTCCCAGCCGAAGGCTGCCGCCGCCTTGCCCAATGCCGTGCGAAACTGATCGAGGGAGGCGTAGGCGCGCTGCGCGCCGCCTTGCAGCCACGCCTGAATGCCCTTGCTCAGAGTCGGCTCAACGCTGAAATCGAGGGCTGTGATATCGCGGTAGCGGCTCTCGACGCCTGACTGATCGGCGGGCTGCGCCATCAGAGCGCCTTTTTGCGGCGAAAGACCCGTGAAGACGGGATACAGAATGCCCGCGCACAAATTGTGCAGATCGTCGCTGACTTTCTGTGCCAAAGCCTGCCCGCCGCCCTCGATCAGGCGCGAGCTGTTCCAGTCAATCACTTTCAGCTGCCGCCCGTCCCAATAGACATGCTCCAGCTTGTGATCGAGATAGACAATGCGCTGTCTGTGCGCTAGTGCCAAGACCTCCGCGAATTGGTAGGCGAGGTCAATGCCCTCTTCAGTCGGCAGCCGCCAACGGACGCCGTTTGTGTTCGGCTTCATCACATAGAGCAGGCTATCCGTGCGCGGCAGCAGCTCTAAGGCGAGGTAAGGGCGCCAGCCGCGCCCGGCATAGCGGAAAATGCCCTGCCGAAAGAGTTCGACGTTCAAGCCGTAGGATTCAATCTCGCCGCCACGCGGATTTTCATCCCGCGCCGAGAGATAGCCGCAGTCGTACAGGCGTACCACATGCGGCGAGACCGCCATGCGCGTCAACAAGTCGGCTTCATTGATGAAGGCGGTTGCCTCCATGCGCGGCTGCGCGTCGCCCTCCACCACATGCTCAAGGCGCATGACCTTGAAAGCGACTTGCCGCCCGTCGCGTTTATCAATCGCCTCATAGACGCGGGCATAGTGACCGGGCGCAAAGGTATCAATCGTGTTGCCAACTTGATAGAGATCGTTTAAGAGTGCCATGTGCATCTGCCTCTGCGCTATTCGGGTTTTTGCAGCCAGACGCGAAAGGCATTGACTTTGACGATCATGCCGCCGCTGGCAGTGTAGAGATACAGGCTGACAGGCATATCAGGCGGGTAGGCGGCATTGGACTGCCCCAGCAACTGCCCGTCAAGGAAGAGCGAGAGCGTGCGATCCGCGCCACGCGCCACTGCCGCCCGCAAAATCAGCGGAGTGGCGGGCAGTTGCGTCCGCTGCTGGAAGTTGCCGTTCAAATTGATTCCGAAATTGGCGATCTGCTCTTGGATCAGGCGCGCCTCGACTGCAGCACGTTGCCCCTGTAAGGACTCCATGCCCGCGCCGAAGACCACTTGTCCTGTTGGCAAGAGGCGCGGCTCATAACTGACCAGCTCTAGCTCGACTTCCATGCGCTGCACATAGCGCGCCGCCTCAGTCCCAAACAGAGGCGTGAGCAGCTCTGGTCCGAAGCGGATGAGCGGCGGGCGCGTCCCTGTGCGCAAGGGATTGCCCAGAATCCACGCGCCCTCCTGATAGGAGAACCAGTCGGCATTCCACGTGCGGCGGCTCTCATCTAGCGAGCGCAGGGCAGCAAGCACGTCATATTCGCCGCTCGCGGCGTCAGGCGGCAAAGTGGGCAGGGCAATGGCGGGATTGGGCGGCTCAGGCGTGGCGCCAGCGCTCAAAGTCGGGATAGCAGTCGGTGTGAGGGCGGCAAGCAGCGTGGCAGGCGAGAGCAACTCGCCCGTTGGCAAGGGCGTGGGCGTCGGCACAACTGCCTCAGGCGTCGGCGTGGATGTAGGCGTTGGCGTGGGGACAGTCGGCGTGAGCGTGGGCGGCGGCACAGTCGGAATGTCTTGTGTAGGCGGCTGTGCAATCGGCGCGCCGAGTCCTGCGGGCGTGGCGCTGGGCGTAGGCGGGAGGTCAGCCGCGCCGCTATCGCCGAAGAGCAAGAGCAAGCCCGCAATGATCGCTAGGACGCCTAGCGCGCCGATCAAAAGCAACGGGAGCGTCTCACGGCGGGCAGAGGACTCCGAACGGCGCTCCAGCGGCGGCGGCTCAACAGGCGGACTGACCGACTCCGAGCGGGGCGGGCGGCGCGGTGCGGTCGCGGTCTCTAGGGCTGCGAGGTCAGGCGCCGAAGGCTCAAAGTCGCCCACAGTCGGCTGATAGCGCGGCAGCTCAGGCTCTGGATCGGGCAGACGCGCTGTGAGAGTCCGCCAATGGCGCAAAATAGGCAAGGCAGGCTGCCGATCGATGAAAAGCGAGGCGAAGTGGCTCTCAAACAGGCGCAGTTTCTCATCCTTGCTCAGATCGGGGTCAGTGTAAACGTCGCGCACGGCGAGATAGGTATCGCGCCATTGGCGCAACTGCGCTGTGTAAGGCTCGCCCAAGTCGCGGCGCGTGATGTCTACTAATTTGTGGTGCGCCTCGGCAATCTCAGGCTTGGGCGTCTCAGAGGGCGCCAGTGCCTCTTCCTCGATCAGGCGGCGCTGCTGAGCGAGGTACTCCGCCGAGTCAGCCAGAGTCTGCAGCCAATCCTTGAAGCCGCTCAGCGACTTGCCCAGCGCGATCTCAGCGCCGACGGCGCGCTCAAGGGCGAGGTCAAGCTGGTGGCGCGCTGCACGGAAATCGCCATCATGCCAGCGGCGCAGAGCATCCTCAAGGGCGCGAATGGCGAGATCAGCGCTTTCCAGCTGCGTCGCAGCAAGAGGCGCACGGGCGGCTTGGCGTGCCTCCGCAATGGCAGAGACGTTGTTGAGCACGTTCAAAGCGCGCACAGCCTCCAGCACCAGCTGACGGCGCGTGATCGCGGTCTCAAGCGCCTGAAAAGCGGGATGATTGCGCGCTGCAGGCAGTGCTTTCGCCGCCCCCTCTTTCCAAAGATTGGCGTCCTCAAAATTCTCGCGCTGCAAGGCAAGAATGCCGCGCAAAACATAATCAAAAAACAGGACGCGCACAGCAGCCGCGCTTGAATCGCGCAGCGGCTCGACTACGCCCTTGCCCATTGCCTTGAGATAGGTCTGCATGGTGGGCATTTGAGCGGCAAAGGTCTGGCGCAGCGTCTCTTCCTCCGGCAGGAACAGCGCATTGACGCGGCGCAGCGCCGCCTCAGTCTGAGGCGTGGAGGTAGCGCCGTCGCGCTCTAGCCAGGTCTCAAGCGCCTCGCTCAAACCGATGAGTCGGCGCGCTGAGAGCTTTTCCGCCTCTGTGAGCGCGTAATCAGCGGCACGCCGTCCGCTCAATAGCGCATCGCTTGCCCGCCCACGATCCCAGCTCTCCCAGCCCTCAGCAAGCGCCCTGCCAAAGGGGGCATTCGGACTTAAAAATTCGACGTGCGCCGCCTCGTCTAGGCGCCGTGCGTATTCCTCAAACCAATGGGCGACGCGCTGATTGAGCGAGCGCACAGCCGCCGCAGCCGCCTTAGACTGCTCCACAGCAGGACGCTTGCCGCCAAGCGCAATGGCATCAGCGACTCGCAACCAAGCCTTCGTCGCTGCCTCGATATCGCGCAAGAGCGCCTGAAAGCGCGGATCGGTGATCTCAGCGGCATAAGGTGCAAGGCGCTGTGCCGCACTGCCCAGAAAATCAGTGATATCGCTCCCATCTGCAGCGGGCGCATAAGCGCGCAATGCATCTAGCTCAGCGTGGAAAGCGTTCAAAAGCGCGTTCAGAGCGGTATAGGCAGCGCTAGTCGGATCGATCGCCTGTGCGTGCCACAGCGCGTTGCCCGCCCGCGAAGGATCGCTCAAAGCGTTCTGCGCAGCGACCTCGATCAGATCGATCAGCGCCTCAGCCGCCTGCAAAGCGCGCTGAAGCGGCTCACGAGCGCTTGGCAACGTGCGCGGATCAGCCTCAAGGGCGGCAAGCTGATCAGCCACGCGCTGATAGTGCCGCAGCAAATTCTGAATGCCCTCAGGCGGCGTCTCTTCAAAGCGGGCGATGATTCGGCGCACGGCTGTGAGCTGATCAGCGTGAGGCGCGCCGCTCAAAAGTTCCTCAAGGCGCGCCAAATGCGGGCGCAACAGCACCACTGAAGGGATATGCGCACACAGACGCTCTGCCAACAGCAACTGCAAATGTCGCGCTGCATCACGCGGCTCAGGCGCGGTCAGCAAGACACGCGCCGCGCCCTGCGGATCATCCTTGAGCAAAGCGTCAAGCGCCTGCGAGAAACCCTCAGGCTGCAGAGGCGGCGTATAGCGCCCTAACAACTCACAGGTATCCTGCAAAAAGCGCAAAGTCGGCTGCAATTCCTCGCTACAACGAGCGATAAGGTCATCAAGCAGGTCGGCGGCGTGCGTGAAATTGGCGCTCTCAAGATAAATGCGCACAGCGTCAAGGTCTGCCTGCAGCTGCAGCTTGCTCAGACGGCGCTCTACCTCAGCCTCCAGCTCACGGGCAGGCGGATAGCCGGGATCGCCGCTCCGCGCCTCAGCCAGCCAAGCGCGCAATTCAGCCAGCTGACTCTGGCTATTGACGTGCGGCAAGCGCGTCCGTACCCGCTCGATCAGCGCCTCACGCGCCTTGTGCAAGGGGCGGCGCAACTCAGCCAAGTCGCGGCGCAGTTCGGCAATATCAGGGTAACGCGCCGCAGGATCAGCGCTGATGGCGCGGCTGATGATCGTCTTCAAACGCGGCGCGACGCTCTCTGGCAGATCATTGACCGCCTCTGGACGATTCAAATCGAGGCGGCGCCCGCCACTGAGCAAGAAATAAAGCAGCTGACCGACCTGTGCAATATCCGCATGGCGCGTGACGTGACCATGCGTCTCTGAGTCGAGGAAGACGGCGTTGCCCCAGTCAATCATCTTGAGGCGATACGCCTCTCGATCCCAAAAGACGTGCTTAGCGTCTACATCGTTATAGACAATGCGCTTATCGTGCGCGGCTTGGAGCAAGTCCAGCACGCCCTCAAGGATCGTGAGCAGCTCCAGATCGGGCAGGCGCGTGCCTTGGGCGGCAAGGGCGAGCGTGAGCGCCTCTAGCGTCTCGCCCGTCGCCATCTCGATAACAATGTACTGATGTTGCTGACCGCCAATGCGAAAGGTGCCGCTATGCAGCAGCTCACACAGCACAGGATGCCCGCGCAGCTGCTCTAGAGCGCGCTTTTCATTCAGGATGCTCAACTCCTGCCCGGCGCGGATTGGCGGCGCGTCCTGTAGGGCAGGGCGCTTGATCACGCAGGGACGGTCGCCGTTGAGCGTATCGTAGGCGCGCAGAGTCTCGCCGCTGCGCCCACGCGGATAGATATGATCGTAGCGGTAGCGATTATCGAACAGGCTATCGGGACGCCGACCAGTGACAGGACGTGGCATTCAAAGCTGCGCCTCTCTGCAAGATGTGCGTTCAAGCGCCAATTGTACGCAGTTATTGACTGGAATGCCATATCTTAATTGCGGCAGCGCACGAAGACAAGTCGCACGGATGATGAGCGCCTGAGAGCCGCCCGCAACTGCCCGCCGAGCATGCGCCACCTGACAAAATTGTAAATAGATAGGTCGCGCTGAAAGACCGTCATCACGCGCTGATGAGCCAAACCCGCCACATCGAAAAGGCACTCCAGCCCTTATTGCAGGCGCTCTAAAAGTCAGCTTAGCGGCAAGCCCGCCGAAACCGCCATTCGCTTGACTTATCGCTTATTTTGCTATCTAATAGTAGCAAGCTGATTTTGCCTAGAGGATGTGCCGCTATGCTTACGCCCGCCCAGTTCCGCCAAATTGTAGACCTGTGCGTGCCACACATGCAGACCTCTTCGGCGCGCATGTCCGCTTTCAGTCTCGCCTTTGCCGATGCGCCTTTCCGTAACAGCATCAATTGGGAAGGCGCCACGAA